>JAFSEP010000048.1 GCA_017435665.1 Clostridia bacterium | reverse complement strand
CCCACAAATGCAGAATTCCGGTATATGAATACTGCGTCACATTTTTCAGCTTTACTATTTTTTACATAGCACTCGTCAGATTCTGACGGGTGTATTTTTATATCAAAAATTCAAACGAAAGGAGGCAATCCTCATGCAAAAATTAAAACTTAACTCGCAGCTATTCGAGAAAGTATCAACGCTGATTAAAACGGAGTGTTGTAACTGTTATGAAGATAACTGTCTGTTGCTTGATGACGGAGAAGCTCACATCTGCCCTCAGCTCATAACACCGAGCCGCATTATCTGCAGATATTTTTTCGAATCTGTACTGCCGGGTGATAAAACATTGCTGAAAAGAATAACCGAACTTTAAGACTAACTGTTTTTCAGTTGGTCTTTTTTATCGGTATTTCTGTTCAGTCAATAGAAATTTTTCTTTGAACAAATCATCGTTCAGGGAAAATCTATCCGATAAAGTGCAAAAAACACGGAAGGTATTCCGATAAAAAATGCTTAAAAAGCGTACCATAAAAATTTTTTCATAACACCCGATAATTTGCAGCCCCTTGTTCGGAACGGAGTGACGCAAAACAGCCCGGACGATTGAAGTCCGGGCTGTTAGCCTCGCAGAGCACACATACAGGGCTTGCCCCTGTATAGAAGTGCGCCCTTTGTTCCAAAGGGATTTTTTCAGAAGCGTTAGATCGGTTGATAGTCATCAGAGATACTTTCCATTCCCCACAAAAACGGATCAGATGTTAATTCCTTTCCGTCCAACAGATCAACCAAACGCTCATCACATTTTAGGTCGTTAATGTCAAACTTTTCGGGGACTCCGATTTTAATACACTCTCGTAACTTTACATCGTAACCATCAGCATCAAACAGCTTTGTCATCAAGACAATATTGTGTCCGCCATAGGATTTTACTTCATCAGACTCCGAACATGATTCATAGCGAATACCATCAAAGTCCTCATCGTTGCGTACCCATTGTAATAAAAGTTGAGGTATTATATATTCTTCAATAAATCTCGCCCCATGATGTTGGACTACAACTGAACAAGCGGCTCTCAGCGGATAAGTATAAATATATTTTAATAAATATTTGCGAACTGCTTCCTTGTCATTCTCGTTGTGAAACCAACAGAAAAAACTATGCTTTAGTGGCATTAGCTTTTCAGAAAAATCAATGAATTTAAGGCAGTTTTCTTCTTCCTGTGGGATGCTAAATTTCGCAATGGCAAATGTTTCGGGCTTTCCGCATTCATGCCATGCAAGTTCTGCTTGTGATGCTAAATACAGACATGGGTGACCGGGCATACTATAACGTTCAGTACCTATCAAATAGTTTTTGCTATACGGTATATGGAATAATTCTTTTCTTTCAAGAGGAAACGGAGTTCCTCCGATTCCTCTGATTCGGTAGTACACATCTATATGATATGCCCCAGAATAGCGCTGCATAAGTTGCGGTTTCATAATATCAAATACATTGAAAGCCTTAATGGATGCTTCTACGATTTTTCCGTTGCCGTATAATCTTAAAACATCTACAATGGAGGAAGCGTTAGTGCTGATTTCATCAATACAATCAGCAATCATTTTGCACATTTCGTTTCCAACAAGGGGATTATCTTCAACAGCAATGGACTGTCGTACATCATTGATGTAATCTTGAAAATTGCTATCAAGAAAATCTGCCATACTCTGTGTACCACGTCTTAGGTGGCAATGGTATTTTTCAAGTAATTCTAATATTTTATCCATACAATAACCTCTTTGTGGCAATAAATAAAGGCAACCTAAGCCACCTTATTATACCATATTTTTATGAATTTTTCAATTTGGGAGCACTTTATCACCAAGGTTTATCTTCATAGGGCGTATCCTCTACACCTTCAGCATTCAGATTGGCAACCATTCGGTCGAGCTTGCCTTTCCACATTTTCTTGAACCACTCAGTATGTCCGAACCACTTTACCAGTGTGGGGCTGATTGCATAATAGGTGCGAATGAATGCCCTGCCATACCAAGTTTCTGCAAGAGTATAGTCACGGAAGCGACGTAGAGTCCAAACCTGCGGACAATCATAAGAGCCATAAACAGCAGTAGCTACATAACAACCGCCTGAACTTGAACTGGCTGACTGAGGTGCGGGAGAATTATTAACGGGCTCTTCTTTTTTGGGCGGCATATAATCGGGTTCATATTTTTTTATCGCTTCAACAAACGCAGGTTTCACAGCACCCTTATTTATTCTTGATTTTAATACAGGAACACATGCCGCAGGAAAAACATCCGCATCATTTAAGAACAAATTAACAAGCTGGTTGCAGTTGTTATCAACTATAAATTCAGCTGCCACCATTCTGTCCACAGCTTCAAAAGCGTATTGGCTTCTAATGGAGGCATCTATATCATTATGATGTCTCTTGCTGGCATCTATAAACATTTTGGATATACCAAACGCCTTTTCTGATATCTCTGTTATCGCAGCACATTTTTCTTGGGCAGTTTCAAGATTGTCATGAATTAGTTTTAATGATGTAGTAACAACCGTATTAACATTATCCGCCGCTGTTTTAATTTCAGCAATTCGACAATTCATGGATTTATAATATACTGAGTAAAATGTAGCTTCCCACGAAGAAGGATCCTTTAATACAATCATTTCATAATACTTTTGAGCGTTTTCAGTATTACCTTCATCTTTTGCACGTCGTGCAAGAACGTATAAATTTTTTAACTCCTCGGAGACGTCAATTTTAACGACGCCTTCGACCATCATTTTCTTCGCTTCTTCAACAGAATACTTCATTCCACAGGATTGACATACAAACACACCATCCTGTTTCATCAAGTCTGTACTACCACACATTTCACACGTTAATTGTTTCATTTTCGAATCCTCCAATTTTATTTTAATAATTTTGCTTTTTTATTCCGCTCGGTAATAAGCGAATCAAGGACAGTGATAATTTCCGCTTTATTTTCTACGGTTTTGAGTTCATTGACTTTATCAGTAATTTCTGCTTCAAGATCTGTAAGAACATCATTGCTCATCGGATCACTAAATCGGATTTTCTCAGCAAGTTTAGTTAGCGCCGCTTTGGTATCGGAATCCGTTTCGGTACTCGCCAACATTTCAATGTCGACCTGAAGTGCTTTGATATAGAAAACTTTCTTTTCTACCTTTTCTTCAACACGTTTGATTTCCTCTCTACCGGTTTCCGTTCCAATCAAACAGATTGCGGAAATGCCAAGTATCAATGCACACACCACAATGGCAATCCAACTTGCCGTTAATGGCAGCGCCATAAATATTGCAAATGCGATAATCTGAATGATTAAATATGTAATACCAACCGATATTAACGGAATGCCAAGGAATTTGCTCTTTAAAGTATCTGTACCTTTAAACGCAAATTTCCAAATGACGATTTGCAAAGCGAATGCAACTACGGAAAACGCATAAGCAATCCAAAATGTTGCGGTTTTTGCTGTTGGTATTGCAAAAGCGATTACATTAAAAAGCACAAAAGCTATTGCTAATACGGCATAAGCCATACCCTTATTTTTCTTCATTTATCAACCCTCCCTTTTACTGCCGCATTTCGGACAGAATTTACCGGGTTTAATAAACTTAAAACCACAGTTGCTACAAGTATCTGGTGATGACTGAGGTGTTCCACACTCATCACAGAAGGCAGCGCCGGGTGTTAGTTTTGCACCACAATTATCGCAGAAGGCATTACTAACTGTTTGTGGCTCGGTACCAATCTCCGCAAATGCATTATTTACAGCACCGCCGACCATACCACCAACAGTTCCGCCGATACCTGACATAACGCCGAGACCGATACCCATATTGGTGAATTCGCCTACGCCCTCATTTTGAGCGGCGTGCTCAGCAACATCAAAGCCACGTTCTTGCTGATATGTGTAACCTTCGGTAGCTCGTTTCTGCGCCAATGCCTGCGATTCGATCACAGTCTTTTGCGCCTCAGTCTGAGCATAAATCACATCGGTTTGCTGCTTTAACTTTGCTTCCGCAATATCTGCATACTGACGGAAATGAAGTTCTTTGAATTTTTCGTATTGAGGATCGCCATCGGGCTTTACGATAGTGGTTACAAAAAAGCGGTTTAGCGTTACGCCGTATTCTTCAAAATCACCAAGCAAACGTGACTGAATACCTTTAGAGAAAACTTCAAGACTTTCATCAATCTCAAAGATATTGATGGCACTTGCCTTCATCTCTTGTGCAATGTAGGTTTTAACCCTTGTCATCAAGAAAGCACGGAAGAATGTAGTAAGTTGATTTCTATCAAGAACACGTTCGGTGCCAACAAGTTTTACAAGCAGTTTTCGGGAATCCTCCACGCTAAGCGCCATTTCACCGGATGCACCGATTGATAATGGGAACTTATATGTAGGCTCAACATACTGAACTTTACTGTCCGTACCCCATTTAATCGCCATCTGCTCAGTTTTATTGATAAAATAAACTTCGCAGTGGAAAGGTGTTTCGCCACCGGTAGGAATGTTGATAAACTTCCTGAGTAGCGGGATGTTTTGAGTTTCAAGTGTGTGCCGTCCGGGACCGAATAAATCAAGAACTTGTCCATTCATAAAGAATATGGCTTCCTGACTTTCGTGCACGATCAACTGAGTGGTCGTGTTAAAATCCTCGCACGGATGCTTCCATATGAAGGTACTGTTGTCGCCTTCATACTTGATTATTTCGGCAATCTGTGCCATTTAACAACCTCCTAAAAACAAAAAATGCGGCTACCGAAGTAGCCGCACAAAAAACGCAAACTCCGATAGTCGCCAAACTAAGTCAATATAAGAGCATTTCTGCCATTATGCTGATGGAATTTGCATTTTTATCAAATTCATAGCAAAATGACAAAAAAGGGTATAATACCCCATAGAATAAAATGCTCCTGATTTTACTATTAACTTAGTTTGGCAAATATATTTTATCACTTTATCGTAGCAAATGCAATATATTTTGACAATTTCTGATTGGTGCGTTTCGTGAACGGTAATACAGGCAGCAATCAAGGGATAATTCTTAACTGAATTAATCTGACAGGCAAGATAGTTTTTCCCCACCGAGCAATCGGTGGGGAGTTTGCATATCCTCCCACTTTACAAACCGTCATTAATAATGTAAAATATACAGCGGATTTTACAGAAAAGGGGATGAGGAAATGCTTATTGCTTCGCAGATTATCGGAATTGCAGGCGTGGCTCTGTATCTTTTGAGCTATCAGCTTAAAAAGCGCAAAGATATAGTTCGGGTCACCTGTGTTTCCAATGCTCTGTATGTTCTTCAGTATATACTGTTGGGTGCTTTTTCGGGAGCAATTATGGATTTTTTGTCTACGGTTTCCTCCTTCTTGGCAGCAAAGAAGAATTCTCCCGCTTTCAGGGCGCATACCAAGCTGCTTGTATGGTCAAATATGCTTCTGATTGCCGTTGTAGGCGTTATCTCAGCCTTTCTTCAGCACCAATGGATCGAGCTTCTGCCTGTTGCAGGAACTCTTTTGCAGGCAGGCAGTATGTGGTGCACCGATGAACAGAATATCCGTAAGCTGGGGCTTCTGGGAGCGCCCTTCTGGCTTGTGTATAACTTTATTTCTCAGGCATACGGCGCAACTTTGGGCTCCGTAATTGCAATCGCTTCAATTATTGTTGCCATGGTGAGATACAGAAAAAAGAAGTGAAAATAAACCCACCCCACCGAATTCGGTGGGGTGGGTCGCTGTATCTTAAAAATAAACTGTCATTTTACCCTTCCTTGCGCTTTTTGAGCAAGAATACTGCTGCCAGAGCCGCCCCGGCGATTGTTACCGTGGCAACGGAAGGAATGATGTATTTCGCGGCATTGCCAGAGCCACCCTCGTTATTCTCTCCACCCTGATTTGCGGTAGTGTCTTCGGGAGACTGCGCTGTCTGCTTTTCAATCAGCGTCTCGCTGCTTTTTACACCGTAGGAAACGGCATAGGCCTTTATCTGCCCGGCATTATTGTCCATTGTAAAGGCTCTGCGGTAGAGCTTGTAGGTTTCTCCGTTATCGTCCGAATAGTAAATCGCACTGCCCGGTGCTGCAGAAATAGTAAGCACACCGTCGGCAGTTAATGTGCCTTCGGGAGCCTGTGCTGAGTCCGCTTCGATTGTGTATGCGGTTGTATCTTTTTCAAAGAAGCTGTCATAGCTGCGAAGCCACGCAAGATTGATTTCGGGATAGTGTGCAGAAATGAGTGTATCCATATTATACGCAAAGGTGCCCAGATAAACCTGACTGCTGTCAAGGGTTGTGGTGTTGTAATCCTTTGCGGCGAAGGTAAGTGCCAGGTCAAGCACAACAGGAAGTGCCTCCAGAAGCTCCTTTTCCTCCTCGTCGGTAAGATAGTCGTAAACCGTATCTGCACCGGGATAGCGTTCCGCAAGCAGAGCCTCAATCAGCTTGTTACCCATTTCAACCTTTTCTGCCCTCGTTCTGTTGTGCCAGTCACGAAGATAGGATGCATATACCTCAAGAAGACTTATATTGTTAAAGTCAACTGCGCTGATGCCCAGAGCACTTTCAAGAAGGATATTGATAATTGCATCTGCATCCTCGCTGCTTTTGCCGAAAATCATCTTTATCACAACAACAACGGCATCCTCAACCGTCATTTCACTTTCGAAGTATCCCAGGTCTGAGGGCTTGTCGGCACCCCATGAATCAGCTGACCAGGGCTTATAGCTTGTGAAATACTCACGGTAGTCCGAAACCTCATCATTACAAAGAGCCCATTCCTGAAGCTTTCCGTAGAAATCGAGCACAAATTCATCGGGAGTGCTTCCCTTTGATTTGATTTCGCCAAGGAGATCCTGAAAACCTACCACATAGCCGATATAGTTTATGGTAGCGTAGTGGAAATAATCCTCAAACTGAAGATCGGGGTTTACTGCCTGAAGCTGACTGAGCATAAGCTGACGCTGTTTATAGTAGAGGCTTTCGGGATCGTGTGAAACCTCGTAGCCCTTGTAGCTGTTATCTGAGGCAGTGGTTACCTTGCCGCCGTTATATTCTTCGGTTTTGCTTTCGGGTGTGTTGAACAGCTCAGGGTTACCGGGAACATAATGGTCAACGCCGTAACGCTTTATTCCCATTTCCGTGGGCATAAGCATAGTAACAAAGTCAGCCTTGTTGATGATGTTGTGTATGCTGTGGTATTCACCGTTATCTGTCCATTCCTCCTTGAGCGCAGCCTCATTACTGCCACCCTGGGGAACCTCAAAGCAGTATCCGTAAACATCATTGTTCTGTCCGTACTTGTCAACAAGTCTTTTTGCTGTAATGTTGGCAGTTACGCTGGCACGGGAATATCCCATAAGCCAGAATTTGACGTTACCGTTCTGCACTTCGTCCTCAAGTCCGTAATCCTTTATGTACTGCTCAACCTGTGCAAATGCCTGAGTTGCCGCATCGGCAAAGCCCTGTGATTCTCCTGAGGCACCAACCGTAGCATTGCTTCCCCACTCAATTTCGTAGCCTGCACCTCGTACCGCAAGAGGAATGAGGGTGTATTCTTTATCTGCAATCTTTATCTTCTTGTTTGCAATAATCACACCGATAGTGCTCAGACGGTCACCGTCTTCACCGAAGTATGCGGGCTTTTTGGTGTAGTCATCATTTATATATATGTCCTCGTCATTGCAGCCTATATCTGCAAGTAACTGTTTTACGTTTCCGAACTGATTGAAATATCTGTCCTTATCGGTTGTGTTTTTAGCAAATGCCGACATAGCAATGCTAAGAGACATTGTTGCAAGGTGGCTGTTATACTTTTTGGGGTCCGAATCAAAGTATCCGTCAGAATAGTAGAAAACAGGTGCGTAGTTGTTTTCGGAATCAAGAACGGAAGCATACTCGAAATTACCCTTGTAAAGACCGTAGGTACCGTTGTCGCCCTCATATGTACCGTAAGAGGTATTGACAGATGAGGATTTTATAACCTGACTGTCAATCTGCGGACGCTGACCCTTTTCAAAATAGAGATAACGATAGTTGTCAAGAGCAGGGTCGTTCTGACGGACTGCGTAGTAGCCGTCTGTATCGCTGAAAAAGTATTCTGCCTTTGTGTCTGCGGTTGAAGAAACAAAAGGCTTATTAAGACCTGTAAATTCAGAAAAATCTCCTGAAATACTGATATATACCTCAGAGCCTCTTGAAAGAGAGCCTGCATAAAGGTCATCGTTGCCCTCAAGATAAAGGTTTTCATCACCGTTATCTTTGATTGTCATTTTTCCTGATATTGATAAATCGCAGTCAGTGGTAACGTAGATGCCGTCGCCTTTATCCTTTGCAGAATTGTGCATAACTGTGCTGTCAGCAAGGGATGTGTCTGTTGTATAAACAAAAATTGCACCGCCGTTTCCGCCTGCGGTATTATCCGTAAGCTCGCAGCTTGAAACGGAAACACCTGATCCCTGAGGATAAATACCGCCACCGTCTCCTGTGGCAGAGTTGTCTTTTATCTTAACGCCGATAATACTCACACTGTCTTCGTAGCAGTATATACCGCCGCCGTATTTGGCTTTGTTGCAGGTCACATTGCCGCCTGCGATTGTTACGCCTGTACCGTCTGTACAGATACCGCCGCCACCGTATGTAAGGCCGTCTGCTCTGTTATATGATATAAAAGCGGTTTCACTCATCTGAAGCTTAGATGTGCTTCCTTCAATCTGTACACCGCCGCCGTCGTTTGCAGTATTGCCGGCAACCGTACCGCTTTCGAGAGTTACTGTAGTCTGCTCTTCCATATAGATACCGCCACCGTCTAAGAGGTTGCGACCGCCCGTGATGACACCGCCCTTTATTTCTGTGCTTCCGTTTTTGTCGGGAATCCAGATTCCGTTGGAAAGAGTTCCCTTGTTAATCTTATCGCCGGCGCTGTCGGTCACGGTGAGATTCGCACCCTTACAGATGTAAAGTACCGTACCGCCCGAAACTGCTTTGGTAAGACCTCTGTTCAGAACATGCCCGTTAAGGTCTAGGGTAATAATTCTGTTTGCAGGAACTGCGAGAGCACCGTTTTTGAAGCCTATGCCGTCGCCGAAGGAGCCTGAATCTGCCTTCCAATCCGCGAGAAGCTTGAAAACAACGGTAGGTTTTTTATTTTTATCTGTTTTCAGGGGAGCCAGTTTTACTGCCTTTACCCATAAATCCTCAAAGCTGTCTGCCGAAGCTGACTCAAGCTCACCGTCGATCCATAATTCAGCTACATTAGCAGCTGATGTGGCTGAAATGCTTATCGGTAAGCCGCCGGTAAGGATAATAAGTGATAGCAATAATGCCGTAATACGTGTGATACTCTTTTTCATTTCAACACTCCTCATAGTTAATTTGTATTGATTATAACAAATTAGTATAAACATTTCAATCGGAAGCAGAAAATCCTTTTCCGTACATTGAAAATTTCTTGATTATGGTGTATAATACAAGCGAAAAGGGAGGGAGTTTTATGAAAGAATATATCTATTCCTTCAAGGGTGGCAATTACTATCCGGACGCAACGGACAGCCCGGCCGTATTCGGCGAAGAAGAAAGGGTGCGCCTTATTATTGAACCCTGTGAGTACGAGATTAAGCTGTCGGGGGAAATCCTGAATAAATTCTCCTGCAAGGGATATAAGGCGGAAATCTCTGATAGGGGTGGGGTAAATCTGTATGATTACGGCAATAATCCGATTGCTTCCTTTGATGAAACCGGGGAGAAATACCTTGAATTCAGGTTTGAAATGAAGGACGGTGCCTTTGTAATAAGCTTCGGACACACAGAAACGGTTGACAATTATCCGAATTGCGACGGTGAGTATGATCGCTGGAGCACAAGGTGGATTGCAGAGCATAAAATTAAATTTTGAAATAGCATTGATTTCTCTTGCCGGCACAAGCCGGCAGATTCTTTGTCTTCGTAATCATTGACAGAAATCCGTTTTCGGTATAAAATTACAAAAACGAAAAATAACAGGAGGGAAAGCACTTTGAAATCCTGCAAAAAGCTCGATAAGGGCATTTGCATAATCGTTTTATTCTGTGCTCTTGTTTACGGACTGGTATTGCCGTTTATGTGGGGAAACAACCCTGCATCCGAAACAGGGACACTTTCGCTTCTCTGTGAAAACAGAAAGCTTTACTTCTGGCTCTGGGGAGCACTCACCTCAGGAGGAATATTTATCAATACGCAGTATATGTACGGAAGATTTGCAATGAAAAGCAGATTTCTGACGGTGCTGGGGGCTCTCGGAGTTGCAAGTATGGCACTTGTAGCTTTGACTCTGGGACACAGCATAGAGGACTGGAATCCGAAAAGACTTACTCATTGGATAGCCACAGGCTGCTTTATTGCATTTACGGTGGCTTCGGTTGCTTTGTTCTTTATTATAAACAGAAGGAAGCACCCGAAATTTGACCTTCTCACCGTATGCACCTTTCTGATACTTGCTTCCTTTGTTTTGATATTTGCTTTTGTGGGAAAGAGCGCCTTAATGGAAATGATACCCCTTGCACTTATAGAGATGTTTTTGCTTGCGGTTAATTTCACCCCGTGGATTAAAGCAGAAACGGAGCAGTACGTCCGAAAATGAATAAAACTATCTCCCTATAATTATACCTGCGCAGGTATAGTTATAGGGAGATATTGCGTCAGGGACTTTGATGTGATATAATACTTAAAAGCAGTATTTTCAAGGAGAGGATATTATGAACGGACTTACAAGACGTGAAAGACTTGTTACGGACAGGGATAAAATTTTAGAAATTCTTGACAAGGCGAAGGTTATGCATCTGGGACTGGTTGACGGTGACGAGCCATATATCGTGCCGATGAATTACGGATACACCTTTGAGGATGACAAGCTTACAATCTGGCTCCACGGAGCACTCAGGGGCAGAAAGTATGACCTTATAAGGAAAAATCCCAAGGTATGCTTCGAAATGGAATGTGATCTGGTGCCTTTTGAGGGTGATGTTGCCTGCCGTTACGGAATCAGCTATTCATCACTTATGGGCAGAGGCATTGCTCATATTATTGAGGATGTTTCGGAAAAGCAGAAGGCACTTTCAATTCTTATGAAAACACAGACGGATAAGCATTTTGAATTCAATGAAAAGCTGGCATCTGTCGTAGGAATAATAAGAATTGATGTAATTGATTACACGGCCAAGCACAGGCCCATGCCGGAAAAGTGAGAAAGACCCTACTGTAAACACGCACTTGGCGTTCTTTTACAGCAGGGTCTTATTTTTGGTTTTCAGGAGTCTGTATTTTTGCTTTTCTTTGCAAATGTTATAAATTTGCTGAACAGATAGTTGATGGTCACAGATATTATTCCCACTATACCCTTTGAAATCAGATGTCCCGT
Source organism: Clostridia bacterium (assembly GCA_017435665.1). Classification (GTDB taxonomy): domain Bacteria; phylum Bacillota; class Clostridia; order Oscillospirales; family Acutalibacteraceae; genus UBA6857. The sequence goes on along the minus strand of JAFSEP010000048.1, from coordinate 49,476 downwards.
GATTTCAAATGTAAATATGACAAAGCAAAGCTGCTTCATATTCAGACCCTCAACAAGAACCCACAGACCGATTTCCTCGATGGCGAGGGTCATAATTCTTGATGAATAAAAAACAACAATCTCCCTTATTATAACCTTTGGCTCGAGGCTTTCGGATTTGAATACAAAAAATTTGTTTGTGAAGCAGGCAAAGGTGACGGCACAAAACCAAGCAACTGTATTGTTCAGAAGATAAAAGTCGTTGCCGAACAGCATATTGCAGAGGTAAAACACCGAAAAGCTTATAAGGGCAGTAATTACTCCGAAAAAGGCGTAGAGAATGAACTCCGTATTCTTTTTTAACAGACTGATGATGCGTTTAATCATATTTATATTTCTCCGATATTGGTTAATCAGCTTCCGGACCGGCAGCAGACATCTGTCTGATGAGTATATTAACACGAAAAAATAAGATTTTCAACCCGATTAAAAAGTTCTTAATGGATTTTCGGTTGACTTAGTATATGCGAAATGTTATAATGTAGTGTCAGTTAGTATGATTATTTTCAGGAGGTGTGGGCTGATGAAAAAGAAGCTTTATTTCTTTCAGGTGAATTATCCTTACGGCAAATCTGCCCACATACCCTATACTGCAGGACAGCTTGCGGCATATGCTTTCGCTGACGTGGATGTGGCGGAGAGCTTTGAGCTTGAAAGAATTTTTTTCCTCAGAGAAAGTCCGGATAAAGTGATGGCTCAGATTGAGGAGCCTGCCGTTGCAGCATTCTCCACGTATATATGGAACTGCAATTACAACAAGACATTGGCAAGGCTGATAAAGGAAAAGTATCCCGAATGCGTAATAATTTTCGGCGGACACCACGTGGCTCCCGGAGGGGGTATGCTTGAAGAATGTCCGTATATTGATTATCTTCTTCACGGTGAGGGCGAAATAATTTTCCGCAAGCTTATGCGAGGTATAACAGGGCTTGAGAACATTGAAAAAATACCGGGTATATCTGTGAGAACCGAAAAAGGCATTATTACAAATCCTGAGGAAATTTCATCTGAATGCAATTTCCCGTCGCCGTACCTCGAGGGTTATTTTGATAAGATCATCGAAGAAAATCCCGATACGGAATTTATGGCTCTTATCGAAACCTCAAGAGGATGTCCCAATTCCTGCGCTTACTGTGACTGGAGTAATATGAAATCGAAAATCCGAAAGTTTCCCATTGAGCGCATTTTTGGTGAAATTGACTGGGTTATGAAAAATAAGATCTGTGTATTAGGTTCGGCAGATTCCAATTTCGGTATGTTTCCCCGTGATGAGGAAATAGCCGACAAAGTTGTTAAAGCAAAGAAAAAGACAGGATATCCCGTTAGATTTCAGACATCTTATGCAAAAAACAGCAGTAAACGTGTTTTTGATATAGGAATGAACCTTGAGAGAGCGGATATGAACAGAGGGATTACTCTTTCTTTTCAGTCAATGAGCGAGGCTGTTCTGAAAAATATATGCAGAGAGAATATCAGCATCGATTACTATTCTGAGTTAATGGCTCTTTATAATGAGGCAGGGGTATCTACATATACCGAGCTTATTCTCGGACTCCCCGGAGAAACCTACGAGAGTATAGTTGACGGTATAGACCGACTCCTTGTTCTCGGTCAGCACAACTCCATATATATACACAACTGCGAATGGTTGCCTTGCTCTATAATGGGTCAGGAGGACTATGTTGAAAAATATGGGATAAAAACTTCACGCATTCCTTTGAATCAACCGCATCGTGAGCCTGATGACGACGATGATATTCAGGAGTGGTCTCAGGTTGTGACCTCAACCTATTCTATGAACACCGACGAGTGGAAGAAGATGAATTTGTTTTCTTATACCGTCCAGGCATTTCATCATATGGGGCTTCTGCAGTTTTTTGCCCTTTATCTCTATAATGAGGGCATTTGCTCGTATAAGGCTTTCTACACATCCCTTCTTGAGTTTTTTCTCTCAAACCCCGATACCGTAGGAGGAAGGGTGTTTGACAGAATTGATTCTTATCTTGATGATGTTCTTCAGGAAAAAGGGACGCTCAGCTGTTGCGACGAAAGATTCGGTAAGGTACAGTGGCCCTTTGAGGAGTATGCTTATCTCTGTATTGTTTATGAGTTGGATGACTTTTACAGTGAAATCATACCTTTTCTTAGAAATTTCAACATTGATTATGAAGTTTTTGCAGAAATGATGAAATTTCAGCGAAGGATTATGAAACATCCGTATGAACAGAATTGCAGATTTAATGTTCGATATAATTTTACTGAGTATTTTGTTGGTATTATAGAAGGGAAAAAGCAGGAGCTTGAATGCTCAGAGGAAACCGTTTCTGCCAACGGTGAAATGTTTGAAAATTGGGAAGAGTTTTCAAAAGTTATTGCATGGTACGGAAGAAAAAATGGTAGAAGCACTTATATAAAAGAAGTACAAGTGGAAAAAGAGGTGAGTGGAAAATGAAGAAGAAAAATGTATATTTTGTTCAGGTGGATGTTTCTGCATCCTCAGAAGCACAGAACGCCTATTTGCCATATACTGCAGGTATTTTAGTGGCTTCAGCTTTTCAAAGTGATGTGGTAAAATCACATTTCGCTTTCAAAGAATTTATATTTTTGCGCGAAAATATAGAAGAGGTTGCAGAACGAATGGAAAATCCGTCGTTTGTAGGATTTTCCAGTTATTGTTGGAGCACTGAATATAACAAGTGTCTTGCTGAAGCTGTGAAGAAAAAATACCCCGAATGTCTTATTGTATTTGGTGGACACGATGTTCCCGATAGCTTTGATTTGCTTGAAGAATGTCCGTTTATAGATGTTCTTTGTCACGGTGAAGGCGAGGATACTATCAGGGAGCTGTTGGAGACATATGCTCTCGGTAGAGATTTTGCGAGAGTTAATAATGTTTCATTCAGAACAGAGGCAGGAAATTTTATAAGAACAGCAACCGTTCTGCAGACCACTCTTGACTATCCGTCCCCATATCTGGGAGGTTGGTTTGACAACATTGTCGCCTCACATCCCGAAATAACATTTAATGCAATACTTGAAACAAGTCGAGGTTGCCCCAATCAGTGTGCTTACTGTGACTGGGGATTACTTAAAGCAAAAACCAGACTGTTTCCCTTTGACAGAATAAAAGCAGAAATACGCTGGATGTGTGAGCATAAAATCGCTTTTGTTTGGGGAGCCGATGCTAATTTTGGCTTGTTTGATCGAGATTTGGAAATTGCTGATGAACTTGTTAAAGCAAAGAAAGAAACAGGATATCCGGAAAGAATGCGAATGAACTATGCAAAAAACAAGTTCGAGAATGTTTTTGCTATTGTCAAAAAATTCAAAGAATGCGAATTTGACAGAGTGGGTGCTACTTTGTCATTCCAGAGTTTATCGCCTGTTGTGCTTAAAAACATAGGAAGAACAAATTCTTCTTTAGATTTTTATAAAAATTTACTTGAAGCATATAACAAAGAGGGTATGAAAACATACTCAGAGCTTATACTTGGTTTGCCCGGAGAAACCTATGAAAGCTTTATTCAGGGTATAGGAAAGCTTTTTGAAATAGGCCAGCACTTTGTATTTGAGGTTTATAACTGTATGCTGCTTCCAAATGCCGTTATGGGGCAGAAGGATTTTGTCGAGAAGCACGGGATTAAGACGGTTCGTGTAGAAATTTTGAGACCACATTTTAACAATGCTTCATTCGATGTAGCGGAGTATAATCGTATAATTGTTGAGACAAATACTATGAGCCGTGATATGTGGGTAAGAGCCTCTGTGTTCAGCCATATTGTCAAGGCGTTGCACGGTAACGGATTTCTGCGAGTTTTTGCATTGTACCTGTTCCATGAATACGGAATACCGTTTGAGACCTTTTACGATAAGATAATTGATTATTTTGAAGATAACCCCAATTTATTTGTTTCCGGCATATATTTCGACATTAAGGAAAAAGTTGAAAAACTGTCTCGGGGTGGAAATAATGAAAGAATGATGTTTTCTTACACCGGAGAAGTTCTTTGGGAAGAACATGAGTATGCGGTACTTAATTTTCTAGCTCAGTTCGATAGGGTTTATGAAGAATTTATTCCTTATCTGAGGAATTATAAAATAAGCGAAGCTGTTTTCGATGATTTGCTTGAATATCAGAAGGCAGTGATAAGAAGACCTTGTGAGAGTGTAAAAGAGATTTCGTTAAACTATGATGTGCATAGCTATGTAACGGACATCTATGTAAATAAATGGCATCCCTTGGTACGTAGGGAGCATACACTCGTTTTGAGAGACAGCAAGCTTCATAACAATTGGCCTGATTTTGCGAAATATGTTATTTGGTACGAAAGAATAGGGTGGGCAAGTTACAAGGACGATATATCTGAAAAATAAGGGGGGGAATAATATGAAGAAAAAGATTTATTTGATTCAGGTTGCGCTCTCTTATTCCTCTCCTTGCTTTTTGCCGTATTCTGCAGGTTGTATAGCCGCCTTTTTAAAGAAGGACGCAGATATTCTTAAAAACTATGAAATTGCAGATGTTATCGGTATGAGGGAAAAAATCCCCGATATTTTAAAACGCATCGACAATCCGTATCTGGTCGGTTTTACTAATTTTGTCTGGAATCTGGAGTATAACAAGAAGCTGGCTACCGAACTCAAAAAGGCTTATCCTGATGTTAAGATTGTTTTTGGCGGACATAGTGTGCCGGGTGATTCTTCTTTTCTTGATAAATATGATTTTGTTGACTATCTTGTGCACAACGAAGGTGAAGAGGCCGTTGCTGCATTTCTGAAAGCATTGGCCGACGGGACGGATTTATCTCTTGTTCCCAATTTGTCATATCGGACAGGGAACGGAAATGTGACAACCCATAAATATCACCCTGCCGATATATCTGAATACCCTTCTCCGTACACGGAGGGAATATTTGAGCACTTCTTCAGGGAATATCCCGACGTTGAATTTCACGCTACATTGGAGACAAACAGGGGTTGTCCATACACCTGCTCTTATTGCGAGTGGTGCTTTACACACAGGATAAGGCAGTTTCCGATTAGTAAAATCAAATCGGAAATTGAGTGGATTGCGAAAAATAAAATCAGGTATTGTTATTGTGCTGATGCAAACTTCGGTATTCTTGAAAGAGACGTAGACATAGCCCGATATGTGGTCGAGCAGAACAAAAAATATGGGTATCCCGAGGTTTTCAAGCCCTGTTATGCCAAGGATAGTGATGACACCGTGTTTGAAGCAGGATATATTCTTAACAGCAATCACATTGATAAGGGTGTCACACTGGCTTACCAGACGCTTGACTCGCAGACATTGGAAAATATCGGCAGAAGAAATCTTACTCTGGAGCACTTTTCTGACTTGTATTCACGTTACAGTGAAGCAGGCATTCCCACATATACAGGGCTGATTCTGGGATTGCCGGGAGAGACTTATGAAAGCTTCTGTAAAGGAATATGTGATTTGCTTGAATTCGGTCAGAGCAATTCCATGACTGTATATGAGTGTCAGGTATATGACAATTCTCCGATGGGTGAGCCTGAATACAGAGAAAAATATGGTATAGAGGTGTCCAGAATACCCAGTTTCGGTATACATTACAATCCTGACTACAGCGGAGTGCAGGAATATATGGATATTATTACCGGAACAAAAACTATGCCCAAGGAAGACTGGGTAAAAGCCTATATGTTTTCGGTTGTTTTGCAAACCTTCCATCATCTGGGTGTTACAAGATATTTTGCTGTTTATCTTAACAAAGAAAAAAGTGTGCCGTATTTTGTTTTTTACAGTATGCTGTTTGATTATATTTATAATGAATGTCGGGGCTATATACATTCACTTTTCCTTGATTTGTATAAGCGTAAGCTCGATGTCGAAACTGCCGACTGGACATATCAGAAGGATGTTTTCGGAACAACCGGATGGTATTTTGAGGAAGGAGCTTTTTTGGAGCTTGCTTACCATTTTGAAGTTTTCAAGGAAGAAATAAAGCCCTTCCTGAAAAAATTTGATATTGAAGATAAGCTGTTTGAAGAGCTTTATAAATACCAGACAAGCCTTGTCCGATTAATCGATACACAAGAGGTTTGTGTAAGATCTGAGTATAATTTTTATCCGTACTTTAAGGCGATTGAAGAAGGAGAAAAGGCAGAGCTGAAGCAAGTTAAAAACGTTCTAAGAATAAGGGCACAAAAAACAGTTTCTTCATGGGCAGATTATGCAAGAGAGTTTGTTTGGTTCGGAAAGCGTTACAGCGCTACTCTTATGGTGAATCCGAGAGATGAAATAACATACTTAGAAACGGAGTAATCGTTAAAAGTGGAAATGTTGAAGTTTGAGAAGTTAAGCATTATGATGGGAGCCGTTACAGAAACGGACTCGCTGAGAGAAACGGTAAAAACGATCCTTGATTTTTGTGATGCGGAAGACTTGTGCGAAATAATAATATGCTATGCCGACAGAGCAACTCCTGAAACAATGCAAGTTATTAGAGAACTTGAATCTGAACAGGATAAAGTCCCTATAGTCGCAATTCAGCAAAAAAGACCGTTTATGGGATGTATAAATGATGCCATTGATATTTCTCGGGGCTCTCATTGTATGCTGGTCGCTTCTGACGGTGCTTTGGATTTAACTGTAATTCCGCAACTTATAGAGAAAGCCAAACTTGAGCCCGAAGCAATCCACTCCTTGTCTCGTTGGATGAAGGGGTGTAGGTTTTACGGATACGGGAGATTTAGAAAGATTCTGAATTTTTGTGCACAGAAATTTTTGGCTGTACTATATATGAGAAAGCTTACCGATTTTACAATTCCGGTTCAGATTGCTCCCACAGAACTGTATAAATCCATCAGATTCGAAGAGACCGGTTTTCCGATTTTGATCGAAATGGTTCTGAAGCCCATCAGACTTGGCTATAAGTTTACGGAAACACCGACAAACTGTTATTCCAGAAAAGAAGGCAAGTCAAGTAATTCAACAAAGCAGACCTTCTCGTATTTGAGGGTAGCACTGCATATCAGATTTATGTCCAAAGAAGATATACTGTTAACAGGAAAGGAATGAAAGTATGAAAACACTTTTTGTTATACCACCGCAATGGTATCCTATGAACCCCTATCTTTCTGGAGCCCAACTCGTAGGTCAACTCAAGGCCAAAGGGTTCGATGCTAAAACCAGAGATCTGAATATAGAGTTTTTTAACGATATTTTAAATAAAGAAAATGTCATTAGTGCGGCTAACAAGGCTGAAAAATTTTACAACGATTTTCTTCCGGAGTTTTCCACCGGGGGTTATTGCGAAGAATACTTTGATACCTATTCTCGCAAATTGCAAACAAAAATTCTTCGTTTAATGGCATATCAAGAATTCCTTGAAAGCGGAATTAAAGTTGAAGAGGTGGCCGAGAATATCGAAGATGCTGTTTCTGTTACTAAAGATAAAGACCGTTTTTATGATCCTGAGCAGTTGTTTTGGGCAAAGGATGTAATGAGGGATGCATTGCGAATAATCTCATTGCCGTATATGCCAAGTAAGATAATGCTTGAAAATTTTATTGCAAATCCGGTATATACATATAATTATGACGACATAAAGTTACAAGTGAATTCTCCTGATTTGAATATGTTCGTTGAGTATTTTGATCAAAAAATACAGCCAGAGGATTTTATGGAATTTTCCGTTATAGGGATAAGTATTTTTGACCTTAGCCAGATAGTTCCGGGATTGACACTTGCCAAGTATCTCAAAGAGAGAACCAATGCACACATCACCCTTGGCGGCAACTACATTTTCAAAATACGTGAGGCAATAAAAAACATGCCCGAATTTTTTGATGTGTTTTGCGATTCGGTACAACTTGGTGATGGAGAAATTTCAGTGGTAAGGCTTGTTGAAACTTTGCAAAGCGGTGTGTCTTTGGAAAACGCATATTCTCTGATTTTTAAGAATTCAGAAGGTGAAATTATAGAAACCGAGTCAGCACCTCTGCTTGATATGGATGCACTTGCGCCACCGTGCTTCGACGGTTATGACTTTGATTTGTATTTTTCGGCAGATACTGTAATTCCGATGCAACTTTCAAAAAGCTGTTATTGGGCAAAATGTACTTTTTGTGATTTTTATACAGGACAGCAATGTTTCGATATAAAATCCGTGAATACTGCGGCAGATGAGATACAGAGTCTGGTAAACAAATACGGCTGCAAACACTTTATTTTTGTGGATGAGGCAGTCCCACCTAAGTATTATGATCAGTTAGCAACAGAGATTATTAACAGAGGAATAGAAATTTATTTCTATTCTTTTGCTCGTATGGAAAAATCATTTACAAAAGAGGTTTTGCAGAACCTGTATAATGCCGGTGGACGCTTCTTCTGTTGGGGATACGAGGCGGAATCAGAAAGAGTAATGAAAATTTTAAACAAAGGCATAGATTGTTCGTACCGTAAGACTCTTCTTGAGAATGCAAAAGAAGTGGGATTGTGGAATCATTGCACTTTTCTTCTCGGGTATCCCGGCGAAACTAAAGAGGAAACAGAGGCGACCAAAAATGTTATACGAAATCGCAATCTTGTTGATAGTTGTACACCCTCTAATTTCGCACTGAAAAAGAATGCCATTATGATTAACGAGGTTGATCGCGCAGGTTTAGAAAATATAAAAGATAATGGTGATTTTCATATATCCTGTAATTATGTGATGAACGGGAAAGAAACACGTAACATAAAGAAAGAAAGAATGGATTTTCAATTAGATTTTTTAAAAAAGACGGCAGATAGTCTTTGGTCAATTGAATTTACAGATACAGATCATATTTTGTTATATACTTCAAAGTATGGTGCACAATGGGTGCGAGATTATCGATTGAAATACAGAAAGCATAATTTTTAAAATATCTGAAAGAAGAAAGGTGTGGCTAACCGTATGCGAACAACGGAAAAGAATAAGCATTCGTATGTAATCTTCTTTGCACTGCTTTTCTTGGCGCACAACTATGTTGTGACTGCCTCACTTAATCCCTTGAGACTTTCTGATGTTTGCTATCCGTATTTCCTTGTGGATTTTTCTATGGGATTCTGTTCTAAACTGCTTCCGGGAGCAATATATAATTTTCTTTTTGACAACACAAGCAGAGTGGCTGTTTTTTCGTATAACACATTTATCTTTATTGCATTTGTTCTTGTTGTGTTTGTTATGTTGGAAAAACTGATTTTAAGGGTTGGATATGATGACAGAAAAAATTTTTTCTGTATGTCGATACTTTTTCTGACAGGAATATCTGTGTTCCCAATGTGTGTTTATAAAATGGGATCATTGGATTCTTACTGGATATATTTCACAATATTATCTGTAGTTTTTCTTTCAGACAGAAGGTTGTATTTGTTGATCATACCATCATCACTTATGGTTATTATGGTGAATTTTGGAGGAATATTTGTTTATATTCCGTTTATAATACTCCTAACAATTTACAAGTCAACGGTTATACAAGAAAAATCTGAGAAATATTATCTTTGTGTTGTTGCTGCAATAACGACTGTATTGTCAATACTTCTAAGTGGATATTTTGTTATATATGAGCAGGGAAATCTAGTATATACTTTTGAAGAATTTACACAAATCCTTAACAACAGAGGCTATGATGGTGTATCTAGGTATTATGCGACAGGTTTGTATTCTGAACCCTATTACGATACTGTTGATTATGCGGGCATAAATGGTATAGAGTCTCCGATATACCGTGCTTTATATTTTGTTTTTCAGCGGTTCCTGCTGACTTTGAAAATGACAGCATTTGAAAAGGGTGTATTGCCTTTTCTTGTTTCTTCGCCTACAGTTGTTGTGGTCATTTATTGCTTCAATAAGTTTATAAAGTGCCATGGTATTAGCGGATTAAAAAAATTTGTGTTGTTCTGTATGTCTGCAATGTTTTTTATGTCTATTGCTATTTGTATCATTTTTTCGTCAGATGTGGTAAGATTTATAGGACACGCATATTCACTTTTAATTGCTTCATTTTTTTATGTCGTTTATTACGAAAGAGAGAACATATCCGGTATTTTAACTGCTTTAATAAAAAAAATCCCCAAAGCAGTAGTTTTTCTTTATTATCTTATGTACGTCTTTTTAGTTTTCGATCCGGAAGGATAATTCACACTTTTTTAAGTTTCCCTCGCACAGAAGGAAAGTCTAAAAATTCTGCCGCTAAAACCGCAATGTATCTGTTTACAGCGCTGAGGGTGCGATTTACTCCTAAAAGAAAGCTTATCAAAAGTAAAGACAAATGAGACTGATAACAGAAGGTATATATGCTTGTGCATAGGCCTTCTGTTTTTTTCTGCATCTTCCCTTATTGCTATCTGTACCTAAATATGCTATAATCAAACCACATCATAGGTATAACCTTGAGAAAAATGTAATAGAAAAGGCAAGGAGGCTTATATGGAAAAAATTACAATAAAAAAAGACAGCAGGGTGCTGTTCCTGGGAGACAGCATTACTGACGTTAAATTTAACTTTAAAAAGATGTCAAGCATAAAGGGCAGAAATGTATATGCTCTGCAGCTGAAAAAACGCCTGAAAAAGTATAGCCCCGATATTGATGTGGAAATCAGAGGCATAGCCAGTAACAGAACGTATCACGTTTATGACAGACTCACGGAAGATTGTATCAGTCTGAAGCCTGATGTCATTATTATGCTTATAGGTGTCAACGATGCATGGGAGAATTATGTTCCGGATCGGTATCCGCCGCTTGTGAGACCTATGGAGCCGCACATACGTGAAATATACAGAAGAATAAGAACGGAGCTTCCCGATACGCAGGTGCTGTATCTGATGCCCTTTATGATTGATTCCGTAGAGGAAAAGCTACCCTTCCATAAAATACTTGACGAATTCCGTGCGGAGCTGAAGGAAATTGCTCTTGAAAACAATGCCGCTGTTCTTGATTTGCAGCAGGTTTTTTACGATGCACAGAAAACAATCGAGCCGAAAAAGCTTGCTATTGACGGAATTCATCCTACAAATCTCGGACATAAGGTGATGGTCGATGCCATAGAAAATCTTATAGAATTTGCATAACACGGATACCGAAGGAGAAAGTATTATGAAAGAAAAAAAGAAAACCCGAAAAATCCTGAAAGCTGTGCTGAGTATAGTTCTTGCTTTTGTGCTCGTCGTGGGAGCCTATGCGGGCTATGTGCTGCTGAGCTATTCACGTATTGAGGACAGACAAGAGATAACACCGTCTTCAACGGGAGCTGCGGAAAGTGTTCAGACAGAGAAAAGCTATACGGCAATTATACAGAACCTGGGCTTCGGCGCATACACACAGGATTTCACCTTCTTTATGGACGGAGGAACACAGTCCTGGGCTGAGAGTGAGGAAAGCGTGAAGAAATGCATAAATGCCGCTGCCGATAAGGCTGAGTCCTATAATCCCGACTTTATACTTTTCCAGGAGGTTGACTTCGATTCCACAAGAAGCTACCACATAAATCAGAGGGAAATGCTCGAAACCCGCTTTGCTGATTACAGCGGTGCTTTTGCGGTCAACTATCATTCCGCATTTCTTGCTTATCCGTTTACACAGCCCCACGGTGCTTCAAACAGCGGTATACTTACTCTGAGCAGATTCAATATTTTATCTTCACTCAGAAGAAGTCTTCCCATTTCCGAGAGCTTCAGTAAGTTCCTCGACCTTGACAGATGTTATTCCGTATCAAGAGTGCCTGCCGAAAACGGTAAGGAGCTGGTGATTTACAACGTGCACCTTTCAGCCTACGGCGGAAGTGACGAGATCAGAGCTGCACAGATGAATATGCTTTTTGAAGACATCAAGGGTGAATACGATAAGGGTAATTACTGCCTTTGCGGCGGTGATTTTAACCACGATTTTACGGGCGATTCCACACAGAAGCTCAACGGAGGACAGACGGTTGATTTCGGTTGGGCACAGCCATTCCCTGAGGAGTTCCTGCCCGAATGCATCATTAGGTGCACAGACTATACGGGAGACGAGCTTGTTCCCACCTGCAGAAACTGTGATATCCCTTATGAAAAGGGTAATCCCACCTTTATAGTGGACGGCTTCCTTGTGACTGACAATATTGAAGTAAGCCGTGTTGAAAACATTCAGACCGACTTTGTTTATTCCGACCATAATCCCGTATTACTTGAGTTCATACTTAAATAAAAGACTTGGCTCTATGCCTGTTGTTGGCACAGAGCCGAAAAGAATAAAAGAGAACCCGCAATCGCTTTTGCCGAGATATAATTCCGGTAAGAGTGATTACGGGTTTTGTGTTGTTATCAGTTTTTACCTACCGTTGACCAGTCAACGAGGATATTGTTGTTATAGAAGTTACTGCGGTTTTTCAGCTCGGCTTCAACTGTTTCCGGGCCGTCTCTTTCCAGAAGCGTCTGTTCACCTGAGAACATATTTGTGCCTATGCCCAGACGGTTGCCTTCGATTTCAACACCGAGACTTGCAAGGGTGGTGGGGAACATATCGAAAGGTGCCCATTTTCTGTTAAACGTGTGTTCCTTGGGAATGTCTGTGACTTTTTCGGGAGCGTTGAGAATGAGGTTGAATATTGTTCGCTCATAGTCGGTAACATCCTTGAAGAATTCACTTGCCATACTCAGATGGTCACCGACGACAATTACGGTTGTGTTTTTATAGAAGGGCTGCTTCTGAATCCAACGGATGAATTTTACTGCTTCGCCCTGACTGTAATGAACAACGTTTGCATACCTTGTCCAGAATTTATCCTCAACGTGCTTGCTCAGATATCCTTCGGGAGCGTGTGTGTCTGCTGTTTCCATTACAAAGTTGAAGGGCTTGCCTGTTTTGTGAAGTCTTGTGATTTCCCTCTTTGCAAACTCGTAAAGCTTGTCGTCCTCGAAGCCCCAGAACTGCTTATAATTTTTAGGAAGCCAGCCCTTTTCCTTGACTGCAAGCCAGTCGAGGATATTGTAATTTCCGTGAGACTGATAAAAGAAGTTCAGACCGCCGAAGGCTGCTTCTGCGCCGAACATAATTGACTGCTCATAGCCCTGTTCCTCGAGGATATCACCCAGTGCCGTTGCTCCGGGAAGGAAGTTGTCCGGCTGACCGTAAGAATTGCCGTTTACGGGTACCTTCATGGGAAGTCCCGTGAACATATTGACCATACCTGCCACAGACCAGCCTGAGCCGGGGGTTTTTGCCATACCGCCGAAGCCCTTTTCCTTATGAGAGAAGCTGATGCCCTCCTTCATAAGCTTTGCCATATCGGGCATAAGATTTTCTTCAAAGTATCCGCCAAGCTCCTTTGAGAAGAAGGTGTTTTCCATAGATTCAAGATAAATGAAAATAAGGTTACGCTTCTTTTCAGGGAAGGTGAGCTCAACCTTTTTCGGGTCAGCAAAATTGTCCTCTATGTAAGATGAGGCTGACATATATGCATCATAAAGAGTCAGAAGCTGGAATTTTTCAATACCGTAAGCGCAGCCGCCGACAAGTATGGCAACGGCAAGAGCGAAGCTGATAATTCTGACTGCCAATGCGGGAATAACCTTGAGTGAATGTTCCTTTTTCTTATAAACAAGGCTGAGGTTTGAGAAAACCACAATGCAGAACAATGCCGTAACCAGTGCAGTAGTGAGGACGGGACCTTCAAAGAGGGATATGTATACGCCGGTATCCGTTCCCTCGGTGGGTGAATTGAGGTTGATCAAAATCTGGTCGGGAGTCAGGTCGCCGAAGGCTTCCTTTCCCCAGAGAGTTCCTGTATAAGCGGCACAACCCAGAGCCGTAAACACCGCAGATACAACCTTTAATGCCATAGCGCCCTTTCTGTGCTTTGGTGTAACACGTTCAAGCTGAAGACTTTTGTTAACAAGGCCGATAAGGCAGAGAAAAACTATGCCGACTGCCAGGGCAAGGAGGGTGTATTTTGACTCATAGTGGGGGCCGTGTGTTGCTCCCGTGAACAGATTATCCATTTTAAAAACATTTTTCATAATGAAAAATGCGCTGAGATTTACCGTGAGAACATCACGGATAACAGCGTGTATGCAGGTCTTTGCACTTTTATTCTCAGCAAGCAGAAAAATATCTGCTACGCTGACAAGTGCACCCACAAGTATTGCGCAGAACCAGATCATAAACAAATGTCTCCCTTCATATTTTACATTGAGGAATTATAACATAATTCTAAAGCCTTTTCAATAGAATTTTTGCTTTTTAAAGTCAGAGTTTCGCTACTTTTTTGATTAAGACTTTTTAAATAACACATTTGCAAAAATTGCATTATATCTATTGCAAAAAGGTGGTATAACTATTATAATAAAGCAGAAAACTGACAAGGCGGAGGAAAAGTATGATAGGAGAAAACTTTATTGACAAGTATGTAAAGCAGATCAGAGCTATGTCTCCGAAATATGACGTGGTTTATGAGCTTTCAAAGGATAATCCCATTATCTTTGAGGACAGCAAAAACGTGAAATTGTCTATGGCGATAATTGCCGATACACATCTTCCCGACAGACCTGCCGCAGAGCTTAACCTTGCAAACTGCTTTGAGGATCTGGCGAATTCCGAGGAAAAATTTGATGCCTGGCTTATAGCCGGTGACGTTGCTGATTACGGTCTTGCCAAGGAATACGAGAGATTTTTCAGGGTGCTTGATAATCAGAAGGTAGTGGACAAGCTTTTTGTTACCCTCGGAAATCACGATGCCCGCTTTACCTTCGGTAAGAACAACCGTATTGTTATGAACAAGGTGGAGCAGTACCTTAATATAAAAACCCACGGCAAGAGCTATTATTCTTACGATATAAAGGGATACAGATTAGTTGTTCTCTGCACGGAAAAGAGAGTTCTTGAAAAAGCGTATATATCCGATGAGCAGATAGCTTTTCTTGATAGGGAGCTTGCTGAGGGTACTGAGAACGGCAAGCCGGTATTTGTTATGTGTCATCAGCCCTTCGCTTTTACACACGGTCTGCCTGAGGTCTGGAAAACGGGCGATATGGGAGAGCAGAGCAACGAAGTCAGAGCCGTTATGGAAAAATATAAGAATGTGTTTTTCATCAACGGACACCTTCACGGCGGCATATTTGAAAAGGTTGAAGAGGTGCTTAACGAGGAAAACGGTGTTTATTCTCTCAGTATTCCCGGTTACAGAAAAGAAAACAATTTCGGTATAACCGATTGCGGTGTGGGCTATTACTGCGAGGTGTATGAAGACAGAGTTATCTTCAAGGCAAGAAACTTCCTCAAGGGTGAATATGTTCACGGGGACTATACAAGATTTGAATATAAGCTGAAATAATAATTATACCCGTCATCTTAAATTAAATAATGAAGACCTGCAAGAAAAACTTGCAGGTCTTTGTGCGTTTATTCGGGTAACTTACAAACATCTACCCACTCTGTAAACTGTGATAACTTTTCCAGCTCGGGAATTGTCAGCTCAATTGCGCTGTTACTGCTTCCGCAGGCAGGGAAAACCGTTTCAAATCTCTTGAGGCTTTCGTCAAGGTATACCGTAACACCTTCGTTTATACCGAAGGGGCATACACCTCCGATTGCGTGACCGATAAGAGCTTCGACCTCGTCGGGAGCTAGCATCTTTGCCTTTGTGTGAAATTTGTCCTTGTATTTACGGTTGTCAATTCTTACGTCGCCTGCTGCAACAATGAGAATTGCCTCCTCGCCGATTTTGAAAGACATGGTTTTTGCAATTCTTGCGCCTTCCACACCGAGAGCCTGAGCTGCAAGCTCAACAGTTGCGCTTGAAACCGTAAATTCCTGAATTTTATCCTCAAAGCCGCATGACCTGAGGTATTCTCTTGCTTTTTCTATTGACATCTGCTTTTACCTCTTATAATCTTTTCAGCATTTCATCAAGACCGTCATTGATAATATCCGTGTCTGCAAGCTCAACGGCACCCTTGTCGGCAAGTGAGGCCGTAACGGGATTAATGGGGAGCTTTGCAAGAACGGGGAGATTATACTGAGCAGCAGTTTCATCAACCGTGCTTTCGCCGAAGATATAGTGCTTTTTCTTGCAGTCGGGGCACTCGAAATAACTCATATTCTCAACAATACCTAAGATGGGTATATTCATAAGCTCAGCCATATTGAGAGCCTTCTTTACGATGAGAGAAACAAGGTCCTGAGGAGTGGCTACAACCACAATGCCGTCAACGGGAAGATTCTGGAACACGGTCAGAGCAACGTCGCCGGTTCCCGGAGGCATATCAACGAACATATAGTCTACATCACCCCAGGCAACGTCTGACCAGAACTGTTGGATAACACCGCTTATAACAGGGCCTCTCCAGACAACGGGAGCCTCTTCTTTTTCAAGAAGAAGGTTGATGGACATTGTCTTTATACCTGTTTTTGATGCTTTAGGGATTATGCCGGTAGCATCAGCCTCAGCTCTGCCCTTGATACCGAACATCTTGGGAATTGACGGACCTGTAATGTCTGCATCGAGGACTGCTGTTGCATAGCCTCTTGACTGCATAGCTGTGGCAAGCAGAGAGGTTACGGAGGACTTGCCTACGCCGCCCTTACCGCTGACAACGGCAATAACCTTTTTAATGTCGCTGTAATCATTCTGCTTGAGTCTGAGATCCTTTTTTTCTTCGCTGCACTTTGATGAGCAGCTTGAGCAATTACCGTTACAATTTTCGCTCATTTTAAACACCTCTGTATATAATTATTTATTT
Organism: Clostridia bacterium; assembly: GCA_017435665.1. Lineage (GTDB taxonomy): Bacteria > Bacillota > Clostridia > Oscillospirales > Acutalibacteraceae > UBA6857. Next base: position 32,704 of record JAFSEP010000048.1, on the reverse strand, counting down.
CTTAACCGTTTGAAAAAGTCGCTGAGTATAGCAGCGCATTCCTCCTGCATAAATCCGCCTTCAAGCTCGGGCTTATGGTTGAAGGGCATATCAAAAAGGTTTGTAACCGAGCCGCAGCAGCCTGCCTTTTTATCGTATGCGCCGAAAACTACACGTCTTATTCTTGAATTTATAATCGCACCTGTACACATGGGGCAGGGCTCAAGAGTGACGAACATTTCGCATTCCCAGAGCCTCCAGCCGCCGAGCGCCTTACAGGCGTTGTCGATAGCCTCAATTTCGGCATGGTACAGAGCATTTTTGCCGTATTCACGTCTGTTTCTGCCCACAGAAACTATTTCTCCCTTTCGGGTTATAACTGCCCCTACGGGGACTTCGTTTTCCTCTGCCGCAAGTCTTGCCTGAGCAATGGCGGCCAACATAAAATCTTTATCTGTCATATGGAAATATAGTAATGAGTATACCAGCAAACTGCCGCAATAGCAAGTACCATAGGAAGATTGCCGAAAAACGCCTTTGCTTTTTCGCTTTTGCTTAACAAGTGAATTCTGTCGCCGTAAATTTCCGTTTCTCTGTCAAAGGCTATTTTGCCTCTGAGAATAACAAAGAATACACAGCAGGCAAGTCCGATTATTATGGTGCCGAAAATGATGTAAGTGCCGATTACGTTTGCTGTATCAACGCCCATTGAAGCTGAAAGCTGACCTATGAGGGCTGAAATGCCGTTATTTATAATATGAATGGCAATGCCTACCCAGAGGCTCTCTGTTACAACCGTGAAGTATCCTATTACCATACCTGCAAGAAGGGCGAAGGGGGCCTGAACAAGATTGCAGTGTATCAGAGCAAAAATTACTGCCGACATTAGAATTGCAAACCAATTCCCGTATTTTCTCAGAGGCTGGAGAATTACACCTCTGAAGCAGGTTTCCTCAATAACTCCCGCAATCAGAGTCAGACGAAGAAGATAAATAAACAACTCGTAGCCGGACGAGGGGGGAGTCATATCCGGCATTGTGAATTCGAAACCGAAGATTTCCGGTATCATTGAAGCATACGCCGTAACATAGCTTGCTATAAGACACAAGCCTGCGCCTGCAGGTACTGCAAGAAGCGCAAGAGAGGTTCTGTTTGCTTTTCCGGCAGGAATTACGTCATATTCCGTCTTTTTTGAAAAATACTTTCCTGCAAGAAGAAAGGGGACGCATATTGCTGTTACGGTGACAATCAGCTCGAAGCTTTGACCGAAAAGGGTATCGTTCTGATAAAGATCATAGAAGCCCAAGGCTATGAGTGCTGCGGAAAGAAGCTCCTGAATTGCAAAGAACGAAAGAACACATATTCCCGCAACCATTCCGTATTTTCTGATTTCCTGTATCTGCTGTTCCTTCTCAAGATACAGGGCAGGATTATCAAAATAATTATTATTCATTTGTTTTTCCTCTTTATTTTTGCAAGGGTTATTTTGCGTAAATTGTTCCGATTATATAATTTACTGCTCTGACGGGCAAAAGCTTTGCCAGAGTGGAAAGAGATTTATATTGAAAGCCCACCGTTGAAAGAGGCTTGGGATTCTTCTTCTGAGAAAGTCTGTATACAGCCTTGGCGATTTCCTCGGGAGACATACCGTTCTGCTCGTCTTTTTCCATGGTGGCTACGCTTTTCTGCAGAATTTCCGAATACACACCGTCTTCGGAAGAGCCCTTCTCTCTTGCATCCGTAAAGCCTGTTTTAACGTCTCCCGGCATTACGGCGCACACCTTTATGCCGAAGGGGTTGAGCTCATTGGCGAGGGCAAGAGTAAGTGAATTGACCGCAGCCTTGGAGGCTGAATAGAAGGTCTGGAAGGGAATCGAAAGCTGAGCTGCAAGGGAGCTGATGTTTATTATCATACCTCCGCCCTGATTTCTCATATATCCTGCAACCTGATTGGAACAGGTGACCGTGCCGAAAAAATTGACCTCAAATTGCTTTTTTGCACTTTCAAGGGTAGTGAATTCAGTGGCACCGGAAATTCCGAAGCCTGCATTGTTTACAAGGATGTCGATTCTGCCTTCCTTGTCAAACACGGTCCTGAAGGCATTTCTGACTGCTGATTCGTCAGTTACATCGCAACAGATATACTCGGCTGAGGAGGCTTCGTTACGGTGTCTGCTGAAATTATATACCTTATATCCCTTTGTGATAAAAAGCTCAGCTATGGCAAGACCTATGCCGCTGCTGGCTCCCGTTACAACAACTGTTTTCATAATATCACCCCTTGATTTTTGTTGTGTTGTTCTGTCGGCACCTTGAATAAGGAAAGAAGGTCTTTTTCACTATTCTAAAGAACAACACCGTTTTTTAAAGTCATTTTATTTTTGCAGGATGCAATTAACAATCTTCAAATATTGCCGCAAAGTCTCTCAGTGTGCTGATATGTGGCAATATCAATTCTTTTGTTTCATACATCAGTTTCAGCCAATAACTTGTTTTCAGGTATAAAAGCATCTGCTTTCAAAACAATTATATCATAATTAATTCTGCTTTTCAATGATATATCGCTTGCACGATATGATATACGGCAGCACCGTATGATATATTTCTACTCCGTAAAAATATGATGTAATATCCGTTCCTTTATACGCATAGCGTATATCATCTGCGAAGCAGATATCATACCTGTAGGGTATATCACACGTTCCGACAGGAACGGATATCATTGCAAAAAGCTCTTTTGTCAATTAGACAAAAGAGCTTTTGCATGGTGACCCGGACGAGAATCGAACTCGTGTTACCGCCGTGAAAGGGCGGTGTCTTAACCGCTTGACCACCGGGCCTTATGAAATTATATATATCAAGGTGATTTCTCACCGGATAATCATCTGGTAGCGGCAGTGGGATTCGAACCTACGACCAATCGGGTATGAACCGAGTACTCTAGCCAGCTGAGCTATACCGCCACATATCAACACTCTTTCGAGCGCTTGTGTATTATATTATACATTCTCAGATTTGTCAACACTTTTTTGAAATTTTTTTATTTTTTCTCAGGTTTTTTTGTTTCGGAAGGCAGTTAATGATAAATTTATCATTTTTAATATAATTATGAAGAAATTTAGGATAAATTATTTGACGAAACAATAGTTTTGTGGTATATTGTCTTGGCAGAATAAAACTCAACGGAGGTTCAGGAGATGTCAAACAATAATTGGTTATACAATGCAACTGTCGTTATAACAGGTGCTTCGGGCGGTCTCGGTAAGGGTATTGCAATGAAGCTTATCAATGATTATAACTGCAAGGTTATCGGTATTGCAAGAAACGAAGAAAAGATGAAGCAGGTTGTTGCAGAGCTGGGAAGCAAGAGTGCAAACTTCACATATCAGCTTTTCGACGTGGCAAAGGAAGAAAACTGGGTTGAGTTCAAGAAGTATCTTGAAGACAACAATATCCAGCCCGACGTTCTTATCAACAACGCAGGTATTCTTCCCAAGTTCAATAAGTTCGGCAACTATACAATCGACTACATAAAGTTTGCAATGGATATTAACTTCTATTCAGCAGTTTATTCGATGCATCACCTTATGCCCATGATTCTCAAGAGCAGAACTCCTGCTATTGTAAATGTTGCTTCATCGGCGGCTCTCTGTGCTCTTGCAGGAACTTCGGTTTATACAGCAAGTAAGGCAGCGCTCAAGGGTCTCACAGAGGCAGCAAGAGAGGAATACAGAGGCAAGTGCTATATTGGTCTGGTATGCCCCGGCTTTACAAAGACAGATATTTTCTCAGGTCAGGGTGAACACGCAGGTACCGCTAACAAGGCAATTGATATGGTAAGCACAGCCTGTGATTCAATGGTAAGCAAGATTGTAAACGGCATTTCTCACAAGAGAGACCTTATGGTATTCGGTATCGATGCAAAGCTTATGGGCGGCGGAAACAGACTTTTTGCTGTTCAGACCTCAAAGCTCAGCAGCAAGGTAATGGAAATTTCAAAGTTACCTCTCTTTGAAGAAACCTTCAAGGATTGATAAAATTATCCGACACACAAGGATATACTGATGCGGTTTTTCGCTTCGGTATATCCTTTTTTGTTATATCCGGCACCCCCGACTGTTTGGTCTGTCTGCTTTTTGCGCTAATTAACAGTAATTTAACAGGAAAACATTAATTTTTTGATAGCATTTTTCTGCTTTATGTGGTATTATAAATTGATTAATAATGTTCAGATTAAAGGAGGAAGTAAAATGAAAAAGAAAATAGCAATCGCTGCAGTCGTTATCGTGTGCATTATAGCTGCGGTTCTGGTGTTCAGAAACGGCTCCGATGATCAGGAAAGAGTGAAGATTAATATTTCTGCAAGCAGTCTTACCAAGGATGATCTTGATGACCTTGATGAATTTGCGGAAAAGAACGGATACATAAGTGCGAAGTATAACAGAAAAGACGGAACGGTAACGGTTGTGCTGGACGATTTCGACCATCAGAAAATGATGTATCAGCTCGGTAAAAGCGTTATTTCTAACGTCTACGGAATGATGAACAGCGACAGTCCGTATTATAACTGTATCAAAAGCATAGAAAGAAACGATAATTTCACTGAGATGAGAATTGACGTTGACAGAACGGTGTATGAGTCAGACAGCTCATACAGTGCAATGATTCCTCTGACGGGAAACAGCTGTATAGTTTATCTCTCTTATACCGATATGCCCCGTGAGGAGCAGAATTGCACGGTAATTGTAAGAGATGCGGTGACAAAGGAAATCATCGCTAAGGAGCTCTTCACTCAGGATGCATTTGAAGAGGAATAAAACAATAAAGGAATGATTTATTATGGCATTTATTGAATTCAGAGATGTTTATAAAAAATATAAAATGGGAGAAATCTCCATAAACGCTGCCGACGGTGTTAGCTTTGATATAGAGCAGGGCGAATTCTGCCTTATTCTCGGCACGTCGGGTGCAGGCAAGACAACAGTTCTCAATATGCTGGGCGGTATGGATGAATGTAACGACGGAAGAATCAGGGTTGACGGCGAGCTGATAAACGCATATGACGAAAAAAGAATGGTGGAATACAGAAGATGCGACGTAGGCTTCGTTTTCCAGTTCTATAACCTTATTCCCACCCTTACAGCTCTCGAAAACGTTGAGCTTGCAACACAGATTTCCTCAAAGAGCATCGACCCGGCAAGAATGCTTGAAAAGGTCGGTCTCGGCGACAGAATCGATAACTTCCCTTCACAGCTTTCGGGCGGTGAACAGCAGAGAGTTTCTATTGCAAGAGCTCTTGCCAAAAACCCCAAGCTTCTTCTTTGTGACGAGCCCACGGGTGCCCTTGACTATAACACAGGTAAGCAGATACTCAAGCTCCTTCAGGAGGCTTGCCGTGAAACAGGTATGACGGTTGTTGTTATCACGCATAACCAGGCACTTGCTCCTATGGCAGACAGAATAATCACAATGAAAAGCGGCAGAGTAAAGCAGATTGCAGTCAATGACACTCCGCTGCCCGTTGATATGATTGAATGGTAAAATCTGAAAGAAATTTCACGTATCAACGGAAAAGGAGTGAGATGTTATGAAAAATAAACCTGTTGCAAAGAACAAAACTCAACAGGACGGCAGGAAGACCGGAGAAAAGAAAAACAGAAAAATAAATCTTAACATACCTAAATTTAACATAAAAAGAGATTTCAATAAGGTTCTTATGACAGACACCAAAAGAACAGTTGAAAAATCTATTGCGAGATTTATCTCCATAATCGCTATTGTTGCTCTCGGTATGAGCTTTTTTGTGGGTATGAATGCTACTGCCCCCGATATGATGGATACAGCGCAGGCTTACTATCAGCAGACAAATATGATGGATATCAATGTTCAGTCCACAGTGGGTCTTACCGCTGAGGACGTGAATGCCATTGCAGCAGTGGAAGGTGTGTCGGCAGTAAGCCCTATGAAAACCGTTGACGGTATTCTTGCTGTAAACGGAGAGAGACTTTCCGATATTGACGGCTCGGAATATACGGTCAAGGTAATCTCTCTTAATGTTACCGATGCATATAATCATCAGTATAACGGAGAAAACAAGGCTGACTATATGAACAGAGTCACGCTTCTTGAAGGCTCATGGCCCTCGGCAACAAATGAATGTCTTGTGGATGCCAGTGCTCTGTCAACCCCCGAGGAATTCAGAATAGGTGAGACCATCACCATTGAATCTGATACGGCTGACCTTGCCACGAAGCTGAATACCACCGAGTATAAAATTGTCGGTATTATCAGAAGTCCCCTTTACGTTTCCTATGAAAGAGGCTATACGGACGTGGGAACAGGTAAGCTCGGCACCTTCATCTATATTCCCGAGGAATGCTTTACAGCAGATCACTATACCTCAATCGGTGTGAAAATTGCGGGAAGCGAAAGCTATAAGGCATATACAAAAGCATATGATAATTTCGTTGCACCCTATACAGAAAAAATTCAGGCAATAGCCCAGGCTCAGCTTGCACCCAGAGTACAGAGTCTTTATAATCAGCTTTCTGTTGAGGTAACAAACGGAAGACAGAAATATGAGACTATGAGGGCAACTGTTGAGGAACAGATTGCGGCAGCTAAGAAGCAGGTTGAGGATGTTAAGTACTATGCCGTTTACGGTGATGAGCTTATCAATCAGCTCAAACAGAAGTATAATGAGAGCGCACTCAGTGTTGACGACCAGGTCAATATGGCAAAGCTGGAGCAGACCACACAGTATGCACAGTGGGAAGCCAAGAACAAGGAATACCTTGAGGCTAAGGCCCTTGTTGAGCAGTATGCCGATGCGGAAACACAGTATAATAACGCATACACCACATGGAATGTTGCAAACAATACCGTGCAGAGCTCGAAAACAACGGTTGAATCGCTGACTCAGACTCTTGCGGCAGGCAGAACGGCGCTTGATAAATTCAACGAATCTCAGGACAGCACCGCAGACGACCTTATCGACAGACTCAATGCAACGGGCTATGATACGGAGCAGATGCAGGAGCTTATCACAGGAATAAAGAGCTTTACGGCGGTGGGTACGGCTGAAGAAATTTCAGCATATATGGAGCCCGAGCTTCAGAGACTTGAAGTAAGTCTTAATGCGGCAAATGCGGCTCTTTCTGCAGCTCAGAAAACCCTCAAGGAAAAAGAGGCTGAGCTTGAAAAGGCAAAACAGCTTGTTGAAAAGCTCAAGGAAGTCAGGACTAAGCTTGCTGTGGCTGAAACTCAGCTTGCAGAGGCAAAGGCGGCGCTTGACGATGCAGAATATCAGATTCAGTTCGGTGAGCAGGAGGCTCTTAATCAGCTTCTTGAGCTCAAGACTGAAATCAGTAATATGGAAATTCAGGTTGCTCTTGCAAAGGAAAGAGCACCTTCGGTTGATACGGAATATGAAATCAAGGTTGCAGAGGTTTACCGTAATCTTGACATTGCAAAATACGCTCTTGAGGAGGGCGAATCCCTTCTTGAAAGCCTTGATAAAGCTCAATGGATTGTTTCTCTCCGTGAGGACAGCATAAAGGGCTATACGGAATATGAGCAATCGGCAAACAGAGTATCGGCTATTTCGAAGCTTTTCCCCTGGATGTTCTTCCTTGTAGCCGCTATGGTCAGCCTTAACACTATGACCAGAATGGTTGACGAGGACAGAGTTCAGATAGGTACACTCAAGGCCCTCGGCTTTGTGGACACACAGATAATGGTAAAGTATCTTATATATGCTATGTCGGCAAGCGTGGCGGGCTCGCTTATCGGTTCCCTTGTGGGAAGCTGGCTGTTCCCGACGGTTATTACCACCGCTTTCGGAATACTCTTTGACGTTCCTGCGGTAATAATCAGCTTCAGGTGGTTCTATTCCGTAATCGGATTTATTCTTGCAGTATGCTCTACGGTTGTTGCTGCGTATTGCTCTGTTGTGAAATGTCTTGAAATCGAGCCCTCGGTGCTTATGAGACCCAAAGCACCGGCGATAGGAACAAGGATTTTCCTTGAAAAGATTGATAAGATATGGACAAGACTCAATTTCTCCACCAAGGTAACCTGCCGTAATGTTTTCAGAAACAAGAAACGAATGGCTATGGTTATGGGCGGTGTTGCAGGCTGTACGGCTCTTCTTGTTGCAGGCTTCGGTCTGAGCGATTCCATAGGTTCGGTTATAGCAAACCAGTTTGAATCCTCAGAAAGCATCTGCAAATATGACGTGCAGATTGTTCTTAAAAACGAGCAGGAAAGCACCGAAAGCGAGATCTTTAATCAGATCAAGTCAAGGCAGGAAATCAGCGATGTATTGCTCACATCAATGAAGGTGTGCAGAGCAAATAATGCAAAGGGCGACTCCTCAATGGAGGTTAATATGCTTATTCCTTCCGATCCTCAGGCACTTTCCCGATTTGTTGAGCTTCGCAGTGCGAAGCAGAACGGATATTATGTTTTGGGGGACAAGGGATGCATTGTTACCGACAAGCTTGCGAAGAGTCTCGGAATAAGCATCGGCGACCAGATATTTATTCCCCGTGAAAACAAGTCTGATGCAGCAATAACGGTAACGGGTATTGTTAAGAATTATACGTTCCATTATATTTATATTTCACCTACCGCATATGCTAATGCATTTGAAGAAAAGGTTGAATATAACTACGTTACCGCAAGTCTCAAGGAGGATATTACAAGCGAGCAGAAAAACAGTCTTGCTACCGACCTTATGCTGAAAAACGGCATAACAGCCGTTGCATATACGTCTCAGATTGTTGACAGCTTCAGAAACATTATAACGGCGCTTAACTATGTTGTTATAATTATCGTGGTATCGGCGGCACTTCTTGCATTTATCGTTCTTTACAATCTTTCAAATATAAACATAAACGAGAGATTTAAGGAAATTGCAACTCTCAAGGTCCTCGGCTTTAATAAAAACGAGGTTTCCGCATATGTTGCAAATGAGAACTGGATACTGACCGTGTTGGGAACACTTATCGGTCTGTTGTTCGGTATTCCGTTGCACAGAGTAGTGGTTTCAATCGCAGAGGTTGACGTTGTAACCTTTGGCAGAGACATAAGTTTTATGTCATTTGTCTATGCTGTTGTTCTTTCCCTCGCCTTCACAGGCTTTGTAAATCTTGTGATGAGAGTGCATCTGAAAAAAATCGATATGGTTGAATCGCTTAAATCAATTGAATAAAGTTAAGAAGGCTCTGCCGTGGTTTTCACGGCAGAGCCTTCAGGTTATTTCGGTTTATCAATAAGCATCGGTTTCGTTTATTATCTCAATCATCATATTTTGAGCTGCTCTTGCCTCAGGTGTGGGGAAGAGAGGATAGGGGTGAGCGAGATTTTCTTTTACGATAAGAGTATGATCTATATTCTGCTCATCAAGGATATCCGAGAATTTTTCAATATCGGGGCAGAGCATATCGTGAGTGCCTACAAACATTGTTATTCTTCCGAGCTTTTCAAAGGTTCCGTAAATGGGACTGACAAGAGGGTCGTGAACGTCCTTTTCTCCTGCCCAGAGCTTACCTATGTCCTTTGTGCCGAAAATGTCAAGCATGGGGTCAACATCTTCATAATCGTGGATTTCTTCGTTTTCCATTGAAACGTCCATCCAGGGTGCAAGAAGAATCAGATCATCAGGCTGAAGAACATCGGGATAGTTATCTCTGATAAGCTGAGCAAGAACAAGAGACATTCCGCCGCCGGATGAATCGCCTATAAGTATTATACGCTCAACGTTTTCTCTTGAAGCCACGTCAAGATAAAAACTAATCATACTTTCATAGGATTCCTCACAGGTATAGTTCGGAACCTTGAGATATATGGGCATTATAACGGGGGTTTCGGTTTTCTTTGAAAGAGTATTGATAATTTTCCAATGATACTTCAGAGGATTGTTTGTGTATCCGCCGCCGGGGATATAGATTATGATTGTATCGGTGAAGGTTTCCTCGTTGAAATAAAATACCTGCATACCGTGCTCGTGAGTGTCGTAATAAGGAACGGTCATTCTGACACCCCCGGGTTTTTCGCAGTCCTGAAGATTTTCAACGGAGCGAATCTTCATATTCGCCTCGTAAGCCTCGCCCTCCTCGTAAATTTCATCCCTGTTGATTGCCATCATATAGAGTTCGGAAAGAGATGCCATAACCGAGCGTTGCATGGTTCCGTGAGATAAGCCGACGAATGTGAAAATAACGGCACCTACCACCGAAAGCGCAATCGCAGCCTTTTTCTTCTTCATATTCATTCTCCTAAACAAATATAAAATATTTCTAACATTTATTAAAATCATAGTATATAAATATTAACTGAAAATAAACAATATATTAGTGCAAGGTAAAAATGCAAAAGACGGATATGCGTTTTTGTCGAAAAGAACGGATTTATTGACTGAAGGTTAAATAAAGTTTACAAATAAGTATTGCAAGCATAGGTTAAAAGTAGTAAAATACAGCTTGGTAATAAAAACAAAAAGGAGATTTTAACCATGTGGCAGTTAAAAAAGGCATTTTTCAGAACATATCAGTCTGTTTTCAAGATTGCTATGTGTGCTTTCGACTGGTCAGAGCCTGAGCTTCTTGAGGGCGAGGGTGCTATCGAAAGACTTCCCGCTTTCATTAAGACAAAGGGTCTTAAAAAGGTTCTTATCGTAACAGATAAGGGTCTTACATCCTTACACCTTCTTGACGGGCTTTATGCAAAGCTTGAAGAAGACGGAATAGAATACGCTGTTTATGACGGAACACAGCCCAACCCCACTATCCAGAACATCGAGGATGCACGTCAGATGTATGTTGATAACGGTTGTGAAGGTGTTATCGCATTCGGCGGCGGTTCACCTATGGACTGCGCTAAGATTGCAGCAGCAAGAGTTACAAACCCCAAGAAGTCTGTAAAGAAGATGAGAGGTCTTCTCAAGGTTACACATAAGCTTCCTCCCTTCTTCGCTGTTCCCACAACAGCAGGTACAGGCTCAGAGGTTACACTTGCAGCAGTTGTTTCCGATCCTGAAACTCAGGAAAAGAATGCTTGTAACTCACCTTATCTCCGTCCCAAGTATGCAGTGCTTGACCCTGCACTTACAATAGGTCTTCCTCCCCATATCACATCAACAACAGGTATGGATGCTCTTACTCACGCTGTTGAAGCTTACATAGGCAGAAGTAACGTTAAGTCAACAGAAATGTATGCTGAAAAGGCAGTCAAGCTGATTTTTGAAAACCTTGAAACAGCATATGCAGACGGAAAGAACATTGACGCCAGAATGAATATGCTCAAGGCTTCATACTATGCAGGTATGGCATTTACAAGAGCATACGTTGGTTATGTTCACGCTATCGGTCATAACTTCGGCGGTCAGTATCACATCCCCCACGGCCTTGCAATGGCTGTTATTCTTCCCCACGTTCTTGAATACTACGGTGAAAGCGCATACCCCAGACTTGCAAAGCTTGCAGTTATCTCAGGCGTTAAGACTGACGGCACAGACGCAGAAAAGGCAGTTGCATTCATTGAAGCTATCAAGACAATGAACAAGAATATGAACATTCCCGACGGCTTTGAGCAGATTCAGGAAAAGGATCTTGGCATCATTGTTGAAAGAGCTCTCAAGGAAGCTAACCCCCTCTATCCCGTTCCCAAGATTATGGACAAGGCTGATTGCGAAAAGGTAATCAGAGGTATGATGAGATAAATTCAAATCAAAATGCACAATGAACAATTAAAGCACCTGTTGAGTTCAACAGGTGCTTTGTTGCGTTATGTGGGAATTATCCGAAATGTTTTATGAGCCTTTCATACTCCTCATCAGTTATTGCCATAATGCTTCCGTGACGGGGACCGAAATCCATTGAATAATCTTCAACGGGAGTGTAGTTCTTAAAATCTGTGGTTTCCTGCATAAAGAATCTGCCCTTTGAGTATTCGTCCATTATGAGGATGTATTTATCCGTCCCCTCAAGACGGTACATCTGACTGCCCTCAACACCGCTTGGTGCTAAAGATATAACAACAGACTCATCTGCATAGGGTCCTGTCAGCTTATCAGAGGTGACATAGGCTATGGTCTGATCCTCGTCGTGCTTGAAGAAAAGGTAGTAGAGCTTTTCCTTTTCATTATATATGATATCACCGTCAATGGTCTGTATGCCTTCTCTGCAATATAAAGGCTTAGGCTCGGTGATAGTTTTCATATCAGCCGAGTGGGCATAGTAAAGCCCTGCCACATTGTGTCTCTTTGTGGAGTGCGCCCAGTAAAGCATATACATTCCCGCATCCTTATCCCACATAGCCTGAGGTGCCCAGGCACGGGTGGTGTCGGCATAATCCACGCCGAGAGCCTTTATGTCAATTATGGTTTCGTCTGTCCAATTGACAAGGTCGGCTGACCTCCAGGTTACAAGGGCGTGATTTGATTCCCAACCCTCCTCACACATCATATCCGTGCCGATAATATAGCTGAAACCGTCCTGACCTTTGAATATAAACGGGTCACGGACACACTTTTTACCCTTGTTATGCTCGATAACAGGCTCATTGTTGTTAAGGGGAGTGAAGTGGTAGCCGTCGGAGCTGACAGCAAAGTGCAGTCTTTCCTCCTCAGGTCTGTTGCCCACGAAATAGACAAAAAGATATTTTGACATAAAAGCACCTTCTTTCAATGATATTATATCACATAATGTTACGATTTTCAATGATGTATCGCCTGTGCGATATGATATACGGCTTGCGCCGCATGATATACTTGCTACGCAAGTATGATATAATATCCGTTCCTTCATATGCCGAAGGCATATATCATCGCTCGCAGAGCGATATCATATCGAAGATATATCACCCGTTCCGGAAGGAACGGATATCATTGAAAAAAGTCACTTTTGTCGGTAGACAAAAGTGACTTTTTTCATGGTGGAGACTGCTGGACTTGAACCAGTGACCCCTTGCATGTCAAGCAAGTACTCTAACCAACTGAGCTAAGCCTCCGTATATGCTGATATTCTATCACATATCAGCAATATAATCAAGTCTTATTCTGCTTTTTCTGTGCTTACCACAGTTAATGTTTTACCGTTAACCTTGAATTTGATTTCATACCCTGCAAACATAAAACCATAAACACGTTCGGAATCGTCTATATAGTGAGGTCTCGGTTCCTGCTCCAATATACTGAGCAAAGACTGAAGCTTATTTTCAGCAAAGCCTGCTTTGATTTCATCCGGGATAATTACGGTAAGTCTGTTGTCACCGAGAGCTTCCGTAAAACCGCCTTTGGCATCGGGATGCGAATCCGTATAAGCCAGATAAGGCTTTATGTCATAAATCGGCGTACCGTCCATAAGGTCAGCTCCCTCAATATAAAGGACCGTACCGTATTTTGATGTTAATTCAATTTTATCAAGTCTGACACAGGACAAGCCAATGGGATTCGGCCTGAAGGGTGAGCGTGTTGCAAAAACCCCCATACGCTTGTTACCGCCCAGGAGAGGTGGCCTGACGGTAGGCTGCCATTTATCCCTTTTTGCTTCGGAGAATTCCCATAAAAGCCATATGTGCGAAAATTCTTCAAGACCTCTGAAAGCCTCAGGTGTGCGATATTCTTTTTCAAATATTATTATCCCTTGGGTTTCGGCAAGCCCACTCTGTCTGGGTATACCGAACTTTGTAGGAAAGTCTGTGCAAATATGTGCAATTGGTTTCATAAGCAAGAGCCTTTCTGTTTGGTTATTATACTATATCAAAAAATACATAACATTTCAATACATTACTTTGTTGAAATATGACGTATTGTGTGATATCATATAAAAAGAAATATAATAAAGAAAGGTGACTTCTATGTCAAAAGCATTACCTAAGAGAAAACTTTACCGTTACTGCCTTGCAGATATTGCAAAGGGACTTTTCAACGGTATGATAGGCAACTATCTTTTATACTTTTTCCAGCCCACGGCAAAAAGCGGTCTGCCTATTCTTCTTCCCGAGAATAAGCTCCTGGGATTTATTACGATTATGGCGCTTATTACCGCATTGGGCAAAATCGTTGATGCGGTCACAGACCCCATAGTAGCCTCCCTCTCCGATAAATGTACACACAAAAGCGGCAGACGTATGCCCTTCCTGCGAGGTGCTGCCGTTCCCTATGCTCTGTCCGTGCTTCTGATTTTCTATGCTCCCTTCACGGTAGGCTCTGCGGCAAATGCAGTCTGGGTAGGCTTCTTCCTTATTGCATATTACACGGCGTATACCTTCTACTTTATCCCCAGAAACGCCCTTGTTCCCGAGATTATTCCCGATGCAAAGGTGAGAGTCGGATATTACGGCATAAGCACAGTGTTCTTTATGGGCTCAAGCTCCTTTATGTATGCGGCAACGCTCTTTGTTGATATGCTTAAAAACGCAGGTCTTTCACCTCTCTGGGCTTGGCGCACGGTATTCACCGTCTTTGCTGCAATCGGTGTTACCTGCCTTCTTCTCAGTGCAACCGCCTTCAACGAAAAGGACTACGTTGAGGAAAACGTGAAGCCCAAGGAATCCATTATCAAGTCCTTCGGCATTGTTCTGAAAAACAGAGACTTTGTTATATTCAGTCTCGGCGACCTTTTCAGCGGTGTTTCTATGGCGTTCTTCCAGACCGCAATGCTCTATTACATAACAATGCTTCTCAACGTTCCCGAATCCCAGTCCTTCCTTGTAATGCTCTGCGCTATTGCCGTTGCAATATGCCTGTTCCCGCTGATAATCAAAATCAGCCGCAAGTATAACAAAAGAATGCCTCTTATTATAGCAAGTGTTATCTTTACTGCTGTGTTCTGCCTGATTTACTTCGGCGATAAAATTGCGGCACTCGCACCGGGCAACGAGCTGTTTATAGGTCTTGCTATGGGCGTTATAGTTTCCTTCCCCTTTGCTGCAATAAACATTCTGCCTCAGTCGGTTATTTCCGATATCATCCAGATGGACAGCCTTGTAAGCGGTGTCAACCGTGAGGGCACCTTCTCGGCAGTAAAGACGTTTATTGAAAAGATTGCTTCTGCTATTGCAATGATGGGCGTTTCAAGCATACTTGCAGTCGGTGCGCTTGCAGGCGAATCCGTAGGACTTCAGGGTGTTAAGCTCACCGGTGTTTTTGCAGGAGGCTTCAGCTTGCTTTCTCTTATCTTCTTTATCTTATATAACGATAAGAGAGTTACGGAAACTATCGAAAAGCACGTGAAAGGTGATAAGTAATGAAAAAAAGAGTATTGACAGGTGAGGAAAACCGTAAGAATGCCGCACCTGAGAAAAACAAAAAGTATATTGAAATTCTCAAAAAAATGGTTGACTGCAAAACCGTGTTTACCCGTGATTTTGAAAATCAGGCTGAATACGATAGATTTTATAAGACCATAGAAGAATGCTTCCCCGAAATCGCCAAAAGAGCCGAGCGTCTGACCTTCGGAAGCGGCTGCTTTGTCTATGTGATAAAGGGTAAGAATGCAAAGAAAAATATAATGCTTATGTCACACCACGATGTTGTCGAGGGCGACGATAAGTGGACAACCGACCCATTCTGCGCTGTGGAAAAGGACGGCGCTCTCTGGGGCAGAGGTACGATTGACACAAAGACACCGCTTTTTGCCGAGCTTCAGGCCTGCGAGGAATTGCTTGAGGAAGGCTATGACTTTGAAGGAATAAACCTTTATATCGGATCTTCAGATAACGAAGAGGTCTGCGGTGACGGAATGGTGCTTGCAACGGAATACTTCAAGGAGCAGGGCATCAGATTTGAAGCCGTACTCGATGAAGGCGGCGCCGTAACAACGGGGATGATTCCCGGTGTGAAGAACAAAAGCGCAATGGTTGCAGTTCACGAAAAGAGCAGACATCTTTACCGTTGCAGAGCTGAGCTTAACACATCAGGTCACGGCGGTCTCAATCCTTCGGACGACAGCGCAATTCTCAGACTCAGCGGGTTTATGAATGAGGTGAATAAGGCAAAAATATATAAAGGTGTTTTTCAGCCGGAGGTCAGAGCAACCTTTGAAAGCCACGCTCCCTATATGGCTTTTCCCCTGAATGTGCTCTTTAAAAATCTGACTTTGTTTTCTCCTCTCATTAAAAAGATTATGCTGGGTATTCCTCAGACAAAGGCAATGCTTTCCACAAGTATTTCCTTCACCACCTTCTTTGCAGGGTCAAAGGAGGATCCTCAGATGAGAGCAAAGGATGCTGAGTGCACAATGTTTCTGAGATGTGTCCGTGAGGATGACCTTCTTAACGGGCTTGAGAAAATCAAGGCTATTGCGAAAAAATATGACGTTGAAATCGAACAGCTTGAAAGGGATTACTGTCAGCCCTCATCCTTCGAAAGCAGACCCTTCAGGGTGCTGGAGGAGGTTATGTACACAAACTTCCCCGACGTTATCGTAGCACCCTTCCTTCTTACTGCAGGAACCGATGCAAGACGCTTTACTGATATCGCTGACAGCATTCTCCGTTTTGCTCCCATTGACCTTGACAGTAAGCAGTTTGCATCAATTCACGGTGCTGATGAGCATATAAAGACCCTCAACGTCGGTCAGTGCGTTTGCTTCTATAAGGATTTTATCAGAAAAATATGATTTGCTCAGGGTGATTACTAATGAAAAAGAAAACCAAAAGAATAAATCAGTCTTATTTTGTAATATTCGTTGCTGCTCTGGCGGTGCTGCTTTCAGTTTTTGCGGTAATGCAGACAAGAGACGGAGGCTTTACTGCCGAGCCTGAGACGACTGTTACAACTACTGAGCCGACGACAGAGAAAATAACCGAGCCGTATATAACCTCAACTGCAGTTATTCGCTCAGCAGGAGATATACTCATTCACAACCCCATTCACAGAGCTGCAAAGAAGTCGGACGGAAGCTATGATTTCAGTAACATTTTTACCAACCTGAAAAAGGTTGCAGAGGGTTGCGACTACTTTGTCATAAACCTTGAAACCACCTTCGGCGGCAGGGACGGCAGAGAAATTTCAGGCTATCCTCTTTTTAATTCCCCCGATGAGCTTGCAGTAAACCTCAGAGATATAGGTGTGGACTGTCTGCTGACAGCAAACAATCATTCCTACGATTCATTTTCAAAGGGCTTTCTGCGTACCATTGACATAATAGAAAAGAATAAGCTTGACTATACGGGTACACGCAAGACGGAAGAGGACCCGAAGTTTCTTATCAAAGATATCAACGGAATAAAAATCGGATTTATCTGCTATACCTACGAGACAGGCTCCACATCGGGCTATGACAAGGCTCTTAACGGTATGAATATGAATAACGAAATCGCACCCCTCATCAATTCCTTTGATTACTATGACCTTGATTCCTTCTATGAGGAATTTGATGAACAGGTCAGACTTATGAAAAAGCAGGGCGCAGAAGCAATAGCCGCATATATGCATTGGGGTGACGAATACAAG
The DNA here is from genome assembly GCA_017435665.1 of Clostridia bacterium. GTDB lineage: Bacteria > Bacillota > Clostridia > Oscillospirales > Acutalibacteraceae > UBA6857. Next base: position 15,264 of record JAFSEP010000048.1, on the reverse strand, counting down.
CTGACAGAAAACAGCTATCAGAGAGAAATGGCACAGAAGCTCTGCGATATGGGAGTTGACGTAATAGTCGGAGGACATCCCCACGTTGTAGAGCCTGTTGACCTTATCACCTCAACCGACGGAAAGCATAAAACAGTATGCCTTTATTCAATGGGCAATATTGTTTCCAATCAGCGCAGAAACAGAATGAGACTTCAGACAGGTCATACGGAAGACGGTCTTGTGTTCGAAATGACCTTTTCAAAATACAGCGACGGCACCGTTATATTTGAGAGCATCGATTCAATTCCCACCTGGGTGCACCTGTATACACAGAACGGAAAAAGCGTGTATAATATAGTCCCCCTGAGCAAAAACCTTGACAAGAAGGCAGAAAGCTTAGGTCTCAACAAGACCTCAGGCGGACTTGCAGAGGCTAAAAGGTCATACGAAAGAACAATGAAGATTGTCGAAGAGGGGACAAAGGAGTGCAATAAGTACCTGAAAAAGCAGAAAAGACCGTAGGTGATAATATGAAAATTAATGAAATTGTCGAGTCCTGCACAAGACTTGTTGAAAAATTCAGCAGAAATGATATGTGCAATGGCTTTGATTTCAGAGAGGATAAAAATCTTGCAGTATGGACAGTTTATTCAAAGCTTATAAAAATTGATTTTGTCCTGACGAAGAAGGAAAGCATTTTTGTTCCTGTGTCAACGCTTTACAGCAGAATTTTTCTCCACACAAACGGAGAAGAGTTTCTGCATATTCCCGAAATAATTGACGAGCTTGACCCTGAGGATTTCCATTGTTATTATTTTCCTTATATTGAAAGCGAGGAAAAGCTGGAAAACTGCTTCGGCCATCTCAGAGATTTTTATATAAAGCATCTTCCTGCCTTATGGGAAATTGCCTATGATGAGGAACGACGTGAAGGGTTATATGAACGCAAAAGAGCTGAATATAAACGTGTTGTTGAAATTGAAGATGACAGCGACGAATACCTTGATATGTATAACTACCGTGTGGAGAAGCATCTTATTCTCACAAGATACACAAGGTTTGATGCCTACACAGCGTTTCTTAACGGCAATTACGATTATGCACTTGCTATGTACCGCAAGACCAAGGAGAAAAACGTGCTTCTTGACTATGAGGAAAGACTGCTGAGTTTCATCCCCCAATGCGAAACGGTTTATGAAGCAGTATTTCCCGGTTGCTCAGATGTTGTGGAAGTGAACAGCTATATTCAGGGCAAGGCAAACAATAAAACAATGATTAAGGTCTGGGCGTTTTCATATGCCGCCTTCTTCACCCTTTTCCTGATTATCGGACTTGGCTTTGAGGCATATTTTTCCCGGGGAACTCTTTTCTTCTCGAATGCGGGAACATATATAATGTCTGCAATATTGGCGGCGTTGCCGGCGATGTTCGGTGGGATGGCTCTCAGACGACCGTTAATAAGACTTCTTTCCGGCAAGAAAAAAAGAGAGCTTCTTGCATATGATGAAGTGGTAAACAGCAGGGGATCAAACAGATTCCTGAACCTCGTTTTCGAGCTTGTGCTTATAGCCTGTCTTTTATTCACCGTCTGGTTCGGCAATATGAACCTTGCCTGCTATGAGGACAGATTTGTTTATAACGACGGTGAGAAATTCCTGTCCTTTGAAACCGAAACCAAGTATTATAAGGATATAACCGCAGTTTATCACGTTGACGGTCTTTATAATGATTTCGGAGACTGGATAGACAGAGGCTTTTACATTATAGTGTTCAATGACGGAAGCACCTTCAATACTGACCATTGTTTATATGAGGATGAAGCAAGAGACGGCTTCCTTCCCGTCATATCCGATTATTACGATGAAATCATATATGTGACAACAGAGGATGAAATAATCCTTGAATAAAATAACCCGCCAAAGTGGTCGGTAGAAATACCAACCACTTTGGCGGGTTTGTTTTTTTATAAATGTGACCGCAATTAGCATTTGCGAAGCAACCGTTCTGCGTTCTGCGTTCTGCACTTTGCATTTATATAATTCTTACCGAGAAGTCCTTTCCGCATTTGGGACATCTTACGTTGTGCTTGCCTCTTTTATAGGGCAGGCGAAGAACGTTTTTGCAGTGGGGACAGGTTCTGTAACGCTTGGTCTTTATGTCCTTGACTCTGTCCTTCACAAGAACAAGCTTCGGCTTTATCTTATACCAGAAGCGCATAAACTTTGCGTTTTCTGCCTGTCTTGCAGGAATGTTCTTTGAGAACATTCTGAATACGGAATAAATCAGAACAGCCATACTGAGAAGGTATATAATCCACCCTGCAAATCCGTTTCTGATAAAGGTTTTCAGAATAGCCAGAACAAGATAAATTGCCAGAAGACCTATGTTCAGCCCATCGTTACCGCCATAGCGTCCCTGCATAAACTGAAAAAACTTCATTTTCAAATTCTGAAACATTTTTCTCTCTTCTTTCTTTATTTGTTTTGTTGCGGTTATCTGTCAATATATTCACAAGCGGCAAGCGCAGCAACAGCGCCGTCGCTTATAGCAGTTGCAACCTGTCTTATCCTCTTGCTTCTGCAGTCGCCTGCAACGAATATACCCTCGGTTTTCGTAAGGCAGCTTTCGTCACCTGCGGCATATCCTCTTTCATCAGTATCGATAAGTGATGCGAAAATTTCGTTCTGTGGAATAAGACCGATAGCAACAAACATACCGTCTATGTTGAGTTCTTTTTCTTCACCGGTTTTGCTGTTTGTGATAACGATTCCTTCAAGCTCCTTTTCACCCTTGAGAGCAGTAACTCTGTGGCCTGTGATGATTTCAACCTTGTCATTGCTCTCAATCTGTTCGGCAAGCTTCTTTTCGCCTGTGAGGAAGTCAAGATCCTGAACGACATAAACCTTGCTTGCAGTCTGAGTGAGAAGTATGGCCTCCTGCAGAGCTGAGTTACCGCCGCCGATAACAGCCACTTCCTTGTCCTTATAGAAGGCACCGTCGCATACAGCACAGAAGGATATGCCTTCGCCTACGAGGTTTTCCTCATTCTCAAGACCTAACATACGGTGCTTTGCACCCGTTGCGATGATAACTGCCTTGCCCTCAAATTCGCCGTCTTCGGTGATTACCTTTTTTGTTTCACCGTTTATAACCTGAGTGACTTCTCCCAGCTCAATTTCAGCCCCCTGAGCCAAAACCTGCTCAACAAGCTTATCTGCAAATTCATTGCCACTCATCTGGAGAAAACCGGGATAGTTTTCGACCTTTGGCGAATATGTTATCTGACCGCCGAAGGTAGCCTTCTCAATTACGAGAACGGTTTTGTTTGCTCTCAGGGCATAAAGTGCGGCAGTAAGTCCGGCAGGACCTCCGCCTATTACAATTATATCATACATATTATTATTCTCCCATAAAGACAAATTAAATATTATATCTGACAGTTATGCCCAAGCGCTTTACGACACTTGGGCATAGTTATTATTGTTTATTGAGCCGAAGAAATAAACTTCTTGATTTCAGAAACGCCCACAAACTTGTTGTAGTTGTTGCCGTCTGTGACGATAAGTGTGGGGGCCTGCTTAACGCCGTATGCGTTTACAAGATCCTCATTTTCGTTAGCAAGAAGCTTCTCATAGCTTATGCCTTCCTTGTCAAGCATAGCAGTTGCTATCTTGCAGTTGGGACAGGTGGCTGTTGTGATAAGAAGGTTTTTAAGCTCTGCCGTTTCGTCAACACACACATCTTCAGTTTTGCCGCCTACGGGAGTGAGGGGACCTGTGTGAGTAAGTGTTGATGAAGAAAGGTCATAAACCTTACGGTCCTTGAATTCCTGACTCTTACCGTCGTTCCAGTTCTGAACGGGTCTGTAATAGCCTGTAATTCTTGAGTAAACCTCAGTTACGCTGCCACACTCGGGACACTTGTAAACCTCGCCTGCAATATATCCGTGATTTTTACATACGGAATATGTGGGTGAAATTGAGTAGTAGGGAAGGCGGTAGTTATCTGCGATCTTCTTAACGAGAGTTGCTGCTGCCTTCCAGTCGGGAAGCTTTTCACCGAGGAACGCATGGAATACAGTACCTGAAGTGTAAAGAGTCTGAAGCTCGTCCTGAACATCAAGAGCTGTGAAGAGGTCCTCTGTGAAACCAACGGGAAGGTGTGAACTGTTGGTGTAATAGGGAGTACCGTTTTCATTAGCTGTCTGAATGTCGGGATATCTGTTCTTATCGTGCTTTGCAAGGCGGTAAGAGGTTGATTCGGCGGGAGTTGCTTCAAGGTTATAAAGGTCACCGTCATACATTTCCTGATAGTCGGAAAGTCTCTCACGCATATGATTGAGAACGTCCTGAGTGAACTTCTGGGTTTCGGGATGAGTCATATCCTTGCCTATCCACTTTGCGTTGAGACCTGCCTCGTTCATACCAACAAGACCGATTGTTGAGAAGTGGTTGGTGAAGGTGCCGAGGTAACGCTTTGTATAGGGATAAAGGCCTTCGTCAAGAAGCTTTGTGATAACAGTTCTCTTTATCTTGAGTGAACGGGCTGAAATATCCATAAGACGGTCAAGTCTTGCATAGAAGTCTTCCTCGTCCTTTGCAAGGTATGCGATTCTGGGCATATTGATGGTAACAACACCGATTGAACCGGTGCTTTCACCGCTTCCGAAGTAACCGCCTGACTTCTTGCGAAGCTCACGAAGGTCAAGACGGAGTCTGCAGCACATACTTCTTACATCGTTGGGCTCCATATCGCTGTTAACATAGTTTGAGAAATAGGGAGTACCGTATTTTGATGTCATTTCAAACAATAATTTGTTGTTTTCTGTCTCAGACCAGTCAAAATCCTTGGTAATTGAGTAAGTGGGAATGGGATACTGGAAGCCTCTGCCGTTAGCATCGCCCTCAATCATAATTTCGATGAAGGCCTTGTTGACCATATCCATTTCTTCCTTACAGTCACCGTAGGTGAAGTCCATTTCCTTGCCGCCGACGATAGCGGGAACGTTTGCAAGGTCAGCAGGTACTGTCCAGTCAAGAGTAACGTTTGAGAAGGGTGCCTGAGTACCCCAACGGCTGGGTGTGTTTACACCGTAAATGAAGGACTCAATGCACTGCTTTACCTGCTTGTAGTTAAGGTTATCAACCTTAACGAAGGGAGCAAGATATGTGTCGAATGATGAGAATGCCTGAGCGCCTGCCCATTCATTCTGCATAATGCCGAGGAAGTTAACCATCTGGTTACAGAGTGTTGCAAGGTGCTTCGCCGGAGCTGAGGTAATCTTTCCGGGAATGCCGCCGAGACCCTCCTGAATAAGCTGCTTGATAGACCAGCCTGCACAGTAGCCTGTAAGCATTGAAAGGTCATGAAGATGAATATCGGCATTTCTGTGTGCGTTTGCGATTTCTTCATCATAGATTTCGCTTAACCAATAGTTAGCTGTAATAGCACCTGAGTTTGAAAGGATAAGACCGCCGACAGAATATGTTACGGTTGAATTTTCCTTAACTCTCCAGTCTGTGATATTAACGTAGCTGTTAACAATGTCTCTGTAATCGAGAAGGGTTGTTCTCAGGTTACGGAGCTTTTCTCTCTGCTTACGGTAGAGAATGTATGCCTTTGCAACATCATCATAGCCTGCCTTGATAAGAACTGACTCAACGCTGTCCTGTATGTTTTCAACAGCCACAAGCTCGTCCTCAATTTTCGGTTCAAAATCTGCAGTTACCTTTAGGGCAAGGAAGTCAATGATATCGTCATTGAACTGCTTTTCACAGGCTTCAAAAGCAAGTGTGATGGCATCGGAGATTTTAGCCATATTAAAGTCCACAACCTTGCCGTCACGCTTTAGGATTTTATACATTGGTGATTGCCTCCTTTTCTTTTATCATAAAAATGTCACAGTAATAATATCACACAAAAAGTGCGGTGTCAATAGCAAAACACAATATATTGTGGAATAATTTTAAAACTGCCACAAATTATGCGAAAAGCACGTTTTTGCGACAGTTTTTGCTTTAATTTTACATTATCTGTAAAGTGCCAGAGCTTTACAGACCTCTTATTTCTGCCTCCGGAACGTATTTGCGCACCTGAAGCAGCATTTCTTCCGTAGCTTCACGGCTGTGAGCGCTCAGACCGCTTGTGTTTATAAGCTCGCCCGAGTCTTTGAAGCCTTGAAGATAGTAACGCTTTGCTCCCTGAATCATTTTCGCTGCGGAAGTGACACTATCCACGGTATGAAGTCCTTTTACAACAGTTGTGCGGAATTCGTAGTCAATACCGCAGGACATTATATATTGTATACTGTCACGGATATCTGTAAAGTCAAACCCCTTTACACCTGAAACAACGGGATAATCCTCAGGACAGCTTTTTATATCCATTGCTATATAATCTACAAGCCCTTTTTCAATCAGCCTTCTGAGCATCTGAGGCCTGGAACCGTTGGTGTCCAGCTTTATGCTGTATCCAAGCTGCTTTATGGGGTTCAGCAGAAGCTCAATATCTTCGTTAAGAAGTGGCTCTCCGCCTGTGATGCATACACCGTCAAGCAAGCCCTTTCTTCTGCTGAGATAATCAATAACTGCTTCTGCGGAAATTTCATTCTCATTCTGCTTTGTGACAAGCAAAGCATTGTGACAGAAGGGACAGCGGAAATTGCAGCCGGCAAGGAAGACTGTGCAGGCAACCTTACCCGGATAGTCCAGAACAGTCATTTTCTGAAAGCCGCCAATCTTCATACTTCACCTCCGAGCACAATATCTTGTGTATTATACAATATAAAAACACAATTTGCAATAGTTTTAAAATATAAAATTTGCGTATTTTATTTGAATATTTTATTAAGTTAACGCTTTGCTATTGACGATGCAGGAATTTTCTGTTATTCTATACTAAATTAGACTGAGTAATTATGTGTTACTATGCATAAAATTCCGGAGGTTGAAGAAAAAATGATGAACCGTGTAACAAAAAATACAGTTATGATTGTTGTGTTTATAACGGTCTGCATCGCTTCATTTGTAGCTGTCAGACAGCTTACAAGAAATGAGCAGATAAATAATCCGATTATAAACGTAAACAACTCAACGGCTATGCCTACCGAGTCAACTTCAGACTCTACCGCAGCCGACCCCACAACGACGAAGCCCACAACTACAGCACCCACAGTTACAACAACGCTGCCCACAACAACGCTTCCGTCAACAACGAAGCCTATACCGTCAACAACTATTGTTGCTCCTACAACAACGGCTCCCACAACAATGAAGCCCACTACAACAAGTGCTGCTTCAACAACAGACCCGTATATTCAGCAGGCTGCTCAGCAGTCACAGGGTTTCCTGGGATATATGTTCAACGATGACGGCAACTTCTATTACACCTCATCAGACCCCTGGCAGAGAAACTTCGGCTTCAACAAATTATATGACTTCGGCGCTCAGTTCGTATTTATGTTCTATGATTCAGCAAGAATTTTCTTCGACTACGGTGATAAGAACTGGATGGTTGAGTTCTGGAAGGGTCAGTACGGCGGTGTGTTCATCGGTGCGGAAATCGGTGTTTATACAAAGCCCATGGACAGAGAAGTTGAGCATTACGACTGTGCTAATGACGAGGAAGCACTTTACATGGATATGACCTTCTACCGCAAGGGCGAAGAGCTGTTCTCAAGAGAGTATATGAAATACTGGTGGTGTACAGGCTTCGTGCCCGGTAAGCTCGATAAGTATTCAGACCGTTCAGAGCTTTCAATCAAGACAAGAATCACAATGAAGGACAAGAAAATGCGCAAGTCATTCATCAACGGTCTTGAAACCTGTGAAGAGTTCGTATTCATAGAAGGTGAGAACTTCTTTGTGGACGGACTTGACGTGTTCATTGAATGGTAATAATTTTCGAAAAAATTTCAAATAGCTATTGATTTTTCGAAAAAAGTGTTATATTATATATAGGATAATAAATATTGTGTATTCTGACCTTCGGGTCATTATATAAATATTACGAAAGGAAGTAAGGCATATGAAAAAGTTATTCAGCGTAATGGTAGCTATCGCAATGTGTGCATGCCTTTGTCTCCCTGCATTTGCAGCTGAAGATGCAGGTCTCCTTGACAAGGTTTCTGATTCCCTCGGCGGACTCGATATGGAGAACTTCGACGTATCAGGTTTAGAGGACGTTCTCGGTAACATCAGCACAGATTTGGAAGAAACTGATCTTTTAGGCACAATCACCGGTCTCCTCGGTGGCTTAGGCTCAACCGGCGGTGCAGAGGGTTCAACTGATGCAGCAGGTGGTGCTCTTGATTCAGTTACAGGTGTTCTTGGCGAGTTTGACGCAACAGGCGCTCTCACAGAGTTCACATCAGGACTCAGCCTTGATTCACTCACTTCTCTCTTCAGTGGTCTTACCGAATCATTATCAGGTGCAGGCATTGACTTGAGTAGCTTTAGTTTCGGCAGCTTCGATATTGCTTCTCTTCTTGAAGGCAATTCAGGCAGCGGTGCAGGCATGGCTTCTATCATGGACGGTTTCAGTGGCGTTCTTGAGATGTTAGGTCTTGATTCATCAGTAATCGAAGGTCTCCTCGATAACGACATCGTAAACTTCTTCGCAAACCTCTACCTCGGTGCAGTAGGTCCTGTTGAAGAACCCACAACAGAAGCTCCCACAACAGAAGCTCCCACAACAGTTCCCGAAATCCCTCAGACAGGTGATACCTCAACTGTAATGGTTGCTATTGCAACACTTTCAGTGGCTTCTGCTGCAGCATTTGTTTGCACAAAGAAAAAGAGAGACTGATCTCTTGTTCTTGAACTAAACTTTTTATATGGTACTTTGTCTATAAAGGCGAAAGCCCTATAATTTAAACGGATAAAAGCGATATCAACTATGATCAGGTTGTTATCGCTTTTTCTATTTGTTATAAATATATAAAAATCGGTCTGACAAAAATTCTGTCAGACCGTCGGTTTTATTTTCTGTATGCTGTTGAAAGCTTGTTATAGGTGAAGGCGCCCGGCTCGGGAATATTGCTGTATCTGTAAATTCCTAGGATAATTCCTATGGCAAGATAGATACATAAGGAGGATGAGCCGCCTGCACTTATGAAGGGCAACGTGATTCCGATAACGGGAAGAAGCTTGGTACACATTCCGATGTTTACCATTATCTGACTTCCCAGCATAAAGGCTATTCCGCTGCACATAATCTGTGCAGGATAGCTTCCGGACTTTTTCCCTACGTGAAGAATTTTGACTATTAAAAAAACAAAGATGAGCAGAAGGGCCACAGCACCGATGAAACCGAATTCTTCGCATATAACCGAGAAAACCATATCATTCTGATCCTCGGGCACAAGATTGTGTTGGGTGTAGGTGCCCTTGAAAAGACCTGTTCCGAAAAGCCCGCCGTTACGCATAGCTTTAGCTGCCTGATTCTGCTGATAGATTTCGTTGGGGTAAAGCTCGGGATAGAACAGAGCAAGTATTCTGTTCTGCTGAATTGTGCCGAACACCTTGAACCAAAGGACAGGTGAGACGGCTGCAAGAACAAGAAAGCCCAGCAGGAAGTATATCCAGTGAACACCTGCGGTAAACATCATGGCAAGGAACATCATAATAAAAATAAGAGCCGAGCCCATATCTCCGGTAATGATAACAAGTCCGATGTAAATCAGGGCGTGTATACCCAGAAAGAGAACCTGCCTGAAAGAGGAAAGGTCGTCCTTTACCCTGTTGCAGTGAGCAGCAAAGGTAATAACGAAGCCGATCTTTACGATTTCAGACGGCTGAAAGTAGAGGGTTTCGGTTATCTTGAACCAGCAGATAGAGTCATCTCGTGCATTGGGTGCAACGCCGAAGGGTATCAACAGAAGCATGAGCACAACGCCTACCACACCGATAACGGGCCAGAGCTTGAGAACGAACTCGTAATCCAGCAGCGAAATAATCAGAGCAGCAAACAATCCCATAGCAACTGCAAGGACCATAACCTTAGCATCTCGTGAGAGGAAAACGTCCTCTGCGGCGTAGGAATGGGTTGCACTCGATACTGCCACAACGCCGATTGCCGACAAGGTCAGACACAATAGAATAAGCAGCTTATCTGTTTCTTTAACAGCCTTTTTTACTAAGGCTGACAATACACTTCCTCCTTTCCGTAATATGTTTTATATTATTATAGTATGGATTTATTAATATTTCAAGTTAAATACTTTAACTTACGGATTATTTGTGATATAATTAAGGAAATCCTTATGAAAGGAAGAATATGGTTGTTTAAGGTTATAACAAAGAGTGTTCGGGAAACACAAGAGTTTGCCGAAGCATTTGCTAAGAAAATAAATTCAGGTGTAGTCATAGCCTTCTTCGGCGGACTGGGTATGGGCAAGACTGCTTTTACGTCAGGCTTTGTGAAGGGCAGAGGAATTGATGCTGAGGTTTCAAGCCCCACCTTTGCACTCGTTCACGAATACGGAGGCAATCCTCCCGTATATCATTTTGATATGTACAGAGTGGACACCTGGGAGGACTTATATTCCACATCGTTTTTTGAATATATTGATATGGGCGGAATTCTTCTTGTGGAGTGGAGCGAGAACATAGAAAATGCTCTGCCTGAAAATACAATAAGAATAGAATTCGAAAGAACGGAAAACGCCGACGAAAGAATCATCACCGTGACAGGAGGGGGAAACTATGAAAATTTTGGCTGTTGACACTACTGCTACTGCCGCAAGTGTTGCGGTATTAAGTGACGGTAAGCTTCTCAGCGAAAGCTTCACAAATACGGGGCTAACCCATTCACAGACCCTTATGCCTATGATTGACAACACGGTGAGGGGAGCTAATATTGATATAAAGGATATAGACTTTTTTGCAGTCAATAACGGCCCCGGCTCATTTACGGGGGTGCGGATAGGCGTTGCGGCGGTCAAGGGTATGGCACAGATGCTTGGCAAGCCCTGTGTTGAGATATCCACTCTTGAATCACTTGCATACAATCTTATTGATAATAGCTGTATTGCGGTATGCGTTATGGATGCCCGCTGTCAGCAGGTGTATACAGCCTCCTTTGACTGTGACGGTAATACGGTTACAAGATTGTGTGATGATGAAGCTATCGCAATAAGCGATCTTGAAGAAAGACTGACAAATTATAAAAAAACTGTAATTTTTGTTGGTGATGGCGCAATGTTGTGCTATAATTATTATAAAGACAGACTGCCTTGCTCTGTGATAAGCGAGGGCAGACGACACCAGAAGGCTCTGTCTGTGGCTCTTGCGGCAACACTAAAGATAGAAAAGGGCGAAACGGTTTCTGCAAATGAACTTATGCCTTCCTATTTAAGATTGCCTCAGGCTCAGAGAGAACTGAAAAAGAGAACGGAAGAAAAGGAGAATTTAAAATGATAGCATTAGGTGCAGACCACGGCGGTTATGAATTAAAGGAAAGCATTAAGAAATATCTTGAAGAAAAGGGTATTGAGTATAAGGACTTCGGAACCTATACACCCGAATCTGTTGACTATGCGGCAATAGCACAGAGAACCTGCCTCAGCGTTGTAAACGGCGAATGTGAGAAGGCTGTTCTCTGCTGCGGAACAGGCATAGGCATTTCAATGGCAGCAAACAAGGTCAAGGGCATCAGAGCAGCCTGCTGTTCAGATTATTTCAGCGCAAAGTTTACCCGACTTCACAATGACGCAAATGCACTTTGCCTCGGTGGCAGAGTTGTAGGCGCAGGTCTTGCGATTGAGCTTGTTGACGTGTTTATCAACACCGAATTTGAGGGTGGCAGACATCAGAGAAGAGTTGACCAGATAGCACAGATTGAAAACGGAGATATTTTATAAGATAAAGTAAATTCCCTTGGGGATTATACTATAATTAAAAGGAAGAAAATATGCTGATTTGGATTTCAGTCCGAAAAGGAGGAAAACAATATGATTAAAAACGAATTCTTTTTCCCGTCAACGTCAGCTCTTGCTGACATCCACGCCGCAAGCTATCTCCCTGAGAACAAAGAAGATGTAAAAATTGTTCTCCAGATTGCTCACGGTATGGCAGAGCATCTTGAACGCTATGAGGCTTTTGCAGAATATCTCACAGCAAACGGGATAGCTGTTTACATCAATGACCATATCGGTCACGGTAAGAGCATCAAGTCAAGAGATGAGCTTGGTTATTTCGGTGAAAAGGACGGCTGGAAGCACTTTGTTGAGGATTGTCACGAGCTGACAAAAATCGCAAAGAATGAAAATCCCGGAAAGCCCTACATCTTCTTCGGTCACAGTATGGGCTCCTTTGTGGCAAGAGCATACGCATTCAAATATGCAAACGAAATTGACGGTGTGGTTGTATGCGGAACCTCAGGCAAGAACCCTCTTGCAAGTGTAGGTATAGTTCTTGCAAAACTTATTGCCAAGATTTTCGGCAGTCATCACCGCAGTAAGCTTATAGACAAGATGTCCTTCGGCACATATAACGAAAGATTTGAAAAGAGAACAAACTTTGACTGGCTTACACGTGACAATGATATCGTTGACAAGTACATAGCTGACGAGGATTGCGGTTTCCTGTTTACAGCAACAGGTTCAAAGGACCTTATGTGCATACTTGACTATGTATCCTCAGAGCAGTGGTACCACGGCTTTAATAAAGACCTGCCTGTTTATGTGATTGCAGGTGAGGAAGACCCGGTAGGCGCATACGGAAAAGGTGTAAAGGAAGTTGCCGACGGTCTGAGAGCAAACGGAGTCAAAGATGTTACTCTCACACTTTACCCCGGCTGCAGACATGAAATTCTCAACGAAAGTCAGGCCTTCGAGACAGTTGCCAAGGGCGTTGTTGACTTTGCGTACAGAGTTTGCAAATTATAATATATTATATATAGTATAGCGGTGTGTTGCCGTGAAAGAGATGGTCTTATGGAAGCAGTTGTTGATTATCTGGTTGCCATGGCACCGTATGCGTTCGGGATACTTCCCTTTGCGGTGATGTGGAGATTTTTCAGGAAAAAGACGTTTAAAGAAAAAGGAATAGTCACAACTACGGAACACGAGATTGTTTCTGTGCTTTTCATAATGTTTATGGCGGCACTTGTTTCTCAGACAATCATACCGGACCTTTCGGGATTTTCTTTGGAGAATATCGAAATACACACGGAGCGATTGAATCTTGTGCCTTTCAAGGAAATAAAGATTGCCTTTTATCTCGGCGGATCCTTTTTCCTTGTCAACTTCATAGGCAACCTTATTATGTTCTTGCCCATAGCATTTTTCGTGGGGTTGCTTTATAACAAGCCCTCTTTCCTGAAGTGCGTGCTGATTACTATGGCGTTTTCGGTTTTTGTGGAGGTGTGTCAGCTGCCTCAGGACAGGGGAACGGATATTGATGATGTTATACTGAATACCCTTGGCGGTGTTATGGGGTATGCCCTGTGTTTCATAATCGGGAAGATTTTCCCTGAGTTTGCGAAAAGGTGCAAGGTAAGCAGATAGAAAATTGCATATATAATATATAGTATAAGAAAGTGCTGACTGAAAGGTCGGCACTTTTTCAATGCACAATGCACAATTCACAATGCACAATTAAGTTAAGATAAAATAAAGAAGTGCTTCATTTTGAGGCACTTCTTTTGCTTATTATATATGGTATGCGGGTGGGATGGAACAGGGAAACGATTGCACCCTGGGAAGTTAATCGTATTTTTCAGGGTTGTCTGTGAGCCCTAAAAGATAATCGACGCTGGTGTTATAAAATTTAGACAGCCTTATGAGAACATCTGTAGGAATATCACGATGTCCGTTTTCGTAATATGAATAACAAACCTGAGAACACTTCAGATAATTAGCAATATCTTGTTGTTTAAGGTCACGATCCTCTCGCAAATCTTTTATTCGTTGATACATTTTTTACTACCGCCTATAAAATATAGTAAAATTATAAATAAAACAAAATGTTATATTGACTTATATAACAAAATGTTATATAATGTTTGCAAATAAAGAAAGGAGCGTTAAAGTGATGGAAAACTTTAATCAAGAAAACCAAACACAGGAAAATACAGTGCAGAGTTCTAACAGACCGGTAGGACAATTGAGGACAAACAGGGGGCTTTTAAAGTATATTTTGCTGTCGCTGATAACATTCGGCATTTATGGTATTGTTGCAATGTCGTCTTTGACAAATGATATAAATGTTATTGCCAGCAGATATGACGGCAAAAAGACAATGCATTACTGTTTGCTCAGTTTTTTGGTTGCGCCTATAACTTGCGGAATTGCAGTTTTTGTGTGGTATCACAAAATGTCAAATCGAATTGGTTCAGAGTTAGCAAGAAGAAACATTGATTTCAAGTTTAGTGCAACAGATTTTTGGTTGTGGAATATACTTGGAGCGTTAATTATTGTCGGACCATTTATTTATACACACAAATTATTTAAAGCAATGAATCTCATTTCCGAAAATTATAACATTAATGGTTGAAATGTGATAAAAGCAATAGTAGTATTGGCAGGGATGACTATCACGCATCCCTGCCTTTTGCGTAAAAGAATGTCAGATATTTTATCCCGGTTTTTGCAAAAGGTCGGCTTATTCCGGCACGCTTCGTGCCGCTTGAGCACCTCTCCGTCTGCTCCCGTTGGTCGCATCCACCTTTTCCTCCGGAAACGGGAACCCCCTCGTCACATTCGTGACACTCCCCCTGACAGGGGGAATTCCCTTTCAGGCGAGGCTTTTGAAGGGACGGCATCCTCTATGTTCCTAAGACCTGAAGAACAATACAGATAGGCGGTAGCAGACCAACGGTCAGAACTGACTGAGTCGGATAAAATCCGGAGCTTTGCTCCCCACAATTCTGCACTCTGCATTCTGCGTTCTGCATTCCCAAAGCTTTCCATTTGCCCCTCCCCACATATAGACAAAACCAAACCAAAGCCACCCCCCACACAACATATAGTGCCCAAAAACCAACACAAATCAAAAACACACGGACAAGGGTACAGAACGGAAAAGAATAGGCAAAAAAAGGGTAAAAAAGCAGTTGACAAAGGGGAAATATGGTGATAAAATATCGCTACTGTCGAGACCTGCGGAAGCGGGGAGACAGGAGCACGAAGGCAATGCGAAGCGAGCCTGAGAGCGAAAAGAAAGAACTTAAAAAGGGATAAAAAAATCCTGAAAAAAGTTCGAAAAAAGTTTGAGAAAAGTGTTGACAAACAGAAATGTTTGTGATATACTTTTCGAGCTGTCTGAGAGAGACAGCGATTGG
>JAFSEP010000047.1 GCA_017435665.1 Clostridia bacterium | reverse complement strand
TTCGTTAAAATACTCGTAAATCCGGCAGGATTTACTGCGTTTTGTGCCTTGATATGCCAAAAATCCGATCCGCAAAAAATCTTACGACCCAAAAGTGCGAATTTTTGATGGATTTTTGGATGTTGAGGATGCCGACAGGCTATCGCCTTTCAAATCCGAAACACCGAAAAGCCGCAAAAATTCACGCTTTTGGGCTGGCTCGGATTATACTCGTAACCTTAACTTATATTATTTTACTAAATACTTGTATTACTGTAAATAGAATTCTCAAAAATTCCCAATCAATTTACAATTATGTAGCCTTCTGGTGACGAAGCAGAGAAAAACTGTTGAACTCAGTATCGGAAATCTCCATATTGTTCACATTTTCAATAAGCAAATCATAGGAATAATCCTTATGCTTACTCTCACCGAAGCCGAAGCGTGAATTGAGAAGGGTTATGTAATTTGCATTTTTTATTCTCAGGGCACAGTTTTTATGCTCCTCGATGCCGTGGTCAATGCAGGGACGAAGATCGTAAAGTCCGCAGGGCCACTTTGATTTTTTGCTAACCTCAACAGATACGTTATCAAAGGTTATATCCTCGATTTCACCCTTATCGCAGTAAATGAGAACACCGTTTTCACTTTCGCAGGTGATATTCTTGAAGGTAATTCCCCTGACCTTACCGCTTTGCGTATTTTCATCACGCCTGAAGGATGTGATAATTATCGGCTCAGCAGTCCCCCACCAGGAGGAATGGAAGCGTCGGGTCTGAATGTTAATGTCCCTGAAGGTGACGTTTTCAACATTGCCGCAGTCCCTTATCTGGATTGAGATACCTCTGTTGCTTTTTGTAATATTGCATCTTTCAAAAAGAACGTTTCTGAAGTTATTTATGCCCTCAGTGCCGATTTTTATTGCAGCTGAGGTTGAGGTCAGCTCACAGTCGTGAACATGAATGTCGGTACACTCACCGTATTCTCTGTTACCGTTTGTATTCTTCAGGCAGATGCAGTCATCGGCGCAGATAACGGTGCAATCCTTTATCTCAACATTATGGCAATGGTCGGGGTCAATGCCGTCGCTGTTTGCCACGTCAAGAGGATTGAGAATTTTCACCGAGTCAATCAGTACGTTTTCACAGGCTGCCGGATGAAGCGTCCAGAAGGGTGCATTTGTGAGCGTAACGTCTCTGAAAACAAGGTTATTGCTGTCCTCAATGTAAATCATTGTGGGTCTTGGGTAAAAATTACCCGTGACATAGTATTCATTCTGCCTTTCAACGAAGGCATAGCAGTTACCGTCGATAGTCCCCTCACCGGTAATTGAGCAGTTGTCTGCTTTCTTACCGTATATGAACACAAATGAAGGCTTTTCCGTAACGGGATTTCCCACAAGAGCTGTTTCGGGGTCATTTATCATATTGCAGGGACGGATATATCCGTCTATATCAGAGGTTGCCTTCAGCACCGCACCCTTTTCAAGATGCATCTCAACGTCCTTCTTTATCTCAACCGAAGATGTATAAAAGGTGTATCCCGAGGGAAAAACCACCCTTCCCCCCTGCTGTGAGCAAGCATCAATTGCCTTCTGTATTGCTGTTACGTCATCGGTACTGCCGTCGCCCCTGGCACCGTAGCTTATAACATTATAATCCATTTTATGCACCTATACCGAAAAGCTTTGCAATAAGGCTTATAAGCTGCTTTACAAGAAGCTTTATAAGGTCAGCAAGAGTATCTCTTGCGGGAATTTCCTCTGCATAGCCCGTAAGGGATACAAGCTTGTTTTCGTCACCGTCATATTCCGTAAACTGAGGATATTCGGGATTTGAGTAAATATCAACGTATTCCTCGCTTGTTACAAGATATACAATAAGGTCACACATGGGAGTTTTATACATATAGCCCATATGACCTACGCCTTTGACGAACCAGGTTCTTTCGGGAAGGAAGCAGCTTGATGCATCAATGATAAGGTCGGCTGAAATGTGATTATGTGTATCATCGGTGCAGATTGCGTTTTCATTTACTGCTTCAGGGTCAAGTGTTGTTCCGTAGGGAGCAACCGTTGCCATACCGCTTGAATAGTTCAGGTCAACAAGGTTGTCCGTATAGTTTGTATAGTTCTCATAAACAGGGATACCCGGACAGAGATATGTGGCTGTGACGTAATACTTCACACCTGCTGACTGAGCCTCTGCAATGATTTTCTGAGCGTTTGACTGAACATCATAGATATAATGGTCAATTTCTGCTTCAAGGAAGCCGTATTCCTCTCTGTCTGTGAAAAGGGCTGTCTTTGCATCCTCGTAATATGCGGCGGGAATAAGTGACCAGAAGCCGGGAAGTGTTACGAAGGTATCCATAAACAGCTCTGAATAAAGAACAACGTCAAGGTTTCTGACAAGAGAGTCGATTGCATCGTCAGCTGAAGCAATAAGGTCGCTGTTATTCATATTAATTGCTGTGGTGATAATACTGAAAAGTGTGGGCATAAAGTCATAGCCGATGAACTCACCGAAGTATGCAAGCACCGCATCAATGCTTATGTCCATCTTCTTTGAAAAGAGCTGACCTACGATTTCCGTGCCGAGGAAAGCAGTTGAAGCCATAACAACCGTATCAACGCTGTCATAGCCGTAGTCTGTAAGGTAAGCCATTGTGATTGTACCGCCCATACTGCAGGCAACAATTTTAACCTTATCTGCGTTCTTCTCAGCCTTTACGTTTTCGATGTAATCGTTAAGCTGAGCAGCCAGAGTGATTGCGCTGTTTGTCCAGTCATAGCTGAAGAAATATGTGTTGTCATAGCCCACCTCATCAGCAATTCCGCGGCAGATTGCGCCTTCACCGCTTCCGGGGTTAGCGAAGAAATCATCGTCCATATAGTTGCCGATTGACTTGGGATATAAGTCGGTGACGATTTCATATTTCGGTGTACCGTCGGGATTATGTGCAATTCTGCCGAACATATCTGTAAGAGCTGTTGTGTGATTGGGAAGGTCTGTATAATCGTCTGTAACGATTGCCTTGATAAGTGCGGGAGCAAGCTCAACGACTGCCTTTACGATGGAATCAGTCTGAGGACCCCAGACCTGAACCCTGCTTCCGTCCTCCTTAACCTCATAAAGAGGTCTGCCCATACCGCTGACAACAACAACGGGTACAATTTCCTCTGCAGCAAACGCAACGCTTGTTAAAGAAAAGAGCATTACAACAGCCAACAGAACCGAGATTAACTTTTTCATATTGATTTCCTCCTTGATATGCAAACCTTACTCGAATTTGGTGTAGTTTGCCATTAGTTTTTTGGTGCCCACCTCGTTAAATGCGACGGTAAGCATTGTATCATTGGCCATAGGTGTTATCTGTAAAATAACACCTGCGCCGAATTTCTTGTGTGTGACCGCATCGCCCACCTTGTAATTGCAGGTGCTTTGCGGCTTTTTCTCAGCCTTCGTGAAGCCCGAATTGCTGATTGATGTCTTAGGCGGCTGAGAATAGAAGCTGCTCGTGGAGGCGCTTGTGCCTCTTGAAGCGAATGAGCCCATACTCTGCCTTCTTCCCGCACCTTCAAGAAGAGAGGAAGGAATTTCCTCAAGGAAGCGTGAAACTCTGTTTCTGCTTGTGTTTCCGAAGAGCATACGGGATATGGCGTGAGAAATATAGAGCTTTTTCTTCGCTCTTGTTATGCCCACGTATGCAAGTCGGCGCTCCTCCTCAATATCATCCTCATTGAAGGCTCTGAAGCCGGGGAAGATACCCTCCTCCATACCGGGAATATAAACTATGGGGAACTCAAGACCCTTTGCCGAATGGAGCGTCATAAGCACAACGGCATCGGTCTGTGCGTTATAGTTGTCAATGTCCGTCATAAGAGCAACCTCTTCAAGAAAGTCGTTGAGGGTTGCATCATCGCCGTTTTCCTTGGCAAAGTTCACAAGGTTGCTCATAAGCTCGGATACGTTTTCTATGCGCTCCTGCCCCTTCTGTTCATCAAGGGCGAGGCTTGCCGTATAGCCCGAAAGCTCCATAATAAGCGAGAATATCTCATCAATTCTCAGCTTATCCGCCTGCTCTCTGACAGTTTCTATCATTGAGGTGAACTCTTTAAGCTTCTTTGAGCTTTTCACAAGGTCTGCGTATTCATCGCTGTGAGCGCAGATTTCAAAGAGACTGACGCCTGTTTCGGCAGCTATGCGAGCCGCTTTGTCAACAGTGGTGTCGCCTATTCCCCTTTTAGGTGTGTTGATAATCCTGCGCAGCCTGATTTCGTCATTGGGATTATTGATTACCGTAAGGTAGGCAAGTGCATCCCTGATTTCCATTCTGTCATAGAAGCGCTGACCGCCGATAACCCTGTAAGGAATACCGCTTCTTACAAGTGACTGTTCTATTGCGTTTGACTGAGCGTTCATTCTGTAAAGAATGGCAATATCCGAAAAGTTATATGCATCTGCACCTGAGGTATTGGTGAAAATTGACTCAGTAATAAGCTTTGCCTCGTCGTTTTCATCGTATGCGGTGAGGTTGACTATCTTTTCGCCGTCTCCGTTGCTTGTCCAGAGGCTTTTTCCCTTACGCTTTTTATTATTCTTTATAACAGCATTTGCAGCATCAAGAATGTTCTGCGTTGAACGGTAGTTTTCCTCAAGCCTTATTACAAGGGACGAGGGAAACTGATCCTCAAAGGAAAGAATGTTTTCAATGGTAGCACCCCTGAAACGGTAGATACTCTGATCATCGTCACCGACAACACAGAGATTATTGTGCTTTCCTGCAAGAAGTGAGACAAGTCTGTATTGAGCGTGGTTGGTATCCTGATACTCATCCACCATTATGTATTTAAACTTATTCTGATAGCGTTCAAGTATTTCGGGGTGGCTCTCAAAAAGCTGAACCGTGTTATAAATAATATCATCAAAATCCATGGCATCTGCCGCCTTGAGTCTTTTCTGATATTCCTGATATGCCTCTGCAATTTTAAGACTTCTTACATCCTTGCCGCAGGTGTTTCTGTATTCCAGAGGTGAAACAAGAGAATCCTTTGCAATGCTGATTTCACCGAGAATTGTTTTATGGGGAAGATATTTATCCTCAATGCCCAGAGCCTTCTGACATTCCTTCATAAGACGCTTTGAGTCGTCTGTATCGTAAATGGTGAAATGCTTTGAATAGCCGATGGCTTCGCCGTTCTGCCTGAGTATTCTTGCACAGCAGGAATGGAAGGTGCTCGCCCAGATATCGTTTGCCTGAGGGCCCAACATTCTTTCAAGTCTTTCCTTCAGCTCCGTTGCCGCTTTATTGGTGAAGGTGATAGCAAGTATCTGCCAGGGCTGAGCAGGGAAATCGCTCATCAGCTCCTCAAAGTCAAACATATCCTCTGTTTCACCGTCAAGATAAGCTCTGACAGCATCAACGTCATTCTGAGTCGGCTCAAAAGCTATATATGATGAGTTATATGCATTGCCGTATTTTATTAAATTCGCTATTCTGTTTACAAGCACCGTTGTCTTACCGCTGCCTGCACCTGCAAGAATGAGAACGGGGCCGTTTACGTTGTAAATAGCCTTTTTCTGCATAGGGTTCATCCTTGCAAATTCTTTATCTATAACCTTTTTTCTAAGCTCAAGAAATTCATTTCTGACCATAATAAACCATCCTGAAAATATATCAATTAATTTTACTATAAATATCGGAAAAACTCAACACCTATTGCGAAAATAATTGACAAAAATTTGCCCCTGCTTCCGAGTCTTGAATAACCGACGTAACTATGATAAAATACTGTGTGCCAATACTTTTGGAGGACGTTAAAAAAATGAAGCGCACGTTTTCGGTTATCGGGTTTTCATATATGCTCGGTCTTGTGTTGATGAACTATGTTTTTGAGGATAGCTGCACGGTTTTTATCTGTGCAGTCTCCGTTTTGTTTGCCGTTTCCCTGCCTATATGGGCTGTTTCGAAAAGACCTGAAATTTCCGTTGCACTTCTTTCTGTTCTCCTTTCGGCAGCAATGTTCAGCCTTGAAAATACTGCGGCTTACGCTCCCGCTGTTGAATACGCCGACACAAAATGCGAAATAACCGCAGAGGTTCTTGATTTTCCCTCAAGAAGCAGCAGCGGCAATTATTCTTATCTTATCAGAACCCGTGAAATTAACGGCAAGGACGAAAGGCTGAAAATGTATCTTTACGCACCCTTTGATATCTGCGCAGAGCCTTATGATGAGGTCAGCTTCTCCTCGGTGCCGTTTATCATCGGTGAAAACGATGTAAGCTTTTACAGATATTTCCGTTCAAAGGGCACCTATATCGGAGCCTATGCTCAGTATAACATTAACGTTGATAAACCTGTAAGAAAGCCCTTTCTCAGCTTATTCAAAACCTTCAGAGGCAATTCGGTTGATATTATCAGCCAAAGCCTCAGCGTAAACAAGGCCGCCTTTGCCTCTGCAATCCTTTTCGGTGACAGGGTTATGCTCGACAGCGAAACTCTTGAGGATTTCACAAAATCGGGTGCCGCACACATTCTTGCTTTTTCGGGACTTCATATGTCCGTATGGGTTATGGGCTTATATGAGCTTCTCAGGAAATTCCGCACTAAGGATAAAACTGCATCTCTTATCTGTATAGGTGCGTGCTTTGCCATAGTCTGCCTGACCTCCATGAGTGCAAGTGTTCTGCGCTCGGCTGTTATGACCTGCATTTATCTCAGCGGAGCACTATTCGGCAGACGGTCAGATGCACTCAACAGCCTCGGTGTTGCGGTGTTTGCTCTGTGCATAACAAACCCGTTTACCGTCTGCGACCTTTCGTTTCTGATGACAGTTTTCGCCACACTCGGTGTACTTCTGTCTGCCCGACTGACAGACAGGATAAGTGTTCCGAGCAAAACCAAAGGCATTGAGAAAGCCCTGACCTATACAGCAACATCAGTTATAATTTCCCTTGGAGCAAGTCTTTTTGTGTGGCCCCTTACCGTCAATTCCTTCGGTACGGTTTCAACACTCGGATGGCTTGTAAATCTGTTTATAGTCCCATTTCTTGCTCCATGTATGTTCCTTTGCGGAATACTGATTGCATACCCGGGAATAAGCCTTATCGCATACCCCGTAAAGCATATTCTTGAAGTAATAATCGGATATATCCTCGGCTGTGTCAGGCTGATTGCAGCCATTCCTTTCAGCTTCATTGAGACGGACAGCTTCTTATTCTGCAGGCTTTTACCGATTTTTATTGCTTTAGTCATATTTTTGATTTATAATATCCGAAACAAGAGATTTTCCGTCGCTTCCCTTTGCTGTCTCGGCAGTATAAGCGTGGTGACGATGCTGATTTGAGGTATAAAATGGACAGAATTACCGAAGTTGAAAGAAGCATAAACAAAACCTACCGTAAGGATATCTGGAAAAGGTTCATTGCGGGCATAAATGAATACGAAATGATTAAGCCCGGTGACAGGATTGCAGTCTGTATTTCAGGGGGCAAGGACTCAATGCTCCTTGCTAAGTGTATGCAGATATTGCAAAGGCACAGCGACTTTCCCTTTGAGGTTAAATTCCTGGTTATGGACCCGGGCTACACTCCCGAAAACAGACAGAGAATTCTTGACAACGCTGAGCTGCTCGGCATACCTGTCAACATTTTCGATGCCAACATCTTCAACTATGTTGTTGATGTTGAGGATAATCCCTGCTATCTGTGCGCACGTATGAGACGGGGCTATCTTTATAAGAACGCACAGCTCCTCGGATGCAATAAAATCGCTCTGGGTCACCATTTTGACGATGTTATAGAGACTATTCTTCTCAGTATTCTTTACGGTGCCGAGGTTAAGACTATGATGCCAAAGCTCCATTCAACCAACTATGAGGGCATGGAGCTCATAAGACCTTTATATATGGTCAGGGAGCGTGACATTATCCGTTGGGTGAACTATAACAAGCTGGAGTTTCTGCAATGCGCCTGCCGCTTTACCGAAAAGTCCGAGGAGGAAAACAACGAAACTCTCTCAAAGCGTAAAGAAGTCAAGGCTCTTATCGAAACATTGAGAAAAAACAATTCAAACGTTGAAATGAACATTTTCCGAAGCGTTCAGAACGTTAATCTGCAGACACTTATCGGCTATCACGGTAAGGATTTCAAGTATAATTTTTTGGAGAACTATGATTGAACGCAACACGTTCAAATTGAAAATTGAAAAGGGAAAATGGAAAATTATGGGACCTGCGGTCAGCAATCTTATCCGTTTCAGTTCAATTATGTATTA
Organism: Clostridia bacterium; assembly: GCA_017435665.1. Lineage (GTDB taxonomy): Bacteria > Bacillota > Clostridia > Oscillospirales > Acutalibacteraceae > UBA6857. Next base: position 886 of record JAFSEP010000047.1, on the reverse strand, counting down.
AAGTTTTATCCCGCCAACTTGCAAAAGGTTGGTGGGATGTTTTTTGTCCTGATTTGTTCTCATTTCCGGTTTATCTGTGCGGCTTCGCCGCACCCCGCCCACGACTGCGGGCGGGGTTACTCCTTCCGTCAGCTTCGCTGCCACCTTCCTCAGAGAGGAAGGCTTATAAGGCTCCCCCTTCAGGGGGATGCTGTCACGAAGTGACTGAGGGGGCACAATTTTCCATTTTCCATTTTCACTTTTCCATTTAAAAAAGCACTTCCGAAGAAGTGCTTTTAATTGTGCATTGTGAATTGATTAATACATTCCTCCGCCCTGCTGAGCCATTGCTGCAGCGGCAGCTGCGTCGCCTGCAGGATCGGGAATATCGCTTACAAGGCTTTCTGTTGTGAGCACCATAGCTGCAACTGAAGCGGCATTTTCAAGTGCTGAACGAGTTACCTTTGTGGGGTCAAGAATACCTGCTGAAGCCATATCAACGTATTCTTCCTTAGCAAAGTCGAAGCCGTAGCCCACCTTACCTGATGAAACGATAGCGTTTACGATAACTGAGCCTTCAAGACCTGCGTTCTTTGCAATCTGACGGACGGGTTCTTCGAGAGCCTTGAGAACAATCTTGATACCTGTCTTTTCGTCAGCATCCTCTGTTGCTTCAAGGAGAGCCTGAACTGCGGGAATAGCATTGAGAAGTGCAACACCGCCGCCTGCAACCGAGCCTTCCTCAACGGCAGCCTTTGTTGCAGCAAGAGCATCGTCAATACGAAGCTTCTTTTCCTTCATTTCTGTTTCTGTAAAACATAAGCTCAACCCCCAAAATTCAAAATTTTCTCTGCGGCATTCTGCGCCGCTCCTGCTTGCCCGATCTCTTTCCGAAGCGCTTTCAGAC
>JAFSEP010000046.1 GCA_017435665.1 Clostridia bacterium | reverse complement strand
CTGCGCCGCCCTTCATAGCGAGGGTCTTTGTGATAGCAGCTGTAAGAGTTGTCTTACCGTGGTCAACGTGACCGATTGTACCAATGTTAACATGGGGCTTACTACGTTCAAATTTTGCTTTTGCCATAGTGGTTTTTCCTCCCTTTTAATAAGCAAATTATTATCCATGCGTGTGCATGGTATCATTTTAACAAGTATAAGCTTAAATTTCAAGCCTTTTTTTAAAATTAACAAAAAACAATTATCTTTCGCTGATAACTTTTTCGGCAATTGACTTGGGAACTTCAGCATAATGGCTGGGCTCCATAGCATACTGACCGCGTCCCTGAGTTCTGGAACGGAGAGCAGTTGCGTAACCGAACATGTTTGAAAGAGGAATGTTTGCGTTAATCTGGATTGCGCCCATTCTTGATTCAGTACCCTGAATCATACCGCGGCGCGAGTTGATATCACCGATAACGTCACCCATATAATCGTCGGGAACGATAACGGCAGTCTTCATGATGGGCTCCATAAGAATGGGAGCAGCCTTCTTCATAGCATCCTTGAATGCCATTGAAGCTGCAATCTTGAAGGCCATTTCCGAAGAGTCAACTTCATGATATGAACCGTCGTAAAGAGTTACCTTAACGTCAACAACGTTGTAGCCTGCAAGAGTACCTGAGAGCATTGCGCCCTTGACACCTGCTTCGATAGCGTTGAAATATTCCTTGGGAATAGCACCGCCGACGATGTTGTTGACAAACTCGTAGCCCTTTTCGGGGTTGGGTTCGATTCTCATCTTAACGTGACCGTACTGACCCTTACCGCCTGACTGACGTGAATACTTGGTATCTGTATCAGCAGCCTGAGTAATGGTTTCACGGTAAGCAACCTGAGGCTTACCTACGTTTGCTTCAACCTTGAATTCACGTAGAAGTCTGTCTACGATGATTTCAAGATGAAGCTCACCCATACCTGCGATGATGGTCTGGCCTGTTTCTTCGTCTGTGTAGCACTTGAATGTGGGATCTTCTTCAGCGAGCTTTGCAAGAGCAATACCCATCTTTTCCTGACCTGCTTTGGTCTTGGGCTCGATGGCAACTCTGATAACGGGCTCGGGGAATTCCATTGATTCAAGGATAACGGGATGCTTGGGATCACAGAGAGTATCGCCTGTTGTTGTCTGCTTAACGCCTACACAAGCTGCGATATCACCTGCATAGCAGGTATCAATATCCTGTCTGTGATTTGAGTGCATCTGAAGGATACGGCCCATACGTTCGTTAGTACCCTTTGTTGAGTTGTATACTGAAGCACCGGTGTCAACCTTACCTGAGTAAACTCTGAAGAAGCAGAGCTTACCAACGAAGGGGTCGGTAGCAATCTTGAATGCAAGAGCTGAGAAGGGCTCGTCATCCGATGAATGTCTTACTTCTTCCTCTTCTGTGTCGGGATTGATACCCTTGATAGCTTCGATATCTGTGGGTGCGGGCATATAATCAACAACTGCGTCAAGCAGAAGCTGAACGCCCTTGTTGCGGTATGAAGTACCGCAAACAACGGGAACCATTGTGTTTGCAATGGTAGCCTTTCTGATGCAGGTCTTGATTTCTTCAAGAGTGAGCTCTTCACCTTCGAAGAACTTTTCAAGAAGAGCATCATCATGCTCGGCAACATGCTCGATAAGCTCATCATGATACTTCTGAGCAAGTTCCTTCATATCATCGGGAATATCTGTGACAGTGATATCAATACCCTTATCATCGTTATAATAATAAGCCTTCATGATAACAAGGTCAATGATTCCCTTAAAATCTGATTCTGCACCGATGGGGAGCTGAATGGGAACAGCATTACACTTAAGGCGTTCCTTCATCATGTCAATAACGCGATAGAAATCTGCGCCCATGATGTCCATTTTATTAACATAGACCATTCTGGGAACACGGTACTTGTCCGCCTGTCTCCAGACAGTTTCGGACTGGGGCTCAACGCCGCCCTTTGCACAAAGAACCGTTACGGAACCATCAAGAACTCTGAGTGAACGCTCAACTTCAACTGTGAAGTCAACGTGACCCGGGGTGTCGATGATGTTGATACGATGGTCCTTCCAGAAACATGTTGTAGCAGCGGATGTGATAGTAATACCACGCTCCTGCTCCTGCTCCATCCAGTCCATTGTTGCAGCACCATCGTGTGTTTCGCCAATCTTGTGAGTTTTACCTGTGTAGAACAGAATACGCTCAGAAGTGGTTGTTTTGCCGGCGTCAATATGAGCCATGATACCAATGTTTCTGGTCATATCAAGAGATACCTGTCTTGGCATAATAACCTCCGGATAAATCTAAAACAAAAGTATAATATATTGCTCGGATTACCATCTGAAATGAGCAAATGCCTTGTTGGCCTCTGCCATCTTGTGGGTATCTTCGCGTTTCTTGAATGCTGAACCTGTTGAGTTGGTTGCATCGATGATTTCGTTGGCAAGTCTTTCCTTCATTGTTCTTTCTGAACGCTGACGGCTGTAGAGTGTGATCCAACGAAGACCGAGAGTCTGTCTTCTCTCGGGACGAACCTCCATGGGTACCTGATAGGTAGCACCGCCTACACGGCGAGCCTTAACTTCAAGCACGGGCATAACGTTTTCCATTGCTGCCTCAAAAACCTCAAGGGGTTCTTTGCCTGTTTTTTCTTTGATAATGTCAAAAGCATCGTATACGATCTTCTGAGCAACGCCCTTCTTACCGTCATACATAACGTTATTGATGAGACGGGTTACGAGCTTTGAGTTGTAAAGCGGATCGGGCAAAACTTCACGTTTTGCGATATTGCCTCTTCTTGGCACGTCGCTTCCCTCCTTCATAGTAATGATATCATAGGTACTCGAGTGACAAATTCCCGTGGCGCCAACGCAGAGGCATACTATATATATAATATACCCTTGCATTGGTCGAAAAAACATCTGTTTTTTCAGCCTGCAAGAAGATTTGTCTCAACTGAAAATGGTTTGCGGTAGATTATTTCTTTGCTGCCTTGGGACGCTTTGCGCCGTACTTTGAACGGCTCTGCATTCTGCCGTTAACGCCCTGGGTATCAAGTGTACCGCGGATGATGTGGTAACGCACACCGGGAAGGTCCTTAACACGGCCGCCTCTGATAAGAACAACTGAGTGTTCCTGAAGGTTGTGGCCGACACCGGGAATGTAAGCTGAAACCTCAATGCCGTTTGTGAGACGAACTCTTGCGATCTTACGAAGAGCCGAGTTGGGCTTTTTGGGGGTTGCAGTCTTAACAGCGGTGCAAACGCCGCGCTTCTGGGGTGAATCCTGATCTGTAAGAATGTTTTTCTTTGAGTTCAGACCCTTGAGGAGTGCGGGAGCCTTGGGCTTCTTTTCAAGTGTTTCTCTGCCGTTACGAACAAGCTGGTTAAAGGTAGGCAAAAAACTCTCTCCTTTCTTCAGAATTTATATCGTGACGAAACCCCGCACTTTTTCAAGTGCAGGAGTTTCGGACACCACAATTTTGTATTTTAACACATGTTAACTCTGTTTGTCAACACTTTTCACAAAAATCACTCAGCATTTTCGGCATTATTGCTATCGCCTGTGGGATACACTTCAACATTGTTGTAGCACTTCATGCCTGTACCCGAGGGAAGAAGCTTACCGATGATAACATTTTCCTTAAGACCCATAAGAGGATCAATCTTGCCCTTGATAGCGGCATCGGTGAGAACTCTTGTTGTTTCCTGGAATGATGCGGCTGAGAGGAATGAATCTGTTGCAAGAGATGCCTTGGTAATACCCATAAGAGTGGGGATGCAGGTTGCAAGAACGGGCTCTGTTCCGTTTTCGGCAGCCTCTTTTGCAAGACGCTCGTTTTCAAGACGGAATTCCATCTTTTCAACAACTGTACCGGGAAGGAACTTTGAAGCACCTGCGTCTGCGATTCTTACCTTTCTCATCATCTGACGGACGATAACCTCGATATGCTTATCGTTGATATCAACACCCTGCATACGGTAGGTTCTCTGAACTTCTCTGATGAGGTAATCGTGAACAGCTTCAACGCCGAGAATAGCAAGAATATCGTGGGGATTCTGAGCACCTTCGGTGAGCTGAGCACCCTTTGATACCTTCTGACCTTCCTGAACTCTGAGGCGGAAGCCATAGGGAATAAGGTAGGTCTTTTCGTCGCCGTCGTCGCCTGTAACAACAACATGCTGGCTCTTCTTGATTTCACGGAACGATACAACACCGTCGATTTCGCTCATGATTGCAAGCATCTTGGGCTTGCGTGCTTCAAAGAGCTCTTCGATACGGGGAAGACCGGTGGTGATATCGGACTGGTCAGCGGCACCGCCGGTGTGGAAGGTTCTCATTGTAAGCTGAGTACCGGGTTCACCGATGGACTGAGCAGCGATGATACCTACTGCTTCACCGACTGTTACGGGGTCGCCCGTTGCAAGGTTTGCACCGTAGCACTTGATACATACGCCGTGCTCAGAGCAGCATGAGAGAAGTGAGCGGATTTTGATCTGAGCCTTTGCACCTTCGGGAAGCTCGCCGGCTGCAATCTTTCTGTCTGTTTCTCTCTGAACGCTTGCAGCAACCTTTTCGGCAACAGCTTCAACCATCATCTTATCCTTTGATGCAAGAAGCTCGCCTGTTGCGGGATCAACATAATCCTCAAGAAGGAATCTGCCTGTCAGTCTTTCTGCAAGACCAACAATCTTTCTGCCGCCGAACTTGGGATCGCCGTCATAAATATCATAAACGTTGATGCCGTCGGTGCAGCCGCAGTCCTCCTGGCGGATGATAACATCCTGTGAAACGTCAACAAGACGGCGGGTAAGGTAACCCGAGTCAGCTGTACGAAGAGCGGTATCGGCAAGACCTTTACGCGCACCACGGGATGAAATGAAGTATTCCGAAATGTTAAGTCCCTCTCGGTAGTTAGCCTTGATGGGAACCTCGATTGTTTTACCTGCGGTGTTTGCGATAAGACCACGCATACCTGCAAGCTGACGAAGCTGTGAGTCATTACCACGGGCACCGGAGTCAAGCATCATGTTGATGGGATTGAACTTCTTGAAGTTTTTCTTAAGCTCTGAAGCAACTTCCTTGGAGCATTCGTCCCATGCCTTGATAACGCCTTCGGAGCGTTCTTCGTTGGTGATAAGACCTCTTTCGTAGTGTCTGCTGATGTCACTGACCTTCTTTTCCGCAATTTCAAGAAGCTCTTTCTTCTTGGGAGGAATTGTTGCGTCAATAACAGCAACGGTAATACCGCTTCGTGTTGAATATTTATAACCCTGAGCCTTAATCTTATCAAGAACATCGGCTGCGATTGCGGTTCCGTGAACCTTGATGCACTTGTCGATAATCTTGCCGAGAACCTTCTTATTAACAAGAATGTCAATTTCGGGAGTGAGGATATTGTCGGGGTTGCTTCTGTCGATAAAGCCGAGATCCTGAGGAACGGGACCGTTGAAGATAACCTTACCGAGAGTTGTTGTTACAAGTCCGGTAACGGTTTCTCCGTTGATTTCCTTGCTCATACGGATTCTGATGTCAACATGAAGACCGATATCGCCTTCATCATAAGCCATCATTGCCTCGTCAACCGTTGTATATGTGTTGTAGATATAAACCTGATTTCCGTTTTCGTCCTTGATAAGATTGCCGTTTTCATCCTTTGCTTCTCTGCGTGCACCGGGCTCGAAGGGATCATCGGGATTGAAGTCGGAGTTTTCGGGGTTGTTATTATTAACTGTTGTGAGATAATAAGAACCCAGAATCATATCCTGTGTGGGAACTGCAACGGGACGTCCGTCTGAAGGCTTGAGGAGGTTGTTGGCGGCAAGCATGAGGAATCTTGCTTCTGCCTGAGCCTCTGCCGAAAGAGGAACGTGAACAGCCATCTGGTCACCGTCGAAGTCAGCGTTGAAAGCCGTACATACGAGGGGATGAAGTCTGATTGCTCTGCCTTCAACAAGAACGGGCTCGAAAGCCTGGATACCGAGTCTGTGAAGGGTGGGAGCACGATTAAGCATAACGGGATGGTCTTTGATAACAACCTCAAGTGCATCCCAGACTGCAGGATTGGAACGTTCAACCATCTTACGGGCTGATTTAACGTTACCTGCAACCTCGGTTTCAACAAGTCTCTTCATAACGAAGGGCTTGAAGAGCTCGAGTGCCATTTCCTTGGGAAGACCGCACTGATAAAGCTTGAGCTCGGGACCGACAACGATAACCGAACGGCCCGAATAGTCAACACGCTTACCGAGAAGATTCTGTCTAAAACGGCCCTGCTTACCTTTAAGCATGTCAGAAAGAGATTTGAGTGCTCTGTTGTTGGGACCTGTTACGGGTCTGCCTCTTCTGCCGTTGTCGATAAGTG
>JAFSEP010000045.1 GCA_017435665.1 Clostridia bacterium | reverse complement strand
TTTTTAACGAAGTTACGGTGAAAATATGCCCCGTTAAACCTTATCGGGTTCGACTACTGTCACCCTAGGGTGACGGGTGTAATACGAACCCGTTTTTTACGGGGCGGATTTCCGTCAACGCATCGTTAAAATGCTCGTAAATCCGACAGGATTTACTGCGTTTTGTGCCTTGATTTGCCAAAAATCCGTTCCGAAAAAAATCTTACGACCCAAAAGTGCGAATTTTTGATGGATTTTTGGATGTTGAGGATGCCGACAGGCTATCGCCTTTCAAATCCGAAACGCCGAAAAGCCGCAAAAATTCACGCTTTTGGGCGGGTTCGGATTACACCCGTCACCCTAAAGTCATAAGATAATCTGCAAGGGCATTGATTATCTTCACAAGACCTGCCTTGCTTTCAGCCACGCCCTCTGTGATTTCCTTTGCAGTTTCTGTTCCTGCAAGAGGCGTGATGGCGATAACGCTCTCAACAAGCTTTTCGTTTACTGCATAGCTTACAAGGAAATCAACCGTCTTATCGGCATCAGCCTTGTAATACTTATTGCCGTTGGGAAGCGTGGTTTCACTTGCACAGGCAAAGAGACCGTTCATATCCATATCGGGCATATCAGCTGACTCATTCTTTGTAATCATTGAAAGAAGGCTGTCAAGAAGCTCGTTGAAGTTGCCTGAAATCTTTATTCCGAGAGACTCGATGATTTCAATAAGACCGTCACCGAGATTATAGATAAGTCCGCTTTCAAGTCCCATTACGGCTGTGGCAAGAACGTGATAGTCACCGTCCATTCTCAGTGAGCGCATACTCTCACAAAGTGAGCCTGACTCAATAGCGTGGGCAAAGTTCACAAGCAAGGTTGTAAGATTGTTTATGGGATCCTCTGCAACCTTTTCAACTGCGAAGAGAACGGGCTTGAGAATTGCCTTCCAGATATCACCAAGCTCAGTGTATGCAACAACCTCCTCAGCGGCGGGATATTCACCGTCAACAAGGCCGAGCATATTGAAAAGAGAAATAAGGCAGATTTCATAGCCACTCTTCTCGGAAGCGTTATAAACTGTTGCTGCGTGAAGCTCCGCAGGAATGACGTCTGTATCAAGAAGGAACTCAACAACATTTATAACGATATCTCTTGACTTGCCCTGAACACAGACCTCAAGAACACCTCTGAGACCTGCTGACATATCCTGCAGCACCTTATAGAAGGATTCCTCATCCTTAACACCCCATTCAATAGAGTTCCACAGAGAGGTAGTCTTTTCCGTTCCGTTTTCGTCCTTCCAGGTTACCTCTGCATCCATATATGTCCAGTCCTCTTCAACCGAGGGAAGAACCTCAGAGAGAGGCTTTCTTGTGCCGTCCTTATCAACACAGGTATAGCTCATACCCTCAAAGCGTGTTGCAGCAAGAGGGCCTGTTGCGTAAAGGTCAAGCTCTGTTGCAAACTCGAGCAAATCAAGATTGACAAGAACATCATAAAGAAGCGGGTAAGAAATTGACATAAGGGTGTTTACTATCATATCGGAATAAACAACCTTTTCAACAACACCCATAAGACCGCCCTCAGGCATCTCTCCGTCAACAATACCCTCCAGCATGGGCTTTACTGCATTGACAACCTCTGTTGCCATTCCCTTTGTGTTGATATTGATAAGAGCCTGTGCCTCACCTGCAACGGGAGTACTTGCTGTGTTTTTGCCGCCGAGAATTCCCGAAATGCCGAATGCAACTGTTTCAATAACAATTACCGCAACAAGAATACCGATAATAATATTTTTCATCTTGTTTTTGTCAGTTTTCATCATAAACTGATGTACTCTTTCGTCAAATGGAATTTTTTCTTTCATCTTTAAAACCTCCGATTATACCAGTCCTGTATATTCAGCAGTTATCTCAGCGTGAGAACTGCATTATAGTCATCTGTTCCGTAGTTTCCGGCTGTATGCTTGAGAAGCTCGAAAAGGTCAACCCTTTCACCGTAGACATTCTTCAGGTTAATCCTTTTCAGCACGGGATTTATCCTTTTGAGGAAGGCAAGAAGAACATCACCCTCGGGCGTACCCTCCTTCATCTGCTGATTTCCGACAAAAGCACCTCTTACAAGCTCTGCGGCAAAGTCCATAACTTTAATTTTCCTGATTGACTTATGGCATTTTATCCAAAAAAGTCGGCTGAAGCCTCCGAGGGTTATTGAATTAAGCAGACATCCGATAAGATAAATCACCGGTCTGAGAGCCTTTTTATCTTCAATATGGAACTTTCTCATCATTCTTTCCGTATCATATTTCATATCATAAAGAATGTTGAGAATCATATTGTTAAACATATCAGTAAGATACTGCTTACAGCTTCTTCCGTCAGTATCCCACTCAAAATCGGGTGTGGGGATGCTCTTTATGTCAACCGTGTTTTCGTCCTTTACGGTTACAAGTCTTATGTATGCCGGATCGGCAATAATGGAGCCTGTGCAGACATCGTAAAGCTTATTACCCTTTTTGGTGGTAACTTCGTTTATGCTCTGGCAGTGCATATGTCCCGTAAACACAAGGTTTACTCCTTCATCCGCAAGAAGCTCAATGGCATTCATCGGCTCCTTCTGCACCGTGGAGCTTATAATTGAGAACAAGGGCTGAAGGGGTAAAAGCGGATAATGATTCATTGCAATCATCATCTGTCCGTCTTCCTTCGCCTTTCTTATCTGCTCCCTTATCCACTGACAATGCTTTTCGTCGAAGCGTCGTCTTCCGTCATCGGCACCGTCATTGTTCAGGGCAAGAAGTCTCACACCCTCGCCCAGCTGAGCCACATAGGAAAGATGCTGTCTGTCAACTGCAATCGCATCCTTGAAGCCGAACTCATAATAGATATCAAAAAGCTCGTCTCTCGGTGTTCCCTCAGGCTCGTATCTGCCCTTTTCACCGAAGGCAAAGGGATGCTCCTGACAGTCGTGGTCAGCGGTTACCACATATACCTTCTTGCCGCTTTCTTCGATTTCCTTCAGCAGCTTCACAAAGCTTCTGTGGCTTTCCTTTTCGCCGTTAAAGCTCAGGTCACCGACAATGAGTATTATGTCAGCCTCATCTGCTCCCTTGAGATATTCCGCAACAGAACGGTTGATGCTTTCCGTCTCAGCGTAGCACTTCTGCTCATACCGCATAAAATCGTCATATTCCGGACCGCTTGCTCCCAGGGAGGTTTCATAGAAATGAGGGTCCGTCATAACGTAAAATTTCAGTTCCTTCATATTTTTCCTCTCAGTTTATATATTCACAAGGCAATAATCGTTTCCGTAATGCTTTATAAATCTAATAAGGTCCTCTGCCTTCAGCCAGACAAAGGCTGTGTTATCATTGGGGTGGAAGCCCACAAGAGACTCGGTTTTCATAATATCCTTATCAAGCACGATTTCCACCTGATGATCCTCGTTATTGATAATTCCGAAGGGCGAAACGGCACCCTGAGTCAGTCCCAGATGCTTCATAAGCCTTTCATCAGAGCCGAAGCTGAGTCTGCTTGAGCCTATCTGACCTCTCAGTTCAACAAGGTCAACCTTCTTATCCTTCAGACAGCATACAAGATAGTGGATCTTGCCGTTTGCATTTCTCAGGAACAGGTTTTTGCATACCTCGCCGTCCGTAAAAATACCCAGCTCATCCATTTCTTCAATGGTTGTAACAGCCTGATGAGTTATGACCTTATATTCAATGTTCATTTCATCAAGGGCCTTCAGCACTTTTTCCTTCTGTCCCATCTTACTCTGCTTCCTTTACGTATGTTCCCTTTTCTCCGCTTTCTCTGTCGGTAAGGGTAAGTGTTTTTCCGTCAACCTTATAGGTATACTTCTTCTCAATAACCGAGGAATATATGGAGAATTTTATGTTCAGCTTATCTCCGTCAAGCTCGTAAATACCGTCAACCTTGCCGTTTATGTCAAGGTTGATACCCATTGACGAAAGGTTGATATACGTGATTGTAACAACACCGTTATCCTTGAACTCATATCCGCTGAGGTTTGAGCTCCACTTTCCCAGCAGCTTCTTATCAATCTCCGTGTTGACGGCAGGCTCGCTGCCCTTTCTCACATAGACGGACTTATCGCCCTCGGAGGAAGTCATATAAAGGTTGTTGTCCTCCACCTTAACGGTGTATTTCTTCACAACTGCCTTTGAATAGATAGTGTAAGAAATTGTCAGCTTATCCCCCTCAAGGGTATAGGTGCCCCTGTATGTTCCGTCAACGATATCCTCAAGATTGAGAGCAGACATATTGAAATAAGTCACCTTCATAATGCCATCCTCAAGGAATTCGTATCCGCTGAGGTTTGCGTTGTCTGTCCACTGACCTAAAATAGCGGTTGCAAGGTCTGTGTCGGCTGAAGGAGCAAGAGTTGTGCCTGTATCAGCTTCATTGTTTACGGTTGTATCATCGTCTTCGTCATCTTCATTTTCTTCATAGCTTCCGCCGAAAACCTCGGTAGTGTCTGAAACCGTGGTCTGTTCTGAGCCGCCGTTATCGGCAGGATGCTTTGCAATATAATATCCGAAGCCGATTGAAGCACCGACCACCACGAGACAGATTGCAGCAATAAGCAGCTTTTTAATAAGCTCTGTTTTGCTTTTTACCACTTTTACGGCAACAACGTCATCAGCCGGATTTCCCGTTACTGCCCTGTCTGTCTCTGCTGTATTTTCCGTTTCGTAAATATCATCAAGAAAATCCCTTGAATTTCCATTCATTTCTTCATTCATTTATATCACCTTAAATACACAGAAAAGAGTGGTTTCCCACTCTTTCATCTGTTCATTTCATGTTAAATTATGCTGCTGTTGTTGATGAAGGAGCTGAGCTCTGTGTTGTCTGCTTGACATAAACAGTCTTGTCCCCGTCATCAAGGTCTGTGAGTGTGAGAACGTTTTCCTCAACGAAATACTCATACTTTGTTTCAATAGACTTATTGAAAATGGTGTATGTAACGGTCACATAATTCTTTTCACCGTCTTCGCTCTCGCTTGTGGTGTAAGCACCTTCAACGGTACCGTTAAAGTTTGTGTTAAGAATAGGTACTGTGAAGTTTGCATATGTGATCTTTACTGTGCCGTCACCACGGAATTCGTATCCGCTGAGGGCGTTTGAATCTGTCCATGATGCAACAAGAAGCTCACTCTGAGGCTTAGCCAATAATGAGCAGGCTGAAAATACGCCTAAGCAGAGAACTGCAACAAGCATAAGTGCTACTATCTTTTTCATAATTCTTACCTCCGTAATTTACGTTTGCGCATATCTACGCACATACATTATATTACAAATTTTGTAAAATGTACAGACTTTTCAGGAAAATTTAAGTTTCCGTAACTTTTGGACAATATCATTTGTTGTTCTTCATAACCTTGAGTCTTGAGAAATCCTCCCTTTCCTTTTCCTCAAGGGCATCGGAAATAAACCTGATTGTTTCTTCAAATCTGGGAATGAGAATATTGTCAAGAGCGTTCGCTCTTTTCTGAGTTTTCTTTATGGCATCCGCAAGACGGTAGACACTGTTTTCAATACCTGCCAGCTTCACCGTAAGCTCCTTTGCCTTCTTGAACTCAAAATATGCCTCATCCAGAAGTGAGTTCGTGGTATGCAGTCCGTACCAGGCGCTGTCTTCTCTTTCCTCAAGCACAACGGTGGGCAATTCAACGCCCATTACGCTTCTTATATCAATCGACAGCCCCTGCTCAACAGGAACATTTTCAGCAAAATCCGTGCAGTCACCCAGCGTGACCGAGGCTTTTGCAAGAGCAGAATATGCCTTTGAAAAGGTTTCCGATGCCTGAGCACGTGTTTCCTTAGCCTCATCAATAAGGAGCATCATCTCCCTGACAAGGATATTTCTCTTTCTGTCCATAAGGTCATAGCCTAATTCGGCAAGCTCAAGAGACTTTTTTGTATTTATGAGATTTGTTTTCGTAGGAAATACCTGAGCCATATCGGTCACCTCTTTTCTTTGGGTTTGTTATTTATTGGTGGGAAGGCAGGAGAGTGCAGAATGCAGAAGGCGCCCCCTCAGTCAAAATCGCAATCCGATTTTGACAGCTCCCCCTAAAAGGGGAGCCAATTAAGCCTTCCCTGCTAGTGCAGACATTTAAGCATTTTAATCTCGTTTTGAATTTTGCATTCTGCATTCTGCATTTTCCTCAGCTCTGCTGAGGAACGAGCTTTTCGTCAAGCAGCTTTTCGTCAACTCTGTCAAGAAGCTCTCTGGGAAGTGCCGACAAAAGTTTCCAACCAAGATCAAGTGTTTCTGTTATGCTTCTGTTTTCGTTGAAGCCCTGATTTATGAATTTCTGTTCAAATTCTCTGCCGAATTTCATTATGGCTTTATCACCCTCGGAAAGCTCCTCTTCACCGATAACCGATGCAAGAGCCTTGGCGTCCTGAACCTTTGCATAGCAGGCAAAAAGCTGATTTGCAAGGGCAGAATGGTCTTCTCTGGTATAGCCTGCGCCGATACCGTCCTTCATAAGACGTGAAAGCGAGGGCAGAACACTTACGGGAGGATAGATACCGCTTGCATCAAGGGCACGGTCAAGAACAATCTGACCCTCGGTAATATATCCCGTAAGGTCGGGTATGGGATGAGTTATATCGTCGTTGGGCATTGTGAGAATGGGAAGCTGGGTCACGGAGCCTTCCGCATCCTTGATAATACCTGCCCTTTCATATAGGGTTGCAAGGTCGGAATAGAAGTATCCGGGATATCCCTTTCTTCCGGGGATTTCACCCTTTGATGAGCTGAATTCACGCAGAGCCTCCGCATAGCTTGTCATATCCGTCATAATGACAAGCACGTGCTTATTGAGCTTGAACGCAAGATATTCAGCTGCCGTAAGAGCGCATCGGGGTGTGATAATTCTCTCTATAATCGGGTCGTTTGAAAGATTGAGAAACATTGTTACCCTGCCCATAACATCTGCCTCCTCAAAGGAACGGCGGAAGTAATCGGCAACGTCGTTCTTCACGCCCATAGCTGCAAGAACAATGGCAAAATCACCGTCATCGGCAAGGGATGCCTGACGGACAATCTGAACGGCAAGCTCGTTATGCTTCATACCCGAGCCGCTGAAAATCGGAAGCTTCTGCCCTCTGATAAGAGTGGCAAGGCAGTCTATGGAAGAAATGCCCGTGTTGATATAGTTTTTGGGATATATTCTTGAAACGGGGTTTATGGGAGAGCCGTTTACGTCTCTGACCTCGTCGGGATATATCTCACCGAGGGAATCCTTGGGTCTGCCCAGACCGTCAAAAACTCTTCCGAGAATTTCGGGAGAAAGCTTTATTTCAATAGGCTTACCCGTGAGGGTCGTTTTCACATTTGTCATTGAGATACCGCCGGTTCCCTCAAAAACCTGAACGGCAACCTTGTCACCCTCAACGGTTACAATTCTTCCCGTTCTCTTTGTTCCGTCTGCAAGAGAAAACTCAACCATTTCGTCAAATTTCGGGTTGATAACATTTTCAAGAACAACGAGAGAACCGTTAATCTGTGAAAGTCCGAGATGCTCAATTTTCATATTTTACTGCACCTCCCTGTTCATAAGCGGTTTAAGCACCGAATCTATTTCGGCTATATAACCGTCAAGCATACCGATATTGTTATTCGGTACGTCATATTTGATTTTTACCAGCTTATCGAAAAGTCCCGTTGCAACGATTTTTGACAAAGGCACCTGCTTTGCCACGATTTTACGGCTGACGTGATAAAGGTGAAGTATAACCTCCATCATCTTCATCTGCTTTTCGATAGGCACATAGGTATCCTCGCTGTGAAAGGCATTCTGCTGAAGAAAGCCTACACGGATAACTCGGGCTATTTCAATAACGAGCTTCTGGTCATCGGGAAGAACATCAGCACCGATAAGTCTGACAATTTCCATAAGGGAGCTTTCCTCTGTCAGCAGACTGCAGATTTCCTCTCTGTATTTCAGGAAGTTCTCCCCTGCATTTTCACGGAACCAGCCTGAAAAATCGTTTACGTATTCGCTGTAACTTGTTGTCCAGTTAATTGCAGGATAGTGTCTTGCATAGGCAAGAGCCTTATCCAGCGCCCAGAAGCAACGGGTGAAACGCTTGGTATTCTGTGTAACGGGCTCTGAGAAATCCGAGCCCTGAGGAGAAACGGCACCGATAAGCGTAACCGAGCCTTCGTTTTCGCTGAGAGTCTCCACATAGCCTGCTCTTTCATAGAACTTTGAAAGTCTTGAGGGAAGGTATGCAGGGAAGCCCTCGTCAGCGGGCATTTCCTCAAGTCTGCCCGATATTTCTCTGAGTGCCTCTGCCCAGCGTGAGGTTGAATCCGCCATAAGTGCGGTGTGATAACCCATATCACGGTAATACTCAGCAAGAGTTATACCCGTATAAATAGAAGCCTCACGGGCGGCAACAGGCATATTTGACGTGTTTGCAATAAGAACAGTTCTGTCCGTAAGAGGTCTGCCGGTTTTCGGGTCAGTAATCTCACCGAATTCCACAAGTGCCTGAGTCATCTCATTGCCTCTCTCACCGCAGCCCACATATATGATAATATCCGCATCACACCATTTGGCAAGCTGATGCTGTGTCATTGTCTTTCCCGTTCCGAAGCCTCCGGGGATTGCGGCACAACCGCCCTTTGCAACGGGGAAAAGAGTATCTATAACACGCTGTCCCGTAACAAGAGGCTTATTTGCTTCAAGTCGGTTTTTCACGGGTCGGGGCGTTCTTATGGGCCATTTCTGACATAAGGTCAGCTCCTTCACAGAGCCGTCCTGCTTTCTGATTTTAACAATC
This sequence comes from Clostridia bacterium, assembly GCA_017435665.1. GTDB lineage: Bacteria > Bacillota > Clostridia > Oscillospirales > Acutalibacteraceae > UBA6857. The sequence continues at coordinate 28,162 of JAFSEP010000045.1, read as the reverse complement.
GTATCGGTCACACGGTATTTGCCGTCGGGCATTACCTCGACCACCTCGCCCTCCTCAAGGGGGCTGAGCATAATCTTATGGGTGATAACGGGAGTTTCGGGGCAGTATGCATAAATCTGTCCGCCCGTAAGGTAGTCCCCGACCTTTGCCGTAACAGTAACGTCCCAGAGGGCATCCTCGTCAATGGCAGGCACCATTGAGCCTCGTCCGATGAAGCTTCCGCTTTGCTTTTCAAGCATAGAAAGAGGTCTTTCAATACCGTCGAAAATATTTCTGATTATACCGGGACCGAGGGTGACGGAAATCTGGTCACCCGTTGAACATACAGGTTCACCCGGTGTCACACCTGAAGTCTCCTCGTAAACCTGAATTGTGGTTTCATCCTTGTCTATTTTAATAACCTCGCCTACAAGCCTGCTGTTACCGACGTATACCATTTCCATCATAGAAAGGCTTGTTATTCCCCTGACCGTCACAATGGGGCCGTTTATTCCGTATATTACGTTCTGTTCAGACATAAGCGTTCCCCCTTATATATTTATGCCGAGAGATGAGTTCAGCAGGAACCACTCTCTCTGCTCCTGAATTCTCAGGTCAAGAGTGTCATCAAAAATCTTGTTCGCCGACCTGTCTGCAACCCTGATACCTCCCAGAGCAATGCCTTCATCGGCGGAAACGGTATATTCAATGCCCAGCCTTTCCGCTGCTGCCTTCACCTTTTCCGTATCGGCACCTCTTGCAAAAATCTCAACGGCTCCGCAGGTGTATCCGCAGATGCTTTTAAGGCTCTCTTCAAGAAATTCCGCATAGCCGTCACCTTCGGTAAAGGCTGAAATTTCCTCCCTTACAAGGGCGAAAACCTTTTGTGTTATTTCGTTTCTTTTATCGCAAAGAAGCTGTCTGTTTGCCGTTTTGTCAAGGGCAAGATTTTTATTGAAATCTGTTTCTGTTTCGTTTTTATAATAATTGATTCTCTGAAGCATTTTTTCCTCAGCCTTACGGCGGAGCTTTTCAACCTCAGAGGCATAAAGCTGCTTTGTTTCCTTATCGATTTTTTTGCAGAGCTTTTCAGCGTCCTTATTTATCGCTTCAACGAACAAAGCAATCTGTTCATCCTGATTAAGCATAGTTTCAAATCCTACCTTCAGATTTTAATTCCGATAGCATCAGCAACGTATTTCGTAATGCTGTCTGTATCAGCTCCGTCTGAGTTCTTATCGGGTATTTCAACAATTAAAGCCGCAGACGTTTTTTTTACCTCAAGAAGAGTTTTTTCCATAAGCGATGCAAGAGATTGATTGATTATGATAATTCCCGTTTCCTTATCGCTCAAGGCTCTTTCAAGAGCCGGAATTCCCTCCTGAGCCGACAGGGCGAGCTCGCCCTCAATACCTGCAAGGCGCATCCCCGTAAGGGTGTCGCCGTCATTTGTCAACAGTCTGAATTTCATCTTAAAGCTCCCTGAAATTCCCGATTATACCTTATTGAGAATGAGAATTGAAATAACAACACCGTAAAGAGCGATTGATTCACCCAGAGCAACGAAGATAAGTGACTTACCGAAGGACTTGGGGTCTTCACTTGTTGCCGCAATGGCTGCAGGAGCACCTGCTGCAACGGCAATACCGCCGCCGATACCTGCAAGACCCGTTACAAGACCTGCTGCAAGAAGTCCCAGACCGTTTGCAGATGTGCTTGCTTCCTGTGTTTCTGTTGCTACCTCGGATGCATCTGCACCGCCGACCTCAGCAACCGTTTCTGCTGAGGGGGCATCGGTAGCTTCGGCTGCTGATGCCATAAAGGTGAAGGTGCATACAAGAACTGCCACGGCAGCAAAGGTTGCAAGGTTGAACCTCATAGCCTTGCCCGTGCTCTTGCCCTGAAGCTTCTTATTGAAAGTGATAGCTGAAGATACTGTGATTGCAATGATGGGTAAAATTATAATTGCTGATAAAAATAATGTATTCATTTTAAAATCCTCCGATTATTATAGCTTTTTAGTTGAAATTGCGTTAAAGGGCTTGCCTCCGCCCTCGTGGAAGCGTGAGAACATTTCATAGAACACAAGGCGAAGACCTTGAATACCCGTGAGAAGTCCCTCAAGGGCGATAACCACGATATTTCCGAGAATTACAACGATAATTCCCTTGGGTGTGCTTGTGTCACCTGCAAGTGTAAAGACAACCATCATCATACTTGAGTGAACGATAACAAAGGCGCCTACTCGCAGGAATGAAAGCGTGTTACTGAAATACGAAAGCACATATTCAATGCATTCAAAAATATTCTGCAGGAAGAAGTCAAGCATTGACTCAGGCTTCCAATTTTCGTGCTTATCCGTAATTCCTATAAGAATTTCCTTGAAGAAGAGCATCAGGAAGGAAACAAGCATAAGGGGTATGAGCACTGCGTTGGGTATCAGCTTGGGTCCTCCCATAAATGCATATACGAGACATACACCGCAGACATAAAGCACAATGCCTGCAAGTCCGTTCTGACTGAAAAGAGCCTCCCCGATTTTCTTTCGCTTCAAAGAAATAATAATGTTTATCACCATTGCCGCAATTACCAAAGCAACACCGACAAATATGGCAAAAACCAGTATTCCGTTTACGCTGTGCATTACTTCAACAGGCTTCTCCTTCAGCCCTATGGCGTGATAGAGAGGGTCGAGAGCGTGCTCGAAGCCGAATACCGAACCGAACACAAGACCTCCAATCATTGAAGCAACGCCGCAGGGAACAAGTATCTTACCTAAAGCCATACCCTTGACCTTATAGGCAATGAAGCCGCCTACGGCAAGAAGAAGTCCCTGACCCACATCACCGAACATAACACCGAACACGAAGGTATATACGAGAGCCACGAAGAAGGTTATATCCTTATCGTGATATTTCGGCAAGCCGTACATTTCCACATAGAACTCATAAGGACGGGTCAGCTTGTTGTTTTTAAGCCTTACGGGCGGCTCGTGCTCAGGCACGTCCTCTGGCTTGGCGGTTGTAAGACTTATTCCGCTGAAGGACATTATCTTCTCAGTAACCGACTTGAGCTTTTTGGCAGGCACCCAGCCTGCACAGAAAAAGCTGTTTCCTGAAACGAACACATACTTTCGCACCTCGTAAGCTGCGTTTTTAATTTTCATATGGTTATATACGGCAATCAGCTTTTCCTTTTCCGTTTCAAAAATTTCCTTTATTCTGCGGTCATATTCCTTAACGGACTCGGAAATAATCTCTATATTGCTGTCAAGGCTTTCAATTATCTCTGCCGTTGAGCCTACCGCACCGGGCATTTTAAGTCTTTCAAAATGCAGCAGTGAGAAAATCTTATCCACCTCATCCAGCTTATTCTTTGGGGCAACATATGCGCCCCAGCATTCATCAGCCTCTGTTGTGCAGGGGACAAAGAGAATATACGGATTATCGCTGTATGCAATATTCAGCTTCTCCACACTTTCCCTGGGCATATGACCGAATCGGGTTTTAACAAATCTGCTCTCAGCTATCTGCTCAAGGGGAATATTAAGTCCCTTGAAGTGAACAAACTGAGCCTTACCCTCCTCGCACTTTCTGAGCTGCTCAAGAAGCTCCTTGCGTCCTGCATCCAGCTCCTTTATCCTTTCACCCACGGAAAGCACATACTCTTCCGGGTCATCCTCATCGTAATTACGGCCTTTCGATACTTTTGTGCTTTCTATATCAAAGCCGTATTCATCTGCAAGCTCCTTTATGCTCTGCATTATTCCCGAATAGGGATTTTCCCCCGTTACCGAGCTGTAACCGAGAACAGACGAAAGATACTGCATAGCATGGGACGGGCTGAATTTTCCGTCATAGGTGCTGTATTCCATCATATCCTCAACCTTATCGTCGGCACCGTTGCTTTTCATAATGCTGAGTATCTCGGAAAAGCCGATGAACTCGCTTGCCTGTTCGGGATGAAAATCACCGCTGAGCAGACACTTTGATATAATCTTGTCAAGCTTTCCCGCTTTTCCCGTGAAAGTGACAAGCTGCATCTTTTCTATTGCCATATTACCTCACCTCCTAATCACCGACGCCTATAAGCAGCGCCCTGATTTCTTCCTGATTTATTCCGTATTTTATTCCTTCGGTTATGTGAATAAGGTTATCGGTCTCGTTTTCCGTAAGCAGCATAAAGCAGAACATTACAACATTCGGGTCTGTGCTGAAGCGCAGAAGACTTTTGATTTTTCTGTATCTGACCTGATTTATCGCCTGCTCGATATGAACGTTTTTTTCGATTTCCCTTACATAGCCTCTGTATAACGTGCCTGACAAAATTTCAAGCACCTGTTTTTCATTTTCGGCATTTATCAACGCCTTGATTTCTTTATGAGAAAATGCTGTCAGATGAGACGGCGCTATAACACTCAGCAGCGCCTTGTTTGCAGGGAAGTATTTTTTCAGTCTGTAAAGCTTATCTGCAAACTTCATATCTGCCGTCTCTGCAAGCAAAGCCATCATCTGCTTTTTCTCCTTGCCCTTGCAGTTTTTATTAACAAGGTCATATTCGAATTCATTGAAATAGCTGACAAGATCTGACTCAAATTCCGTATAGGAATAGCCGTCAGCTATTCCCTTATCTGTCAGCTTTTTATAGGGGGTGCCCTCAAGAAGCCTGCTGAGCTGTTCAAGGGTACGGACACCCATAAGGCTTTTAACGTCAAAATGCAAACTCTTTTCATAGAAGGAAGGCATATTTATAACATATTTCTCCGTATTGTTAAGAAGTATGCTCTTAATGCAGGAAAGTATCTGCTTGACCTCCTCCTTGACTATGAAATAATCGGAGAAGCCTTCTCCCAGAGTCATTTCATATCTGTAAAGGCTGACAAATCTGTTGTATGCCCTTTTTCTTATAATGAACTCAATATAGCCTGCTTCCGACTGTGTTGCGGAAACGCTTTCAAATGCAGCTTCATAGGGTGCCTTGGCTTTAAGACAGGTAACAAGCTCTGCAAGTGAGGTGCAGGCAACAAGACTGTCATAGTCCTCACCCGTAAGCCTCTGACCGTACATCGCCCTTGCCTTTGCCATAATAGCATTGAGCTTATAGTTAAGTATTTTCATTTCCGCACCTCCTTTTGTCCGAATCAGTAACTTTTATCAGCCGATAACCCTCTCGGTTATGGCCTTTACCCATTCATCCTTTTTTTCGCAATAGATTTCCTCAAGTCTGTCAAGCTGTTCCTTTGTTGCTTTCCTGTTTTTCTCTTTTTCTTCTTCAAGTATTTTCTGCTTTTCCCTTTTCATTTCATCAATCTTCGCTTCGGTTTCCTCAGAATACCTGATTTCAAACTGTTCCTTTGCTTCTGCAATTCTTTCTTCCACGCTGCGTCTTTGCTCTTCGGATTTTTCAACAGTTTCCTGAGCAGTTTTGTCGGCAACGATTATTTTCCTGAGTACATTTTCCATAAATACCACCCCTTGCTCTGCATATCACTTGTTTATAGCTGAATTATAGCACCGAAAATTATTTTTTCAATAGCAAAATCTCACAAAACGCAGAATTTTATCCGTTTATTTTTTGTTCAAACAGGTTTATTGCCTTTAAGAAAATCGGGCCGTATTCCTCCAGCTTCTTCATACCCACACCCGAAACCTGAAGAAATTCCTCGTTGGTTAAGGGTCTTTTTCTGCACATATCCCTGAGTGTTGCATCGGAAAAAACAACGAAGGCGGGAACTGCCTTCTTATCGGCAACGGTTTTTCTCAGGTTTTTCAGCAGATTGAACAGAGCCTCATCGAAGGGTTCATCGGATACATCCTCCGTTTTCGGCTTTTTATCAGCTTTTTCTCCTGCCTGTGCAATGCTTATTCTTACCCGTTTATTATGAAAAAGAACATTTCTTGAGTTATCGTTAAGTTTCAGTATGCTTCTGCCCTGAGTCATATCCGTTTCCGCAACATTCTCCCTGAGCAGATAATCGATTATCTCTCTTATCTTTCTGTGGCTGAGATTATTCATAATACCGAAGGTCTTTATCTTCATCAGTTCAGGGTCAAGCCCTGCTTTTTCGTCCCCTCTGAGGAAATCGGCAATTTCATCAATCGTCAGTCTTTCCTTTGTTCTTGCAACAGCCGAAAGCACCTTCTGAGCTGATACGGTTATATCGCTGTATTTTCTCTCTCCGCAGCATACCGAGCAGTTTCCGCAGTTTTCATCGGTTCTTTCACCGAAATACCTGAGTATGTATTTTCTCAGACAGACCTCTCCTGAGGAATAGGCAATCATATGGTTAAGCATACGGAAACGGCGCTGCTTTATACGGCTTCTTTCCTCGTCGCTCATTTCCTCGTTATCGGAGGGATTATTGATAAAATATTTCTGTATGCCCACATCTCTGCCGCCGCAAAGCAGTATGCATTCGGCGTTTTCACCGTCACGGCCTGCTCTGCCTGCCTCCTGATAATAGCTTTCTATATCACCGGGCATATTATAATGAATAACAAATGATACATCGGATTTATCAATGCCCATACCGAAGGCATTGGTTGCAATCATCACCTTCGCCCTGTCCATAACAAAGTGCTCCTGACTGAGTCTTCTCTTCTCAGGGTCAAGACCTGCATGATACTTGCTCACGTTATAGCCTTCCGCTGTAAGAACCGAATAAAGCTCGTCTGCACCCTTTCTCGTTGAGCAATATATAATTCCGCAGTTATCGATATGTGAATCAAGGTATTTTCTCACTGCGTTCAGCTTGCTTTTCGGCTTCTGTACCTCAAAATAGAGATTGGGTCTGTCAAAGCCCGTCACGGTTATCTCAGGCTCTCTGAGCTCAAGCAGACGGACTATATCCTCACGGACAAGCTGTGTTGCAGTTGCAGTAAAGGCGGCAACTGTCGGCCTTTTTGCAAAAGAGGCAATAAACTGCGCTATTTTAAGATAGCTGCTCCTGAAATCCTGACCCCATTGTGAAACACAGTGAGCCTCATCCACGCATACCATAGATACGTTCATCACTGACACAAGCCTGATAAAACCCGGAGTATCCAGCTTTTCGGGAGAAACATAAAGAAGCTTGTATTCTCCTGCGGCAGCTTTTCCGTATATTTCACGGGATACCTCTGAGGCAGTTGAGGAATTCAGAGTCTCAGCCGATATTCCGTTTTCCTTGAGTGCAGCAATCTGATCCTTCATAAGAGAAATCAGCGGAGAAATAATCAGGGCAGTACCCTCTTTCATAAGTGCAGGAATCTGAAAGCAAAGAGACTTCCCTGCCCCCGTGGGCATAACCGCAAGAACGTCTCTGCCACCGAGTATATTATCAATTATTTCCTCCTGTCCGCCTCTGAAGGAAGCGTAACCGAAATACCTGCTCAGCACCTCAGTCTTTGTCACTTGCAATCACCTTTTACTTACATATTTCTATAACTGCCAACGTGAAAATCTTCGCCGCAGTAATCAGGTCGTCTATCGGCATAAACTCATCAATTCCGTGCATATTTGTGTCAACGCCGGGCATCACCGCACCGAAGGCGACACCACCCTCAATATTGTGAACATAGGTTCCGCCGCCGATAGCCTCGCAGTAGCCCTTGCTTCCGCTGAAGGCTTCATATGCCGAAAGGAGCTTTTTTATAAAGTCGCTGTTTTCGTCAACATAGTGAACTGCAACCATTTCTGTATCAGATAAGACAAAACCGTTGGCACTCAGCACATCTCTTACCTTGAATGCGAGATTTTCCTCTGTTGCGCAGAGAGGTACTCTTGTGTCAAATTCTGCATATATACTTTCACCGTCATAGCGGAGAATATCAAGGGAAAGTGTAAGCTTGCCCGAAGCCTCGTCCTCCATATCAACGCCTAAACCCTCACCGTAAAGCTTTCCGTGAGGGAAAAGCTTTGCGATTGTGCGGAAGGCTTCAACGGTAGCACAGTCACTTTCGAGAGCTGAAAGAAGCTTCACAAGTGCAGTCAGAGCATTGTTACCGTTTTCGGGAAGCGATGCGTGGGCGCTGACACCCTCTGCAAGAATTTCTGTTATTTCTCCGTTCCGATTGAGAGTAAACTCAACGCCGGTCTCCCTCTTTGCTTCTTCTGTAAGTTTTTCCAAATCTGTAAAGCTGAACCCCTTTACCTCCGCCTTTGCCTTACCGGGAACTGCGTTGACTACAAGTCCCGCATCAAATGAGACTATACTCTTTTCGCCTGTTGCTGATACTTTACCGGTGAAGGCTTTTGAAAATCTTCCCTTTTCAACATTGGTTACAGGGAAGGATGAATCGGGTGTAAAGGTCATTGGAGGCATCTGTCTTTTGGTCACATAGTATCCGATGTCCTCGCTGCCCGTTTCCTCGCTTGTGCCTGCAATAAGTCTTGCATTATAGCTCAGGTCAATGCCTAAAGCCTTTATGGCTTTGAGGGCATAGAGGGCACAGATTACGGGACCTTTATCATCACTTGTGCCCCTTCCGTAAACCTTACCGTCCTTAACTGTCATTTCATAGGGCGGCACGCTCCAGCCATCGCCCTCAGGTACAACATCAAGGTGACCTAATATGGCAAGCTTTGTTTCTTTATCATTAAGGTCGATTTCTCCTGCATAGTTGTCAATATTGTTTGTGATAAAACCGTAGCCTGATGCGATCTCAAGGATTTTATCAAGTGCCTTCTTAGGCTCGGCACCAAAAGGCATATCCTCTGAGGCTTCACCCCTTACGCTGGGTATTTTTATAAGCTTTTCAAGGTCTGAAAGAAGATTCGCCTTTTCTCTTTCAAAATAAGCATTTATTTTTTCGGTCATTGTAAGTTCACCTCATAGGATTATTCTTTGTTGATTATACTACAAAAATTTAGACGGTGCAACAACTTAAATATAAACGACAAAACACCGTTTTGCCTATGAAAAACGGTGTTTTGCGGTTTACTCAAAAATTTTTTCATATGCTGTCTCAAAAAGCCTGTCTCCGTATTCGTCAACGGAACGCCTGACAAACAGCACAAGATTATCCTTAACAGCAAGTCCTGCGTATCTGCGTTCTCCGTTATCCTCAATAACCTCCAGATAACATATGTCCCATTTTGTCTGAGGATAAGCGGTTTCAACGATCTCTGCCTTATTCTTATGACCGTCAAAAATATAATCATCAAGAATTTTATTTATGTATTTCCGACGGATGTGGGGGTAATCGCTGACAAGCACCTCAATGTCGTTTATTTCAAAGCGGTAGAATTGTGCAAGTCCTGTTGCTTCTGTACTGACGTGACTGATTTCAAGCTCTGAAAAGCTATTGATAAATGATTCGGTATTCAGAAGAGCTTTTGATGCTTCAACGGATTTTGCTTCATTGTATTTTATAAGTCCCAATGTGCCGGCAATAACCGTTGCTGACAAAAACAAACATAAACCTGCTCTTTTCAGTATGGCTGATTTATCCTTGCTGTGTATGTCCCGTTTCTCAGGCAGTATCAGCACAACAAGAATTGCCGCAAAAATCCAATATACGGCACGCTCCTGAAAATATCCGCCGTCCAACAGGGATAAAATTATAATTACGCCTATTAAAGAAACAAATTCAAAAGCCAGTAAAAAGCTTTGTTTTTTGTTTGCGGCCCGCAAATTCACAAAATTAATGTCTTTCCCTGCTGATAATCTGCTTTTTGACCTGACAACCCGAAAGAGATAGCAAAAAATTCTGATTACTGCAATGCTTAAAAGATATACCGCTATAAGTAATTCTGTTATCTGGTAGCTGCTTGCCTCAAGTATCGGATCGAAATCGGATTTAAAAAATATAAACTTAAATATAAACCACAAGGAATAAAACGACAGCCCTAAAAAACCGGGTTGAAGCCATGCTCTCTTTGCAATAATTTTCAGCTTTTCCGCTTCATCGGTCATTATGTCAATGACATCTTCATCTTCTGTTCTGAAAATGTAAAGCTCATCATTATAAAGTGCAACAAACTCCCAACCCTCACATTCGCACATTTCAACAAATTCTCTGTGTGATGCCGCATGCATTGCATCCTTCAGTCTGTATAACACAGCAGTATAGCGAATTTTCTTAGGTTCACTCTTTTCAAATACCCAAAAATGACTGCGGAATTCTTTAAGCCTGAAGCCTCTTTCCTCTTGTAATCGGAGATACTCTGCAACGGCAGACAATTCGGTATAATCGAAACTGAAAAACTCAGAAACTTCATTCTTGTTCTTTTTCATCACTCCAACACCTCCGTTATCTGTTTAAGATATATATCGGGGACACGTTGAATAATACCGTAAATACTATATCACATTTATCTTTGCATCTTTTCTCGGGGGTATTCTCTTGTATTCCACCGCAGGATGTCCTATAACAAGGCAGGTCATGGGTGCATAGCCCTTTTCCGGCTTCAGCATTTTACCCACCTTTCTGTTAAGCTTTGCCACAGCTACGAAAAAGCCGCTGTAAAGCACACCGAGACCAAGACTTTCAGCCATAAGCTCCATATATGACGAAGCAAGATTTGCATTGCCCTTGCTCTTGCCGCTGACTACGATTACAACGGGTGCTCCCTTGAAGAAGAAATTATCGTCAATGGTTGAGTTCTTGATATATTTTGCCAAGGGTGTTGCCGCCTTCTGCGCCGTGCGGAAGAACCTGACACATTCCTTCTCGAATTCGGGAAGAGAGTTCTTTATAACGGTGAAAGCGAAATCCTGAGAGTTCGTTGCCGTGGGGCAGTATCTTCCTGCCTCAATGATTTTGGCAATATCCTCATCGCTTACCTTTTCGTCTGTAAACTGACGGATTGTTCTTCTGCTTTTCATAGCTTCAAGAAGTCTGTCGCTGTCAAATTCGGTCATATCAACAACGGGACGGTCTTCGGTAGTGTAGCCCGGCATGGTAACTGCTCCCGTGGGGCAGATTGCATAGCAATGTCCGCACTCAATACAGCGCTCATACATAAACTGAGCCTTTCCGTCAACGATTTTCAGCTTTTCGGAAACGCAATCCTTAACGCACTTTCCGCAGCCGATACAAAGCTCTTTATTTATTTTAACGGGTTTAGTGTTCATAGTGTTCTCCTTCGGATTTTATTTCTGAATAATTTTAACATATGTTTTTGTATAGAGTGTTAAGAAAATTGCATATCCTTTTTATTTGTTCTGATTTTCGGTTTATCTGCGGAACTCCGTTCCGCCCCGCCCACGACTGCGGGCGGGTTCCCCTTCAACACATTTTCCTGAGGAAACAAAGCCTCACCTGAAAGGAGAGGCTTTTGTCCTGATATACTTCTTGACAAAACCTCCCCCTACCCTTAAAATTAAACCATAACACTTTAAGGAGAATACCTATGAAAGAAAACAAAATTCACGTTGCCTACGGTTTTCACGTGAACTGCTATCACTCTTACCGTGGCGACACTAACGATAACCTGGGCTTCGGCTCCGATATCAGAATTATCAGAAAAATCCTTGATATTCTCACCGACTTCAACGAAAAGGGCATTCCCGTAAAGGGAACGTGGGATACGGAAAACTTCTTCTCCCTGCAGAAAATCCTCCCCGAATACGCTCCCGACATCATCGAAAAAATGAAGGAGCGAGTTGATAAATACGGTGACGAAAACATCATAATGGGCTATAACAACGGTGCTCTTTCAGCTATGACAGAGGACGAATTCTGCGAAAGCATAAACCTTGCTCTGACAAATGAAAGCGGCAGCGGACTTATGGATATCTTCGGAAAGTGCGAAAAAATTGTCCGTCCGCAGGAGGTTATGTTCACCCCCTCTCAGGTCAGCCTTTACAATAAGCTTGGCATAAAGGCTCTGTGCCTTTATTACAGCTGTGTGCCCTTTGATGCGTTCAGGACAATTATTCCCCGACTTCCCGACGAGCTTGCCTTCAACCCCCTGACCTATACATACAAGGGTGAGAGCATGACGGTCATTCCCACATACAGCAACTCAGACGTATGCGATGCAGGCTGTCTGCGTGCATGGGTAAAGGACCTTCGCAAGAAGCAGGAAAGCGGCGAAATCAACTCTGACCTTTTCATTTTCATCAATATGGATGCAGACGGTGCTTTCTGGGAGACAATCAATCTCGGCCCCGTAACAGGCAAGGTTGCAAATACCGACGGTATACACGGACTCGTTGAAGAGATTGCAGACCTGCCGTACATTGTATTTGATACACCGGGAGGCTACCTGAAAAACCACAAGGCGTTAGGCGAAATTGATTTCACGCACGATACAGCTGACGGTAATTTCACAGGGTATGCGTCCTGGTCGGAAAAGCCCTTCAACCGTAAGATATGGACGAGACTTGAGAAGGCAAGAGCTATGGCAAAGGTCACAAGCAAGAGAGATATGCTCTCTCCATCCTTCCGCAACAGAGTGCTTCTTCTTTCCACAACTCACTTCGGACTTGCAACACCCGTTCTGAATATTCAGCGTGAGAAAACAGCTCTCGACCTGAGCTCAGCCGTTATCAAAGACGAAACTGCAGCTATGCCCGAGAGTGAGAAGCTTATCGTATATAACACGGCGGACTCACTTATACAGACCGTTCAGCTAGAGATAAACAAGAATGTTTCCGACCTTTCACAGATTACCGTGAAGGCTAAGAATCTTGAGAGCTTTACAGCAGTACCCACAGCCGACGACCTTTCATCCGTTTTCCTTATGATGAAATTCGGCAAAAAGGCAAAAAAATACGAAATCGAAATCGGCTTTGGCGGTGATAAGAAAGCACCCGAATTCCGCAACCTTCTTGAAACAGACCGTCTTTCAATGATGTTCACAAACGGCGGTAACCTTTCCTTTGTTCAGAGCGACGGAAGAATAATCGGCCACGACGAATTCCTGCAGTCCTTCATCACCTATGACGGAAAGGATTACAAATTCACAAAAACTGATGTTTCTCCCCTCTCTGTTGGCGGTGAAGGCAGAGGAATAAGAATAAAGGGTGAAATCCACCTTCCGAAAGAAATCAAGGGCGGCAGCTTTACATATGACTTATTCACAACTGCCTTCTCGGATGCCATTTACGTGAGAACAACGGTGAACTATCCATACACAGCAGAAACGACTTCAATTTCAACAGAGAACTCAGCTCTCGGCAGATTCAGCGATATGAAGTGGTCTCAGGCTGTACCCTTCCAGATTACACCTGAGCTTGACGGAGATATCAGCGTTATCAAGCGTAACTTTATGGATGATGTTTCATCCTTCAGGACACAGTCCTTCCCCGAATGTGACGAAAAGAACACCTCGCTTGCATCCTTCAATCATCAGCTCACATCAGGTCTTGTGGGGCTTTACGATGAGAGGGGCGGTATTATTATCGCAAACGCAAGACAGGTTCTCGGCTCAATGGCTCACTGTCCCATGCGCCTTGAAGAGAACAAAACAGTAAGGATGAACCCCTTCGGCACATACTACGGAAAGCAGAGACACCATTTCGGCAGAGCAAAGGACCAGATTTTAGGCGTATACACCTTGGTTACACCTCAGGGAAAGAGTATTGCACCCTCATATAACGGAAGCTGTGAGACGGCTGTGCTGGGCATCTATCCCCTTTCAGCAGATGGTCTTTCAGCAGAAGAAACCGAGGAAATCTGCGCTTTCGCTGACGGTGCCGTTGCAACCGCACCCGAAGGAAGCGAGGTTGCTCCCTTCACAAAGGACAACATCAGCGTAAGAGAAGGAACTGCTGACGGTATAAATGAAAAAGACCTGAAGAGCCCCGTTTTAACCGGACTTTCAGGCAATCTTGGCAAGTATATAACAAAGGGCTCAAGGGCAATAGGTCATATTATTCTTACACAGATAAAGGCAAGATGAAACAAAAGGGCGTTGCGTTCTGACGAACGCAACGCCTTAGTTTGTGCTGCTTGCAAAACGCCGCCACCGACAGCGTCGGTGGCGGTATGCTTATATCTTACATTTCAGAAAAGCCTGAGTCTCCGAAAAGCTTGATGATGATATCATTAAAGAATTTGATAATCATTTCAAGGAACTTTTCAAGAATGTTCTTTTCTTCCTCAACGGGTTCTTCGCCTGTTGCAATCTTTGTTGTAATCTTATCGAATCTTGCAACTGCGGCATCGAAGTCCTCTGTGGGCATACAGGTGCTGTCCATTGCTGCCTTGAGCTCTGCCTTTGCTGCTTCAAATTCAGCCTTATCCTCTGCGCTGAGATAAGATGTGTCATAGTTCTTCCACGCATTATAAAGCGAGCTTGCCTTTGAAGAATGACGGGCATAATTGAACTGCGGATATGCGGGATCTGAATAGATATCCTTGAAGGAGCTGTCTGTGAGGATTCTTACTGCAAGGCGCATAATAACATCATTTCTTGCGGTAGCCTCGTGATTCTGTCCCTTGAAATAGAATGTCGATTCGCAGAGGATACCTGTTGAAGCGTCAACAAGTCTTGCTTCGTCGATGTGGTTATGATGCTCGGGGTCTGTGCAGTATGTGTTTGCCTGAACATAGTCAGCAGGAAGTGCTGTGTCAACTGCAACTGTTGTTGCGCCGAAGGACTCTGAGCCTGTGTGGATAATGCCGTCACCGTTTGTCTCGTTCCAGGAATCATAAATCTTATATGAAACGTAGTTATAGTCAACGATGTCGAAGAACTCAACGCCCTTTTCCTTGGTTTCAAGTATGTACTTGCCTGCATTCACCTGAGCGTTATAGTACCAATCTGTCTGCTCAAGAATGAAGGCATCGTCCTCATCCATGAGGAACTTTTCTCTGCAGCCGGGATACTGCTCTGAGGGAACGAGCGCCCAAAGGCTTGTTGATCGTTCAAGGTAGTCCTCAACAAGAGAGTCTGTTGCGGTATCAAGAATATTATCAAGGTCTGCACCGGGGAAAAGTCTGAGAATAAGGTTGATAAGGTATGCGAGAAGCTGCTGGTCATCACCGAGAAGTGAGGGCATCATATAGCCGTAAAGTGCATCGGGGTCGTCGATAATACCGTGAAGATAGATATCACCGAGGATGTTTGCACCGTCTGCAGCAGGTACAACATAGCATACTCTGTTAACGTCATCGGAAATATCCAGACCCTTATCGATATAAAGCTGCATAAGAGCATTCATAACCGAGCCGCCCTGACTGATAGGTACAAGGTTAACCTTATCGTGACCTGTTTCCCTCTTGGCAGTCTGAATAAGCTCATAAAGGTCGTTTACGGCTGTCATAAGGTTGCCTGAATGAAGATATGAAAGGAAATAAAGGTGGTCAAGACCTGCCTCCTGAACGTAGCTGTTAAGAGGTACCTGACCGAGAACAAAGGCTCTCTGCTGTGCCGTAAGTCCTGCAAGTGATGTCTCGTATTTATCAGCCTGAATGTTCTTTACGGGCTGACCGAATTCATCAAGCTGAATGTTGCTCAGAAGAGCCTTACCGAGTACGTCTGCAATAGCCTCTGCACAACGGTTTTCAATATCCTCCTGCTTGATGAGAAGGCTTGCAAGGGGAATAAGTGCTTCTTCAAGGGCAAGCTTCACAATATCGGCGCTGCCTTCCATAAAGAAGGGTGCCGAATAGGGCTCACCGTCCTTATTGAGCATTTCGTTTCCGTTTTCGTCAAGATATCTGACATCTGACTGAAAAAGTCCGGGAATAACGATTGAGGGGCAGTGCTCACAGGTGCAATTACCCGTCAGTGCCGATGCAGAAACTCCCACACAGGAAAAAACAAGGACAAATACAAGTGCCACCGCAAGTGTTTTTGATAAAATTCTTTTCATCATAGATTTCCTCCTGTAAAATATTACCTTGGTATTATATCACAGAGGTTATACACATTTCAACAAATAAGAGCAAAAAACGGTTGAGAAATATTTTAAATTTCCAATAAAAAAAGACAAACTTATTTTAATAAAAAAATTACAGAAAACAGTAAAAAAGTATTTACAAACACAAATTTTTGCAGTATATTATTACCTAAATTGAGATATTTTCCTATATATTTCAAAATCAACTCTAAGGAATGATGAAAATGAACGTAATTCAGGAAATTACAAAGTACGGTCACGAAAAAATTCTTTTCGTAAACAACGAAAAGGCAGGTCTCAAGGCTATTATTGCTGTTCACAGCACAGTAAGAGGCCCCGCAATCGGCGGTTGCCGTCTTCTCCCCTATGCAAGTGAAGATGAAGCTCTTTTCGACGTTCTCAGACTTTCAAGAGGTATGTCACACAAGAATGCTGCTGCAGGTCTTGATTTCGGCGGCGGTAAGTCTGTTATCATTGCAGACCCCTCACAGAAGACAGAAGCTATGTTTGAAGCATTCGGCGAAGCTATGAACGCTCTCAACGGCTGCTACATAACAGCAGAAGACGTTAATACAGACTGTGACGATGCTCTTATTATAGCAAGAAAGACAAAGCATATCTGCGGTCTCCCCCACATTTCAGGCGACCCCTCTCCCTTCACAGCTATCGGTGTATACCAGGGCATCAAGGCTACTGCTAAGGTAGCATTCGGCTCAGATAATCTTGAAGGCAGAACAATCGCTGTTCAGGGTGTAGGTAAGGTTGGTCTTGACCTTTGCAAGCACTTAGCTGCTGAAGGCGCAAAGCTCTATGTTGCTAACAGAAAGAATAAGGCAAACCTGGACATCGCTGCAGAAAAGTACGGTGCAACAATCGTTTCTGCTGACGAAATCCTTTCACAGGAATGCGATATCTTTGCTCCCTGTGCTCTGGGTGCAATCGTTAACCCCACAACTATCCCCAACTTCAAGTGCAAGGCTATTGCAGGTGCTGCTAACAATGTTATTCTTGACCTTGCTTCAGGTGAAGCTCTCAAGGCAAGAGGCATCCTCTATGCTCCCGACTTCATCATCAACGCAGGCGGTGTTATCAACGCAGCAGGTGAAGCAGCAGGCAACTACAATGAGGAAGAAGTTCTCAAGAAGGTTAACAACATCTATAACACAGTTGAGCACATTCTCACAGAGTCTCAGAAGACAGGCGAACCCGAAGGCGTTATCGCTGAAAGATTTGCAGAAGAATGCATCAACGCTGCAAGAAAGTAATAAGCTGAAAACAGCAGATAAATCCGAAGCCGATACGTATTTCCGTATCGGCTTTTCTGTTTCGGGGTAAGGTGGCGAGTATAATCCTGCGCTTCATCAATATTGGACGACAGCTATCGAACCCCGGAGTAGCGTTTGTTATCCGAAAAGTTAATGCAGGGATAAATTCCTTATAAATTTTATTTTCTTATTTTTTGAAAAAACTATTGACATTTGGATATAATTATAATATAATAGCTAAGCACTTGAGAGAGTGAAAGTAAATATCGCGGGGTGGAGCAATTGGTAGCTCGTCGGGCTCATAACCCGGAGGTTGCAGGTTCAAGTCCTGTCTCCGCAACCAGTGAAAAACCTTGAAACCGTAAGGGTTTCGGGGTTTTTATTTTTTTGTTCTCAAGTGCCTGAACATTGGTTTTGGTGTTTATTTGGTGTTTATTGCTTAAATTTTTGGTGTTTTGGTGCTCATTTATTGAGATAGCAAGAGGGTTATGCACCCACGCTGTCGAGCATATTACGTTCTGCAATAAACTCCACTGATGAAAGCCACGTTTCGTTGTACCTCTGCATTGAGTAATGATATGCAGCTTTGCTGTCGTACCGTTCATAAGATGCATACAAACAGCGTATATCTTTATCGGCTTTCAGATGCCGCATTGCAGAGGACTTCTTTGTAGCAACAAATTGATGTGGTATTCCTATGATTTCAGCTATTTCCTTTTGGTTTAACCCCTCAAAATAGTATTTTTTGATAATTGTCTGCTCGCTATCGCTTAAACGGTCAACAGCTTTGCGAATAATATTTATCTGATATTCCCTTTCGGCCACCTCTGCAATATCATCCTCAAAGCAATAAGTATCTTTTATAGTGTCCGCAAGGGTACAATCTTCATCGGTTTTCAATGGCGCATAAAGAGAAACGGTTTTGAGTATGCGTGAAGTATTCTTAATAAGCTCATACTTTGCGTTATCCCAACCATACACCTTTTTATATTCCTCTGCAGTTGGCTCACGGTCATAATTGCAGAGGTATTCTTTTTGTAGCCGGTTATATTTCAGTATTTCGCTATATGCTTGTCCGGGTACTCTGATTGATGTGCTTGCAGTTGCTATGTATGAAACAAAGTGAAATATCAAAGCCTGATAAAGATATGTGTTGAATTTATAGCCGCTTTCTAAATCATAACACTTCACAGCTCTATCCAATGCTATATATGCCTCTTGCATCAAATCTTCAATATCGGCACTTTGCTGAAACTTTTTAGCCGCTTTGTAAATGATACCTCTGTTTTGGTTGTACAGTTCGGACATAAGCCTTTCAGATGCGCCGTTCCTCTGCAATTCTCTAATTATTTCTTCATTAGTCATTTTCTCACACCTCAGAATGTTGATATTTTTGTGGATTTAGGGGTAAATCCGTGTTTTTATCTTACAAACACAAAGTTAATCGTTTTCTTTTTATGTTGCTTGCAGAGGCTCAAACAAGCAAAAACCGCCTACCTCTGCAATAAGGTAAGCGGTTTGTTTTATGTTAGGTGTCAACATTAGCCGGCATTAGACACCTGCTCTGCATTTCAGCACTTCTCCTATGGTGAGAGACTTACTATGCAGAGGTTATTAGCTCTTTCTTTTTCTTAGCATGAGTAACAATCTCTATGTCTATGATGTCTAACAACACTTGCTCAGTTATATATCTTTTGCTGCCTTCATAAAAGAAAGTTTCAGGATAAATACCTTTTCCCTTATCCCCTAAAGTCAGATGTATATAACCGTCATTTTTATGTTTAAAGAGTATGTATTTGGTGTTTATAAGGTTTGTGTCATCTAAAAGGTTTCTGTCAAAATCTATAATGATTTTGCATTTGTCTATATCAAGCAAATCCGTTATATTTTGAAAGTTTTCTACTCTATTCAGTATCTTGTAATAAAATACGCTATTTTCAATTTTCTCGATAGAAATATCTCCTGACAGAATGTCCTTGTAAATTTTATCGGCTTTATTTTTTTCTATGTTTAATTCTTCAATGTCTTTAAGTTTACCTAATCCAAGCAAATGATGAAAATTACCTTTGACAAAGAAAATTTTAAACTTAATATCACCTTCGAGAGTAAATATATAGTCTTTGTTTAAGAATGACTTATAAAACTCTGCACACTCTTTAATATCCTTCATTTTAACTCCATAAACATTTATAGGCACTCCGATAACGAAGTGCCTATATTTTCAATAAACGTACATTTTTTTGACTTCAGTCATAGCCGAGAACAGGCTCAATGTACAAACCCTACCAGAGCCTCAACGCACACCACCTCAGCAAGGCGTATCGTTTCATAGGCACCGTGAAGATTGGCGATAGTGGTGCTTATCTTCATCTATATTATACGCGAAAAATCATCTTTTTTCCATATCAATACTGCACAAAGTTGCTGCTGTAATTTTGTGCAACATTGTTAAACTCGGTTAAAATCTGCCAAAATCTGCCAAACACTGATAAAACACTATTTCTAACGTTATCCTCTGCAAATAAACTATTTTTCCATACTTTGTACTTTGCACCACCTATTTTAATTGATTATAATGCCATTTGTCAATAATAAAGTTATTATTGAACAAAAATAATATCAAGGAGGACTATGTGCTCATGAAAAAGAAAATAATTTATTATCGTGATTGGGATGAACTTCCCGTTCTTCTCACCTTATCACAGGTGGCAATATTGTTAGACATCACGCACGATACAGCTCAAAAATGGGCGAGAGCAGGTAAGATACCTGCAGTCAAGGTAGTTGATGAATGGCGTGTGGAAAAACAGGCAATAAGAGAAATGTTTAATCAACAAAACGTAAACCGAGGTGATATAGGTGGCAAAAAATAAATATACAGGAAGCTGTTATGTTATCAGGAAAGACGGTTCAACCGTATCGCTTTCAGAGCTGACTGCAGAGGAACGCAAAGCAATGGAAGAAAGGATGAGAGAGCGACTGAGCATCACAATGTCAGCATATTACTCAGCTCATTTGGAAGAATATAAAAAATTATAAGACGTGAGGTGTTTTTTTATCTGACGATTGCTGATTATCTAAAACTATCAAAAAATCCCGAAAAAAGCGCAGCAACGCTCTTTCGGGGTTTTGCTTTGTGTTTAATATATTATCCTCTGCAGAGGCTTAACCTTCATCTTCAACATACTCCATTATGTCACCCGGTTGGCAATTAAGAAGTTTGCATATTGTTGAGATATTTTCCCACGATACAGGCTCATTGTTTCGTATCTTCTGTAGAGTTGCTTCACCTAAAAGACGTTCTTTCCTTATCCGATATGTTGAGTACCCTGCTGCTTTTAATGCAGATAATACATCAATTTTGTAAACTATTGGCATAATTTCACCTCAAAATATATTTGTTCTTCATTACGGTAACATTATATCACTTATATACACCTCTGTCAAGTGTACAAACTTAACAAATTATACACTAAAATATTGTGCATAATGCATATTGAAATACACACGAATTTAGTGTACAATATACTCACAAGGTTAAGGAAAGGAGATGAAACCAAATGCAAGAAACAATCGATTTAGAAACTATGGGAATTGAGCTTGAAAGAGTATTGCACCTTTTAGGTTTAGTGTTTGAGGAGCTTGACGATGCACCTCTGCAGAACATAAGCTCTGACAAAGACGAAATGTGGAAGGCAATATATTTCAGCCAAAGAGCGCCGATAATGGAATCGCTGATATATTCCGTGCATTCGTTAATCGAAGCTCAGAAGAACACCATTGAAAATTGGGTTGAGAAAAAGCACAACGTTTCGGCATAATCTGCAGAGGAAACCTCTGCACAGTTCAAAATATTGAGAAAGGAGCGACAACCGGCAGTGATTACACGAACAGTAAACATAAGCTCTGAACAGCTTGCAGCCATAATACAGGCAAATATAGCCATTGACGATATTATCGAAGGCAATATAAATGCTGATATTGTGGAAGAATTAAAGGAAATAAACCCGATTATAGCGGATTTTGCCTTTAATGCAGAGGAAACAAAGAAAAATGCTCCTGTATCTACCGCTTAAAGATACAAGAGCAACGTTCACCTACGAATTGCAGAAAGTAGGATATTTATATTTTAACATATTCGCTCTGAATTTTCAAGAGGAAGGAATGATTTTATCTATGACATATTACGAAATTATAAGCCATACACCCGGAGAGCCGGAAAAGAGGTTGATTATAGGAAGATTTTGCAATACTGTGCCGCTTAGCGAATTTCAGTTGCATTATGTGCGCTTAATTGACCGTTTAAAGCACCCTGAAAAATACATATATAAAAACCTTGCCGAAGAGATTAAAACGGAAAAACAATGGCTCAGAGAGCATTTAAACGGCATAGACGAACTGAGCATAGATAGACAAAACGAATTGCTGCTGATATTGTTCTCGCGCGCACACGCGCGCACGCACGCGAGGCAGGTCAGGTTTTGTCAGGTTCTAAATGCATAGGTTAAGGGGGAAACAACGATGAAAAGAAGCTGTATAAAGCCTGTAAAATTGGTCGAGCCTGCAGAAGTTATCAAAATATCAATGTGGTACCGTACCTCTGCAGATTCACGAATAGCATTAGAAATTGCAGAGGCATTTGATAAAGAATATATTGGATTTCTCAAGGAAAGCTCACGTTTTTATCGAATGTGCTTGTTTACTGCCATTTGGAACGGTGGCAGAATACAGGGAATAAGAGAAGAACGTCAGAGACGGAAGTCAAGTTGATGTACCTCTGCAGAGGTTTCCTTTTCTCTCTACCGAGTACGCTAACACGGATTCGTTTTGTCTTACGCGCACGCGTGCGAGAATGTTGTGTTTTGTTGGGTGAAAATCTATAGTGTTGTAAACCGTCTGAAATAGCCTCAGGCGGTTTATTTTTATTCAAGCCTAACCATTATGTAACTTTGCCGTAATAAGCCATATTCATCCACAGAATTGAAATTACAGCCCTTCTCTTTCCAAAGTCGATAACCTTTAATTGCTTTCGGCTCAGCTCTGAACGCTCTTGCATTTATTATCTCCGTTATAATAATCGGCTTTGTTAAGTTCTGACTTGCGTTCCAACGCTTTTTATAAAGTCCGTCTCTCTCTTTTGCAGTTTTTTCCGTCTCTTTTACGAAGTATTCAGCCAAGTTTCCGTATTGTCCGTCTGTGTCAAGTACGGTTATTAGGACTTTACCGTTCTTCCAAGCCTTGCGAAGCAGATTAACATCAATATTAGGCAAAACAAAATGATGATGAATAGCCTTGTTTTTATATTCAGTTGCAGAAACATATTTAAACTCTTTGTTTGCTTTGGCAAAAGCCTTTTTAAGCTCTCTTAATAACTTGCTGTATTCCTTTTTGGCCTCTGCACTGTCTGATGGGCGCTTGTCTTTTGCGTATGTGAAAACAGCGTGTATATCACCGTCAACGAAATTAGCGTTAAGCAAGCCTCTGAGCTTCTTTATTGCTTGCTGTCGGTTTACCTCTGCAGCCTTCTCAGATGTCTTGTTTTGGTGCTTTTTTCTGCCTTGTGTGCCTTTTCCGTATCTTGCAGAATAATGCTTGTGAACTTCTATTGTTTTACCGGCTCTGATAGTCTGCTTTATGTACGGCACAAGACACACTCCTTTCTTTTGAAAATTCCTTTATTTCTCTGTGCTTTTTCTGCTTCGATTTTTCATTAAGTTAATTACTATATGAACGGTTTTAACCTCTCAAACGAGGCATTGACTTTCACACCCGGAAAGGCATTTTTTCGCTTCTTTCCGGGTGCATTTAATATTCAGTTTTGCAGAGGCTCTCACCTTGAAAATGACAACAACTTCCCACACCGATATAACAAACTTTATATCAGCATTGTTTTCAGTTGTTTTTGCACGTCATACAACCCTGCGTATGCCTTTATTGCCTTCTGCAGAGGTACAATAAGCCTCTGCATCGGCATTACTGAGCATATTGAAAAGGTTATCAAGGTTTATAAGCCTTTTGTTGCCCACACGGACAACAGGGATTTTCCCTTCATTAACCGCACGTCTTAACGCTCTGAGCGTGTATGCGGTGTTAGGGTCGAGCTTTTTTAATTCGTCATAGGCTTCGGGGAGCGTTCTCATTCGTGGTATAGACACAAATCAACACCCCTTTGAGAGCTTTTCAATGATTGCAAGAACTTGCTTCTTTTCGTTTTCCGAGAGTTCATATCGCAGTTTTCGTGAGAAATGGGTTTCTGCAATGCAGAGGGCATCTGCGATTTGATACATAAAAACACCGTTCTTTTTCGCTGTTTCTCTGATTTCCTTATTTGCTCTGCTAAGATTAAACATTTTTTCACCTCTTATATATTTTTTCTTGATTTTGTTGACATAACTGTTTTGTTATGGTATTATTCTAACATAACAATGCATACAAAGTCAACAGTTTTGCTAAGTTTTTTATAAACTTAACCGAAATGTTATGTGAGGTGTTTTCAAATGGAAAAATTAACAAAAGATATAATCAGTCAAAGAATTAACGAAACTTTAGCAATCAGAGAAATTAAACAAAAAGAACTTGCAAAAGCTCTCGGTGTGACAGATAACACCGTTTCGTATTTCTGTAGTGGTAAAAGAACGCCCAATCTTGCTCAGCTTATAGAAATATCGAAGTTTTTGAATGTTTCGATAGAATATCTATTAGGCTTAACAAATACCTCTGCAAAAACCGACACAGAGGAAGGCAAAATTATACGCACGGTTTGTGATTATATAGGCCTAAGTGAAGAAACAGTAAAATATTTACACGAATTTGTAGAGGCAAATTCTAAACATAATAGAAATATTTTTGATTTCGATTTTATGAATTTCTTAGTAATGTACGGTTTTATGGATAGTGTCATTTTACAGGCTCCAAAATATAAAAAACTTCTTAAAAACAGTGTGTCAACATTACGTGAAATAGACAAAAAAGCAGAAGATAACAATCCTGAGGTTTTATTAGAAGAACATTTTAAAACGTATTACTCCCTAAAACAAGATGAAAGAGTGCAGTATTATGATATGCTTGAAAGTTTTAGAGACACTTTAAACGAATATGTAAAAGACGAAAAAACATCTTATGAGGAATTGAAGTCCTATGTTGGAAAGAAGTTTACTAATGCTATAATAATTACGGAGAAAAAAACACATGGCAACGATAACAAAACGGAATGACACTTACAGAATAACCGTGTCTGCCGGCTATGATTGCACCGGGAAACAAATCCGCCGTTCTATGACGTGGAAACCTGCACCGTCAATGACAAAGAAGCAGATTGAAAAGGAAGTCAACCGACAGGCTTTGTTATTTGAAGAGAAGGTAAAAAATGGTGTTTATCTTGACGGCTCAATAAGATTCTCTGAGTTCGCTGACAAGTGGTTTAATGACTATGCAGAAAAACAATTAAGGGCAACCACACTTGAAAGATATAAATCGATGCTGCCGAGAACCAATGCGGCTATAGGTCATTTACACCTTGAAAAAATACAGCCACACCACCTCATAGCATTTTATAATAATCTTGCAGAGGAAGGCATACGAAAAGATACAAAATACACCTCTGCCATTGATTTGAAAGAAACTATCAGAGCAAAGGGATTTACATTTGCTTCACTTGCAGAGGCGGCGCACATTGGCGAGCGTACAGTTTCAACAGCTGCCAAAGGAAACAACGTCAGTGAAAAGACGGCCGTTGCAATAAGTGAAGCCCTCTGCATACCCCTAAAAGAACTGTTTACCTCTGCAGAGGAAAACAAAACGCTTTCATCAGCAACGGTACACCATTATCACGGCTTTATATCTTCGATTCTCTCAACAGCTGTGCAATGGCAGGTTATATTTTCTAACCCCTGTGACCGTGTGAAGCCACCAAAGGTGCAAAAACCTGAGCCAAAATACCTTGATGAAGAGCAGGCAAAGCAAATGCTTGAATATCTTGCAGAGGAAAGCCCACAGTTCAGTGCAATGATACAGGTGCTTATGTTCACCGGTATGCGCCGGGGTGAGCTTCTCGGCTTAGAATGGTCTGATATTGATTTAGACAATGCCGTTATACAAATCAATCGCAGTTCGCTTTATCTTCCCGAAAAGGGCGTGTTTGAAGATGAAACCAAAACAAGCGGCTCTCAGAGAGCTATAAAAGCCCCTCAGAGCGTTATTGAGGTGTTGAGGGAACATAGAGTGTGGCAAAATAAACAACGTCTGCAAATGGGCGATAAATGGATAAACAGCAACCGTCTTTTTACGAGTTGGAACGGACAGCCATTAAACCCCACAGCCTTAACAAGCCAATTCAGACAATTTAAGCTCAAGCACAATCTGACGGACATAACCATTCACGGCTTAAGACACACAAATGCAACGTTACAGATTGCAAACGGTGTGCCTCTGACAACAGTTGCAAATAGATTAGGACACGCAAACTCAGCAACTACAGCAAGGATATATGCACACGCTATACGTTCAGCTGATGAAGCTGCTGCAGAGGTGCTTGAGGATCTGCTTTCCCCGAACAAAAACAGGAAAACAAGTTGATTTTAACCTATCAGGCGATTTTTGCTGTTTTAATATGCAATTTTATGAGTAAACACAAGGCTTTTCAGGCTTTTTGCATTTCTCGGATTTTTCAAAATTCTTCAAAATTATTCAAATAAAACAGCCTCTGCAGGAGAGAAAACAATCTTGCAGAGGCATTTTTATATTTTTGGTGTTTACAGGGTGACAAAAACACAGTAAACTACAGCATTTGGGGCAAAAATTTTGGTGTTTATTTGGTGTTTATTTTGGTGTTTATCGGTGAGATTTCGTGAAACACCGTGAAAGGTCAAAAGTCCGAAAACCTTTGTAAAATAAGGCTTTACGAGACTTCGTGCAAACTCACGAAAACATATAAATCAGCACTCATAACCCGGAGGTTGCAGGTTCAAGTCCTGTCTCCGCAACCATAGTGAGTATTCATAAGGGATTTGACCTATGAATACTCAATTTTTTTGCTTAAAATAGAGTTTTATGTTTAATTTAATAGTTTTTATGTATCGTCGCATTCCTTTTGGAGTGCGACTTTTTGTTATGCCGACTTTTCTGTAGGTTTCGCTATATAGCCTATTGCTACTCCCTGTCGGGTATCTGCTGTGAAGCAAGGAGCGTCTGATTCAGGTATTTCAAGATAGCCTACAAAGTTGTAATGAATCACTACTCTCTGCGTTTTGTTTTTACCCTTGCCCTCTGCCTCATAAACATCAATGTGGTCAATGAGCTCGTGAATGAGTGGTGCCGTGATTGTATCCATATCAAGAAATTTTCGCACTGCACCGATAAACATATCCTTGCTGTGCTGAACTGTCTGCATATTTGCAACCTTTTCTCTCAGGTTAAATATCTTGACTTTCAGTTCTGCTCGTTCAACCTCATATTTGTGTGACATATGAGTAAACCATTCATCTGTAACCTTACCCGTTGCATTGTCCTCATACAGTTTCTCATATAAATTTGCAACTGTCTGTTGACGGACTATTGCTTTTTGCAATTCACCCTCAAGAAATTTCTTTTCATCATAAAAATCCTTATGAGTTTTCTTTTCAAGGATTTCTGCAAGAAGCTTTTCATCCTGTTGAAGCATTACCGCAAGGCGTTTAAGTTCAAAGACTACTATCTGTTCAAGAGCATCTACACGGATATAGTGTCGAGCCTGACAGGTGCCTCGGGTATCTTTTACATAGTTACTGCAACTGAAATAGTGAATATCTTTGTTGACAGTATTGGTATGATAACTCATATTACTGCCGCAATCAGCGCAACGGATAAGACCACTAAAGATATGCTTTCTTGCATTCTCTTTCTTAGGAGCTCTGCGTTTTGTTCTTGCAGTGTGCTTTTGTACCGTTTCCCAAGTGTCTCGGTCAATGATAGGCTCGTGAACATCCTTGAAGATTTTCCAATTCTCCACCGGATTATCAATACGGGTTTTGTTCTTGAAGTTTTTGGAATAGGTCTTGAAATTGATGACATCACCACAGTATTCCTGTTGAGCCAATATCTTCTGAACAGTAGTTTTACACCACTTATACGGGTTAGGCTGTGTTTTCTTACCGCCACGGTTCAATCCTTTACTTTGCCAATAAGCCATGGGGATAAGAACTTCACGATTCTGCAATTCTCTTGCGATTGATTCGTTACCCATACCGTCAAGACACATTCTGTAAATGTCCCTGACCACTTCTGCAGCTTCGGTATCAATTATCCATTTTTTCTTGTTTTCAGGACTCTTCATATATCCGTAAGGTGGCTGTGATAATGGTTCACCCATATTTCCTCTGATTCTGTGTGCAGAGCGTACTTTTCTTGAAATATCTCTCGCATACATTTCATTCATAACATTCTTGAAGGGTGCGATTTCGTTTTCACCCTCGTCACTGTCAACCATGTCATTAACAGCGATAAACCTAACGTTATGCTCAGGAAAATAGTTGTCTGTATAATGACCGACTGTAACATAGTCACGACCAAGTCTTGATAAATCCTTTACCATTACAACCGAGATATATCCCATATCAATATCATCAAGAAGCTCCTGAAAAGCAGGTCTGTTGAAGTTTGTTCCCGTATAGCCGTCATCAACATAATACTTAGTATTTGTTAAACCTAATTCCTTTGCTTTTTGTGTCAGCATTTTCTTTTGGTTTCCGATTGAATTACTCTCTGTTTCCGTGCCGTCATCTCTTGATAAACGGCAGTAGATAGCAGTAATTCCGATGTTTGCATCAGACTGCATTAGTCCTCCTTTCCGGCAGTCAAACATATATATTCTGCATTCATTGTATTTCTATCATCGGCATTTGTCAAATGTGCAAAATCACTGCCAACATATTTTTGTGCTTTGTCACTTATGGTGTTTTCAATCTTACAAATATTTGCGGGTGCAAACTTGGAAGAAACCTTGTAAAGTACACCGTCAATTACATATTCACTATCAGAAGCGAGACCGTAAAAGTCTTTAAGCTTTTTCATTATCTCGCACCTCTGTCTTTCTGCTTCATAAGATGCTTTCCGTAATACTCAACAGCCTTTGCAAGAAAATCTTCTTTTTCCTTTTGTGTTGCATCAG
>JAFSEP010000044.1 GCA_017435665.1 Clostridia bacterium | reverse complement strand
TAAGATTTTTTTCGGAACGGATTTTTGGCAAATCAAGGCACAAAACGCAGTAAATCCTGTCGGATTTACGAGTATTTTAACGATGAGTTGACGGAAATCCGCCCCGTAAAAAACGGGTTCGGATTACACCCGTCACCCTAAGATAGCCGCTGCTGTTATTTAGGCAGAGGTGAAGGTTTTCTATGCTCCTTGCGGAGCATCCGGGGTACCCATCCGTCGACTTCGTCGCCACCTTCCCTTTCAGAGAAGGCGGTTTCGCTTCTTAAAAATATTAAACTAAAAAGAGGTGTGTAAGTATGGACAAAAAAGAAAACACCGCATATACAGGGTATAATAAACAGTTAAAGGAAACCGCACAAAAGCTCAGAAGAGAAATGACACCGCAAGAACGACATCTGTGGTATGATTTTCTGAAAAATTATCCGATCAGATTTAACAGGCAAAGACCTATCGCAAAATATATAGCCGACTTTTATTGTTCACAGGCTAAACTTGTTATTGAAATTGACGGTTCGCAACATTATTCAGATGAAGGGAAGATGGATGACGAAAATCGTACTTATGTATTAAATCAATACGGATTGGAAGTGATTCGCTTTTCAAATCGTGATATAAACACTAATTTTGAAGGGGTTTGTATAGTGATAGACCAAAAAGTAAAAGAGAGAATAAAATTTGATGAAACTGAAGAATGACAAAAGCCTTCTCTGAAAGGGAAGGTGGCACAGCGTAAGCTGTGACGGATGGGTGCCAAAGCAACGCCACAAGCGTTGGGGGCGCCCCGTATCAAGCTTGGGCACAATATAAACAGCACAAGTCAGCATACTTTCAACTCACAGTTGAAAGGTATAGTTTTACAAGTTATTGCAAGAAAAAAAGACGTCTGTTATACTTTAATTGAGCTTAGGAAACAAGCGCGCTTCACTTAATTCAGGAGGCAATTATGAATATTGGAAACAAAATAAAAGAACTTCGAAAAAAACAAGGAATAACACAGGAACAGTTGGCAGAAAGTATTGGAATTTCCTTTCAGGCGGTTAGCAAATGGGAAAACAATATTGCCCTTCCCGACATTACTCTTACTCCTGTCTTGGCAGGTTATTTTGGCGTTTCAATGGACGAATTGTTTGGTTTCAGCTTAAAAGAAATTGAACAGGATGTTGAAAACATAGCTGAAGAGGCACACAAATACAGAGAGAGCAATCCGTTAAAAAGCAGACAGATACTTGAAGCAGGGTTGGAAAAATATCCCGAAAACGATATTTTGCTAAATAATTTGCTCTATGTAATGAATTATTCCGAAGAACCTGATAAAACCATAGCTGTTGCAGACAGGCTTATTGAAAAAACCGCCAGAACTGAAGTAAAATATGATGCACTTCGATTTCTTGCTTATGCGTATAAAGCAAAGGGGGATTATGACAGTGCTGAGGCTGCCATTGAGCAAATCCCTGAAATATATTTCACCAAGCTGACAGAGCAGGCATATCTTTTGTCAGGGAATGCAAAGTTTGAGGCTGCAAAGAAACAAAAAATGATATCCTTTGAAAATCTGATCCAAATGATGTGGAAGTTAGCTGAATGTTACGAGGAAAACGGTAACACAGACAAAGCCATTACGGAAGTGGAAAAAGCTTTAATGCTTATAACTGTTATTGAAGATGTACAATTTGAATGTTATGCAGAATATTTCAATAAGCAGTTGGTGAGGTTGAATAAAAATAAAAAATAGCGAATTGTCAGCAACGAGTCAGAAGAATGACAAAAGCCTTCTCTGAAAGGGAAGGTGGCACAGCGTAAGCTGTGACGGATGGGTACTCAAGGTGTGGCATCGCCGCACAGACAGGACTCAGGTCAGCAAAAGCTTTGATTTATTCTAAGCTTGTTTTAAACTTCATCATATATAATCAACCGGAGGTGATATAATGAAGCTCCTTTATGCAGAAGATGAAAGAAGTATGTCCGAAGCAGTTGTGGACATACTGACATACCATAACTATAAAGTGGACGCAGTCTACGACGGTCAGGAAGCACTTGATTATGCAGAAATAGAGGAATATGACGGGATAATCCTTGACATAATGATGCCAAAGGTTGACGGCCTCGAGGTGTTGCGTCGTCTCAGGCAGAGAGGGTGCCGGACACCTGTGCTCATTCTCAGCGCCAAGGGGGAAATTGAGGACAGAATAAAGGGACTTGATGAAGGCGCAGACGATTATCTGCCCAAGCCCTTTGCTATGGGAGAGCTTCTTGCAAGAGTCCGTGCTATGCTCAGGCGCAGAGAAGAGTATACTCCCGATATAATTACCGTAGGAAATATCAGTCTTAACAGGCAGAGCTGTGAGCTTTGCGGCAACGGACAGACCTTCGTGCTTCCCAAGCTGGAATTTCAGATAATGGAGCTTTTTATGCTCAATAAGGGAATATATCTTTCCACCGAAAGTATTCTCACAAAGGTATGGGGGTATGATACTGAGGCTGAAATCGGAATTGTCTGGGTATATATATCATATCTTCGAAAAAAGCTGACGGCCTTGGATGCAGACGTGGAAATCAAGGTCAAGCGAAATATAGGATATACTCTGGAGGAGAGCAAATGATAAAGACCTTACAGAAAAAGTTTGTTTTTACTGCTATGATATCCATAAGTATACTTCTTACTGTGCTTCTGGGAGCAATAAACATATTCAATGTCTGCTACAATGTGAAGCAGAGCGACTATCTGCTTGAAATGATTGCTTATGAAGAAGCAAACCCGCTGATGCCGATTATTCCCGTAAAACCGGACGGAAGCGGATTTTTCGGAATAAACGAAGAAGCACGCAGGTCTGCGGCATATTTCACCGTTTATACCGATAACGAGGGAAACATTCTTGCCGCCGATGTGAGCAATATTCGTTCTGTTACACAGGAGGCTGCGCAGAAAATTGCCAAAAGGATTTCTCAAGGCAGTAAGAAGGGCAGAGTCGAAAGCTATAAATATACAAGTGTTCAGAATATAAACGGCTATGTAAGGGCATATATTTTTCTTGATACCTATTCTCAGAATATGGCTGTGCTTACGGTGCTGCTGCTGTCGGTATTTATAGGAGCAGTCTGCTGGGGGCTTATGCTCTTGCCGGTAAGCTGGCTTTCAAAAAAAGCCATAAAACCGATTGCGGAAAATATAGAAAAGCAGAAGCGATTTGTTACGGATGCAGGTCACGAAATCAAGACACCCCTTGCCATAATTATGGCAAATACAGAGGCAATGGAGCTTCACACCGGGGAAAACAAGTGGAGCAGAAACATCAAAGCCCAGACAAAGCGTCTTGATATCCTGACAAAAAATATGCTCACCCTTGCAAAGGCTGAGGAGTCGGGGACAAGCATCCCCGAGGAAGACATTGATGTAAGTCTTTGCGTTTATGAGCAGACGGAAATGTTCAGAGAATCTGCGGAAATGAAAAGCATTTCTCTGACTGCAGAAATTCAGCCTGATGTGATTGTGAAAGCAAACGGAGAATATATTTCGAGAATAGTGTCTGTGCTTCTTGATAACTCTGTTAAGTATACTCAGGAAAACGGAAAAATCGAGGTTGAGTTGCAGGAAAGCGGAAAGGGATTTTTTCTCAGGGTGGCAAACACCTATAACGAAGCCGAAACTGATACCGAAAGGTTTTTTGACAGATTTTACCGTAAGGATAGCGCCCGTACTCAATCGGGAGGAGGCTACGGAATCGGCTTGTCTGCGGCAAGAGCCATTGTCGGAATGTATAAGGGCAGAATTGATGCTGAGGTAAAGAACGGTATGATAATATTCACGGTGAAAATATAAGGTTATGTCGGAGTGTTATGTACACTTCGGCATATTTTTCTTGCCCACCTGCCGTATTTTGTGATATAATAAATCCGAAAGAAAACTGTGAAGGGAAGATTTTTATGACTTATAAGGAAAAATACAACCAATGGCTGACCTTTGACGAGGAAACAAGAAAAGAGCTTGAAGCCGTTACGGACGAAAAGGAGATCGAGGACAGATTTTATAAGGACCTTGCTTTCGGAACGGGCGGACTCAGAGGCATTATGGGTGCAGGCTCAAACCGTATGAACAAATACACCGTGGGAAAGGCAACCTACGGACTTGCAAAATACCTTATGAGTAAAAACGAGGGTGAAATAAAGGTTGCCCTTGCTTATGACTCAAGAAACAATTCCGCATATTTTGCAAAGGTTGCAGCAGGTATTTTTGCCTCCTGCGGCTTTAAGGTTTACCTTTATGAAACCCTTGTCCCCGTACCCGTGCTGTCCTTTACCACAGCTTATCTCGGCTGTACGGCAGGCGTTATGATAACCGCATCCCACAATCCCAAGGAATATAACGGATATAAGGTATATGACTCCAAGGGCTGTCAGTTCTGCACAGAGGATGCAAAAAACGCCATCGGCTTTATAAATGAGATAACCGATTATTCTTCCATTCCCTTCTGCGACGAGAGTGAAAACATAACCCTGATCGGCGAAGAGGTGCTGGAGAAATTCCTTGAGGCCGTAAAGTCGCAGTCTGTTTACGAGGAGCCCTCCGATATAAAGATTGTCTACACTCCTCTTCACGGCACAGGCAACATCCCTGTGCGCAGAATGATTGATAACCTTGATGTTACCGTTGTAAAGGAGCAGGAAATGCCCGACGGTAACTTCTCAACGGTGAGAAGCCCCAATCCGGAAGAAAAGGATGCCCTTGATATTGCCATTGAAAAGGCAAGAGAAATCGGAGCAGACCTTGTTCTCGGAACGGACCCCGATTGCGACAGGGTAGGTATTGCAGTAAAGAACGGTGACGACTATGTACTCTTCACGGGCAATCAGACGGGAGCCTTGCTTGTAAACTTTATCCTTACAATGAAAAAGGCAGAGCTTACGGAAAAGTCAATCCTCGTTAAAACCATAGTCACGTCGGAGCTTGGTGCAAATATCGGCAGGGCCTTCGGTCTGCAGATTGAGGAAACCCTCACAGGCTTCAAATATATCGGCGATAAGATAAATAAATACGAGGAGACCGGTGAGCAGGATTTCGTTATCGGCTATGAGGAATCCTACGGTTACCTTGTGGGCACACACGCAAGAGACAAGGACGCAGTTGTGTCATCAATGCTTATCTGTCAGATGGCGGCCTGGTATAAAAATCAGGGCAAAACCCTCGTTGACGGACTTGAGGATATATATAAGGAATACGGTTATTATCTTGACCGACTTGACAGCTTCACACTCAAGGGTAAGGACGGTGCGGAGAAGATTGACGGTCTTATGGTATATTTCAGAGAAAAGGGCGAAACTCTTTTCGAGGGTATAAAAGAGGTTATTGATTTCAGCAAGGGAATCAGAGATCTGCCCAAGGAAAACGTGCTGAAATTCCTTTGGAATGACGGCTCCTGGATGGCTGTCAGACCCTCAGGCACAGAGCCTAAGATAAAGGTTTATTATTCCGTTCAGGATGAGTCAAAGGAAAAGGCTCAGGAAAGATTTGAAGAAATCAGCGGCGTGATGAGAGATAAGATAAATAACGCTTGAGGTGGAATATGCAGATAGAGAAATATGTTGAACAGGTGCTTCAGCCCAAGCTTCAGGGAGACGGAGGCTGGATAGAATTTGTTTCCTTTGAAGACGGTGAGCTTACTGTTGTTTTCAGGGGAGAATGCTCGAAATGTCTTATTCTTCACAGATGTGTTGATTGGATTGAGCAGCAGATAAAGGCGGACCTGAACAAAACCGTAAGGGTCAATGCAATTCGTAAAAAACCCTATTTTCAGGATGTATAAGGAGGTATTGAGCTATGGCACACATTAAGGTTGTAAGACGCTCAATGCGTCCTGAGGAATGGACAGACCTTCGTTTCGGTTGGCTGAAAAGGCACGTTTATAAGGAAAAGTGGGAAATCACAAATCTTATGATAAGAGATGCCAGACAGACAAGTGAAATGGAATTTCAGTATTATTCGGAGGAATACAGACCTCTTAAAAAAGGTGATATGTACTTTACCCCCGACGGCACGGCATTTATAAAGGCAGATGTTGATATCCCCGAGGAGCTTCAGGGACAGGAGCTGTGGTTTTCGCTTAAAACTGCGGCGGAAATCTGTGTGAAGGTCAACGGGAAATATATCGGCGGTGTTGACCCCAACAGGGAGAGAATGCTGTTAAGTCCATATGTCAATGACAAAGAAACCTTACACTTTGATATGATGGGATATAACCGTTCAAAGCCTGACGATGAAAGAAACCCGGAGTCTCTTTCTGTAAGAGGCTGCCGACAGATTTTTGAGGGAGCTTATATCTGTGTGGTTAACCACAAGGTGCAGGAGTTTGTTTGGGACTTTGAAATTCTCCTTGATATTGCAAAGAGTGAGCTTTTTAACGAAGATTACAGAGCATTTCTTAACCGTGAGCTTAACAATGCTATGAATTTTATCGATTTTGATTCCGATGAGCTGTCAGGCATTGAAGAGGCAAAGAAATATGTGGATGAGGTTATTTATGCAAACGATAACTACAAGGGGAACGGCGATGTGGCACTTATTGCCCATTCGCACCTTGATGTTGCATATTATTGGAGAAGAATACATGCAGTTCAGAAAAACCTGAGAACGGTTCTCATTCAGCTCAGACTTATGGACAGATATCCTGACTTTAAATATACACACACCCAGCCTTATGTTTACGAGACTCTTGAGAAGTATTATCCCGAGGTTTTTGAAGAACTCAGGGAAAAGGTTGAAAAGGGGCAGTTCGAGCCGGTGGGTGCAATGTATGTTGAACCTGACTGTAATGTTCCCTCTGCGGAATCCCTTATCCGTCAGTGTCTTTACGGCCAGCTTACTTACAGAAGAATGTTCGGCAAAACCGTCAACAATGCGTGGCTTCCCGATGTTTTCGGAAACTCATGGATACTTCCTCAGATTCTCAAAAAAAGCGGAGTTGACTACTTTGTGTCAAATAAAATGTCCACTTGGAATGATACAAACCGATTTCCCCATAACAATTTTAAATGGAAGGGAATTGACGGGTCGCAGGTTCTTGCCTGTGTACCGCCGACCCACTTCATAACCTGGAATATGCCTTCGCAGATTCAGGAAAACTGGGAAGCATACATAGACAAGGATACAGGCGGACAGACAATGAATATGTTCGGCTACGGTGACGGAGGTTCGGGCTGTACAGAGGAAATGATTGAGCTTATGCACCGTTTTGATAAGCTTTCCGTAATGCCCAAATGTGAGCATATGGGCGCAGCTGAGTTCCTTGAACGCAATCTCAAGGATAACGAAAGCCTTGAAACCTGGGACGGTGAGCTTTACCTTGAAATGCACAGAGGTACGTTTACCACAAAGAGCCGGCTGAAGAGAACCAACCGAAGACTTGAATATAAATTCAGAACAGCAGAAATGCTTTCGCTTCTGAGAAAGGATGACAACAGAAAGGAGCTTACCGACCTTTATAAGAAGTTCCTTATTAATCAGTTCCACGATATTCTTCCCGGTTCACATATTCACCCTGTTTATGTTGATGCGGTGGAGGACTATGCTGAAATCGAAAAAGAGCTTGACCGTATTATCGGTACGGGTTCGGAATATTTCAACACACTTAATATAAAGCGTGACGCAATCACATTTGTTCCCAACAAAAAGGGCAGTGCCACAAGATACGGTGAAAAAGGCAACTGGTTGATTCCTGCTATTGCTCCCTTGTCAGGTGCAAAGCTCCGAAGTGTAAAGGGTGGCGACGATTGGTTTACATTTGACGGAAAGACTGTGGAAACACCTTATTATTCTCTTTCTTTTGCCCCTGACGGCTCTTTTGAAAATCTCCGTGACAAGGAGCTTGACAGAGAATGGACAGACGGCAGATTTAACAAGCTGACATTATATGCAGACTGCCCCGGCAACTATGATGCATGGGATATTCTGCCGAATTACAGAGATAAGGAAATCCCGTTGGATATAGATTTACCCGTTTCCCTTGCAGAAAGGGACGGCGAAAGCGTATCCTTCCGCACGGTACTCAGAACAGACAAATCCCGTTGGGAAATGATAATCCGTCTCTTCAGAAGAAGCAGAGGAATTGAAGTTGAAAGCATTGTTGACTGGAATGAGAAGCACAAGCTTGCAAAGGTTGAGTTTGATTGCAATGTGCTTACACGGAAAGCTCTCTGTGATACGTCTGCGGGATATATCGAAAGAGAAACCCATCGCAACACAACCTGGCAGCAGGCGAGATTTGAAACCTGCCACCATAAATGGTGTGACCTTTCGGAGGCAGGCGGAGGCGTTGCTCTTATCAATGACGGAAAATACGGTGTGGGATTCAATGAAAACTCAATGTCTCTCTCTCTTCTCAGAGCGACAATACGTCCTGATGTGGTCTCGGATATAGGCAGACACAATTTCTGTTATATGATTTATCCTCACGCTGACGATGCCGTTAGTGCAGGGATTAACAATATTGCACATCAGTACAACGTTCCTTTGGTAAAGGCTGATGTTAAATGGGATATGCCCGACTTCGCTCCCTTGTATCTTCAGGCGGCAAAGCAGTCCGAAAACGGGGAAATGACAGTTATCCGTCTCAGCGAACAGGACGGAAGAAGAGGCAGAATAAAGCTCGGTTGCAAGGTGAAGCTTCTCAATATGCTGGAAGATGAAATCGGAGAAACTGATGTTATTGAATATAAGCCCTTTGAGATTATAACTGTCGGGATATGAGGTAAAGCAAAATGACCAACTTAGAACCTATGGCCTCCTTCTTTGCGGCAAGAGTCGGAATGTATGATGAGCATATGCTTAATGATGTTGAAGGCTGCAGAGAAGGCTACCTCACAATGGCAGAGCTTGTGCCTGAGGGAACAGAGTCTCTCCTTGACCTTGGCTGCGGCACAGGACTTGAGCTTGATGAGATATTCAAAAAGCTGCCCGATGCTTCGGTAACGGGCATAGATCTGACTCAGGCTATGCTCGACAGACTGAAGGAGAAACATCCCTATAAAAGTCTTAACCTTATCTGTGGCGATTACTTCAGTGTGGCTCTGGGCGAAGGTGTATATGACTGCGCAGTCTCTTTTCAGACAATGCATCACTTTTCACACGAAAAGAAAACAGAGCTTTACAGAAAAATCTGCAAAGCTCTGAAAAGCTACGGTGTATATATCGAATGCGACTATATGGTTGAGGCTCAGGAGGAGGAAGACTTCTGGTTTGCCGAAAATGAAAGAATAAGGAAAGAGCAGAATATACCTCTTGATGAATTTTTCCATTACGATACCCCCTGCACCGTCGATAATCAGATACAGATGCTGAAGGATGCAGGTTTTTCTCAGGCGGAAAAAGTTTTCCGTATAGAAAACACAACAATAATTGTGGCGAAAAAATAAAGATTAATCTCCCGTAAATTTTTCGGGAGATTTTTTTGCAAAAACCTCTTGACTCTCACCTTACGTCATAGTATATACTTGGTTTATCACAGGAAGGAGGCGGATATCCGTGAAAACAGTGCATCAGGTCAGCGAGCTTACAGGTGTCAGTATACGGACACTTCACTATTACGACAGTATAGGTCTGCTGAAGCCTACCGAGGTTACATCTTCAGGATACAGACTTTACGATGACAATGCTCTTGCAACGCTTCAGACTATTTTGCTTTTCCGTGAGCTTCAGTTCCCCCTGAAGGAAATCGGTGAAATAATGGGGAAACCCGATTTCGACAGAAAAGAAGCCCTGAAGCAGCAGACAGAGTTGTTGAAGCTTCGCCGTGACAGACTGGACGAGCTTATATTCTTCAGTGAAAAACTTACAGAAACAGGAGTGGATACAATGGATTTTTCAGCATTTGACGAAAAAAAGATAAAGGAATACGAAAAGGAAGCAAGGGAAAAATGGGGTAAAACCGAAGCCTTTGCCGAATATGAAAGTCGAACAGCAGACCGTACCTGCGAGGAAGCTAAGGATAAGGGCGATTTGTTCATGGAAATCTTTGCCCGAGCAGGTCAGATAAAGCACCTTGCGCCCGACTCTGCCGAAGCTCAGGCTGTTGTCAGGGAGATACAGAGCTTCATAACGGGTAACTATTATACCTGCACAACGGAAATTCTCAGGGGTCTGGGGCAGATGTATGTCTGTGATGAAAGAATGAAAGCCAACATAGATAAAGCAGGCGGAGAAGGGACAGCGGAGTTTGTCAGCAAGGCGATAGGGTTGTATTAATGCACAATGCACAATGCACAATTAAACGGGCGGATTTCCGCCCGTTACTTTTTGCTGCGGTTTCTGCAAAAGGGCGATTTGCCTGCGGAACTCCGTTCCGCCCCGCCCACGACTGCGGGCGGGTCCCACAAGTCAGAGCAATCTTCTGATTTTAACATCAGAGTATAGTAAATCGCCTGTAATTGCACGCCTGTTCGGTTTCAGCGCATCGGTAAGTGGAAAGTGTCAGTGGATAGGTAAGTGTATGTGCTGATTTTACAATTTGCTCCCCACAATTCTGCACTCTGCACTCTGCATTCTGCATTCCCAAAGCTTTCCATTTTCCATTTTCAATTAAAAAGACCCGCAGGGATGCACATAAAGCACATCCCTGCGAATCTGATCCTATTTATAACAAATTAAAATGTTGCCTCTGCACAAGCAAAAAACTTACTTTACCTGTCTTACGTCGTTTCCGCAGAAGCCGAGATTAATGTAATTTCCGATAAATCTTGATGCAATTCTCTCCGTATATTTTTCCTCAAGAGCCTGAGGGTCAAGATTTGTGCTGATAATTGTGGGCAGAGAGGAGAGAAGTCTGTTGTTCACAATATTATAAAGAGCCGAAACGGTGAAGGAGGTCTGGAATTCTGCACCCAGGTCATCGAGAATGAGAAGGTCGCAGGTGCTGAGCATTTCCATTGTGTCCTCGCTGTTCTGTCCCCTGCCGAAATGCTCCTTTTCCAGCTTGTTCATAAGGTTGGGAGCCGAGTCATATATAACGGCATAGCCCTTGTCGATTACGGTGCCCGCTATTGCAAGGGAGAGGTGAGTTTTTCCCAGACCTGTTTTGCCGTACATCAGAAGGCTCTGAGCCTTGGGCGTGAAGCCGTCGGCGTATACCTGACAGAACCTGAGAATGTTTGACATATGCTCTCTCGGCACAACCCCTGTTTCCGGGTCGGTGGTCTGAGGATAATAATTCACATTGAAATCCCTGAAGGAAGAAAGCTGCATAGGAGAGGTACGGCTGAGCTCCTCAAAGGCGAGGGCTTTTGTCAGCTTACGGTAGCAGTCGCAGACGTATCCGTCACGGGCACCCGTATCACGGCAGTTTTCGCAGGTATATTTTGTTTTAAGATAGTCCTTGTCGTATCCGTTTTCCGTGAGTATTCTTTCACGCAGAGACTGGGCGGCAAGGTTTATTTTTGATATTTTTTCTATGTAGGCTTCAGCATCAGCGCCCATTCCGATAGCTTTGACGGCTTCGGCACCCGTTCTTGCCATTTCCTTTTCCGCAGCAAGGATTTCGGGGAATTTCAGGCATACCTCATCGTGACGGAGCTTCTGCTCACGCTCGGCGGTATCCTTTCTTTCGGCGAGTATTTGTTTTGCCTTGAGATGTATTTTCTTTGAGTATGCCATAGTCTTACTCCTTGTTGAGAATGTTCAGCGGATTTGCAAATGCCTTTTTGGTGTATGCATCCAGGTTATAGCTTGCAGGAGCCTTTTCCTCAGCTGAGGCCTTGCCTTTTTTACCGCTGAGCTTTTCCTGATGCTCCTTCTTTGCCTGAGCAGCCTGAGCAGGGGTAGTGATACCGTTTTTGTGCCAGGA
This sequence comes from Clostridia bacterium, assembly GCA_017435665.1. GTDB lineage: Bacteria > Bacillota > Clostridia > Oscillospirales > Acutalibacteraceae > UBA6857. The sequence goes on along the minus strand of JAFSEP010000044.1, from coordinate 71,809 downwards.
AACGAGCACCTTATTCATATAGGGGAAGCTGAATCTGTCCGTATGGTCAGCCATTTCCTCATAAGCCATAAGAATCATATCCATTGAGAAATTCATATTGTTTATCCAGGCGTGGAGAAATTCGCTTTGTGTCTTTGAGGGACGGGGATTTTTCACGCCGGTCTTTTCGCAGAATTCTCTCCAGTATCTGTCAGCGCTTGATACAGCTTCTATGTAATCCATTGCCTTGTCAATGGTATCAATTTCTTTTTCGCACCATTGTCTGCCTGTTGTTGAAATGAATTTTGTCGTTGCCTTTTTCTGACTGACGGCAAACTCCACAAGCAGGGAAATAACCTCAACGGAAAGACCGTAGTCATCATGAAGCATAACAAGAACACCCTGCATTGAACAGGAGAGCGTTGCCCCCAGGCTCTGCTCGGTTGTGAGGAAGAGCTCACGCAGCGCCTTTGATTCGGCGCATCTTTTTGCCACCTCCTGATGAGTGGGCGGATTTATATGAATTCGTTCAACTATTCTGCTTTTTTCGGGCTCGGTTGATTGAGCCTCAGCTCTGACTGCGGATTTTTCGTCGGCTTGGGCTTCTGAAGAGGGTGAAGCCGTGTCGGCACCTGCAGATAAAATCACACCGCAGTCTGTCCAATAGCGGATTGCATCGTCAACCTCGCTTTCGTAAAGACCGACGGCACAGGCAATTTCCTTTGAGGATATTTCTCCCTGAGCCGAGTGCCTGAAAAGCCAGAGAATGATTTTCATCTGGGGAAGACTTGCTGACCTGATATGCTCGTCGGCAATACAAACGGGAACAGGAAACATATTCGTATAAATCATGGGGTTGATACTGTATTTCATAACGGTTGATATGGGGTTCGGGCTATGCCCGTTCCTCTGACCTTTCGGATTTAATCGGGTCATAATTATATCACCAAATTCAGAATATTTGAATATGCTTTGACCAAGTTTTTTTCTTTGGAAATCCCCGTGTGGAAAACTATGTGGAAAACGTGGAAAAACTATGTGCAAAACTCTGTTATGAGTGTGGAAAACTCTGTTGATATGTGGATAATGCCAAAAATTTATCCCGAAAATTCTATATTTTCCACAAAAAGCAGACTTTCGACAAATTTTTACTTCCGTGATAAAGGAAAATATTTCCTGTTTGCAGAAATTAAAATATACTATTAACAAATTGAATTGTCTCTTGACAAAAGGGAGTATTTTTTGTATTCTTTATAATATGTATGATATGAAGAATAACATACTTCAAAACATATGGAAAATGAAAGGAGCGTTTCTATAATGAATCGCACAATGAGAATTGTAGTCAGCATCGTTCTTTGCGTATGGATTTTTGCAATGGGTATAGAGCTCGGTGCTTTCCGTGAAAGAAGAGCAATAAACGCATCCCTCTCTTCAGGAGGAAACACGCAGCAGACAACCGTGTCAAACCAGACAAACCAGACAACTCAGCCTACAACAACCCAGCCCACAACCACACAGCCTACAACAGATAAGGCTCCCGTGGCTGACCCCACAGATAATTCGGCTAACCCCTCAGAAGCTCCCTCGCAAGCTCCGTCAGAGGCTCCTGCCGCAAAGCTTCCCTCAACACCGGAAGAGGTTGTAAAGGCATATAACGATGCACTCAACGCAACTAAGAATACAACAAAGGCATTCTCAGCAACACAGGTTGAAAATGTTTCACTCCAGCTTGTGGACAGTTCAATCCCCTCTATGCTTCAGGGTCTTGTTTCATCACTTATGGAAAGCTTTATGGGTGAGGAAACAACCACATATTCAAATGCTGATATGACTGCCTTCAAGGATAACCTTCCCCCTCCGGGCAAGGAAGCAGCTCTCACGGTTGCAGGCGTAAAGACAGCTACTGCTGAACCCTACGGTGACGGCGGCTACAAGCTCAACATCACACTCGCTCCCGAAACAGCTACATATGAGGCTCCTCCGGTACACCACTCAGTAGCAGTAGGTTACCTTGATATTGATTCACTGGGCCTTCCCTTCACGGTAAACAGCTGTGACTTCACTTATGACGGTGCACAGGTTACACTTTGCGTAAACAAGGACGGTCTTGTTGACAGCTATGCAGTAAACTTCCCCCTTGCAGCAAACGGCACAGGTAAGGCTATGGGTATGACAGCATCAGTTGTTATCGAAGGTAAGCTTGACGAAACCTGGAACATCACATGGCAGTAATCTGTCACAGGTTTTGTGAAAATGTAAAATAACTTTGCCGGTTATTTGAACGGTTGACACAAATCCCTCTCTTATGCTATTATTTAGTTGAAAGAAATAGCAGTGAAAGGAGGAAGTCAGATGTTAGCAATTCTTGCAATGCTTTCCGATGTAGTTTATTTCATTAAGAAGTTTATTGAAGATGCTCTCGGTAAGGTTACCGGTTAATTAAGAATATTTATTCAGGCACCCGATTCTGTCGGGTGCTTTTTCTTTGCTTCCGATTCTTCCTTTAAAATTTTATAAATTTTGGAAAAAATAGTGCAATTTTGATTCTGTTGTGATATACTAACTTAGAATAGGATTAATATCCGATATTATGCGAAAAATTTTGCTGACAAATATAAAGAGGTGATAAAATGGGCTTTTTTAAAAAGCTTTTCGGTGACTACTCGACCAAAGAGGTAAAGAGAGTAATGCCGACAGTAAATAAGGTTCTTGCCCTTGAGGAGGAATACAAAAAGCTTACGGACAGTGAACTCAGAGCCAAGACTGATGAGTTCAGGGAAAGACTTGCAAAGGGAGAAACACTTGATGATATTCTTCCCGAAGCATTTGCAACCTGCCGTGAGGCATCAGACAGAGTTCTGCAGATGCGCCATTTCCCCGTTCAGATTATCGGCGGCGTGATTCTTCATCAGGGAAGAATTGCCGAAATGAAAACAGGTGAAGGTAAAACTCTTGTTGCAACACTTCCTGCTTATCTTAACGCACTCAGCGGAAACGGTGTTCACATCGTTACCGTTAACGATTATCTTGCAAGACGTGACAGCGAGTGGATGGGAAAGGTTTACCGCTTCCTCGGTCTGAGTGTAGGCCTTATTGTAAACAGCATGGAAACCGAGGAAAGACGTGAAGCCTATGCCGCTGACATTACCTACGGTACAAATAACGAAATGGGCTTTGACTATCTTCGTGACAATATGGTTCAGTACCTTGAAGAAAAGGTGCAGAGAGGTCATAATTTCGCAATCGTGGACGAGGTTGACTCAATCCTTATCGACGAAGCAAGAACCCCCCTTATCATTTCCGGTATGGGCGGAGAGTCCTCAATACTTTATAAGCAGGCTGACGACTTTGCCAGAAGACTGAAAATGGTAAAGGTTACGGAGATTGACTCCAAGTCAAACGTTGAGGATATTGACACCGATGCCGATTACATCGTTGACGAAAAGGCAAAGACTGCCACACTTACAAAATCAGGTATTGCAAAGGCTGAGCAGGCCTTCGGTGTTGAAAACCTTACAGACCCGGAAAACCTTACTCTTGCCCACCATATCAATATTGCTATCAAGGCAAGAGGTGTTATGACCAGGGATATCGACTACGTTGTAAAGGACGGAGAGGTTCTCATTGTTGACGAATTTACCGGACGTATAATGATAGGCAGAAGATATAACGAGGGTCTTCATCAGGCTATTGAAGCCAAGGAAGGCGTTAAGGTTGCCAGAGAAAACAAGACTCTTGCCACCATCACCTTCCAGAACTACTTCCGTCTTTATAAGAAGCTTTCAGGTATGACAGGTACGGCTCTCACGGAAGCAGACGAATTCCAGCAGATTTATTCTCTCGATGCAATCGAGATTCCCACTAACAAGCCTCTTATCAGACACGATGACGATGACGTTGTCTTTATGACAGAGGAATATAAGTTCAATGCAATTATTGAGCAGGTTCTCAAGTGCCACGAAAAGGGTCAGCCTGTGCTTGTAGGTACGGTGTCCATTGATAAGAGTGAAAAGCTCAGCCGTGCGCTCAAGAGGAGAGGCATAAAGCACAATGTGCTCAATGCAAAGTTCCACGATAAGGAAGCCGAAATCGTAGCTCAGGCAGGTAAGCTGGGTGCAGTTACAATTGCAACCAATATGGCAGGCCGAGGCACCGACATTATGCTTGGCGGTAATGCGGAATATCTTGCAAAGAGCGAAATGAGACGTATGCAGTATCCCGAGGAACTTATTGCAGAGGCAACAGGCTTCGGCGAAACAAGCGACGAGGCTATTCTCGAAGCAAGACAGATGTTCAGCGACCTTGAAAGAAAATATAAGGAAGAGATAAAGGACGAGGCTCAGGCAGTCCGTGAGGCAGGCGGTCTCTTCATTATCGGTACAGAGAGACACGAATCAAGACGTATTGATAACCAGCTCAGAGGACGTTCGGGACGTCAGGGCGACCCGGGTGAAAGCCGCTTCTATCTGTCAATGGAGGATGATCTTATCAGATTGTTCGGCGGTGACAGAATGCAGACAATAATGAACTCAATGCCTATTGATAATGATATGCCCCTTCAGGTAGGTATGCTGACGAAGGGTGTTGAGAATGCACAGAAGAAGATGGAGGGCAACAACTTCGCAATCCGTCTCCACGTTTTAAGCTATGACGATGTAATGAACCATCAGAGAGAAATCATCTATAAGCAGAGAGACCAGGTGCTTCACGGTGAAGATATGAAGCCGGTTATCTCAAAGATGATTGATGACTCTATTATGGATAATCTTGAGCTTTACTGTCCCGACAGCCTCGGTGAAGAGGACTGGAACTGGAAGGGACTCAGAGCAAAGTATACATGGCTTATTGATGATGATATGGACATCGAAAGCATGGACAAGGGCACTCTCTATGCAGCTCTTTGCGACAAAGCTCATCAGATGCACGAGGAGAGAGAGGCTCAGTTCGGTCCGGAGCTTATGCGTGAGCTTGAAAGATCAATGCTTCTGCGTTGTGTTGATATGCACTGGATGGATCATATCGATGCTATGGACGAATTCAAGAGAAGTGTAGGCTTACGTGCCTACGGTCAGAAGGATCCCGTAGTTGTATTCCGTCAGGAAAGCTATGATATGTTTGATGATATGACCTGCTCAATCCGAGAGGCTACCGTAAGAACTGTTCTTAACGCAAGGGTGAGAACAGAGGAAGAGGTAAAGCGTGAAAAGGTTGCGGAAATCACCGGTGTTTCAGGCTCAGGTGACGGAAGCGAAAAGGGCAGAACTGTCAGAAACAAGGATAAGAAGGTCGGCCCCAACGATCCCTGTCCCTGCGGAAGCGGCAAAAAGTATAAAAAGTGCTGCGGCAGTCCGTCAAACAGATAAAGGCAAACAAGCCCGAAAGGACTTTAAATAAGTATATTTAAATTTCAGGAGGAAAAACAATGTTAGGTTCGTACTTACTCAAAATCATTTCTTACAAAGCAATGTCAGCTATGCTTGCTATTATGGCGGCTCTCGGCATGATTACGGCACCGTCAGTTGAAACACCCATCAATATAATCGATGAAGAAAGCGCACAGCTTACATTTATCGCATGGGCAGACCCTCAGATTTCAAACTATATGCCCGACAGATTAGGTACATTTGAAAATGCAGTTGAGGACGTGCTCAATTCATCAGTCAAGCTCGATGCTCTTGTAATTGCAGGTGACATCGCTGAAAACGGTCTTGTAAGCGAATACCGTCATATTACAGACAGACTTGTCAAGCTCAACGATGTTGTTGACAATCACATTTACAGCTACGGTAACCACGATATCAGACTCAAGGCTTACTGCATCCAGAAGGACAGACTTATCGATTTCTATAACGGTATTTCACAGACAAACAAGCTTGATGATACACTCTATTATTCATATGAAATAAACGGATATAAGTTCATCGTTCTCAACTCAGAGAAGCAGGTGTTTGAAGAAGCATATTACAGCGATACACAGCTTGCCTGGCTTGACAGCGAAATCGCTTCTACTCAGGAAAGCGGCAAGCCTGTATTCGTTATCAGTCATCAGCCCTTCCAGAACACACACGGTCTTCCAAACACATGGGGTTCACCCGCATTCCTCAAGGGCGGCTCAATGGGTGAGCAGGGCGATGCAATAAAGGCTATCTTTGAAAAGTATGATAACGTTATTTTCCTTAACGGTCACCTTCATGTAGGCTTCGGTCAGTACACATATGAGGACTACGGCGCATACAAGTCAATCACTCTCCCCGGTCTTTGCACAAATAACGCAGACGGCTATGAGGAAGACGGTCAGGGATATATCTTTGAAGTATACGAGGATCAGATTGTTGCAAGAGCAAGAGTTTTTGCAACAGGTACATATCTTCCCGAATACGACTTCACAATCGACCTCAAGTAAAAATGTAAATATGAAGCTGCAGGATAAACTTGCAGCTTCAATCACGCATAGGAGATGTGTAATATGAAATATTTATTGATAATTCCCGCAGCTCTCGTATTGCTTATAGCGGTGCTTCTTATCAGAGCACTTTCTCTTAAACCCACCGCAGCAAGAGATGCCGTTCTTCCCGAGGCTGACCCTAAGCGCAGCGAAGAATACGCAAAAAAGCTCAGCGAAATGGTTAAGATGGAAACCGTTTCAGACAGAGATAATTTTGATGTAACAAAGTTTTACGCATATCACAAGAAATTATGGGAGCTTTTCCCCCTTGTTGCCGAAAAGCTTGAGATTACGGAAATCGACGGCAATCTTATTGCAAAGTGGAAGGGCAAGACAGACGGAGGAGCAGTTCTTCTTATGAGCCATCAGGACGTTGTTCCCGAGGGCGACAACTGGATACACGAGCCTTTCTCAGGCGAGATAAGCGACGGTGTTATCTGGGGCAGAGGCACAATGGATACAAAGTGCAGTGCCTGCTGCTTCTTACAGGCTGCAGAGGAGCTTCTTGCAGAAGGCTATCAGCCTGATGTTGACATATACTTTGCAGGAAGCTGCACAGAGGAAATCAGCGGTGACGGTGCTCCCAAGACGGTTGCATGGCTCAAGGAGCAGGGAGTTAAGCTTTCTCTCGTTCTGGATGAGGGCGGCGCAATAATGGACGAGCCCGTAGGCGGAGTTAAGGGTACATATGCAATGGTCGGTGTTCTGGAAAAGGGCTACGGCGACCTGAAGTTCACTGCAAAGAGCAAGGGCGGTCACGCCAGCGCTCCCTCAAAGGGAACAGCCTGGGCAAGACTTGCAATGTTTATTGCAGATGTTGAAAAGAAGGATCCCTTCGTATCAAGGTTCAATGATACCTCCCTTGAAATGTTCAGGCGTTATACACCGAATATGGATTTACCCATGCGCCTTGTTTTTGCAAATATGTGGCTGTTCAAGGGCCTGCTCACAAAGGTAATAGGCAAAATCAGCCCTCAGGGCGGTGCAATGCTTAAAACAACTCTTGCCTTCACAAAGGGTAAGGGCTCAGACGGATACAATGTTCTCCCCATGGAGGCATACGTAACGGGCAATATGAGATTTATTAATCATCAGCCCACAGACGAAAGCATAGCACTTATATCAAAAATAGCTGCAAAATACGATATTGAAACTGAGGTTCTTACTGCAAAACAGCCCTCAGAGCCTATCAGCTATACAAGTGATGCTTTCCATCTTGTGGAAAGAGCAATCGGAGAGGTTTTCCCGGGTGTAGATACGGTTCCTTATATTATGACAGGCGGTACGGATGCCAAGTTCTATGAGGAAATCTGCGAAAACTGTTTAAGATTCTATCCCTTCCACCTGAACAAGCAGCAGCACGCAAGTATGCACGCCGCAGAGGAAAACATAAGCTGCAGCACACTTCCTCCTGCAGTTGACTTTTATAAGTACATTATTAAAAATGGTAAAGATGCATAAAAAAGAATAATTCTGTTTGTGCAATTTAAACAAACAGGTAAAAAAGGTCAAAAATTTGTCACAAAATTTACTTAAATATTGCAAAAAAGACTTGACTTTTCGCTTGAATTGTTGTAACTTTAAGTATGTAATTGTCTCTCTATGCGATAGGGAGAATGAAAAACACAAACTCAGTCTCAGAACTGAAAAGAATTATTGAAAGGGGTCCCCCAGATTATGAAAAACGCACTCAGAGTAATCGCAATCGTGCTCGTAGCTGCATTGCTTTTCGGCATTGGTTACAGCATGGGCTCATCAAAGGGCATTAACATTACTGTTCAGTACAGCAACGAAGGCGGTGCTGCAAACAACGCACAAACACCTTCAGTAAACACAAACACAGCTCCCCAGCAGACACCTCAGCAGGACACACAGACTCAGACACCTCCTGCTGAAGACAAGACAGACGCTCCTGCAGAGGACAAGAATGACGCTCCCGCAGAAGACAAGAACGATGCACCCGCAGAGGATAAGAACGACGCTCCCGCAGAAGACAAGGGCAGCAAGATCCCCTCAGGCACAGCTGAAATCGTAAAGGCATACAACAATGCTATCAACGATACAAAGAAGTTCGAGGGCACAGTTTCTGTTCATAAGATTGGTACAATGAAGATTAACCTTGATGACTGTACAGTATCATTCCTTACAAGCACAATCAACAAGATCCTTCAGGGCCTTATTTCAGACACAGATGCATCATGGACCTTTACAAACGGTGTTGATGCAAACGATAACGGCAGACTTCTTAATAATGTTCTTCCGCCCGCAAAGAGAGAAGCAAAGCTTGCTGAAGCAGGTGTAGCATCAGCTACAGCAAAGGACAACGGTGACGGTACATACACAATGACAATCAAGCTCGTTGCTGAAAAGTCAACATTTGACGGTGCAACAGGCTCAACAGTTAACCCGGCTCACAACGAATCAGTTGTTGATCCCCTTAACCTTGCAACTCTTGAAGTTCCCAGCGTTACAATCACAAAGGCTGATATGGATTATCCCGGCACAACTCTTGAAGCAACAGTTAACGGCGACGGCCTTCTCACAAAGCTTGTTGTTGACCTTCCCATGCAGGGCGGCGGCACAGGTAATGCAATGGGCGCATCTCTTGACGTTGTTATTTCAGGTGGCGCAAACGATACATACGACTTCACATACTAATTATATAATTAGTAATAACAAAGAGCCTGTCGCAAGACGGGCTCTTTTCATAGGAGATACGGTTATGCAGAGAAACTATCAGAAAGAGCTTGACAGAATAATAGAAGAAAATTCAAAGGCGGGAAAGGTTCCCTCCTTGCTTCTTCACGCCTGTTGTGCTCCCTGCAGCAGCTACTGTCTTGAATATCTGGCTGAGTATTTCAGCATAACTGTTTTTTTCTATAACCCCAATCTTTATCCCGCAGATGAATATGATAAACGGGCAGATGAGGTCAGAAGGCTGATTTCTCTGCTGCAGGTGAAAAATCCCGTGAAGCTTATAGTGGCTGACTTTGATGGCAAAGAGTTTTATGCAAAGGTCAGAGGAATGGAAAAGCTTCCCGAAGGCGGAGAAAGATGCCGCAGGTGCTTCGAGCTTCGTCTGGAGAAAACAGCGGAAATTGCAAAAGAAAACAGCTTTGATTTTTTTACAACAACCCTTACAATAAGCCCCCTGAAAAACGCTCAGGTGATAAATGAGGTGGGGGAGGAAATGGCTGAGAAATACGGTGTTGCCCATCTTCCGTCGGACTTCAAGAAAAAGGGCGGATACAAGCGCTCTGTTGAGCTGTCCGCTGAATTCGGTCTTTACAGACAGAACTACTGCGGCTGTGTGTATTCGGTGAGGTAAAGGCAGAGGAAAAATAAAAAACTTTCGAAAAGGGCTTGATTTTTCCTTTGTAATATGTTATCATTCTTTAGCACAAAAGCGAGGGAGACCTCGTATATAGCAAAATGCGCTGCTAGCTCAGCCGGATAGAGTGTTTGGCTACGAACCAAAAGGTCAGGGGTTCGAGTCCCTTGCAGCGCGCCAATAAGAGAACGAAGTAAAAGTTTCGTTCTCTTTGTTTTTTCGCAATAAACCAATGGGACTCGAACCCTGAGAGGGTCGGAGCGTTAAGAAAATCAAATAAAAAAACAAAAGCTCTGTTTCTTTATTGAAACAGAGCTTTTCTGGAGCTTGTGACGGGACTCGAACCTGCGACCTATGGTTGTAGTTAAGGATAAGTTTGTAGAGTTGGTTCTTGTTAATATTGTGATGGATGAAGTTCTTCATCATAATATACTGTATCATATTCTTCGGGTGTGAATTGGTCAATTGTATATTTGCCATCTTCAGTTTCTTTAATATGAAATTCTTCGCCGATTGGGTAACCCTCATATTTCAAAAAGAAACAATGATAATCCCAAGAGTATTTTTTAATGTAATCAACAATCTCTTTGTCTAATTCAATTTTGCCATCACTTTTTGCACATTCTACTATTTTGTCAATAGTCTCTTTATCCTTGATATTGTCCTCATCTTTATTACCGAGTGACATACATACCATATCTACCTTATTACGATTTAATGTCGGCAAAACCATATCTTTCTTTATGTGGATGCATGCTTCTGAATCGTGAGGGTGTTCTATGATGAAGTTTGTATATTCATCAAACTCATTACTATAAAAACAAAAGTATGAAAATGGGGGAAGGTAATCGCTTAAATAATCACCGTACTTAATATAATATCTTCTGGAAAAAGAAGATACATCCTCTGCAATAAGATTATATCTCTCAGGCATATAATAATCATCGGTATATTCATTGTTGTTGAATTTAATTCCAATAAAATCTCCTGCTGCATCATACAAATACTCAGCGTCAGATGTTGAATATAATATGGAAATTACACTGAAATATAGAGCGATGATACACAAAACAACTGAAATACGTTTTATTATTTTCTTTCTATTATTCATGTTTTTTACCTCGATAGAACTTATTATATGATTGAATTTTTATTTAAAAGCTTGCTTTGTACATTATCATTATAGCATAAAAAGGAAAATAACTCAACAGCTTGCCGTTGTATATCATCAATTCCGCAGGAATTGCATATCATCAAAACGTGGTTTTGTATATTATCAGTTGCGAAAGTGTTTTTGATACACGCTAAAGCGTGATGATATACAGTCCTAACGGACTGATGAGATACAACGATAGCAACGCTATCGTTGATGATATGCCATTGCTTTCGCAGTGGATAAAAAAAGAACGAAGCGATTGCTTCGTTCTTTTTCTGGAGCTTGTGACGGGACTCGAACCTGCGACCTGCTCATTACGAATGAGCTGCACTACCAACTGTGCTACACAAGCATAATATGATAAAATTTTCCTCGACCTGCTCATATACGGTCAGAAACATTGTCGTCTTCCGGCGGCGTGAGACGCCACCGCAATACTCTGTGTTTCTTCCCCTCACAGCCTCCCTTCATCCGCCACCGGCGGCGGTCGGCTGTTCGGCAAATGAGCTGCACTACCAACTGTGCTACACAAGCATAATATGATGAAGTTTTCCTCGACCTGCTCATATACGGTCAGAAACATTGTTGTGATTGCAGAGATTATTATATACAAATCTCACGGAAAAAGCAATACCTTTATGTAAAAAACAAAAATTCTGCAGAAATGTATATACATACGGGAATTTAACATACTTTAATAAAAGATTTACAAAGTAGCAGTAAGTTTTGTATTGATTTTATCGCAATTTTGTTGTAGTCTTTAAAATAAGCAAAAATCTAACCAACAGGAGCGAAACAATGAAAAAAAAGACATTAGCTATGGCTGCGGCCATTGTTGCAATATCGCTCATATTCTGTTTCTTTACAGGGTGTGGCAATAATAAAGATGATACACTTACGGTAACCGACCCTGACGGCACTACATATCTTGCTATTGAAAACCAGAACGGTGAAATTATGGCAGGTGTAACGGATGCTGACGGTAATTTGTATGCGGCTGAGATAGATAAAGACGGAAATGTCCTTGAGGACGGCAAGTTATATCTTGTTGAGGATTATACAGGTACCCTTCCCCATAACGATACCACCGTTGTTTCAATTAACCAGACACCGCAGATTGACCACAACTTTGCAGGCGGCGAGGTTGTCAGGGACCCCGACGGTACCACGGAAAAGTATACCGTTAACAACGATAAAAAGAATGATAAGACCACCTCATCCTCAGGTGACAAGACTTCAAAGCCCTCATCTGACAATGGCGGGGAAATTGAAAGCGGAAACAAGCTTCGTGCCGAAAAATATCAGAAGCTTTTTGCCAGCGGTAATTATTATATCGAGTTCACAACTGAGGAAGAGGGTATGACTGACCCCATAACAGCTGCAGTAAAGAACGGCAACATATTTATGAAAACAACCCTTGAGGGTATGAACTGCAATATGATTTATCAGAAGGAAAAGGATGCGGTTTATGTTGTTATGACAGATTACCATGTATATTGCAAGATGCCTTCAGATATGATGAACGAGCTTGAAATGACAGCTTTTGCACAGACCGAAAAGGTTAAGGAAGTAACCGTATACAACGCAACTATTGACGGAAAAGAATGTGTATGCGAGCTTTATGAGACCGAAACAGGTGACATTTCTATTTATTATTTCTATAAAAATGACCTTGTGAGACTTGATCAGATAAGCGCAGACGGAACAGCAGGTATTATGAATATTACAAAGGTATCTTCCTCTGTTGACGATTCACTTTTCGAGCTGCCTAAGGCATATGTTCCCATTAATCTGAGCGGTCTTGATATGAGCTCAGATGAAAGCAGCGACAAATAAAACAGAGGAGTACACAAAGCTGCGGAAAAGACAGCTCATTATCTGCGGCTTGGAGGTAAAACTATGAGAAACAACAAAAAACTGACTGTGTTTATGGTGCTTTTTGTTGCGGCGGCGGTTGTTTTCTGTATGAAGATAACGAAGGGCAATTCTGAGAAGACGCTGACCGTTACAGACTGCTACGGCATAACATATCTTGCGGTAATTGACCAGAATCAGCAGGTTTATGCGGGCGTAACCGATAAGGAAGGCAATCTTTACGGTGCAAGAATAGACGAAAACGGCGAGGTTGTGCTTGATGCGGAGGTATACCCCGTAGGCGAATACACAGGCACACTTCCGTATAATGATACAACGGTTGTGAACATTCAGCAGACAAACGATGACTCCTATGATTACGGTGCTGAGGTTTCACGTGTTGACAAAACAACCACGGCTACCGACAAGAACAATAAGCCTGACGACGATAAAAACACCTCAGCCACAAAGCCGTCAACACCCGAAACTCTGCGCACGGAAAAATACAGAAAGCTGTTCGGAAGCGGAAGCTACGTTATGGTTTTCACCACTGATGACCCCGAAATCCCCGATGCAGTTACTGCTGCGTTCAAAAACGGAAACGTATGCGTTGACACAAAGGTAGAGGATATGGACTGTCAGGTTATTTACCGTGAGGATCTGCAGGCCGGCTGGATAGTTATACCGTCGATCCGAACCTATTGTGAGCTTCCTCAGGATATGGCTCTTGAGATGTCAGACGTAAAGATTATGTCTGATGACGATTTCAACTATGAAAGCGTTGAAACCTATAACGTTATGATAGGTTCAAAGGACTGCTACTGTGAGGACTTCACATATTCCGACGGTTCAAGAAAGTGCTATTATTATGACGGCGATACCCTTGTGAGAATGGATATAGTGGATAAAGACGGCAATGCTGACATTTATTCCTTCTCCAAGATTTCATCAACCGTTGATGACAGCTACTTCGAAAAGCCCAGAGGCTATATGAAAATAGATCTTTCCTTCCTTTCAATGGAGGATCTGGAGACAACAGAATAAAAGAAACGGACGGAGGCCTGATGAGTAATGCTTCCGTCCTTTAATTTTCGTTAATTGCTTGACATTTTTCGGTTATTCCTTATAATTATTGTAATAACATTTTTAAAGGAGTTGATTTGCTTTGAAGGCTATCATCACTGTAACAGGAAAGGACACAACGGGTATCATTGCAAACGTATGCACCTCACTTGCAGGTAACAACGTAAATATTCTTGATATCAGCCAGACGGTTATGCAGGAATACTTCACAATGACAATGCTTGTGGACCTTGAAAAAAGCACTAAGAGCGTAACAGAGATTTCTCAGGAATTAGAGGACTTAGGCAAGACAATGGGACTTGTTATCCGTACCCAGAGAGAAGATATTTTTGACCTGATGTACAGAGTCTGAGAGGTGCTCAAATGAATAATATGCAAGACATCATTGCAACCCTCGATATGATTGATAACCAGCATCTTGACGTGCGTACCATTACAATGGGTATTTCCCTTCTTGATTGCTGCGGAGAAAGTGTCAATACGGTTGCAGATAAAATATATGATAAAATCACAAAGAGAGCCGAAAGGCTTGTTGAAACGGGTGAGCAGATTGAAAAGGAATTCGGCATTCCCATTGTCAACAAGCGTATATCCGTAACTCCCATTTCACTTATAGGTGCATCCTGCAAAGAAAGCGATTACACACCTCTTGCTATTGCTCTCGATAAAGCTGCAAAGACCTGCGGGGTTAACTTCATCGGAGGCTTCTCAGCCTTGGTACATAAGGGTTTTACTAAGGGTGATATCAATCTTATCAATTCAATCCCCTCTGCTCTTGCGCAGACTGAGCGTGTTTGCTCAAGCGTTAACGTTGCAAGCACAAAGGCGGGTATAAATATGGATGCGGTTGCACTTATGGGTAAAATCATAAAGCAGACTGCAGATATGACAGCCGACACCTCAGGCTTCGGCTGTGCAAAGCTTGTTGTTTTTGCAAATGCAGTTGAGGATAACCCCTTTATGGCAGGTGCTTTCCACGGCATTGGTGAGCCTGAATGTGTAATCAACGTGGGCGTATCAGGTCCCGGTGTTGTTCATCACGCCCTCAAGGCTTGCAAGGGACAGCCCTTTGACGTTGTTGCCGAGACTATAAAGAAAACAGCCTTCAAGATTACCCGTATGGGCCAGCTTGTGGCTCAGGAGGCTTCTCAGCGTCTTGACGTGCCCTTCGGCATTGTGGATTTATCTCTTGCTCCCACTCCTGCAAAGGGTGACAGCGTAGCACGTATACTTGAGGAAATGGGACTTGAGGTCTGCGGTACTCACGGTACAACAGCCGCACTGGCTATGCTTAATGACGCAGTCAAAAAAGGCGGCGTTATGGCAAGTAACCACGTTGGCGGACTTTCAGGCGCATTCATTCCCGTCAGTGAGGATGAGGGTATGATTGCCGCCGCACAGTGCGGAGCGCTTCATCTTGACAAGCTTGAGGCTATGACCTGCGTTTGCTCGGTTGGTCTTGATATGATAGCCGTGCCCGGTGATACATCGGCAAGCACTATTTCTGCAATTATTGCTGACGAAGCTGCAATAGGTGTTGTAAACACAAAGACGACTGCAGTGAGAATAATTCCTGCTGTGGGCAAGAAGGTGGGCGACCTTCTTGAATTCGGAGGACTTCTCGGTTCAGCTCCCGTAATGCCTGTTCACGAATTCTCATCAGAGGACTTCATTTCACGTGGTGGCAGAATTCCTGCACCTATGCACAGCCTTAAAAACTGATGTTAAACCTGACGGTTTTGCCGTCAGGTTTAATTGCAGTCTGTGCAGGAGGCCGGTTGGCAGGGCGAGGCCTTGCGGCGAAGCCGCAAGCGAGGGGGCTTCGCCCCCTCGGGCTGTGCTGCGCACAGCCGCCTCGCCCCACCGCAGACTAACCTCCTGCACAAACCCGAAAAGGAGAAGCAAAATGAAATACAGAGAAACAGCAGAAGGCAAATTCATATCAAGACCCAATCGTTTTATCGCAAGGGTGGAGATTGAAGGGAACACAGAAACCGTTCACGTAAAAAACACAGGCAGATGCGGAGAGCTTCTTGTTGAAGGCAGCAGAGTTTTTCTCAGCGTTTCCGATAATCCTCAGAGAAAAACAAAATACGACCTGATAGCCGTTGAAAAGAAAACGGAAAGAGGCGTTGTTCTGGTAAATATGGATTCACAGATACCTAATGACGTAGCAGAGGAATGGCTGAGAAAGGGTGAGCTGTTTTCTGAAAATGCAGTTATACGCCGTGAAGTGAAATACGGCAATTCAAGGTTTGATTTCTATATAGAGGACGGAAAAAGAAAAGCCTTTCTTGAGGTGAAAGGCGTAACGCTGGAAAACGAGGGCATTGCAAGCTTTCCCGATGCACCCACTCAAAGAGGTATAAAGCATCTGAAGGAGCTGACGGGATGCCTGAAGGACGGATACGAGGCATATGTGCTGTTTGTGATACAGATGAAGGGTATTTACAGCTTTCGACCCAACGATGAAAGGCACAAAGAGTTTGGGGATGCCCTGAGGGAAGCAAAGAATAAGGGTGTGGAAATTGCGGTTGTTGACTGCATTGTGACACCTGACAGCCTCAGGATTGACAAAAGGTTGACAACGGAACAAATTATGATATAATTAGCAGGTAAATAAAATTCAAAGGAGACATACATATGAAAGCGTGTATTTACGGTGCAGGCTCCTTAGGAACAGTACTTGGTGCCTACATAACTAAAAACGGCGGACAGATTGACCTTATAAACAGAAATAAGGCTCACGTTGAAGCACTTAAAACAAAGGGTGCTAAGGTTGTCGGAACAGTTGATATGACCGTTCCCGTAACAGCACTTACCCCTGATGAAATGACAGAAAAGTATGACCTTATTATCCTTATGACAAAGCAGCTTTATAATGTAGAGGTGCTCAAGGGACTTCTTCCCTTTATGAATGACGGTTGCCTTGTCTGCACAATGCAGAACGGTATCCCCGAGCTTTCCGTTTCGGAGGTTGTAGGTGAAGACAGAACTCTCGGCTGTGCTGTTGAATGGGGAGCAACCTTACTTGAGCCGGGCGTTGTTGAGCTTACAAGCTCACCTGATTCTCTCTCATTTAATCTCGGCAGCTTCAGCCAAAAGAAGGATCCGAGATTTGACGAGGTAAAGGCTCTGCTTGAGCTTATGTGTCCCGTTGTGGTTGAAGAAAACTTTATCGGCACACGTTGGGCAAAGCTTCTTATCAATTCAGCATTCAGCGGTATGTCTGTTGTAACAGGCGGCACCTTCGGCGATGCAGCCCAGAGAAAGGATTCAAGAGCCTGCGTTCAGATGATTATCAAGGAATGCATTGACGTTGCAAAGGCAGCAAATATAACAATTGCTCCCGTTCAGGGCAAGAACATCTCAGCCCTCTTTGATTATAAGGGTGCGCTCAAAAAGAAATTCGGCTTTATGATAGTACCTGTGGCAATCAAGAAGCACAAGCTTCTCAAGGCAAGTATGCTTCAGGATATCGAAAACGGCAAGCTGACAGAGGTTGACTTCATTAACGGTGTTGTTGGTGTTTACGGCAGAAAATACGGCGTAAAGACACCCTATAACGATAAGGTTGTAGAGATTGTTCATAAGATGGAAAAGGGCGAGCTGAAGCCTGATTTCGAGAATGTGAAGCTGTTTGAAGGAATATAAAGTTACATAGAAAATCCGCACGTGCTGTGCGGATTTTTTTGTGTGCAATAAAGCTTAAACTTTACTTTTTTTATATATTCTGATTGAAATAACCAACCCCACAACAGCAGGAATCAGCAGAACAGACGAATAAGCAGCAGTTTCTGTGATTTCAGATAAATGAAATGGATATATATAATCGTAAATACCGCTTAGAACAGCAGCAACCGGCATATGTGAAATGCCGACAATCGTAGCCAGAGAATTTGAAAGCTCAGAATACGGAATAGAGAAGAATAGATCTATAACCGAAAAAATTAAATAGATAACAAACGATACAAACGGAACGGACAAAAACAGTAATGAGGCCTTGAAATATATGTCTTTTGATGTTTTTGAAGAATATATACCAACAGCAATACACGACAAACAGAAGAAAAGAGGAAAAGCAAAAACAATCAGACCTGTGTCCCAGAATTCCAATACGTCTCCAAAAGCAATTCTGCCTGAAAAGAGGAAAGCAGAAAGCCAGACAAATGAAGAAGTCAGGAAGCCAAAAAGTATCTCTTTTATAGTTGTGCTTTTGGTTTTGCTTGCAGTATCTGTCATAACGGTTATAAGTGTTTCATCAGTTTTTTTAACGATCTCACTGACGGAACTGACAGGGTTGTCCTTTTCTTTTTCAAGACCGATATCGGCAACAAAGCTTTCGCCTGCAAGAAGCTCGTTTACCGAAACACAAAGTGTCTCAGACAGCGGCACGATGAAAGACATATCGGGCAATCCTTTTCCTGTTTCCCAACGGGAAATTGCTTTATCGGTACAGCCGATTTTTTCGGCTAAGTCTTTTTGCGTCATGTTTTGTATGTTGCGTTGCTCTTTTATGAACAAGCCGATTTTTTTGATATCCATTATTTTCACCTCCGTAAAAATGATAGCATATCACATATGTTTTTTCAACCTATGATTCGTAGAATAGGGGTAAAGCAGGGCAAAACAAGAAGGCGGCAGATTTCCTGCCGCCTTGATTGCCGTGTTGTATTTATCAATACTTTCTTGAAAGCTGCTGTTCTGCTTCTTCCCTTGTGATTTCGCCTGCGTTACACTTTGCCATAATCTGAACGTCCTTGTCGTTGAGCTTATAGAACATATAAAGTATACCGCTGATCGTCATACCGATTGAAGGAATGAGCATAAATGTTACCCAGAGACCTGTCATAGCACTGTCGGGCTGAGTGATGTTGAGTCTTGCAAGCTCCTCGAAGCTTTCTGCCTGAACCTCTATCCAACCGAAAAGACCGAGAGCGAACATACCGAGAGATGTTGAAACAGCGCCTGTGATCTTTGCTGAGAAGGTCTGGATTGAGAAGGTGATACCCTTTGCATCGATACCTGTCTTGTACTGACCGTATTCTGCACAGTCGGGAGTGAACATAAAGCCGAGCATACCTGCGCAGTTTGCAAAGATGGAACGGATAATCATAAGGATAATAATGAGTGTTGCATTTTCCCAGCCCATAAAGAACATTACATAACCGAGAACTGCATTTACAATGTTGCTCCATACAAGAAGCTTGAACTTGTCACACCTCTTTGTAAGTGCGGGAACAAGAAGTGCGGAGATGATAGCCGGAACAACACCGAGAGCACCTACGATAGTTACGAAGTTAGCTGTGCCGAAGAGGTAGAAGCCTACGAACATCTGAACTGCGGCTGATGTGTTGGCGGCTGATGAGAAGAAGTATGCGGTGTAGTAAATAAGAAGATACTTATTTGAAATGAGATACTTGAATGAGTTGAGAAGTGAGAAGGATTCCTCCTGAAGCTCAACGTTATAGTTTCTTTCCTTGCCCTTTATACAGATAGGAGCCATAAAGAGAAGACCGAGAAGTGAAAGGATTATTGCAATCCAGCCGAAGCTTACGCCTGCACTCTGGCTGAGAACGGGGAAGATAAGAGTTGTGATAGCTGAGCCCACGCCGCCCATCATTCTGCCTATGGGCATAATAGCGTTACGCTCATCAAGGTTAGGTGTCATGGTGGTGATCATACTGTAAATGGGAACGTCGCAGAAGGTATAGAAGGTATCCCATAACAGGTATGCGACTGCGAACCATACAAGCTTGATTGTTTCCGTTGCCGCACCGGGGATGACGAACATAAGAATTGTTGCGGCGGGGATAAGGAAGAGAGATATCTTCAGCCAGGGAAGACATTTACCGTTTTTGAACTTAACCTTATCGAAGATAACGCCGAAGAGGGGATCGTTGACAGCGTCCCAGATTTTAACAGCAAGCATAACCGCTGCTGATTTTTTAACGTCAACGCCGATTGACATCATATAGGTTGAAAGATATGTAGCAACCAGAGTGTAAAAGACGTTCTGGCCGATAAAGTAGCTCCAATAGCTCATTCTTTCAACGGGAGCTGTTACATATTCAGGCCCCATTGGCATAAGATAGTTTTTGATTTTTTTAAGCATTCCTGAAATTTCCTCCATATACGAATATAATGTAATAATTATACAACCGTTGTAATAATTTGTCAATTAATAAAACGAAAACGCAATCACTTTTACAAGGGATGATTGCGCTTTTGCATATTTTAAGAAATCAGCCTATTTCGCCTGATGAAATAAGACGCTCGTTTCCGTCCTCGGTTTTTATTTTAAGGAAACAGTTTTCGTCTGCTCCCAGCACGGTGCCGCTGACCTTCCTGTTGTTGTCTGCATAGTCGGTAACAGTTGTGCTTTCACCGATGTAAGCAAGATAAGAGTTATACTCTGTGCATATATCCGAATTATCCGAGCATATATATCTGTTAAGCTCAGCTGCAATATTTTTCGCAAGATTTAGCTTGTCACCGTGAAAACCGATCCAATCGGCTCTGTCTTTTATATCCTCGGGAAAATCATATTCCCCCTTGCAGAGATTTATACCTATGCCGATAACAATTTTGCTGATTTTTCCGTTTTCAGTCTGTGACTGGGTGAGTATGCCGCAGACCTTTTTGCCGTTAAGGAGAAGGTCGTTTACCCATTTGATTTTTATTCCCCGTATACCCTCGTTTTCAAGTGCCTGCCTGACAGCAAGTGCCGCCCCGGGGGTGCAAAGAGAAAGGGGACATTTGATTTTTTCGGGCTGCAGAATAACTGACATATACAGTCCGCTTTCAGGGGAAAAGAAGCTCCTGCCCATTCTTCCTCTGCCTGCCGTCTGCCTGTCTGCAACAACGGTTGTCAGGTGAGAGAAATCCTTGATTTCAAGAGCAAATCGGTTTGTGGAGTCCAGCACGGGAAAATGCAGGACGGAAATTTTATCGTTTGTCATATATTGTCTCCCGGTTCTGATTTATAAAAATCATATCACACTAAATGCGAAAAATCAACATCCTAAGAAACGCTGCAACGCCGATTGCGTCCCGACGGAAAGCTATATTTTGTGTCATAGTTTCCGTTGCTCACAAGCCTTTAGTCAAAACAACCAAAAGCTATATATGCCTTTTGGTAAAAACGACCAATTTTTACTCTATTTTTGAAATATATTGACTGTGAGGGTGAAAAAGTGTATAATGTCTGTGTATTTAAAGGTCAGTGTTGATCAATTTTTGAAAGGAGAGTAACACTATGGAAATCGATATCCTCGGTCTTTGGAATTTATTTGTTGAATCAATGAACAGACTCATGGCTTGGCTCGCATTTGTTCTCGGCGGCAAAGATTTTGACTCTGACTACGGTCAGAATGGCTAATAAGCGTTACTGAAAGGAAATAATATTATGTCTTGGGATACAATACTTTATTATTACGAAATGTTCATCGAACTGTTCGGCAGCTTCATTGAAAGAATTGCCAAGCGTTTCTTCGGCGCATAATCAGAACAAACGAAAATTCGGGATATTGTCTGACGACAGTATCCCGATTAGTTTTTATTACGGCAAAGCCTGTATTTTAAATATATGTAAACATTTGTCAGTTTGCATTGACAACACGGAGTGATGTGATATAGAATTAAATCAACATATATTTGGAATATGTTGGTTTAATTTTATTGGGGGAGGGTATTTAAAATGGACAGATTCAACGAAGTATGGGCTAAGATTATGGAAACTTTCCAGAAGGTAATCGACAGCATTTTCGCTATCTTCGGTAAGCTTGGCGGCTCAGACGAATAATCAGCAGAAAAAACAGAAATACCGTACAGTCATCGGATTGTACGGTATTTTTTTGTATCAGTCTTTTTTGATGATTTCCCTGAGCTTTGTTGAGGAAATTTTCTTTGTATAGGGGAAATAGACAATGTCAACGCCTACTTCGGCAAAATCCTTTTCAAGCTTGTTCCATTTATCTGTACCCTTCCAGTCGTCGCCCACAAACATAACGTCAAACTTATTTCTTTCCCAGGCAGCCATTTTGTCCATATCAACCTGAGGAACCACCTTGTCAACATATCTGATAGCTTCAACGATTGTGCACCTGTCCTCAAAGGGAATAACGGTCTTTGCGTTTTTATATGCGGCAAGCTCGTCCGTGGTAACGGCAACAATGAGATAGTCGCACATTTCCTTGGCTCTTTTGAGAAGATTGAGATGTCCTACGTGGAACATATCGTAAACACCGGCAGTATAGCCAACCTTATAATGCTTCATAAACTGAACCTCTTTTCTTATTTAACGGATTATACTTGTTCCTTACCCGGTTCCTTATCGGACTCAAAGTTGATTTTAGTGAAATCTGTGTGGCATATACGCATTTCCATAGGCGGAAGCTGCATATAGTTTTTGCCGAAGAGATGAAGAAGATATTTTTCCCAATTTGTGGGAACACGGAACTGTCTGCCCTCAAACTCCATTGTGACCTCCTCGCCGAAGAACCAGTCTGTTTTGAACACACGGCGTATCATAGGCTGATAATGGCTGCCGAAGGAGCAGATATTCTTTTTGCTGCTCAGAGCGTTTGTTGTTTTCAGGAGCATATCCCTTACCTTATAGTTAAATTTCCTGGGCAGCTTCTTGCCGATTTTGAAGATGACCTTTGCCACAATGTTATCGGATGCGCAATTGTTGAAGGCGCATATCTGATGCATCATTGAGGCGGCGTGAAGAACAATTTTTCCTATCAGCTTGTTCTTGGGGAAATGGTCAAGGGGGAGAATGTCAACGAATATACCCTTGTGCATATTCTTGCTTTCCCACTTGTCCTCGTGAACGTAGGTGTTGTTCTTGCGTATCTTTGTAAACAGCATATGGAAGTCTTCATCGGTCTGACTTGTCTGATAGAAGAATCCCTCACCGAGCTCTGTTTTGCAGATTTTTCTGAACTTTTCATAGTCTGCTCGTGGCATTACCAGATCGGCATCGTCGTCCCAGGGGATAAAGCCCTTGTGACGGACAGCGCCGAGGAGGGTGCCGCCGTAAAGATAATACCGCAGGTTATGCTTCTTGCATATACGGTCAATTTCGTCGATAATCTCCGTTATGGTCAGCTGAAGCTGTCGGAGCTTTTCCTGATTTTCGGGTGTCATTTCCGGCGCAGCACGGTAGTTGGTATTTTTCTTTGCTGTTGTTGCCGTGGTTTTCTTTACTTTAAGCTTCCTTCCGAAAACGGTTTCTGTCAGCTTGCTGAGTCTGTTCATTACAGAGCGCATAAGCTTTGCTTTTCTGAAGCTCTTACGGTTTCCTGCCGCAAGATAAGCAAGCTCCTTTCTTACGGTGGGAGAGAGCTTCTTTACAAGGTCGCTGTTTTCCTTCAGGAAGCTCCTTATCTGCTCAAAGCTTTCCTGACGTGCTTTGATTTCCTTATCCTTTGCTCTGTATCCCACATAGGTCATTGACATTATCGCCTTGACGGTATCGTCAAAGAGCTTGTTTCTCAGCCCGGGATAAACATTTTTAAGGTCGTGGAAACGCTTTATATACGAAGTGATGTAGTCTGTAACATTATTGAGAGAACGTGTATTAACTATGCTTGACTCATTGTCAAGATAGTAATACTTTGCTTCACCGAGAGAAATAAGCCTGTCCACATTTTCCAGAACCTCGTGCATAAAGTATGTGCCCTCAAAGGTTCTTCCCTCGGGAAATTCCTTTCCTTCAAAGAGTGAACGGACAAACAGCTTGTTCCAGAAGGTGCTTCTGATAACGAACTCTTCAATGAAGTCTGTCATCATCTCATCGTGATTACTGTAAAATACGTCCTCACCGTCAGCTCTTGCGGTAACCGGCTTGCCCGGTGTCACACGGTAGTATCTGCAGGAAGCCACCTGAGCGTTATACATTCTGAGTCCCTTGATAAGATACTCATACATATCAGGTGAGCAGTAATCATCTGAGTCAACAAAGCCGATATATTCGCCCGTTGCTTCCCTGAGGCCTGCGTTTCTTGCTGAGCAAAGACCGCCGTTTTCCTTGTGGATAACCTTTACACGTCTGTCCTTTCTCTCATAGCGGTCGCAGATTTCGCCGCACTTGTCCGGAGAGCCGTCATCAACAAGGATAACCTCAAGATTTGTATAGGTCTGATTGAGAATTGACTCAATGCACTTTTTAAGATGCTTCTGTACCTTATAAACGGGAACGATAATGCTGATTTTTCCGTAATCGTGAAGCTCTTTTGAATAGTCGTTCTGTTTTCTGATAATCTGAGCTGCCTGAAGCGATTCAACGGTGAAAGCATTTATAAGATCCATCTGGTTTCTTCTGGGGAAGGTCTTGAGAAGCTTTCTGTATATGAATTTGTGATTTTCCTCAATGAAGCTCTGTATTGTGCGGATATCCTCTCTGTTTGCTTCAAGGATTTCATCGGAGAGCTCGATGTTTTCATCTGCCAGACGGGCAATGGTATCGCAGAAGTCACGGAGCATCTTCTTCTGCAGATGCTCATAGTCGGGTGCGAGATTGTTATAAATCGTAATGCAGGCAATAACGAAGTCAAGCATATTTTTAAGGTCAATCTTATAAATATAGCTTTCCTCGTTCTTTCGGTAGTAATATTTGGGGGAACCGCAGAGAATAACCCTTTCGCTTCTGAGAATAAGCTGATGAACGGTCATTCTGCCTTCGTAAATTCTGCCCTCGGGGAAGGTGAAGCCCTCGAAAAGCTCCTTTTTGAAAAGCTTGTTCCAGAAGATGTGACGGATGATGAAATGATTTACCAATTCTTCAATGGCTTCATCCTTTGTCAGGATTCTGTCTATACCGTCACAGCGTGAGGTGGTGGTCTTGCCTTCTATATATCTGTAATAGCGGCAGACGGAGATATCGCTGTCCGTTTCCTCCAGCCTTGTGCAGAGGTATTCAAACATATCCTCGGCGCACCAGTCATCAGGATCAACGAAGCCGATGTAATCACCCGTAACAGCTTCAAGAGCTGTGTTTCTTGCGGCGCAGACGCCCCCGTTTTCACGGTGGATAACCTTAATACGCTTATCCTGCTGAGCATAGCGGTCGCAGATTTCTCCGCTTGAGTCCGTTGAGCCGTCGTCAACAAGGATTATTTCAAGATTTTTATAGGTCTGACCGATTATACTGTCGAGACACTGTTCAAGATATTTTTCAACATTATACACAGGTACAATAATGCTGATGAGCTTTTCCGTTTTCATCCTATTGTTCCCTCCCGTGTTTTACATTAATTTTCTATGGTTTTAATTCTACATTATCATACAGTTTTTGTCAACTCGGTGGCAGGCTGTTTACACCTCAACCTGCTCCACGGCTGTCTCAAGGCTTCTTCCCATAAATAAAGAGGCGTGCTTTTCAAATTCGTCCTTGGAATCGTTTACGAAATAGCGCCTTACGGGGTTCGGATTTTCTCTGTTTTCTATGCCCTTTGCTTCAAGCTCCGTTTTAACAAGTCTTGCGGCAGTTTCCCCTGAATTTATTATATTTACTCCGGGCACAGCATCTCCTATAATATCCATAAGCAGAGGGTAGTGTGTGCAACCGAGAACGAGGGTGTCAATACCTGCCCTTTTCAGCGGCTCCAGATATTCGGCCACAACTCTTTCCGTAACCTCGTCGCCCCGTCTGAATCTGCCCTCCTCAACAAGAGGCACAAGCAGAGGACAGGCAACAGCATACACCTGAGCGTGAGGATTGTATTTCTCAATAGCAGTCTTGTATGCTCCGCTGTTTACGGTAGCGTTGGTTGCGATAACGCCGATTTTGTTGTTTTTTGTGGTTTCAGCCGCATACCTTGCCGCAGGCTCAACAACACCGAAAACAGGCACGCTGCAGCTTTCCTCAACCCTTTTTCTGGCAATGGAATCGGCGGTATTGCAGGCAATGACCATAGCCTTTATGCTGAACTTCTGCAGAAAGCTTACGTCCTGCATAACGTATTCGGTTATCTGCTCTCTTGAACGGGTTCCGTAGGGAACGTGGGCAATGTCGCCGAAATATATAATGTTTTCCGAAGGCATGGTTTCAATAAGGCTTTTTACAACGGTCAGACCGCCTAAGCCCGAATCGAAAACGCCGATAAAATTATTGTTCATAAGTTAACCCCCTTGGGTCCGGTTAATTCAGCTCGTTTACAAGCCTTTTGAAATGGTCTCCTCTTTCTTCGAAGCAGGTGTATTGGTCAAAGGAGCTTGTTGTGGGCGAAAGAAGCACCGTGTCACCTGACTGAGCAATTTTGTATGCCTCTGCCACGGCCTCGTCAAGGGTTGTCACAACGATACCCTCGTCCCCCGTAAGCTCACGGGCAAGTCTTTCACCGCAGGCACCGTAGCCGATAACCTTTTTCACACAGCCCAGATGCTTTCTCATTTCGTCCATGCTGAGGCCCTTTTCAAAGCCTCCCACAAGAAGAATAACGCCCTTGTCAAAGGATTTGAGAGCTATAATTGTGGCATCTGTGTTTGTGCCCTTTGAGTCGTTATAGTATCTTACGCCGTGAAGCTCCCTGACAAATTCAATTCTGTGCTCAACGCCCGTGAAGGATGAAACGGCGTCTTCGATAATATCGTTACCGATACCGTTGAGCTTTGTAAGAGCAACGGCAATCATAACATTCTGCATATTATGCTTACCCACCAGCTTCACGCAGTCTGTGGGGATAATGCTTTCACCGAAAAGCTGTATAAAGCCGCCGTTTATACGGCAGTCCGTATCGTCTCTGTCAAGGCTGAAGGAGACGGTTTTGCAGGGAACGGGATATTTTTCCGTGTATTCAATAACGTTTTCATCGTCTGCATTGAGAAGGAAAACCTGCTCACCCTGCATATTCATATATATATTTGTTTTGGATTTATAGTATGCGTCAAGGCTTCCCATAAAATCCACGTGGTCGGGGGTCAGGTTGATAATTGTTGCCGAATCGGGACAGAATTTCTCAATATTCACAAGCTGGAAGTTTGAGATTTCAAGGGCAATAACGTGACCCTCCTCCTGTGTCAGATTGAACTTGTCAACAATCTCACAAAGAGGTATACCGATGTTTCCGCACAGGTGAGCCTTTTCACCGTATGCACGGCGGAGAATTTCATAAACAAGGGTCGTGGTTGTGGTTTTGCCGTTTGTGCCCGTTATTGCAATATAGTTCTGCTTTTTTGCAAGGTTGAAGGCAAGCTCTATTTCTGTGATAACGGGAATGTTTCTTTCGTTCAGCTTCTGTATCATCGGGCTGTTGAAGGGAACTCCCGGATTTTTTACAACAAGGTCATAGTCCCTCTCAAAAACAGGCATACTCTGGTCACAGATTTCAACGCCGTTTTCAATAAGAAAGTCAAGTTCCTTTATTTCTTCTTTATTTTTTCTTTCCGAAAGAGTGATAATTGCCCCTGCCTTTTTAAGAACCTTAATGGCAGCCATACCGCTTCTTGCAAGACCTATAACGAGGACTTTTTTATTAAATAATTCCATTTCTCTACCCCATTTCATAATCTGTTTTATTATACTCCAAATAAGCAGAGGTGTCAACAACAGGAGTCGGTTGAGTTATATATAAAAAACGCACAGTTTGTCTGTGCGTTTTACTTTTAAATTTCCGGATTTCCGAAATTGATATAGGCTTTATTTGTTTTTTGCGCATATTTCAGCGCCTCATACGCTCCGCCTTTATTTTTGTTCACATAAAAAACTATAAAATCTGAACGGTCAATCATATTTTTGTTTCTTATTTTATATGCTGATTTGTAATGTGCTGAGGCAGATTCCTCGCAAATTTCTATGCTGTCATAAAAGCTTTCGTAAGCGTGCCAATAATCAGGTGTATGTTTTGAATAATACGGCAATACTAAAACCAAAGAATTGTTGTCCTTTTCAATATTTCGTTTGGCTCTTTTTATTACCGAAGTAACCAGTTGGTCAAAATCACCGCTTTTGCCTACAAGAAATTCTATATAGGTTTCACTTTGCATCAGCTTTTCGATTACGTTTTCAACCTGTTTTTCTGTTTCAAAAAAGTTTTCTATTTTTCTGTGTCCGAAGAAAGTAACGGTTTTACCGTAAAACAAAAAACTCATATTGATACCCTCGTTTCCATTTGTTTACCTTATATAAGATAAACCCAAAAAAGGGAAATGTCAAGAAGGTAAACCTTTGATAAAATATCTTTGGAGGGATATTTATGAGTGAATTTAACAGTATTATGGATATAAAGCAATATGGGCATATACGCATAAAGCTCTCCGGTATTATGGACGTAAAGGGAATAACCAGAAATAAAATGCGTAGCTTAACGGGAGTCAAATACGAGGTTATTGACAGATATTATAAGGCTGAAAATGTAGAAAGAGTAGATCTTGATTTTTTGGCAAAGGTCTGTTATGTTCTGGATTGCAGAATTGAAGATATTCTTGAATACAGCAAAGATTGATTTCAAGCAGGGTCATCGGACCCTGCTTTCTTTTCTCAATCTCCGTAATTGACTTTTCTCTTCAAATATTATAATATTATACTTGTTATTCCGCAGTATTTTACAGAAGGGTGAAAAACTATGAAAGAATATAAATGGGCAAAGATTTTTATTATTGCAACGGCAGCTCTTACCTGCCTTATTGTTCTGCTGACCTTCGGTCTGTCATACTTCAAGGGTGCAAAGGTGGTAAGACCGGCGGCGCTTATTACGAAGGAGCTTGTGCAGAACGCAACCTCAATCAGCGTGGAATATAAGGGTGAAAGCGTCACCTTCGAAAAGGCTGATGAAATAAAAAGAATTTCTGACAGATTTCTTGAAGCAGCGCTCAGCGAGTACGCAACGGAGCCTGAGCTGCCGGGAAAAATAATTTTCAATACAGTTCATCCCGATTCGGGGGAGAAAACCACTCTTGAGGTGGGCTTTGACGAAAAGCTGGAAAGGGTGAAGATTAACGAAAAAATCTATTGGGGTGACGATTTGCTGAAGCTGAAAAATCTTCTGGTTACTCTGACTATGGGGGATATTTCACCTACAACCACAGAGCCGTCCACGACTACTACCGCAGCGGCAACCACCACAACCGAGCCGACAACCGAAAAGGACACAGCTTTTTACTCGGTGGAGAGTATCCGCTTTGACTGGGCAGGCAGCAAAGCGTATCTTGATGTGGCAAACCACTGTGAAAACTATGACGACCTTATCAAGGACGGAGAGAAGAACTTTCCTATAATAAAAATCACAACAGCTACACAGATGCAGGATTTTGTCGATTCTGTCAGTGAGTATTTTGAGTTGAGCACAGGCGTATATACCGAAGAATTTTTTGCCGAAAAGGAGCTTTTTATAATATACCTTGAGGAAAATTCGGAAAAGACAGATTACAGCGTTTCAAATGTCAGCATAAAGGAAAAAGAGCTTGCCGTCAAAGTGGAGAGAGCAGAAAAAAGTGGCGAGGGTCTGGGCTCAAGATTCCTGCTTCTCAGCATTGAAAAGGGAGCAGTTGAAAAATGCACTGAGTTCAGAGCATATTCGGAGTGGTAATATGAAGCCCATAAGAAAATATCTTTCGATGCT
The DNA here is from genome assembly GCA_017435665.1 of Clostridia bacterium. GTDB lineage: Bacteria > Bacillota > Clostridia > Oscillospirales > Acutalibacteraceae > UBA6857. The sequence continues at coordinate 42,392 of JAFSEP010000044.1, read as the reverse complement.
TTTGTGCATTGCTCTTACTCTGACGCTTACAGGCTGCGGTGCAGACGGTCAGACCGTGACGGATACCTCATCGGCTGAAACTGCACTTGAGTCGGGCTCCGATGCTTCAATTCCGTCAACCCTTCAGGAAACCACAACCACAGAGAAAACAACGACACAGATAACGGTGCATACAACGGAAAAGCAAGCCACCGAAAAAGAAACGGAAGCACAGCAGATGCCTGTGTCAAAGGGAATGAAAATTCTCTCCGTAGGCAACAGCCTCAGCCGTGACGGTATGCACTACCTTCCCCGTTTGCTTGCAGAGGCGGGATATACAGATATAGTTGTGGCGTACCTTTACGTAGGAGGCTGCTCTCTTGAGGAGCATACCGAAAACGCAAAAAGCAACCGAAAAGCCTATGATTATTTCGAAAACACTGGACACGGCTGGAGCTGTAAGGAAAATGTCAGCCTGAATTACGGTCTGGGTGCGCAGAAATGGGACTATGTTGTTCTTCAGCAGGCAAGCCGTCTAAGCGGAGTGGAGTCATCTTACAGATATCTGGATGAGCTTATTTCTTTTGTCCGCAAAAACACACGCAGCAAGCCGGAGCTTCTCTGGCATATGACCTGGGCCTATGAAAAGGGAACGGAGCTTGAGCTTTTTGAAAGGTATGATTATGACCAGCAGAAAATGTACAGACAGACCCTTTCCTGCATAAAGGAGCATATTCTGACAAGCCCCCATATCAGCGGTGTAATTCCCGTGGGAACCGCTGTTCAGAACGCACGCAGAACCTTTATCGGAGACAGAATTACCTATGACGGAAGACATATGTCAAGACCTCTCGGAAGATATCTTGCGGGTCTTGTCTGGTTCGGGTACCTGACGGGATGCGATGTTGATTCGGTAAAATTCAATCCCGATAAAACAGCACTTGATGAAAAAACCGTATCAGCAATCAAAAAATCAGTTAAGTCAGCACTTGAAAATCCTATAAAATAAAAAGCAAAGACTCTCCTCACGCCGAGGAGAGCCTTTTTGCATCAGTAATAAAAATACTTATAAAAATTCGGATAAGCGTTCAGGAATTGCTGAAGATTTACTCTTTTTGTTGAACCGGGGTCATTGATTGTGAAGCCCGAAGCTGAAAGAGAACCTCCGTTAAATCCTGTTATGACAACCCAATGCTGAGTGCCTGAGGAATTCTTTGCACCGAAAAGCACAGGCTTGCCCTGTTCAAGTCTGTCATAGATTTTGCTCAGATAGCCGCTGCTGCTTGTCACTACCTTGTAATCACTTGGCCAGTAAACGTTTCCCGATGAGGAATAGCTGAGCTTTTTGGACATTGCATCGGGATAAATTGTCTTACCTGTCCGGTAGGATTCCATCATAGCTATACCCGTTGTGGCACAGCCTATCTGCCTGATGGTTTTTCCCGATGAGCCGATTTTCACATCAGCCCAACGGCTGTCTGTCTGCTTGAAATCGGGAACTTTAAGGCTGATTTTTTTATAAGAGGAGGTAAGATATCTGTTGTTTACATAGCCTGTCTTTGTTCCGTGATAAAGAATTCTGCTCCAGTCACCGGATCTTGAAAGCTCGATTACCGTCTCACCCTTGGGCAGAGCTGTTTTGATGCCGTAGGATGTTCCTGCGCCGCTTCTGACATTCAGGGGATTCGAGTTGGTGTTCACGGTCACCGCCTTACCGCTTACCGTTCTGATATAATCAGAATGGCAGTAGCCGTATCTGTCGTTGCCGTATTCCACTTTCCACCAGTCTCCCGATTCGGAAATCAGGGTAATATAGCTGTCCTTTTTAAGTGATGTCAGCACCGTGCTGCCCGTTGAAGCCGTTTTCCGTACGTTCAGGTTACCTGCCGAAACGGAAATTCTGCCCGCCTTTGAGGAGGAGCTTGCCGCCTCTGCTTTCAGATACGGGGTGAAAAGCCCCGAGAAAAGAACGGCAGTCAGAACGAATGATAAAATTTTTGTCCTTGTTTTTTTCATAGTCACCTCGTTTAAACTTTCTGCATATGCGAGAACATTATAGCATAAGACAAAGGAGTCTGAACGTGGTAAATGTTGGGGGGAGAATTGTAATAAAGAACAGCACCCTTGATGGACTGTAAAATCAAGGGTGCTGTTCTTTATGTTATATTTCGTAAGATAAATCTTTCAAAAGACTTGCAAGCTCTTTTTTTAGTGTTTCTTTATCGGCTGAATAAGTTTTAAATGAGCCGCTTACATTAACTACAAACTCGTAATAGTCGCTATAAGCAGACATTACGTCTTTTATAAGGGCACCGTGTTTTTCGTTATCCTTCAAATCTTTGAACAGTTCTGTAATTTCGTCTTCCAAAAGCTCAATTTTTTCCAAATCTTCTTCGTGATCCAACTGTGCAGAGAAAATTGCCACATTGATATCGTCATTGAATTCATCGTTGTAAATTACATCATACCAATTTGAGTAGATGTCGTCTGCAACAGAATCCAATAATTCCTGACTTTCTACAACTTTGTCATAAAAAGCAGAAAGGTTTTTTGCGGAACCTCCAGAGCATCCGGCCACGCAGAGAAGCAGGCTTACCGACAAAATAATTGCTAACACTTTTTTCATAATGAATAAGACCTCCTTTTATATATTTACATAAGTATATACCTATATAAACAAATTGTCAAGTGCCTATATATTTATTAGAATATATTTGTGGGGTGATGCAGAATGATTCGTATTTGTTTAGACAAAACTTTGCAGAGACTTAATGTAAGCCGCTACGAGCTTGCAAAGCGCACGGGAATACAGTATCAGATTATAGATAACTACTATAAAAACAAGGTGGTAAGATACGATAGTTTTGTTCTCGAGAGAATATGTGCAGCACTTGATTGTGATGTTTCAGATATAATTGAATTAACCGAGTAACAGCACCGAAACCGGAGAGGTAACGGTGCTGTTTTTGTGTTTTAAATATTGTCAATCCAGATTTCTCCGGTTCTCCTGCGCGGCTCCGCCGCGCCCCGCCCACGACTGCGGGCGGGTTCCCCCATATCTCACCTTATGCGGATAAGAATTAGCCCGTCAGTACAAACACAAACTCCCCGTATCTGATACGGGGAGTTATTTAATGTGCAGTTTTATGCACGGGAACGCTTTCTTCTGATGATAAGAACCGTAACAGCTGCGGTCATCAGAGCGTATCCCGACAAGATGAAGGGCATAGTTCCGAAACCGCCTGTGCCCGGAAGCACGTAACTGAAGTTAGTGTTGGGCACTGAAATAAGAGTTGTAACGGTGTTATATGTTCCGGTGGGGTCTTCCGAGTAAAAGAAGAAGTGTGCCGGCTGAGCCATAATCTGATATCCGGCAGGAGCCTTTGTTTCCACAAGAGCATAGGGACCGCCCACAGAAAGATACTGTGTTTCTATTTCGTAGATACCGTTTTCATCTGTGGTGTATGTTCCGATATAGAAAAGACGGGTGCCGTTGCTTGCGGTTATGGAGCTGTTTACACCTGCGGGAATGATTGCATCGGGGTCACCAATAGGACCGTAAAGTGCAAACTGAGCATCCTGAAGAAGTGCGCCCGTAACAGAATCCTGTTTAAGCAGGGTAATGTTATGAACCGAACCCGAAGCATCGCCCATATGGTCGCTGACGTGGAACAGTGAGTCAACAATATCGGAAACGTTTGCTTTGCCTTCAATTTTGACAGTGTTCTCAACCGAAACATTACCGGTTTCAAGCACGAGCGTGGTGTAATCCATTTTGATTTTCAGGCTGTCGGGAACAACCATAGTCAGGGCATTTGATTCCTGGTCATAGGTTACGCTGTAGGTATATTTGTCCGAATCGTCAAAATTAACCCAGTCGTTGATGTTATTATCGTAATAATAAAGCTTTATGGTTTCCCAGTAAATTGAAAGGTTTTTCGTCATGGTGTCAACGATGGTAAGATCGTCAACACCTTCAAGAATATCAAGACCGAATTCATTGATAAGGATTTCGAAATCAATCTGATTTCCGTCCTGAACAGCGTGCTTTTTAAGAAGACCTGTTTCAAACTCAACGCTTTCAGTTACCTGCCCTGATGAACCGCTGTCATCCCATGTGATTTGTGCTGTGTTGTAGAATTTATACTGAGCAGTATCTGTTGTGTAGAGATAGTCGTCCTTGACCCTCAGCTTATAGGTGGCAACATATCTGCCACCGCTATTCATACTGCGGAAGTAATCCCTCAGGGTTTTACACCCTGTCAGCCAGGTTCCCCATAACACACTTCCGTCTGTATCATATTGAGCCTCGTCATAGTTGTATTCTTCAAACTTAAAGTCGTTGAAGGAAACGTTTATTTCATTTCCGTCAACTGTGCCGTCATATCTGTATTTGCAAAGCCACAGCCAGTTGCGCCAGGGATCCCATGTTGTTACCATAAGAGAGCCGGGAACGTATTCGAGTCTCTCATCAAAGCTATCGAAAAAAACGGCTTCGTTAATGTAATTGTTAAGGTAGCCCTCATCACCGCCGCTTCCGGGAACGGTGTTATAGAAAACAACGCTGTAATCAATTGTTCCGTCATCGTTTACAACTGCATCCTTGGTGATAGTGGGGCTGTATTCATAGCTTACAGAGCCTACGGCTTCAACCTGGGGAGCATATGTGAAGTATACCTCATTGGCAACCTTTTCGCTTTCACGAAGAATTGCACCGAGAGTTTTGCCTGTCTCATCGGTAAAATACCAGTCAGTTCCCGTGGCAGCGTCGAAAGGAATCTTATACGAAACAGTGAGAGTTGAGTTCTCATCCAGCATCCACTTTGAGTCTTCATGAGAAGTGCCGTCGGTGTTGAATAACACTTCAAAGGTGTGGTAAAGCTCGTAATCACCCTCGGGGAGAGGTGCGATTAAAGTATATGTATTTTCTGTGGGACCGCCTTCAACATAGGGGGTGAAGGTTATAACCGTACCGTCAGCCTTTGTTGCAGTAACAACCATGTCTTCGGGCAGATTTTCAACATAGGTATGAGTTCCCGAGTAAGGATAATTCCAGAATGCAAGAAGGTCTGTGAAGAAGAAGTTTCCGCCGCCGCTGAGATGCGAGGGCACCTCTGTTGTGATGGTGTAATAAACATATGCACCGTCTGTGCCTCTTGCAGTCTTGTGAACCTCAGGCGTGAAGCCTACAACAATGCCCTGACCGCCGGTTTCGCTTTCGTTACCGTGGATAATCGATTTAACAGTGTTGTGGAATTCCTTGGTATATTCATCTTCGCCCAGAGGGGTATAGGTTGTGTAGTAAATAATCTTATATTCATATCCGGGAGGAAGGTCAAATGTAATTGAAGTATCTGTCTGAGTTACATCTTCCCATTCTATATAGTGCACGGTGTATGAGCCGTCCTCATTCTTTACTCTGACGTAAATAGGATCGTCCTTGTAATAGGCGAGACCTTCACCGAGGGTATCGATGATAATTGCACTGTCAATAAGGGTGTTACCCGTACCTTCGCGGACAACCCACTCAAGAACAGGGACATCGTTTCCGTTCTTATCCTTAACGGTCTTCATGGAGCCCTCTTTTTTCAGGTTATGGAGCTTAACACTTTCCCAGTCTTCAGCCCAGACATAAACGTTATCGCCGTCACTGTTTTTACCGTTTACATCAAGTCCGTTCCAGAGACCGATTGCTGAACCGTCGTTGTTTTCAATAATGCTGTCGTCCACCTTGCTCCTGTATTTAATGAGGAAGCCGTTGCCTGCTGAGAAATCGGGAAAACCTGAAAGACGGAAGCCGCTGTTTGCATAAGGATCAGGGTGATCGCCTATTGTGGGCTGAGGATCTATGGGGTTTCCGTCAAGGTCTGTGACAACAATTGTATCACGCAGAGCCTTGTGAGTATTCCATATCTGATCATCAATGACCAGATCCTTTACAACGCCGTGAGTTGCCTCAACACGGATTGTATATTCCATTTCACTTGTGATCTGGTCGAAATGACCGTGTGTCTTTGTGGCGGTCATTGCCGCACCGCCGTCAACGGTTATATTAACATTAATTTCGTTACCGAAATCGATTTCCTGGTTGGTACCGGAGAGGTCCTCGGCAATGGTAGTCTCAAATTGAATGTTGAAGTGAGTGTTTGTATATTTGTCAATGAAGTTTTCTCCGTCAAAATCAAAGAAGCGAACCTCAAGGAGGCCGTTCTCGTGAACATAGTATTCACCAACGGTTTCGGTAATACCGTTTCTGTTTGTGTTGATAGGCTCCCACTTTCCTGAATCGAAGCAATGGAAGTTAGCGGGAATCTGGTAATAGAGAACGCCGTCTTCGTTATATTCAAACTGTCTGTAATCGCTCGTCAGATGGTTATAGACTTCGTCAAAGCCGATGAAAATATTATATGTTTCACCGATATAAACAGTTCCGTTGGGAGGAATTTCATTTCCGTCCTTATCCTTAATAACAACTGATGAGATAAAGCCGGACAATTCGGAGTAAAACTCAATCTGTGCAGGGGGAACGGAGTCATCTCCTGAAGCCATTGTCTGAACCTGCTGACCTAATGCAAGTGGAGGTGACATAAGCACGGGACCCTTGTCCGTCTCGGGAGCTGAGGGCTCTGTCGCTTCTTCAGATTTCTTCATAGAAATTTTATCAGTCTGTGCATAGCCGAGAATCGTATCTGCATCGGAGAGAGTGATTTTTTCTACCTTGTTTTCATAATTTCCACGAATAACAATTATTGTGTTTTCGCTGAAAAAGGTTATAATACCCGCCCCGTCAACTTTAACGTCACCGTCATCATCAAAGAACACAATGTCACCTCTGGCGATTGAGCCATCTTTTTTGCCGTATATTTCCTTTTTCGCAAAAGCTTCACAAAGCTTGGTCACGTCATCAAAGGTGTAATCCTCGACGTTGTCCGCACCTGCATATTCAAGGCAGAATGCTATAAAGAGAGACTCCCACTCCGAATAGGGCTTGCCGTACCACTGACCGTAGCGGGTATAGCCCATTTTTTCGGAAAGCTCCTCATCGAACTCATAGTTTCTCTCGCTTTCGGTGTATCCGAGCTGAGTCAGAGCTATATTTACAAGGTTTTCGGGCAGACTGTCTGTCAGCTCTACCTTTTCAAGGTCGGCCTCCCACTTGTCGGCAGACTCAATATCAGCCTCAGGGTCGGGATAGCAAAGGGAATCGTGGGTATGCTCCGTCAGTCCGCATATAAGCTCCTTGACATAGCAGTCCACAACGTGCTCATCACCTGCGTCTGCACTGTGAGAGCATTCTTCGGCAAGGACATAGCACTCTTCACTGTGGGTGTGTTCATCAAAACCGCAATAAGCCTTGCCGGTCATGGTGATACCTGTCAGCTTTAGTCCCCAGAAAACACTCAGAATAACAACAACCGCAAGAAGCGCACAGGCAACGGCAAAGGATTTTCTGATTTTATGTGATGAGCGTATTGCGTTTATATCGGGCATATATTCAGACATCTTCCGTCACCTTCTTCCTGAGATTGATAGTTTTCCGTGCCTGAAAAAAGCACACAATTACTCATCTTCATTATACTCTTTAATTTCAAAAGTTCAACAGGTTTTTTGTTATTTTATACTTTGTATATTGAATGTATAGATTTTCGACAGAAACCCGACACAAGATACTGACATTGTTTTTGCGAAATACGAAAAATACGGCTTGTTAAGCCATCGCAGCAACAACCGAAGAACGACTATTTTTCAGGTGGCTATTGATTTTCGCAGGAAGATTAAGTATAATAGTATAAATTAGGATAGAGGTGCACGTAATATCAGTAGCCTTTCTGAGACTCATGACAGTCTGTGAAGGAAGGTGAAAGGATTTCGTGCCGAAGCGGAGACTCCGTCTGTGGGGGATTTCTGCTGGGTGCCGGGAGAACATCCCGTCAACTGTCGCATTGCGGAGAGCTATCGTAAACACTTGTGTTTTGTGGGGACTCTGCTATGCGGGGTCCTTTTAATTTTTAAAACCAAAGGAGAAATCAAAATGCAACAATCAAAGAAAGGCATAGCAAAAATCCTTCTTATCCTGATGGTGATTTTTGCTCTTGCTGTCCCCATGACCTGCACAGCCTTCGCAACAGAAGCTGCTGACGGTGAGGCTTCGGTTATTACCGTCGGTGCAGCAACAGAAGCTGAAACAGCTTTTTCTGTTGACGTTGACGGCGAGGTAACGGAATATGATCTCACAGACGGCGATTCAGCTCTTGCCTATGTGGAGTCATATGCAGACAATCTTACCAATGACCCCGGCTTTAAGGCTCACATTGAAACGGCTCTTGCCAAGGTCAGAGAAAGCATCGGCTCTTACGCAACAATAGCAGCTCTCGCAGCTCCCGTTATTGCTATCGTGCTTGCTCTTATCACCAAGGAGGTTTATTCTTCACTTATCATCGGTATTGTGGCAGGTGGCTTCATTTATGCCGGCGGTAACTTCGAGACAGCCGTAAACCACGTTCTTTTCGACGGCTTTGTAGGCTCTCTTGCAGACTCATACAATATGGGTATCATAATCTTCCTTGTTCTTCTCGGTGCTCTTGTTTCAATGATGAACAAGGCAGGCGGCTCTGCTGCATTCGGACGCTGGGCATCCAAGCACATCAAGTCAAGAGTAGGCGCACAGCTTGCAACTGTTCTTCTGGGCTGTCTCATTTTCATTGATGACTATTTCAACTGTCTGACAGTAGGCTCTGTTATGAGACCCGTGGCTGACGAACAGAAGATTTCCCGTGCAAAGCTTTCTTATATCATTGACGCAACGGCTGCTCCCATCTGCATTATCGCTCCCATTTCCTCATGGGCAGCTGCAGTAGCAGGTTTTGCAAGAGGAGCAGGCGCAGACAGCGGTATGAGTCTTTTCGTTCAGGCAATTCCCTATAACTTCTATGCTATCTTCACCATTCTTATGATGGTGTTCCTTGCTTTCGCCAAGTTTGATTACGGCCCGATGAAGCTTCACGAGAAGAACGCTGTTGAAAACGGTGACCTCTTTACCAGCGGCGAAAAAATAAATGTAAGCGATGCAGAGGCTAACCCCAAGGGTAAGGTTATCGACCTTATTCTTCCCGTAATAGTTCTTATCATCTGCTGTGTTATCGGTATGATTTACTCGGGCGGCTTCTTTGAGGGTACAGGCTTTATTGAAGCCTTCTCTAACTCAGACGCTTCCGTAGGTCTTGTTATCGGCTCTGCAATAGCTATTGTATTTGCTGTTGTTTACCTTCTTCTCAGAAGAGTTATTTCCTTCAAGGAAGCTATGGCATCTCTTCCCGAAGGCTTCAAGGCTATGGTTCCCGCAATCCTTATTCTCACTTGTGCATGGACTCTCAAGGCTATGACAGACAGCCTCGGTGCTAAGATTTATATTTCACAGCTTGTTGAAGGTAGCGCAGGTGCATTCCAGGCATTCCTTCCCGCTATTATCTTCATTATTGCTGTGGGTCTTTCATTTGCAACAGGCACATCATGGGGTACCTTCGGTATTCTCATTCCCATCGTGCTCAGTGTATTCGAAGCAGGCAACCCGCTTATGATCGTTTCTATTTCAGCTTGTATGGCAGGTGCTGTATGCGGCGACCATTGCTCACCCATTTCAGATACAACCATTATGGCTTCTGCAGGCGGTCAGTGCGATCACCTCAACCACGTTTCCACACAGCTTCCCTATGCCTTAACCGTAGCAGGGGTATCCTTCGTGACCTATGTTATCGCAGGCTTTGTTCCCCAGTGGTACATAGCACTTCCCATAGGTGCTGTATTAATGGTAGCTACTCTCTTTGTTATCAAGAAGGTAACATCTAAAAAAGCGTAAAGCAACATAAAAACAAAGCTAAATAAATCAACTGCCCTGAAGTGTGCTGACAGCACGCTTCAGGGCAGCTTTTTGCTTTGTAACAGGAGGTTAGTTGAATTTTTGGTATGAATGATTATAACGGATTATCTGAAATGATATTCAGACTTCGTCGGAGTGATATTTTCGCATAGTGAAAGTGATATTAAAACCTTGCGGTTTTAGTGTTATTTTATTCGCAATAAACTCGCAAAGCGAATAACACTGTGCGAAGCACAATAAAACTGCGAAGCAATAAAACTAAAAAGCACTTCTTTCGAAGTGCTTTTCCTGGTGGGCGAGGGTGGTGTTTTATCTGACTTCGGGTGTTTCGACGTGATTAGTTTTGCCCTTGACGATAATCACTTCACCCCCCACGCCCTAAAAATAGTCCACCGGACTGTTTTTTTAACGGGCTTTCGAATCCACCGTAAAGTTTTCTGCAAAAATAAAAAGAGCAAATCTTTCAACTTGCTCTTTTTCCTGCGAAAGAAGGACTAAAAGTAGCGTAAGTAGGGGTAAGAACGACTAAAAGTAGTTTAATTTCGAAAAAGGAGTTTCCGAATTCGTTCAAGTAAAGAACTTGTCTTGATGGGTGTTGTGTTTTTAGGGAAAGGTTCGTCTAAAACCCATGGTAAATCAATGCCATAAACGGTCACTGTAAAATACCCATCTGCTTTTTGATCATTGGGAATATACCAATGGTCAATAACGATGTTGAGAAACAGTCCACCATCAAACATATCGATTTCATACTTATTAGATTCCAATATGTTGCCAATCACGGTGTAGGCAACAAAATGATAGTCTATATAATCATCCATAGCGCAAGAGCCTGTCTCATCAGGTCTGTCGATCAACAAACCTAATTCTGCGAGAAACACTGTTAGTTTAGGAAATCTCTCTCGAATTTGGGCGTACAGATTGCGGTCTTCATCGCATTCGCAAAGCGAATGCTCTTTGGAATACCTGCGTGTTGCTTCTATATCCACGTCAAGAGCATAACCGTCTTTTCGTATTATCATTTGGAATTCTCCTTTGCAGTTCGGCAGGATGCGATCAACATCGCTCGGAGTGATGTGCATTTTGCAGAAAGTGTTTTGAATGTTTGCTCATCGATATATTTTGTTCTGTATAAGAGTTCGAGCCAATAACCCGTTTCACTTGCTTCTTTTAAGGCTATTTCAAGTTTAGAAATGAAATCTCTTTTGCCTTGTGCGTACTGTGCTTCGTGAATGTTAGCACCAATACTCGTGCCGCTTCTTCCGATTTGATTGGAAATGATGGATTCTTTTATAGATTTCAGATGCTTTACCAATTCAATAATATCAACAGAGAAGTCCATAGAAAGCTCCCGAAGCTTTGATTCTGACATAATATACACCTCGCATTTTTAAAATTATAACACGAATTAATTTGTTTTGCAAATAAGTGATAAGTGATGCAGCTTCGCTGTGATAGGTGATGCGATGCGTTCCACACACGCGCCGAAGGCGTGCATCACAGACCGAAGGTCGACATCACACACGCAGTGTGCATCACGTTCCGCAAGGAACGCATCACGCAAAGAAACCTGATTTGTCAGGTAGACAAATCAGGTTTCTTTGTTGGTGGGCGAGGGTGGATTCGAACCACCGAAGTCACTGACGACAGATTTACAGTCTGTTCCCTTTGGCCGCTCGGGAACTCGCCCATATTAAATTAAAGCAAAAAAGTGGAGCTGGTGGACGGACTCGAACCCCCGACCTGCTGATTACAAATCAGCTGCTCTACCAACTGAGCTACACCAGCACTTTCTTCACACTCTCGTTGAGTGCTTGGATAATATATCATAAACTTTCGGTTTCGTCAAGTGTTTTTTCGAAAAAAATTCAGTTTTTTTGAAAAATGTTGAAGGATACGTATTTTACAGGGACTGCCTTGTGGTTGCAGGTGACGGTTAGGGGAAGATGTTGTGTACCCGCCGATATGCGTTTGAGTATATGCCTTGTCTTTTTGCTTTCCGGGACAAAAATATGCCCAAACCCTTGACAAATCAACCTTTTTTATTATATAATACATCTTCGCAAGGTGTGTGACCACTACTTATACCACTTATATTACACACTCCATATTGTTAAACAGAAAAGGAGGTTATGAACATGAAAAGAACTTATCAGCCTAAGAAGCGTCACAGAAAGATGGAACACGGCTTCCGTAAGAGAATGTCAGACAGAAACGGTCGTAAGGTTCTCGCTCGCCGCAGAGCAAAGGGCAGAAAGAAGTTAACTCACTGATGCCTTTAAGCAGTTCTTCTCGTTCATAAGGATTGATTACCTTGCAGAAATATGTGACACTCAAAGAAAATACAGATTTTACCCGTACATACTATCGGGGAAAGTCAATAGCTAATCCTGCACTTGTTGTTTATTCAAGAAAAAATGGTGCAGGTTTTTGTCGTGTGGGCATAACTACAAGTAAGAAAATCGGAAACGCAGTTGAACGCAATCGTTCCCGTAGGGTTATCAGAGCAGCATATCAGTCAGTATTAAAAAAAGACCTTATAAAAGGTAATTGGGATTTTGTTTTCGTTGCCAGGGGAAAAACCAAATATTTGAAAAGCACGGCTGTTGAAAAGGCAATGATTTCCTGCCTTGAGGAATTGGGTGTGATAAAATGAAAAAGATAATGCTGGGAATTATCCGTTTTTACAGAAAGCATATATCTCCGCTTTTTCCGCCCCGATGCAAGTATTATCCTACCTGCTCAAGCTATGCTTTGGAAGCTATCGAGGTTCACGGAGCCTTCAAGGGCGGCATAATGGCCCTCTTCAGACTCCTCAGATGTAATCCGCTGTTCAAGGGCGGATATGACCCTGTGCCCCCAAAAGATCACGACTTAAAGCATCGGCACTGATTGCATAATCTGATATACGGAATTATTACTTACGAAGGAAACGTAAAACTATGAGCTATTATTATCAAATTTTCGGCTGGATATTAAAATTCTTCTATGATTTAGTCGGTAACAATTATGCTCTCGCATTGATTATTTTCACAGTATTCTTCAGAATGATATTGTTGCCGTCAACAATAAGCCAGCAAAAGGGCGCAGCAAAGCAGATGCGCATGCAGGCAAAGCTTGCCAGAATCCAGGAAAAATACAAAGATTACCACAAGCCCGACAGACAGCAGAAAATGGCTGAAGAGCAGCAGGCTCTTTATCAGCAGGAGGGTTATTCCTCAATGACAGGCGGATGTCTTCCCCTTCTCATTCAGCTTCCCATTATGTACGGTCTTTACGGTGCTGTTTATAAGCCCCTCAGCTATATCCTCGGCTTAGGCGCAGATGTGGTTGAGAAGCTGGGCGCAGCATATACCGAGATTACCGGTGAGGCTGTTCAGTTAGGCGGAAGAGTTGCTCACGGCGAAATGCTTATTTTAGGTAAGATTGAAGAAATAGCAGCACAGGCAGAGGGTATTTCTCAGGAAGTTATCAACGCCTTGACAAACTTCGATTTCACAATTCTCGGTGTACCTCTTTACGGTGTACCCTCAATGGATACCTTCAAGAATTTCGGCTCGGCTACAAGAGACGAGAAGCTTCTTCTCTTAATTCCCATTCTTGCTGCTTTAACCTCACTTATGTCAAGCCTTCTCATTCAGGCAAGACAGAATAAGAATAATCCTCAGGCAGCTCAGATGAAGTCAATGACAATCATGACAATGCTTATGATGCCTGCAATGTCTTTGTGGATTACATTCTCATTACCCGCAGCAGTCGGCGTATACTGGATTATTTCAAACATTGTAGCGTTCTTCCAGACGCTCATCCTCGGTTACACACACGAGCCAAGAAAGTTACTTGCAAAGCTTATGGTTGAAGAAACCATTGAACGCCGTTCAAGAGAGGCAAATCTCAAGGGCGTTGAAAAATTAAATAACGAAAATTAACGTAAATTTACGGTGGTGAAAAATTTGATTAAAGAAGCATTTGGTACAGGTAATACTGTTGAGGAAGCAGTTGAAAATGCTAAAAAAGCACTCGCTGCTCCTGAAAACGCAAATGTAATGACAGAAATCGTTGAAATGCCCACTAAGAAAATCCTCGGTCTTTTCGGCGGTTCTCAGGCAAAGGCACGTGCATACTACGAATCCTCACCCATTGAAAAGGCAGTTGCATATCTGCTTACAATTCTCAAGGGTATGGGTATAGAGGATGCCAAGGCCGAAGCTAAAGAGGTTGACGGTGATATCGTTATCGACCTTGACTGCGGCGACGACTACGGTATTGTAATCGGACGCAGAGGTGAAACACTTGATTCAATCCAGTATCTCACAAGATTGGTTATCAACAGAGAGAACGAGGAATACAAGAGAGTTTCAATCAACGTTGGCAATTATCGTGAAAAGAGAGAAAAGACACTCAGAAGCCTTGCTCACAAGAATGCTAACAGAGTTGCCAAGTACGGCAGAAACGTTACACTTGAGCCCATGAATCCCTATGAACGCAGAATTATTCACACAGCAGTTCAGGATATCGAAGGCGTAACATCACACTCAGTCGGTTCAGATGCAGACAGAAGAGTTGTTATCACCCTCAAGGAAGGTGTAAAGCCCACACATCCCCCCAAGTCAGGTTATGGCAGAAAGGGCGGATATAACAAGGGCGGCAGAGGCGGATATAACAAGTCACGCAGAGGAGCACCCAGAAACGAAAGCGTAACACCGACTGAGACAAGAAGTCCCAGAACGGATGCAGGCGCTGCTTCAGTTTCACTTTACGGTAAAATCAACTGATCAGACAAATATATCAAGGCGAAGCAAACCTTTGGTTTGCTTCGCCTTTTTTTTCTAAGCTATTATTAAGGTTAACGCTCTAAAATTAAGCAGCAATAATGAATAAGAGCAAGAAAGGAGTGAAAAGATGAAGCTTCGCCACGAATGGAAACACGAAATAAATATGAGTGACTATATAGTCCTCAGACAACGCCTGAGTACGGTAATGCAATATGATGAGCACTATCAATCGGGGAAATACGAAATACGCAGTCTGTATTTCGATAATCTGTATGACAAAGCACTTATGGAAAAGATTAACGGTGTGAGCAAAAGAGAAAAATTCCGTATAAGGCTTTATAATTCAGATGAGTCCTTTATTTCTCTTGAAAAAAAGACTAAAATCGGAGGTCTGACCAATAAGCAGAGCAACATTCTGACTGCAGATGAAGCCCGAATGCTCTCTCAGGGGAGCTATGAAGGCATAGAAGTCGGGGACAGGGCTGTGCTGCTTGAGCTTATTGAAAAGATGAAAACACAGGGGCTTATGCCCAAAACCATAGTAGACTACACAAGAGAGGCTTTTGTGTATGCACCGGGTAATGTGAGGGTGACGCTGGACTACAACATCAGGACGGGAATGTACTCCACAGACCTGTTGAACAGCGAGAGCATAACTGTTCCTGCAGGCAACGCAATTATTCTTGAAGTGAAATGGGATGAATTTCTGCCCGACATCATAAGAGATATCGTTCAGCTTACGGGAAGGCAGAGTTCTCCCTTTTCCAAATATGCTGCGTGCAGAATTTACGGGTAATTCTTAATTATAAAAATAACAGAGTAAAGAGGTAATTATTATGACTTTTCAGGATATTTTCAAATCTGATTTTTTAAACAACGTATCAAGTGTAAATCTGTTGGATATGGCGATTGCGCTCGTATTGGCTTTCGGTATAGGCATGTTTATCTTCTTGGTTTATAAGAAGACATATAACGGCGTAATGTATTCATCATCCTTTGCTACAACTCTTGTAGCGTTGACTATGATAACAACGGTGGTTATCCTTGCGGTAACGTCAAACGTTGTCCTTTCACTCGGTATGGTCGGTGCCTTGTCTATTGTTAGATTCAGAACTGCAATCAAGGAGCCGTTGGATATAGCATTTTTATTCTGGGCTATTGCCGCAGGTATAGTTCTTGCCGCAGGACTGATACCCCTTGCAGTTATCGGAAGTGTGATAATCGGAGTAATACTTCTTGTTTTTGTAAACAGAAAATCTCACACGAATCCTTATATCGTAGTTCTCAGATGCGATGACAGAGAATCCGAGCTTAAAGCAACGGATTTTATTTCAAAGCAGGTTGAAAAATGTGTTGTAAAAAGCAAAAGCGCACAGAAAGGCTCAATTGAGCTTAATATGGAAATTCGTATGAAGGATGAAAACACAGACTTTGTAAATGTTCTTGCAGATATGAATGGGATACAAAGCGCAGTTCTTGTAAGCTATAACGGAGATTATATGGGGTAATGCACAATGATTGCACATAAGCACATAGATAAAATATGCTGTATTGTCATTTGCCTCACGGTTTTGTTCACAGCAGTTTTTATGAACGTGGAAATCCCTGAGGGGGAAATAACAGACAATAAGATTTTGGGATACGAAAATCTGATTTTCGATACCTCCCGTGTGCACACAGTAAATATCATAACGGACAAGTGGAATAGCTTCATAAAAAACTGCACCGATGAAAACTATACGGTCTGCAACGTAGAAATAGACGGGGAAACGGTAGAAAATGTTGCAATAAGGGCAAAGGGAAACACTTCTCTTTCTCAGGTTGCACAGTACGGTAATGACCGTTACAGCTTCAAAATAGAATTTGACCAATATGACGATGCGAAAAGCTATCACGGACTTGATAAGCTCTGCCTTAACAATATAATTCAGGACAATACATATATGAAGGACTATCTTGTTTACCGTATGATGAATGAATCGGGGGTAGCTGCACCTCTTTGCAGTTATGCTTATGTTACGGTAAACGGTGAGGATTTCGGCTTGTATCTTGCAGTGGAGGCTGTGGAAGACTCCTTCCTTCAGCGAAATTACGGGGCTTCTGACGGCGACCTGTATAAGCCTGACAGTATGAATATGGGTGGAGGCAGAGGTAACGGCAGGGATTTCAGTATGAGTGATTCGGAAAACGTTGGCAATGCAGAAACTGTCTTTGGTGATGTGACAAGCAGGAAACCCTTTGGGGAAATACCACCGGGGGAAATGCCTTCGGGAGAAATGTTTCCGGAAATGACTCCGCCTGATGCAGGACAGAAGCCTTCGGACAATGACGGCAGTATCGGCAAACCGCAGACGGATATGGGGGGCAGAACACCCGGATTTACGGGAAACGACGTTTCTCTTATATATACCGATGATAATTACAGCAGTTATTCAAATATATTCAATAATGCAAAGACCAATGTAACAAACGAAGACAAGACAAGGTTGATTTCATCAATAAAAAAGATAAATGAAAAAACAGAGCTTGAAAGTGCTGTTGACATTGAGCAGGTGATAAGGTATTTTGTTGTGCATAATTTCGTGCTGAACTTTGACAGCTATACGGGCTCAATGATACACAACTATTACCTTTATGAGCAGGACGGACGAATGGCTATGATACCGTGGGATTATAACCTTGCTTTCTCCGGCTTTATGTCTTCGACTGATGCCACAGCCTTAGCAAATTATCCCATAGATTCTCCTGTTTCAGGCGGAACAATTGAGTCCAGACCGATGCTTGCGTGGATTTTTTCAGATGAAGAATATACAGAGCTTTATCATAAATACTTCAATGAATTCATTGAGGAATATTATAATAAGGGCAGACTTGAAGTGATGATAACATCCGTAAAGAATATGATTTCGCCTTATGTGGAAAAGGATCCTTCAAAATTCTGCTCATATGAAGAATTCAGAAACGGTGCAGATACCCTGAGAGACTTTTGCCTCCTCAGATGTGAAAGCATAAAGGCACAGCTTGAGGGAAGGATAGGCAAAACAAGTGAAACACAGGATAAAGCAAACCTTGTTGATGCGGGAAATATAAACATATCCTCAATGGGCTCAATGGGTAATATGGGAGGAAAGGGCAACAGACCCGATAGCTTCCAAAACCGTGGTGACAGCACACAGATTACGGAGGAAAACGTACAGACAAACAGCCAAAACAGCTTACCCGATTTTTCAAATGCCGGCGTGCTTCCCGAAAAAGGACAGCAAAAAAGAACAGATATTACGCAGGGCAGCTTCTCCTTTGTGCCCGCAGCACTGTCAGCTTTAGTTCTGACTGCAGGCTTTGCTCTTGTGTTCAGCTATGGGAGAAGAGGAAAAAGAGAATAACAGCACACATATACGGCACCGATTTCGGCGCCGTATACGCTTTAAAACTTACTGAACGAAGTTGCCGCAATCTTTATTACAAAAAAGTTAATATTATTTATTTCTCTTGATTATTTCGTGAAAGTATGCTAATCTATACCTTAGATATATATGATTAATTACGAAAACGGAGTGACATAACAATGATCGAACCTGTTGAAAGAAAAATACAAGAGCTTAATATTGAAAGAAAAAAAGCACTGAAAAAGCAGAGAGATGAAAACCTTCTTCGCTGGGGCTTTGACGGAAGGAAGAAGAACAAGAACGATATCCCCCTTATCCTTACGGATGAAGAATATGAGGCAGTTCTTGAAGCTGATAAGGCTTACAGCAGAGTTGCAAAAACAGACAAAAACGGCATAGCAAAGTTTCTCTTCATTTTCGGAATAGCAATGCTGGTGGTAGGTCTTGCAGCAGGTGTTGTTGCATATCAGCTTGCAACGGATATCGGCTTCATTTACCTTTCACTCTGTGTTCTTGCCGGTGTTGTTTTGGCAGTAATTTTCTTCGGTCTTTCCGAAGCAATAAAGCTTCTCCAGCAGCTTGTTGACAGAGACTGATACATAATTCAAAGCACCTTCGGCGTATGCCGAGACCGGACAAGGATGTATTTCTTTAAAAAGTGAACTTTTGGCACAATAGTGCGTTAAAAACTACCGATATGCGTCAGCATTATCGGTAGTTTTTGCCTTCTCTTATACTCAAAAGTTTCTTTTTAAAGTGCTTCGCAGTTTCGCAGGATAACAAATACTGCCTTGTCCGGTCTCGGTATAAGGTGCTTTCTTTTTTTATTGACGAAGATGCCTAATGGTGATAAAATATATATACGGAGAATATCCGTTCAAAAAACAGAGAAAGAGGTTGATAAAATGAAAATAGCAGTAACACATCAGAACTCAGAGGTGTTTCAGCACTTCGGACATTGCAAGGAATTCAGAATATATGAGGTAAGTGAAGGGAAAATAATCTCAGTTAAAAATGTAAGCCCCATGGGCAGCGGACACGGTGCTCTGGCAGGCTTCCTTCGTCTGATGGGAGTAAACGCTCTTATTTGCGGAGGTATCGGTGGAGGTGCAAGGGAGGCCCTCGCAGAAGCAGGCATCAGCCTTTATCCCGGAGCAGAGGGCAGCTGTGACAGGTGTGTGGAGGCATTGCTTGAAAACCGACTTGTATATGATCCCGATAAAACCTGCAATCACCATCACGAAGAGGGACACAGCTGCGGCAGTCACTCCTGCGGAGAGGACAAGCAGGGCTGTGCAGGTAATCACTGATGCAGTATCTTATAACCTTTCTTGAGGGCATTATATCCTTTATTTCGCCTTGTATGCTTCCTATGCTTCCCATATATATTTCCTATTTTGCGGGAAAAGCTGACAAAAAGCAGAATACTGTCATAAGGGTTATTGCTTTTGTTATGGGCTTTACGGCGATATTCACTCTGCTCGGTGTATTTTCGGGAACCCTCGGTGCATTGCTGAAGGAGTATCAGACAGCCGTAAACGTGGTATGCGGTGCGGTGATAGTGATATTCGGTCTGAGCTATCTTGAGGTAATAAGAATCCCCCTTTTCAAGGGTATGAGCAAAAAGGCTGAGGTTAACGGCATCTTTTCTGCATTTCTTTTCGGTGTGATCTATTCCGTAAGCCTTACTCCTTGCGTAGGAGCTTTTCTCGGTTCTGCTCTTATGATGGCATCCACGTCAGGCTCTGCCCTTCAGGGAGCCGTGTTGCTTCTGGTATACTCTCTGGGACTTGGCGTACCCTTTATAATTTCTGCAATTCTTATAGAAAAGCTGAACACAGCCTTCAGCTTCATAAAAGCGCATTACAGGGCTGTTAATCTTATCAGCGGCATTTTCCTTATTATTGTGGGCATTGCCATGGCAACGGGAATGCTGGGCAGATTACTTACTATTATTTCTTGAGGTGATGATATGAATAAAAGCATTAAATACATCTTACTTGCCGTGGGCTTTGTTGCCTTGCTTCTTGCAGCAACAAAGGGCTACGATTATCTCAGCGATAATTACACGGCGCAGACAACTCAGCAGCAGGTGGCTAAGCCTGACGAAAAAACAACAGGGGCACAGGAGCAGAAGGCTCCCGATTTCACGGTTTATGACGAGGCAGGAAACAGCGTAAAGCTTACCGGTATGCAGGGTAAGCCCGTAATTGTGAATTTCTGGGCGACCTGGTGCGGATACTGTGTTCAGGAAATGCCTGATTTTCAGAAGGCATATGACGAATACGGAGACAAGGTCAATTTTATGATGATTAACCTTACCGACGGACAATCGGAAACCAAAGATGAGGTAAAGGCTTTCCTCGGAAAGACGGAATATACCTTCCCGGTTTATTACGATACCGAGCTTGACGCAACTCACACCTACGGCGCATACTCAATTCCCAGGACGTTCATTATAGATGCTGAGGGAAATATCGTTTACGGAGCAAGCGGCCCCGTAAGTGAGGATACACTTGTCAGGTATATTAAGGCATTGATAGGAGAATAAAATGAAAATTACACTTAATCCGAATAAGGAAATAGTTGACACAGTCAGGGAGGGACTGAAGCAGACGGGCGGTTACTGCCCCTGCAGACGTGAAAGAACTCCCGAAAACATCTGTATGTGTGAAGAATTCAAGCAGCAGATAAAGGATCCCGATTTTGAGGGATACTGTCATTGTATGCTGTATTATAAATCTAAAGGAGACAAATAAAAATGGAAATTACAGTAACAAAATCAAACTTTGAGCAGGAGGTTCTGGGCTCTGACGTTCCCGTGCTTCTCGACTTCTGGGCAACCTGGTGCGGACCCTGCAGAATGGTTGCTCCCATCCTTGAGGAGATTGCAGAGGAATATGACGGCAAGGTTACCGTAGGCAAGGTAAATGTTGATGATGAAAGCGAGCTTGCAGCTCAGTTCGGAATTACAAGCATACCCACAATAATTCTCTTTGAAAAGGGTGAGCAGAAAAGCATTACCGTCGGCTATAAGGAAAAAGATTATTTCCTGAAGCTGCTCGGTTTCTGAGCAGCAGATTAAAAAAACCGAATTATTTTACAAACTTTTTATATATACCTATTTACAAAATGAAACAGGTTTGTTAAAATAATAACGAACAAAAACCGTAGGGGATATCCCGGGTTTTCAAAACAAGTAATAAAACCTTACAGGAGGCAGAAAAAATGGCAAGATTTACTTTACCGAGAGATTTATATCACGGAAAGGGTACTCTCGAAACACTCAAGACACTCAAGGGCTCAAGAGCAATGGTATGCGTAGGCGGCGGTTCGATGAAGAAGAACGGCTTTCTTGATCAGGCTGTAAGCTATCTCAAGGAAGCAGGCATGGAGGTTGAACTCTTCGAAGGCATCGAGGCTGACCCTTCAGTAGAAACAGTTATGCGTGGCGCACAGGCTATGGAAAAGTTCCAGCCCGATTGGATCGTAGCAATGGGCGGCGGTTCACCCATCGATGCTGCAAAGGCTATGTGGATCAAGTATGAGTATCCCGAAATCACATTCGAAGAAATGTGCAAGGTATTCGGTATTCCCGAGCTTCGCCGTAAGGCTCACTTCTGCGCTATCCCCTCAACATCAGGTACAGCAACAGAGGTTACTGCATTCTCAGTTATTACAGATTACAGCAAGGGCATCAAGTATCCTCTTGCTGACTTCGAAATCACACCCGATATCGCTATCGTAGATCCTGCACTTGCTGAAACAATGCCCAAGAAGCTTGTTGCACACACAGGTATGGACGCTATGACACACGCAGTTGAGGCTTATGTTTCAACAGCTAACTGCGATTACACAGATCCCCTTGCTCTTCACGCAATCAAGATGATCAAGGAAAAGCTTGCTGATTCATATAACGGCTGTATGGAAGCTCGTGCAGCAATGCATAACGCACAGTGCCTTGCAGGTATGGCATTCTCAAACGCTCTCCTGGGTATTGTTCACTCAATGGCTCACAAGACAGGTGCAGCATTTGACGATTTCGGCGCTCACATTATCCACGGCGCTGCAAATGCTATGTATCTTCCCAAGGTTATTGCTTTCAATGCTAAGAATGAGGTTGCTGCTGCACGTTATGCAGAAATCGCTGACAGCATCAAGCTCGGCGGCGAAACAACAGAAGAAAAGGTAGCTAACCTTATCGCTCACCTTCGCAAGATGTGTGACGAGCTCAACATTCCTCACTGCATCAAGAACTACGGTGCTGACAGCTATCCCACAGAAAACGGCTTCGTTCCCGAAGAAGTATTCCTTGAGAGACTTCCCGAAATTGCAAAGAATGCAATCGGCGATGCTTGCACAGGCTCCAACCCCCGTATCCCCACACAGGAAGAAATGGAAAAGCTCTTCAAGTGCTGCTACTATGACCTTGAAGTTGATTTCTAAGATTGATATCTGATAAGGCAAAAATCCCCTTGGAGCACTCCAAGGGGATTGAGTTTTATATGCTGTGATGTGGGAAATATCATGGTTATCTTGGTCATCGGTCATTGTTGCACTTGAAAAAGCACGTTATGACAGCTTATTCAGGTCAATCAGATATTTAGCCGGTTTGCATTTTTCTTCTATAAGCAGTCCTGCTTCTCTTAATTTAGCCAAACGCTTGTTTACCGTCGATTCGCTGATTTCCAATTCTGCCTCTAACTGCTTTTTTGTTATTCCTTCACTTGAAAACAGAGAGGTCTGAGTCAGAATAAGAGCAAAGGCTTTTAAATCTTCTGAAATACAGGAGTTACCGTTAATAGTATCTGAAAATGTTAACAGCAGATTGCTTCTTTTTTCAAGAGCTTCATATAAGTTCTGAAAAGACTCAAGAATGATATTAAGAAACATAATTATAAACGGAGTTAAATCGCCGCAGTTTTTTTCATCATTACACTCTTTAAAAGCTTCATAATATTCTTTGATATGTGCTTTTATTGTGTAAGAAAGTCTGAAGCCGATTAAGAATTCAAAATCCTTTGAAAGAAGATAGCTGCTTATAAAACGTGATGTTCTTCCGTTACCGTCATAAAACGGATGAATGTATCCGAAAAGATAATGGAAAACAGAAATTCTGATTAATGCCGGAATATCTTTTTGATTTAAAATGTTAAGGGACTGCTCCATAAGCTGAATGATTTTTGTTTCAGGATAAGCGCCTTTGTGAATAACCTTTTGCGTTGCAGTTGTGACCTCTGCCGCATCCTTTCGGAAAATTTCGCCGTCAGGAATATTATCTGCACATTCTTCGGCAATTTCTTTTAAGACCAAATCATCGTAGATTTCTCTTATATCGGTCGAAGTGTTTAGAGGAAATTCGGTATCGCTGATCAGCATTTTATATTTGTTTAACAAGCCGTAAAAACGCTTCTTTTTGGCTTTGCCGTCCATTTCATATAAAACGTCAGATAACTCTTTTCTTGTACTGTAAACACCCTCAATATCATTTGTGAGTTTGATTTCGTCTATCAGGCACTTGTTTGCAAATTGAACCAATGCTGCAGGCGGAAGCTCGTTTTTTATTGCTGAGACCATTTTATCCAACTGCATTATTTTCAGGCTTTTCTCGTGGATTTCGTGGCAAAGGCAATAAAAAGCCTGATATCCGCCGATTTTTATCGGCAGAATGCAGGTTGATTCTGCTGATATCCTTTTTGCATACAAAGCATTATATTCATCTTTGTCCTTGTAAAATAAATGTGATAATAAGGTATAGCTCATATGGTTAAATCACCGCCCTAAAAACAGTTTAGACACATCAAACTTTAACAATCTTGTTAAAAATAGCAATTTTAACAAGATTAACAACATTTTATCCCATTAATCATATTTTGTCAATACTGATTTACTAACATTATAGCATAAAAATTGTGAAATATTCATTTGCTGAGAGCTGCAAAAAAGAAAGCAGAGAGGACCGACCTCTCTGCTTTTTATTATTTTATCTGATAATTTTTGTTTCGATATCCTCAAGTGCCAGCTTGACGAATTCTTCTGTTGACATTGAACCGATATCGCCTTCACCTCTGCGACGGACTGAAACACTTCCGCTTTCAGCTTCCTTATCGCCCACAACGAGCATATAGGGTATTTTTTCAAGCTGTGCCTCACGGAGCTTATAGCCCAGCTTTTCGCTTCTTGTATCAACTGTAACGTCGTCGATACCTGCTGCTTCAAGAGCCTTTTTCACCTCATAAGCGGCATCCTGATGGCGGTCAGCTATGGGCATAATGCGAACCTTTTCGGGAGCGAGCCACATGGGGAAAGCACCTGCATACTTTTCAATAAGAAGAGCAAGAGTTCTTTCATAGCAGCCGATGGATGTTCTGTGGATGATATAGGGGTTCTTCTTTGTGCCGTCTGCAGCCACATATTCCATACCGAACTTTTCAGCAAGCATCTGGTCAATCTGAATTGTGATGAGGGTATCTTCCTTGCCGTGTACATTCTTTATCTGAATGTCGAGCTTGGGACCGTAGAAGGCAGCCTCACCGATACCTATCTTATATTCGATACCGAGATTGTCAAGAATTCTGCCCATCATATCCTGAGCTTCATCCCACTGTTCGGCAGTACCGATATACTTTTCTGTATCTTCGGGATCCCACTGTGAGAAGCGGTAGGAAACATCCTCGTAAAGACCGAGGGTCTTGAGCATAAATGTTGTAAGCTCGAGACAGCTCTTGAATTCATCCTCAAGCTGTTCGGGAGTACACATAAGGTGACCTTCTGAGATTGTGAACTGACGGACACGGATAAGACCGTGCATTTCGCCTGAGGACTCGTTTCTGAAAAGAGTTGAGGTTTCACCGAGTCTCATGGGAAGATCTCTGTATGAACGGGCTCTGTTCAGATATGCCTGATACTGGAAGGGGCAGGTCATGGGACGCAGAGCAAATACCTCATCATCCTTTTCCTCATCGCCTAAAACAAACATACCGTCCTTATAGTGATCCCAGTGACCTGAGATTTTGTAAAGGTCGCTTTTAGCCATAAGAGGAGTCTTTGTGCGAAGCCAGCCTCTCTTTTTTTCCTCGTCCTCAACAAAGCGCTGAAGAGTCTGGATAATATGTGTGCCCTTGGGGAGAAGGATGGGCAAGCCCTGACCGATATAGTCAACAGTTGTGAAAAGTTCAAGATCTCTGCCCAGCTTATTGTGGTCACGCTTCTTTGCTTCTTCCTTCTGAAGAAGATATGCTTCAAGGTCAGCGTTCTTTGTAAATGCAATACCGTAAATTCTCTGGAGCATCTTATTCTTAGCATCGCCTCTCCAGTATGCGCCTGTGCATGCTGTGAGCTTATATGCCTTGATGCGTGAAGTATCGGGAATGTGGGGGCCTGCGCAGAGCTCCTCAAATTCACCCTGACGGTAGAATGAAATCTTTTCACCCTTGTCAGCGTGTTCTCCTATAAGCTCAACCTTGTAAGGCTCGTTTCTTTCTTCCATAAGCTTCACTGCTTCGTCAGCGTCAAGCTCGAACTTTTCAAGGAAATAGCCTTCCTTGATGATTTTCTTCATTTCAGCTTCGATTTTTTCAAGTATTTCCGGTGTGAAGGAAACCTCTGAGTCGAAGTCGTAGTAGAAGCCTTCGTCAATTGAAGGGCCGATAGCAAGCTTTGTCTGGGGATAGAGTCTCTTTACAGCCTGAGCAAGAACATGCGATGTTGTGTGCCAGAAGGCCTTTTTGCCTTCTTCGCTGTCGAAGGTGAGAATTTCAACCTCACAGTCAGCATCGATAACAGTTCTCAGGTCGCATACCTGACCGTCAATCTTAGCGGCACAGGCAGCCTTGTAAAGTCCTGCACCGAGGCTCTTTGCGATTTCGAGAACGCTTATTCCGTTTTCGTATTCACGGACATCGTCTCTGAGTTTAACCTTAATCATATCAGTTACTCCTTTACAATAAGAATTATTCATAAAACAAAAAGCTCCACCCCAAAAATGGGATGAAGCATAAAACTCCACGGTTCCACCCGTATTCAGCTATAATAATATAACTGCACTCGTCCGGCTGTAACGTAGCCATACGTCTTACCTTAGTCGCAAAGCGTTTCCGGCAGCTCTCGGGAGTGGTAGACCTTTTCTGCATAACATACCGGCTTTCAGCCCTGACCGGTACTCTCTGAGTTATACACAGCGAAAAAATCCTTCTCCGTCAAAGATTTGGGGATGTATGATTTTTGTTATATCTCAGTTATGATAACACCGAAAACAGCTTTTGTCAATGCAATTTTGCAGAAAAAGTATTCCGCAGGCCGATTGGTCTGCGGAATAAAGGTAATTACTTTTTCTTGTTTTCTTTCTTTGCTGCCTTGGCAAGCTCTTTTTCTTCTCTGAGCTGCTTTGTTCTGGCTGCCTTTTCTTCTTCAAGACGTTTCTGTTCGGCTATTTTAGCTGCAAGATCAGCTTCTGCATTTGCCTTTGCTTCGTCATATCTTGCTTCAAGCTCGTCAAGATGCTTATAGCTTTCCATTTCTGTCATAAGCTTCTTAGCATCAAGATAGGGCTTTGCTGCCTGAGCAAACTGAGTATGCTTGCCCATTTCTGCCTTTTCTTCGTCGGCAAGCTCCTTCTTTCTTGCTTCAAGAGCCTTAATCTTATCTGTGTAATCCTTAACAAGGGGATAATCCTTTTCTTTTCTTGCATCTGACTGCTTGAGATAAGCGTCCTTGAGAGCTGCTTCGACTTCTTCTTCCTCATCGAAGATTCTGTCAAGAGCCGAGTAATCGGGCTCAACAAAATCTGCAAAGCTCTTGTAATTCTTATCAATAGCCTTACGTGAAGCCTTCTTGTGCTGAGCAATTTCGATTGCAAAGCTTCTGAGCTCTTTCTCTTCCTTCGTATTCTTGGGAAGAGCTCTTGCTGCTGAAAGCTCTGAAATTATGTCAGACATGCTTGCTTCATAAAGACCTCTGAGGCCTCCGGTATAAACGCTTGTATATGCGGCAACCTTTGCCTGATAAAGAGGTAAGGAGAACTTGTTGAGTTCATCCATAACCATATTTGCAATTTCGATTTCTTCGTTGAACGCAAGAGCTTCCTTGTATGCCTTCTTATCGGCCTTCTTATCAGCCTTTGTAACGTTCTTCTTCTCAAGACCGTGATATTCTCTTGCCTTGTTGATGTAGTCAATAGTTTCAACAAGCTCTCTGTCGTTTGAAACGCCGTTACCGTAGTCCTCAAACATAGCTCTGATTTTAAGGATACGGACGATACTCTTCTGCTGAACCTCCTTCAGGTCATAGAAGAAGTAGGGAACCATATTCATAAATGCACCGAAGGCTGCCATAAGAACAAGAGTTCCCACAACCTTTTCAAGAAGGCCTGCCTGACCCGTTGTGACGTCAAGAATATCATATGGACTTTCATAACCGTTACCCTGATAAATACCGTATGACTCATAAACAACGGGAATAACGAGAGATGTAACGAGGGTTACGATGTTACCGATAGTCTGAACTGTGGAGAACATACCGTCGATACGTTCTCCTGTTTTATACTGATGATAGTCACGGATGTCTGCCTGAATAGCGGGGGTTGTAATCTGTTCGAATGCACCGAAGAGCCAGTTGAAGTAAACGCATACTGCAAGCCAGTAAATACTTGTTTTGTTGAGACCCATTGCCAGGATGCAGACGATATTCATAAAGTTAACGCCGAGGAGAACCTTCTTCTTGCCGAAGGCACGGATACAGAAGGGAGCAATAATCATACCCCACATCGAAGCATTACCCACAACGGTGTTGATAACACCCATTACTTTACCTGAGGTAGCATGGCCGTAGGTGTATACCCATGACATAATCTGACCGTAAGAGCCTTCAAGGAAGCCCAGCCAGCCTGCAAGGGCGATAATCCAGAAATACTTATTCTTTGCAACTGCCTTGAATGCATCAAGGAAACGAACCTGAGCAACTCTTGTCTTTGCCTGAACAATCTTTTCCTTTGTGTTTACGTAAACGATGCAGGAAAGTGCAAAGCCGAGAACTGCAAATATCGGGTAACCGATACGGTAAACCTTGATATTATACATATCGTTGTTTGTAAATGCATCAGCAATAAGAGGAAGAATGATGTTTGCCAGTGAGGGAGCCAATGAGTAAACAACGCTCTTGATTGAGAGAACATCGGTTCTTTCCTGTGTGTTGGGAGAAAGAACGTGGATAAGGTTTGTGTAAGAATCGTTGAAGAAGCTGAAGAAGAACTGTAAAAGGAAGTTCATCAGCAATACGACTGCACACTTGACTATATAGCCCATAAGAATGGCAGCGCCTGTCTTCGGGTCTGTATAAGCAACCTGCGGGAACCACTTGTCCAGATATTCATAAGGGAACCAGACGTAAGCGATTGCAATAAGAGCAGTGGGGATACCCATTGAAATGAGATAAGGTCTGTATTTACCTGCTCTGTTTTTGCTGTTATCAATCATATTCGCTCTGATAGCGGTCAGAGGAATACTTGCGAGTGTTGCGATTATGTAAAGAATATACATATGGGTGGGTGAAACACCGATTGCATCACCGATAACCATATTGTTTGTGTTAAGGGTGAGCTGGTTACCCATATAAATCAGGAAATATGCACCGATACCGCCGCCCGCATATGCGCCGATTTCCTTAAACGTCATATAGCGTCCCGGCATAGGAATGTTCCAGTAGGTTCTCAGGTCAATAAGCTTTGACTTGAGACCTTCAACAGTGTTTGATAAGTTTGCCAAAGAATTACCTCCTCAGATGAATTATAATACGGGAAACGCACAGTCTCCCCTATAATAAAAGACATTATAGCATAAAAACGCTACATTTGTTGCCTGCAAAATATAAATAAAAATTAATTTGTAGTTATACACAAAAAGCGATATGCCAAATTGTCTAAAATGCACAATAAAAAGGACGGATGCTGAATCCGTCCTCTGAGATAGTGCCGATAAACTTTCACTTATTCTTCTTCAGTAGGGGGAAGACCGAGAGCGTCTCTCACAAGGTTAAGGAATCTTGTGAAATAGATAACCAGGTCACCGAAAATAAGTGACAGGAAGTGTTCAACTGTCATTGGAAATTTCCTCCTTTTTTTAATTACTCTCATTTTACTACACAATTACGCTGTGTGTCAAGAAATTTATTTCTTATTTAGTATTTCTTCAGGCACCTCGATAGGCCCGTCTGCCTGCTCGAATTCCTTTATACACTTCCGGAGAAGATAGAGAATCTGCCCGTTGGCACTTCTTCCTTCGTATTTTGCAATGTAATGCAGCTTGTAGTGAAGTTCGGGATATATCTCTATTCCGATATGTTTATTTTTCTTGTTACGCATATCCCGTCCTCCTGAATTTCAAAAAATTTATATAATAATATTATTGAATTTTTCGGTCCAAGTGTGATAGTATACTTAATCTGAGTGTACTAAAAGTAAAAACGAAGATATAAGCAACAAAGTAAGTGTTAAAATGTAAAAAAAGAGAAAGAAGGAATAAAAATGAAAGTAGCTGTTATAGGCTCAAGAGGGCTTTATGTAAGCGACCTTGAACGGTATCTTCCCGAGGAAACCGAGGAAATCGTCAGCGGCGGAGCAATGGGCGTTGATACCTGTGCGGCGGCATACGCAGAGGACAACGGGCTGAAGCTGACGGTTATAAGACCGGAATATGACAAATACGGAAAATCGGCACCCATTAAAAGAAATATTCAGATTGTTGAATATGCCGACCTTGTTGTTGCATTCTGGGACGGTCAGTCAAGAGGAACGAAATTTGTAATTGATTACTGTGAAAAAACGGGCAGAGATATTGAAATTCACCATATGGATTTTGACCCTGCATAACGAAAAAAGGACAGTGTGTACCGTAAGAGCGTTCACACTGTCCTTTTTGAATAAAACACCATATATTTTGTAAAGTTATACAAAACTTCACTACATAATGAATTTTATTTATTAATTATCTTGACAGATTGGGCTTGATGATTTACAATATAACAGATAGTTTTTTCTTAAAACATCGTTTCATTTTTAATTATACTGTAATTTCTTTTGATGACTTTGGTTTTATTGATAAGATAAGCGTCCGCAAAGGCGATTATCGTTAATTTGAACTATTGAAAATTTAAAAAGGAGGTGCTGCTGCTTTGAGTCCGACACTTATTGCTGTTATCGTTGGCGTTGTGTGTGCCGTAATCTTTGGTGCGGTTGGCTTTGTGCTTGGCGGAATGCACAGAAAAAAGGTAGCTGAGGCTGCCATAGGCTCTGCAAACCTTGAGGCTACAAAGATTGTCAATAATGCTATCAATGAGGCTGAAACAAAGAAGAAGGAAGCCATTCTTGAAGCTAAAGACGAAGCTCACAGAATCAGAACGGAAGCAGACAAGGAAATAAGAGAAAGAAGAAATGAAGTTCAGCGTCAGGAACGCCGTAACATTCAGAAAGAAGAGAGTCTTGACAAGAAAATCGAGGCACTCGAGAAGAAAGAAGAAACTCTTAATAACAAACTTAAACAGTATGATGAAAAGATAACAGAAGCAGAAAGCATCAAAAGAAGTCAGTTAGAAATGCTTGAGAAGATTTCGGGATATACGAAAGAACAGGCAAAGGTACTTTTACTCGAACAACTCGAAGGCGACTTAACAAGAGAAAAAGCTGTTAAGATTATGGAATATGAGCAGAAGCTCAAGGATGAGTCCGATGCTCTTGCAAGAGAGGTTATCACAACGGCAATCCAGCGTTGTGCAGCCGATCACGCAGCTGAAGCAACAGTTTCTGTCGTTGCATTGCCCAGTGATGAAATGAAGGGCAGAATTATCGGCCGTGAAGGCAGAAATATCAGAACTCTCGAAACCATCACAGGTGTTGACCTTATTATTGACGATACACCCGAAACTATTACCGTTTCATCATTTGACCCGGTAAGACGTGAGGTTGCAAGAATTACCCTTGAAAAGCTCATTGTTGACGGAAGAATTCATCCGGCAAGAATTGAGGAAATGCACGAAAAGAGCAAAAAAGAGGTAGAACACACCATCAGACAGACAGGTGAAAGAGCTGTTGTTGATGCAGGTGTAAACGGTGTTCACCACGAGCTTGTCAAGCTTCTGGGCAGACTCCGTTATCGCACAAGCTACGGTCAGAATGTTCTCAACCACTCACTTGAGGTTTCATATATCGCAGGTCTTATGGCTTCAGAGCTTGGTGTTGATGTAAAGCTTGCAAGAAGAGCAGGTCTCTTACACGATATCGGTAAGGCTCTTGACCACGAAATGGAAGGCTCACATATTGATCTCGGCGTTGAATACGCCAAGAAGTATAAGGAAAACGACATCGTTGTAAATGCTATTCAGGCTCACCACGGTGACGTTGAACCCAAGTCAATCATTGCTTGTCTTGTTCAGGCAGCAGACGCTATCTCAGCTGCACGTCCCGGTGCAAGAAGAGAAAATCTTCAGAATTACATCAAGAGACTCGAAAAGCTTGAAGAAATCACAAAGGGCTTTGACGGTGTTGATAATTCTTATGCTATCCAGGCAGGCCGTGAGGTCAGAATCATTGTTAAGCCTGAGCAGGTTAATGATGATCAGATGGTGCTTCTTGCAAGAGACATTGTCAAGAAGATTGAAGAAGAGCTTGAGTATCCCGGTCAGATTAAAATCAATCTTATCCGTGAGACAAGAGCCACAGATTTTGCTAAGTAATAAGCTTCATATGCGGAACGCAGGTATCACAGCCTGCGTTCTTTATTTTCTTACTGATGTATATTTCTGTATTTTTATTCACAAAAATGTTGACATTATGCATTTTCGGTGATATAATGCGTATATCTTTAATATACGGTAATCCGTAAAATAGAAAAGAAAGGTAAGAAATACTATGAAAAAGAAGATTTTATCAATCGTAAGCTTAGTATTGATTGCTGTTGTTGCAGTATCAGTATTCGCAGCTTGCGGAAACAACAATGCAGACACAACAAAGAAGCTCACAATGGCAACAAACGCTGCATTCCCCCCGTACGAATATAAGGATGGCGACGATTTTGCAGGCATCGACGTTGAAATCGCAGGCAAGCTCGCAGAAAAGCTCGGCATGGAGCTTGAAATCATCGACACAGAGTTCGGCTCAATCGTTGGTGGTGTTGAAACAGGCAAGTACGATATGGGTATGGCAGGTATGACTGTTACAGAAGAAAGACTCAAGAGTGTTAACTTCTCAACATCATACGCAAAGGGCGTTCAGTCAGTTATCGTTCTTGAAAACAGCGAATACAAGTCATATGAGGACTTCTACACAGGCTATGATGCAGACGGCGATCCCACAGGCGTTATCGAAGGCCTCAAGATCGGTGTTCAGCAGGATACAACAGGTGATATCTATTCATCAGATGTACCCAAGAAGTGGGGCTTCGGCGAAGAAAGCGTAATCCGTTACAAGACAGGCGCAGACGCAGTTTCAGCTCTTGTTGCAGGCAAGGTTACAGCAGTTATCATCGATAACGAGCCCGCTAAGTCATACGTTGCAGCTAACGAAGGTCTCAAGATTCTTGATACAACATACGTTGAGGAAGATTACGCAATCTGCGTAGCAAAGGAAAACACAGAGCTTCTTGAAAACATCAACAAGGCTCTTGCAGAACTTACAGCAGACGGCACAATCCCCGCAATTATCGAAAAGTATATCCCCTCTAAGTAATCAGGGAATACATATAAACACAAAATAAACTTGTGAGGGTGGGAAGTACCCACCCTCATTTCTTATGAAAGGAAAATCAAAGTGGAAACTATAATGCAGAAATTTACTGAGTTTGCTGATGAGCTCCGTTTTGTTTTTGTTGAAAGCGACAGATGGAAATGGCTTATTGAGGGTCTTGGCAACACGCTTAAAATAACTGCCGTTTCACTTATAATCGGTATTGTTATCGGTATTGTTATTGCTTCTATCCGATCCTCCTTTGACAAAAATCAGGAAACAATGAAGAAGAGAGGCGGCGTAGGATATAATCTTCTTTCAGCCCTCAATTCCATAAGTAAGGTTTACCTTTGGGTTATAAGAGGAACACCCGTTGTGGTTCAGCTTCTTATCCTTTATTTCATAATTCTTCAGTCGGTTTCAAACGGCGTTGCTGTTGCAATGGTGTGCTTCGGTCTCAATTCAGGTGCATACGTTGCAGAAATCTTCCGAAGCGGTATTATGTCTGTTGATGAAGGTCAGTTTGAAGCAGGCAGAAGCCTTGGCTTCAACTATCTCCAGACGATGAGACATATTATTATTCCTCAGGCATTCAAAACGGTTCTTCCCACATTATGTAACGAATTTATCGTTCTTATCAAGGAAACCTCTATTGCCGGTTACGTTGGTATTATGGATCTCACAAAGGCAGGCGACCTTATCAGAGGCCGTACCTTCAAGGCATTTTTACCCTTGATTGCTGTTGCCTTGATTTATCTTGCACTTGTCACAGTGCTCACTTGGGCAACAGGCAAGCTTGAAAGGAGGTTACGTCGCAATGAGCGCTAACATTATTGAAGTTCAGGGACTCAAAAAGCACTATAATGACGGTACCGTCAAGGCACTTAACGGCATTGACTGCACAATCAGAAGGGGCGAGGTTGTGGTTATTATCGGACCCTCAGGCTGCGGTAAGTCAACCTTCTTGCGTTCGCTCAACCTTCTTGAGCTTCCCACAGAGGGAAGTATAACCTTTGAGGGTCAGGTTATTACAAACCCGAAAACGGATATCAACAGACACCGTCAGAAGATGGGCATGGTGTTTCAGCAGTTCAACCTGTTTAACAATCTCAATATTATAGACAACATCACTCTTGCACCCATCAAGCTCCTTAAAATGAGCAAGGAGGATGCAGAGAAAAAGGCTATGGAGCTTCTTGAAAGAATCGGTCTTGCAGATAAGGCTCAGGTATATCCTCAGCAGCTTTCAGGCGGTCAGAAGCAGCGTGTTGCTATTGTCAGAGCCTTGGCTATGGAGCCGGACGTAATGCTCTTTGACGAGCCTACCTCGGCACTTGACCCTGAAATGGTAGGCGAGGTTCTTGAGGTTATGCGTGACCTTGCAAGAGGCGGTATGACAATGGTTGTTGTAACTCACGAAATGGGCTTCGCAAGAGAGGTTGGCACGAGGGTGATCTTTATGAACGAAGGTCAGATCTGCGAAGAAGGCAGACCGGACGATATATTCGATTATCCCCAAAGCGACAGATTAAAGGACTTCCTGAGTAAGATAATATAAGATAAGACGGCGTGTTGTGCGAAGCACAGCACGCCGTCAGCTTCAGTAATTAACAGACCGAAAGAAAATACGGGGTGCCCGAGGCACCCCGTATTCATTTTATTACAACTGTTTACCAGGTAATATCGTAGATAAGCATTTCATTGAGAAGTCTTGCTGAACCGTTGATGTTAGCAACGAACATATCAACGTCAACCTCAATGTCAATTACACAGTGGTGAGTGATTGATGAAACCTGATCTGTTGTGGGGTCATAGATACAGCCGAATACACCGTCACGGTAGTAAAGATCAAAGCTGTTAACGCTGAGACCGGGAACTGAGCTTGTAACCTTGTCAACCTCTACCTGAATATCCTTCTTTGAGAGGGGTGACATAACTGCACCGTGAGCTGATGTGGGAACAAGAGTTTCTGCAGGTGTGGGCTCGCAGTTCTTTTCTTCCTTGAGTGAGAATGTGATTTCATATGTGCCGTCACCGAGAGGTTCGCACTTTGCCCAGGCTACTGCATCGTAATCTGTGAGAACTGAGCCCTTGTCGCTGCCGTAAATGGGCATTTCGTTGTTGATTGTACCTGCACCCTTTTCACGCACGATTTCTTCACATTCTTCTTCTGTGGTCATATAGCCTGCTGCAAGGTCAAGAATAAGGTTTGCAACGCTGCCCAAGTTACGGTATTCTTCGGGAAGAGACTGGTATTCCTTTTTCTTGTATGCGGGCTGGTCAGCCTTTACCTTGTTTACAAGGAAAACGTATTTGTCAATGATTTCCTCTGTTGTTGAGGGGATACCCTTGCTGTCTGAGCCTTCGTTCTTGTCAGCATTTTCCTTGTCAGTTTTGTCATTCTTGTCTGTCTTGTCAGCTTCCTGCTTATCCTCTGTCTTATCGGAGGTGCCGGGTGTTGATGCCTGAGGTGTCTGTACGGGAGTCTGAACTGCAGGCTTGTTTGTGTCTGCTGTGCCTGACTGTGTCTGCTGGCCGCCCTTTACGGTAACATTTACGTTAAACTGTGAGGGGAAAGCAAGTGTTGAAACATAGCAACATACAACTACAAGCACGATTGCTAAAAAGATTCTTACTTTGCTGTTCATAATAATCACCTTTCTTTAATATCCTTGTTATTTTATCGGTTCAACAGGGAGGTTGAAGCAATGCATCTGAAGGCTTCTCTGTAATCTGAGAGGCTCAACTGCTTTGTATCTTGTGCCCTGTGCGTGATACTGCTGCTGAAGTCTTACAACAAGCATAAGACTGGGATCGATAGTGGTCTGTGAAACGTGGCAGGCGACTGAGTTCATCTTTGTTTCCTCATAATCGCTGATATCAATCATAGTATTGGGCTTGTCTGTATAATAGAAGCCGATGTTTGCAACTCTGTGCACGTCTTCTCTGGGCTTACCGTCTATAAATTCAGGATAGAAGTCGCACATAGCATCCATACACGCATACTTGACAGCCTGACCGACTTTAATGTGGTCTGAGTGACATTCTGTTGCAAGGTCGGGGTCAACGGTAAGCACGAAATCCGGCTTGATTTCACGGATAACCTTTAAGATAGCCTGTGAAAGCTCGTCAACGGTGGCTCTTGTCTTGTCCGCAAAACCGAGGAAGCCTGCATTCTTCATACCCAGATAAGCCTGAGCTGCCTTTGCTTCCTTCTGTCTGACAGTTTCCACCTCATTTTCCTTGCCTATGTATTCGGGATTTGCATATCTGTCATCTGTTACCGTAAGCTCCCAGCATTCCACTCCTCTGCTGATAAGCCACGCAATAGTTCCTCCTGCGCCGATCTGATTGTCATCGGGATGAGGCTGAACGAAAAGAACCCTCTTTGCTTCCCTCAGCGACGGGGGAGCACAAAGGAAGGGTGCAACGGGCATAATGCCTGAAAGAGCTGCTGAGCCCGCATCAAACTTTGCCGATGCTTTTCTTTTATTCTTTTTGAAGTCAAAGATCATAATTATTCCTCCTTTACCTTTCTATTTTACACCAACGCAAAAGAAAAAGCAATAGGAAAATGAAACATCCCGTGGAGCTGCTTCACGGGATGTTTTTTTATTTTTCCGAAAGAGCCATCGCTCTTTCTATTATTCTTTTTTTATCTGTATCATTAAGCTTCCTGTAAAGGGTGATAAGAAGCTTTTCTTCGGAACCAAGATCTTTCGATTCTATTTTATTGTTATGGTCGGTGAGTCCTGCAATATAGTCAAGAGAAACATCATAAAAGTTCGCTAATTCAATTGCGGTTTCGAGGGCAATGGGTCTTTCACCGCTTTCATAGCGTCTGTATTGTGTTGTCTGCATAAACAGCTTTTCTGCCAGAGCCTTCTGTGTCAGATCGTTATCTTCTCTTAAATCACGTAATCTTCTGTATCGTGCCACAGGATTTCCCCCTTTCGCAAACATAAAACATAGAAACAATATTACCAAAAAACACCATATGGTGTTGACAATTTGGTGCAATAGTGCTAAAATAGAGAAAAATAGCACCGTTTGGTGTTTTTTTAAAAGGAGATGAAGCGGATGGTTTTATGAAAGGAAAAACAAATAACAGTTAGACAGTAATAAATGGTAAATTAATCAAAAAGAAAATTAAGAAAGGAAAGCATTGATATGAAAACGAAGAAAACACTAGCCATATTATTGGCAGTAATGATGATTTTGTCAGCATTACCGATAGCTTCATTAGCAGCAGAAGCTCCCACGGTCACAGAATGGCCCACAATAGTTGAAACATCATTGGAAGTAGGTATGCTCCGTGGAGACATTACATTAGTCGGCGGTGTGGCTCCGGTTCCCGGAAAATTTGAGGTGTCTGCTTCTACATCAGCTTACACAGCTCCCTCGGCAAGCACAAAGGTAATTATCAGATTTGTGCCCGAAGACACAGAAACCTATAAGAATGTTACAATGCCGTCGGCACAGCGTCCCGTAATAGAAATCAAGCCTTGCTCACAGCCCACTCTTCAGGGTGAAATCGCAGCAAAAGCAATTCTTACAGGCGCAGCTATCGGCACATCTGAGCTTTCTCTTGCAGAGGGCGCAGCAGCTATGGCTTA
Source organism: Clostridia bacterium (assembly GCA_017435665.1). Taxonomy (GTDB): domain Bacteria; phylum Bacillota; class Clostridia; order Oscillospirales; family Acutalibacteraceae; genus UBA6857. Next base: position 5,049 of record JAFSEP010000044.1, on the reverse strand, counting down.
TACAAAGGATATTTCAAACCGTGTTGCTTCTATCACCTTTGACAACCCCGATAAGGTTTACACAGAGGTTGGTACATATGAAGAGCCTGTAACAATCAAGTTTGCAGTTCACACTTCAACAGGCTTACCTTATGCAGTTGACATTAAAGCAACAGCAAAGATCAAGGTGGCAGATAAGCTTGATGCTGAAATCATCACTGCTCCCACTATTGAATCAATTCCTGCAACAGATACCTCAACAGCAAAGGATCTTACCGTAACAGGCGGTGAAGCAAATGTTGAAGGCACATTCGCAGTAACAAATCCCGATCAGAAAATCGTTGTAGGCGAAAACATTGTCAACGTTACATTCACACCTGCAGATACAAGCAAATATAACCCTGTAACTGTTGATGTTACGGTTGCTTGCAAGGGCAGAGCACCTCTCCCTGAGACAATAATTATTCCCTATACCTTCAATCATAGTATGACATTCAAGAGTGTTAGCTGCACAGGTGCTGCAGCGGGTATTAACATTGAAGGTGCAAGTCTCAGTGTAAGAAGCGGTAACAATTCAGATGAATTTCTTAAAACCCGTCCCACTCCGGGCGACCACGAAGCCACAGCACTCCTTTACTTCTCAGGTGATGCAGCAAATTATTATGAGAGAGAAATCGTTAATGTAATTATCAGAGTTTCTCCTCAGAAGCAGACAAAGGCTTTAAATAATATTAACGTTAACAGTTATCTTCAGAACGACGGTTCTTATCTTATCGAAGCATGCTCTTGGTGCTACTACCCCGAATATATGCACGGTAACGTTATAATTAAGGTTAACGGCGAAGTAATTGGTGAGGAAAGAATCAAGACGAGCCGTGAAGCAACAAAGTTCCAGTATATTGCAAAGAAAACAGGCGACTATGTTGTTACATCAGAATATGTTCCTGCAGCAGATGATTTCTATATATTCGAAGATCCTGCACATCTTATAAACACAGCGAAGACTCTTTCCTTTGAAATCACAATGCCCAGAGAGGTTAAGGCAACAGGTCGCTGCGATATCACAAGAATATATCCTGTTACAGACGAAGGCCTTGCACTCCCCGGTGCCGAAGTAACAGTTCGCAGAGACCCCATTGAAACACACGAAAAGTTTGACGGTTGGACATTCTATGATGATAACGGAAATGAATTTATTCCCGAAGGTCTTGCAGAGGATTATATGACACAGCAGGAAATCAGATTTATAATGCCCAACCACGATATGAAGGTCAAGGCAACGGTCAGCCTTAATCTCAGCGGCGGCGACGAACCCGGCACAGACGAACCCGGCACAGATGAGCCCGGTACAGACGAACCCGGCATCGAGCTTCCTGACATTGATCTTCCCGATATCGAACTTCCTGATATTGACTATGATGATATGTCACAGGGCGACCACAACATCCCCACAGTTAACTTCTTCAAGAATCTTGTTAAGATGATCAAGGACTTCATTCAGCAGATTGGTGACTTCTTTGCTTCACTCAGAATAGAAGATCTTGGCGGACTTATTACTCAGTAATATCAATATTCCTTTCATAAAATCTCTATCCGAGAGATATCTCCTAAACAACAGCCGAAGTCTCCGACTATGTCGGGGGCTTTGTGCTGTTTAAAAGCACCCACCCGTCACAGCTAACGCTGTGCCACCCTCCCTTTCAGAGAGGGCTTTTGAGTCCCTCAGGGAGGGAGCCGTATAACTTTTCCCTGAAGAAGTATGAACGGATGCATTTTATCGGCGGTATCAGACTTGAAATCTGTATACACCAAAACGGATATAAATTGCCGACCGCAGGTCCCGCAATTCTGCACTCTGCATTCTGCGTTCTGCATTTAAAAGGCGTCCCCTTTTAAGCCTCGCCTGAAAGGAGAGGTGGCACAGCGTAAGCTGTGACGGAGAGGTCATTAAAGCGGCACAATTTTGTGCCGAGACAAAATTTTTCGTTGATTGCAGTTTTTGTCTGCAACGGTTCCCCGTTGCCTCAGGCACCTCTCAGTCACTTCGTGACAGCTCTCCTTTCAGGAGAGCCTTTAAGCTTTCCCCCATTTAAAAACCGGACAACGATTAAATTCGCTGTCCGGTTTATCTTATTTACTTTTTAACCCCCACTTTATATTGTGTGGTACTGATAAATCCTTTCCCTGCTTTGAATTTACATTGTGGGAAATTCTTTTGGTTCGGCGTGTCGGGATAATATTGGGTTTCAAGACAGAAGGCATAGTGCTTGTCAAAGGGAATACCCTCCTTGCCGATGTCTTCGGGTATCATAAAGTTGCCCGTGTAAAGCTGAACACCGGGAAGATCTGTGTAGCCGTCAAGGGTTCTTCCGGTCACAGGCTCATAAACATGAGCAAAATGACGGAGCTTGCCGATTTCACCGTTGATGCAGAAATTATGGTCATAGCCCCTGCACTGAACAAGCTGTTCATCCTCCGCACCGATATCCTGACCGATTGTCTTTGCTGTTTTGAAGTCAAACGCTGTGCCCTCAACGCTTCTGATTTCGCCCGTGGGTATGCTGTCTGCATCTGTGGGTGTGTATGCGTCACAGTTGAGAGTCAGCTCGTGACCGAGAACATTACCTCGCTTTGTGGTTGCAAGGTTGAAATAAGCGTGGTTCGTCATATTGATGATTGTATCCTTGTCGGTGATTGCCTTGTAGTCAATCTGAATGATATTATCGTCACCGAGAGAGTATGTAACTGTGGTTTCAACATTTCCGGGGAAGCCGTCCTGCATATCGGGGCTGAGATAGCTGAATTCCACACAGTCATCGTCAACAATGATAGCCTTCCATACAGCGTGACTGTATTCGCCGCCTCCGTGAAGGCAGGTCTTGTCATTTTCGTTCTGTGTTGCCTGGTATGCGACACCGTTCACTTCAAACTTGCCGCCGCAGATACGGTTTGCATATTGACCCACAGTCTGTCCGCAGTAGTAGCCGGGGCAGGTGAGATGACCCTCAAGACTGTCGAAGCCTGCAAGGATATCCTCCATATTACCGTCTTTGTCGGGGCAGATAATTCTGTTCATTGTTGCACCGTAGGTTATTATACTCACCTGAACACCGTGAGTGTTTTCAATGGTGTACTCGAAAACCTCCTGTCCGTTTTCAAGCTTACCGTAAAGCTCTTTTTTAACGCTCATATTGACCTCCTTGATTGATAACCGTTCTTATCACATCTTTATTATATCATAAGACTGATGAAAAGTGAAGGAGAAAATGGCTGTTTTTGACAAAATAAACATAAAAAACATTCTAAAAGACAGTTATTTTTATTCTAAAGGGATTTACAAATGAAAAATAATTTGTTAAAATAACTAGGATAATGTTATAAGTGTGTCTTATGATGCCCATAGCATTAAAAACAGTTAATTATTTTATTGGAGGTATACAGAAAAATGAGCAAAAAGTTTGTTTATTTGTTCTCAGAAGGTAATGCTACCATGAGAGAGCTCCTTGGCGGTAAGGGTGCTAACCTTGCAGAAATGACTCACATCGGTCTTCCTGTTCCCCAGGGCTTCACAATTTCAACAGAAGCTTGTACTCAGTACTATGAGGACGGCAGAAAGATCAATGATGAAATCCAGGCTCAGATCATGGAATACATCGACAAGATGGAAGAAGTTGTCGGCAAGAAGTTCGGCGACAAGGAGAACCCCCTTCTTGTTTCAGTTCGTTCAGGTGCTCGTGCATCAATGCCCGGTATGATGGATACAATCCTCAACCTTGGTCTTAACGAAGACGTTGTTGAAGTTATGTCAGCAAAGTCAGGCAATCCCCGTTGGGCTTGGGACTGTTACAGAAGATTCATCCAGATGTACTCAGACGTTGTTATGGAAGTAGGTAAGAAGTACTTCGAACAGCTCATCGACGAAATGAAGGAAGCTAAGGGTGTTACACAGGATATCGACCTTACAGCTGATGACCTCAAGACACTTGCAGGCCAGTTCAAGGCAGAATATAAGAATAAGATCGGTAAGGACTTCCCCACAGATCCCAAGGAACAGCTTATGGGCGCTGTTGAAGCAGTTTTCCGTTCATGGGACAACCCCCGTGCAAACGTTTACCGTCGTGACAACGATATTCCCTACTCATGGGGTACAGCTGTTAACGTTCAGGCTATGGCTTTCGGTAACATGGGTGACAACTGCGGTACAGGTGTTGCTTTCACACGTGACCCGGCAACAGGCGAAAAGGGCCTTATGGGTGAATTCCTTGTAAATGCACAGGGCGAAGACGTTGTTGCAGGTGTTCGTACTCCGATGCCCATCGCTGAAATGGCAGAGAAGTTCCCCGCAGCATACGAACAGTTCACAAAGGTATGCGCAATTCTTGAAGATCATTACAGAGATATGCAGGATATGGAGTTCACTGTTGAAGAAGGTAAGCTCTATATGCTCCAGACAAGAAACGGTAAGAGAACAGCAAAGGCAGCTCTCAAGATCGCTTGTGACCTCGTTGACGAAGGCATGATCGATGAAAAGCAGGCAGTTGCTATGATCGATCCCAGAAACCTTGATACTCTCCTCCACCCGCAGTTCGATGCTAAGGCACTCAAGGCTGCAACTCCGGCAGGTAAGGGTCTCGGTGCTTCACCGGGTGCTGCTTGCGGTAAGGTTGTATTCACAGCTGAAGATGCAGAAGCTTGGAACGCAAGAGGCGAAAAGGTTGTTCTTGTACGTCTTGAAACATCTCCCGAAGACATCACAGGTATGAAGGCTGCTCAGGGTATCCTCACAGTTCGCGGCGGTATGACATCTCACGCAGCTGTTGTTGCCCGTGGTATGGGTTCATGTTGTGTATCTGGCTGCGGCGAAATCAAGATGGACTAAGCTAACAAGAAGTTCGAACTCGCAGGTAAGTTTTACAACGAGGGCGACTACATCTCAATCGACGGTTCAACAGGTAACATCTACGACGGCATCATCCCCACAGTTGATGCTGAAATCGCAGGCGAATTCGGCAGAATCATGGCTTGGGCTGACGAGTTCAGAACCCTCAAGGTTCGCACAAACGCTGATAC
>JAFSEP010000043.1 GCA_017435665.1 Clostridia bacterium | reverse complement strand
TTCTCTATCTGGAACTCACGCCCCTGTCTATCGTGCGAGTAAATGAAATTCTCGTCTTCACGATCAGCGTGAATGATATAGATTTGGTCAGCACTTGTTTGAACACCAACAAAAATGTCAACCAAAGTAGAAAGGGAAACGCAAGATTGCGAAATCTCTTCCAAATGTGCAACAATATTTTGAGGCAAGAACGACCACGGCTGACCACTGATATAAGCAGCCGGATAGGTCAAGCATTCTGTATCATGATTGAATAAGAACCGATTCCAATCCTGAACAAAACCAATTTGGAATTCTTCATGGCCTTGTTTAGATAATACCAAGATGCAGGTGTAAGTGCTTCTGTTTTCAAAAACTTGGTGAGTTCCGAAATGCAGAATTTTCTTAACGCTGGAATTGGAAGAAAGCAATTCTCTCAATTTAGCGCCTGACTTGATATTCATAAACTTGTGCGGGACGATATAACCCAGCATTCCTCCAGCGTTTAACAGTGCAAGTCCTTTTTCAATAAACAGATAATACTTATCGAGTGTATCAGTTTGTGCGGTTACATAGGGAGAATGGCTGCTCTTATAAAAATCATACTCTTCTCGGGAATAGTGCACCATATTCTGCACACGAATATAGGGCGGATTACCGATAATTGCATCAAACTTTCGGTTGCCAAACTCAGCATTCCAATCGAACATCTTTAACTTGTTCATCAAGGAAATATTCTGATAAACAGATCGATCAAAACGTGCATAAGCCATATTCACAAGGCTGTTACCATTTTTGATGTTCTCGTCCAAATTAGGAAGGATACGTTGATTAGTACGCTGATGAAAAGCTTCTGCCTCTTCTAAGGACGAATTTTCCAACGCCTTTAGCAGCAAGCTAAACTTTGATACTTCTACAGCCAGAGGGTCAATATCAACGCCGAAGATGTTATTTTTCAAAATGGAGCGTTTTTTCTCGTAAGAAAGTATATAATTAGTACTGCCAGCCAGTTGGTAAATATCGCCTCTTCGCTCAGCATTTTCTCTATCATGGTTTCGATAATACTCAATATGATAGTTTACAATGTATTCAAATGCCGACAGCAAGAAGTTGCCAGACCCGCAGCAAATATCTGCAATGCGATACTGAGCTACTTCTTCGGGAGTTTTATTTTCATACAGAGGACGGAGCGTTTCTTCAATAATAATATCGGTGATGTTTTTGGGGGTGTTGACTGCACCCTGGGAGTCAACCACTTCAGGCTTTTCTTGCGTCTCAATATGTCCATCTTCTCGAATTACAAGAGCCTCATCCAAGAACAGTTCATAAATCTGACCAATAATATACGGATCAATTACACCAAACTCATAGGAGTTATTGGGGTAGTACAGGCTTTGGAATATCTCAATGATAACCGCATCAGACACAGTAAGGCGATCTTCTTCTAAGAGTTCAAATAATCCAGAATCATACTTCTGATCTGCCGCAGCGAACATTGTCCTTAGATCTTGGTATGTCGTAATAGCCTTCAGCGACTCATAATTCTCGAAACATCTATCCTCACAAATACGAAGGAAAATTGTTCTATTAAGCACTCGTTGAACAAAAATATTGAGTGTTTCTACATCAACATTTGGATTGTTGCGCAGAATATCCTTGCCAAGCATCATTCGCCATGCTCTAATCTGATCCAAAAAATACTGATCGAACGGTTCACGACGAAGAGCTCCCTGAATGTTACCGAAATGGAGCTCAAACTGTCCTGTCAAGACTGCTTCTTTGGACAGCATGTTGTAAATTTCCTCAAAACGTTCCACGTACTCGTCGAAGTGGTAGTGAGCAATCATTGCGACACCAATGTCATCGCCTTCTCTCGGACGAACAGAACAATCATAGATATATAGATCGGTGAAATTGGTCAACACTGAGACTTTTAAGTTTCCGCTCCATCCATATCTGCGCAGCTGGAATGCCGGAGCTGCATCGATAGTAAGGTTTACCGCAGGTTTCTTTGTCTCAAGAAAATACAGGACTTCCGTACCTACCTTGAAAGAATAATCTGGTTTTTTGCTGCGATGGATGCCATCTTCCTCTACAACTACGGTAGCCTCATGGGTAACTTCACGCAGGTGTTGTGGCAATCCACGTTCGTTATCTACATCCCATCCAAGGAGTTTGAAGAAGCGGTTTACAAAATCAACACGGACTTGAGTCTCGTTATAGGTTGCTCTCTGGAATTGCGGATAGTTATTACTGTAAGTCTGAACAAGTTCGGCAACTTGTTCGGTTAGTGTAGCCAGCATCTCTGGTGTCATTCCTGCAATCCCTCACTTTCTGGTAAGAAGTCCATAATATCGCCAACGTTACAGTTAAGAGTGGCGCAAATCTTCATAAGGCTTTCCATGGATACAAATTCGTTCTTTCCCATCTTGGCAAGCACATTAAAACTAATCCCGGATGAATCCTTGAGTTCCGTGCGATTCATCTTTTTATCAATAAGAAGCTTCCAGAGTTTATCATAACTAACTGACATAACACCTCTCCGTTCAAGGTTATAGTTAAAATTTATTATAACACAGTTTCTTCTGTTTTTCAAGATATTCTCCCGAAATCATGAGTTTTTCGTTTGATATAATGAGGTGAATTTGCCTTACTGTAGAAAATAGCCCCCATCGATTGCACCGATGGGGGCATGATTCAATATCTGGTTATTCTTTCATGACTTCCAACATCATTCTTGCGCCCAACTTAAAGCCATTCTGAAAGATCAAACAGTCTGTATTGGTCTGATGTTCTCGCACACAATCGGTGTATTTCTCAAACAGTTCTTTCTGCTCGTCCGTCATAGTGGCTTTGAGCTTTTCTTCATTCCTGCAAATCAGTTCCAGTAGCTTCTTGTATTCTTTGCAAGAGGATGTGTCATACTCGGTTGGTTCAATGTTGCCGTACCAAAATTCTTCAAGGATTCTCATACCGCATCCTCCTCGTAGATCATCTCACACAGAACAATTTCTTCGGCTCGGTTGTGGATACTGTTCATGACTCCAACCCATGCCATCTGATCGTGCTGCTTCATTTGCTCTGTCACGCCCTCAGATTCCTTCATCTGCTCGATGATAAGTTCAAGGCGGCTCTGTGCCTGCTCATTCAAATCAGCCAGATATGTCCACAATTCGCCGCTAAGACACAGATCATTGAAGCGGATAGGGTTGTGTTCCTTGATGTAATCTCTGTGCATACGCCCCCACCGACCAATAGGTCTATTTTCCTCCGGTAAACGAATATCGGGAATATAGTAATCACCGCAACGGATATAGTTCAGTTCCTGCATTATATGTACCTCCAGTAAGACTCAAACATTCTGTTAAAGATAGAAAAAGGCGATACCCGGTTGTGAAAACCAAGTATCGCCAATTTTTCTTGTCGCACTCCTGTACGGCAGCTACCCTATGCCAGTAATGTTCTCATACTGTCTTATTGGAAACTACCCTGTGTCAGCACTTTTTTAAATGCACAATGCACAATGCACAATTAAACGGGCGGAAATCCGCCTGTTGCTTTTTTATCAGATCAGAGAATTAATGGTTGGCGGGGACGCCAACCCTACAGATGCTATGATTTTTTAACATAGTGTAGGGGAAGGCGTCCTCGACGTCCCTTCACTAAAAAACACAATCAGAAAACGCTGTCCCCTTTACGGGAAAGTGGTAAATGCATAGCATTTGCCGAAAGGGGCTTTAAGCCTCGCCCGAAAGGAAACAAAGGCTCTCCCTGAAAGGGGAGCTGGGTTTGACGAAGTCAAAGACTGAGGGGTGCCCCAAGCGGCACGCAAGCGTGCCGAGATAAACTCGTGATTAACTGTAAGTTTACCTGCAACGACGAAGCTGTTGCCCTGAGTACCTCTCAGTCACTTCGTGACATTTCCCCTGTCAGGGGAATTTTCTTTCAGGAGAGCCTTTCAACAAAATCCGGATTACGCCAAACCGTAACCCGGATTTTTTTAACTTAATTTTCCATTTTCCACTTTCAATTTTTAATTTGCTTACGCGTGCTTATTCTCCCTTGCCCACTTGATAAGCTTTTCCGTATCCTCGTATCTCTGTGCATCGGAATCACAGCCGAGAACAACGATAATAAAGTTGCCTGCTGTGCTTTCCTCGGAGCTTTCATAGGTGGAAATCAGGCACTTGCCTGCCTCTGTTGTACTGCCTGTCTTGAAGCCGGTCACGTATTCGTTATAGAAATCGCTGTCCTTGTGAAGCATAAGATTTGTGTTGCTCCAGACGATATGCTGACCTGATGCGAAGGTAACGTGCTTGCTGTCGTATGCCACAACTTCCTTGATTTCAGGTATGCTGATTGCATTTCTTGTGAGAATTGCAAGGTCTGCCGCTGTGGTGTACTGCTCGTCATAATCCCAACCGTCAGGGGAGGTGAAATTGCTGTTTGTCATACCGATTTCCTTTGCGTATGCGTTCATAAGCTCACAGAAATGCACAATAGCAGCTTTGTCAGTCATATTGTTACCGCCTTCTTTTCTTGCAATGTTGGCGGCTATTGTGTATGCGGCGTCATTGCCTGAGGATACCAGCATACCGCAGATAAGATCCTGTAAGCTGAGCTTGAAGCCTTCTCTTATCTGGCAGATGCTTGAGCCGGGCTTTACAAGCTTGAGCTCTGAGCCGACTGTGAAAACATCATCAGCCTTGGCGTATTTGAGCGCAACGCTGGCGGTGAGAATTTTTGCAAGACTTGCAGGAGAGGTTTTGCTGTCAGCCTTTTTTGTCATAATGATATTGCCTGTATCAACATTATAAACAAGGGCGTTTTCTGCATTTACCTTAGGAGCTTCCGAGGTTACACATACCTGACAGGACGCACTGATTTCAGGCCGGTCAACGGATTCGCAGACGATTGTTGCAATACCGGGATTATTTGCGGTAACAGTACCGTCTTCGCTGACGGCGGCAACGGTGTCTCCGACAGTAACCATCCATTTTACCTCTGTGTTGTTTGTGTCAAGAGGCTCAAGAGTGGCGGTGAGCTTAACTTTTTCACCTGTTTTCAGGCTGATTGAGGTCTTGTCCAGAGTGATACTGCGAAGCTTCTTTTTGTTATAGATAACACCTACGGAAACAGCTCCGATAATAACTATCAGCACAAGAACAAGAGCAATTATTTTTTTGAATTTACCTTTCATTTTTGTCTCCTCCTGAGGTTTTATATTATATACAGATATTACCATATTAAAATCGGGAAATCAACGAAACTTTTGTATTATATGTAAAAGATTTAATAATAATAGTTTTTGCGTTTAAATGCTTGATTATTTCCACTACATATGTTAAAATATAGTGATTAATAATGAGTTCAACACCAATATATAGGTGTTTTCGTAAAAAAATGTCGATAAAGAGGAAATGTAAAATGAGTAAAAAAGAATGCTGTGCAACACACAAAACATCTGTCGGAGGACAGGCTCTTATAGAGGGTATTATGATGCAGGGACCGAAGGGTGCGGCTATGGCTGTGCGCACTCCCGACGGAGGCATCGACCTTGAGTATAAAACCGTGAAGCATATCAGGGATAAAATCAAGCCTCTGGGCTGGCCTGTGATAAGAGGCTTTGTCAATTTTATTGAAACTATGATTTTCGGTTATAAGTGTCTTATGGAGTCGGCTGAAAAGTCAGGCTTTGACGATATCGAAATGGAAGAGGATAAGATGTCAAAGCTTGATAAGTGGATTGATGCCCATTGGGGAAAGACCGCTATGACCGTGGTTTCAACAATAGCTTCAATTCTCGGTGTGCTTCTTGCATTTGCGCTGTTCTTCTATCTTCCAACAATCAGCGTAAACTTTATAACAAATCACGTGAGTTTTGACCTGAGCAACTGGAGAGCAACTCTTGAAGGGGTTATGAGAATTATAATATTTATCATATATCTCGCTCTGGTTTCGCAAATGAAGGATATCAGAAGAACCTTTATGTATCACGGTGCCGAGCATAAAACAATTTTCTGCTATGAAGCAGGACTTGAGCTTACTGTTGAAAATGTTAGAAAGCAGAGTCGTTTCCACCCCCGTTGCGGCACAAGCTTTATGTTTGTTATGATCATTCTCAGCGTTGTGCTTTCTTCGGTTATATCCGTTCTTTTCCCACAGTTGAGAGATGTGACGGTTATCTGGATGCTTGTCAAGGTTCTTATGCTTCCGCTTATTATGGGGCTTGGTTATGAGTTTATCAGGTATGCAGGCAGACACGATAATTTTTTAATAAAGGCTCTCTCTGCACCCGGTCTCTGGATGCAGAGGCTCACCACCAAGGAACCTGACGACAGTATGATTGAAATAGGAATTGCGGCCTTCAAGGCAGTTATAACCGATAATCCGGAGGATGATGCAATTTGAAAACCCTCACGGAAATTTACAGATATGCCGCAGACAAGCTTACTTCGGCAGGGGTAGAGGATGCAGCCTTTGATGCAAGGGTAATTTTCGAGACGGTTTTCGATGTGAAATATAATCAGCTTGTGCTGAATCCCGATATGAAATATGATGAAAGTCTTGAAGAAGAATTCGGCAAAATGCTTGATGAAAGAATTTCAGGCAGACCCCTGCAGTATATAATCGGTGAGTGGGATTTTATGGGATTTACCTTCAAGGTAGGGGAGGGTGTGCTTATTCCCCGTCCCGAAACAGAGATGCTTGTTGAATATGCCGTCGATAAGATGAAAAGCATCACCAATCCTGTTGTATTCGACTTGTGTTCGGGCAGCGGTTGTATTGGTCTCAGCATAAAAAAGCTGCTTCCGTCTGCAAGAGTGTTTATGGTTGAGAAAAGCGATGACGCACTCAGATATCTTGAAACGAACAGGGAAAATCTCGGATTGGCAAGGGAGACGGTTGCAATAAAGGGCGACATCCTTAACGGATATGAGGGATTCTCCTCACTTCCGAAACCGGATGTAATAATTTCAAATCCGCCCTATATAAAATCCGAAGAAATACCCACTCTGCAAAAAGAGGTACAGCTTGAACCGAAAATGGCACTTGACGGCGGTGAAGACGGTTATATCTTTTACAGATGTCTTGCAGAAAAGTGGGTGCCTTACATAAATGAAGGCGGATACATCGCCGTTGAATGCGGTGAAGAACAGGCAGAAGAAATAAGCGGAATATTTTCTGCTTATTGTGAAAAAACCGAAATTCTTGATGATTTTTCGGGTATACAGCGAATAGTTGCAGGACTGAAATAAAATCAGTTCAGAAAGAAGAGGAATAAACAGAAAAGCTTCTTTAAAGAAGCGGAAAGGCAGGATAATATGATTCTTGATATGTTCAGCGGCGGCTCATCTTTGGAGCTGATTATAAATTTATTTGTAAGAGTGTTCATAATTTTCTGTGTGTTACCCATACACGAATATGCACATGCCTTTGTTGCTCAGAAGCTGGGTGACGAAACGGCAAGGCTTTCGGGAAGACTCACGATATCGCCCCTTGCTCATGTTGACTGGTACGGTGCATTCCTGCTTGTGTTTGCAGGTGTAGGCTGGGCAAAGCCCGTGCCCATAAATATGAGAAACTTCAGAATGAAGAACAAAAAGCTTGCTATGGCAATCACAGCCTTTGCAGGTCCGCTTTCCAATATTGTTATGTCATTCATATTTATGGTGATTTCAATCGCTATAAGTCTTTTTGCCCCCGAAAGCAGCGCTTCTGCAGCTATTGTTCAGTTCTTTGAGATTGCAACAAGCATCAATATAACCCTTGCGGTGTTCAATCTCATTCCCGTTCCGCCCCTTGACGGCTCGAGACTGATAACTCTGCTTGTTCCCGATAAGTACTACTATCAGATTATGCGATATGAAAGATATATCGCAATCGGCTTTATGGCACTTATACTTTTAGGCATACTGGACGGACCCTTGAGTATTCTCAGCAATATTCTCTATAACATAGTGTTCAGACTTGCCGCATTCCCGTTCAGATTCTTTATTTAATTCAGGTCGGTGACAATGGAAAAGATATCATATAAATTAGATGTGTTTGAAGGCCCCATGGACCTGCTTCTGCATCTTATCAGCAAACACAAACTGAATATTAACGATATTCCCATTTTTGAGCTTGTGGAGCAGTATACCTCTTACGTCCGTCAGATGCAGGAGGCAGATATGGACATTGCAAGTGAGTTTCTTGAAATGGCTGCAAGACTTGTTTATATCAAAACGGTATCCTTGCTTCCCGTTTACGAAGAGGCTGAGCAGCTTAAAAAGGAGCTTACGGGCGAGCTGCTTGAATACAGAGACTGTAAGATAATGGCAGGTAAGCTTTCAGAGCAGGCAAAGGGCTTTGATTTTTATTGGCGAGAGCCCGAAGAAATTGAGCAGGACCATACATATACAAGAATTCACGAGCCTGAGGAGCTTTTTAAGGCATATATCGCTGCCGTGGGCAGAGGAAAGAGAAAGCTCCCGCCGCCCATAGACGTATTCAAGGCTATTGTAGCCAAGAAAATTGTTTCCGTGGGCTCGAAGATATCCGTCATTTTCAGCAAATTAAGAGGAAAAATGCGTGTAGGCTTCCTTTCCTTTTATGAGGACGCTGAAACAAAATCTGACCTTGTAGCTATGTTTCTTGCGATGCTGGAGCTTGTAAAGAGCAAGCAGATTGCAGTTGACGGCGAAAAGGACAATATGACAGTTACTTTGCTTAAAGGAGAAGAACAGTGAACGTAAAAAAACTACAGGCAACCCTTGAGGCAATTCTTTTTGCTGTGGGCGAGCCTATTGAAGTATCAAGACTGTCTCAGTCTCTCGAAACAGACGAGGAAACAATAGTTTCCGTCCTCGAGCATCTTGCCGCAAGTCTTGACGAAAGATCAAGCGGTGTATGCCTGCTGAGGCTTGGTGATAAATATCAGTTATGCACAAGAACGGAATATGCGCAGGATGTAAGGAATGTTCTTGAAATAAAGAAGAACACACCTTTGTCAAATGCGGCCTTTGAGGTTCTTGCAATTATCGCTTATAATCAGCCCGTAACAAAGTCCTTTGTTGAGCAGATAAGAGGCGTTGACTGCTCAGGTGTTATGGCGTCTCTTTGTCAGAAGTCTCTCATTGAAGAAAAGGGCAGACTTGATTTGCCGGGAAGACCGCTTATCTACGGAACAACACCTGAGTTTCTCCGTTGCTTCTGCGTTTCGTCTCTTGATGAGCTTCCACCTTTGCCGGGAACTGAGCAGCAGCTGAGTATGGAGGATGCAATTGATAATGCCGAGGCAGAAATAACAAATGAAAACGATACAGCCGCACAAGAAAATGAAGAGAAAACTGACTAAGTTTTCTCTAAAAGGTTGACGAAAATCAAAAATTAATGTAACATATACGAAAGAATAGGATAGGAGGGGATTGATTGATTGCGCTATACATATTAATCGGCATAGTTGTTTTCTTTGCAGCAGTGCTTTCCATACCTCTCTGTCTTGAATTGGAATATGACGAATACCTTAATCTGAGGGTTAAATGGCTGTTTGTCAGCTTTAACGTTCTTCCCTTTGAGGAGAAGGAGAAGAAGCCCAAGAAGGAAAAGGCTCCTGAGGAAGAAAAGCCGCAGGAGGAAAAGCCGAAAGAAGAAAAGCCTAAGAAAGAGGGAGAAAACCCCATTCTTACAATGGTGAAGGCTCAGGGCTATGATGGCCTTATGCAGCTTCTCGGTAATCTGGGCAGAGCCCTCGGCTCAATGTTCAAGAGGATTTTCAAGGCATTTACCGTTGAAAACTTCGATATAGACATAACAGTCGGCAAGGGAGATGCGGCAAGGACGGCTCTGGAATACGGTGAAACCTGCAGGAAGGTCTTTCCTGTCTGCGGTCTTGTATGCTCCACTATGAAGGTTAAAACATACAGTGTTAACGTTGAACCTGATTTCCTTGCAAATCACAACACGGGAACCTTTTATGCAGATCTCAGGCTTAACCCCCGAAAGCTTATAAATGCCGTGCTCATTCTGGTATTCGAGCTTATTTTCAAGGTGGTATTAAAGTTTTTACTTAATAATAAATCAAAAGAAGAAACAAAACAGCCATCAGCACAGGAAACTGTCTGAAGGCCTCTCTCAGAAAGGAAGAATTCAATATGAAAGAACAGTCAGCAGGCTCAATCTTAGCCTCAACAATCGAAAAAATCCGTGATCTTGTTGATACAAGCACAATTATCGGTGAGCCCATTCAGACAGGCGTTGATGTAACAATTATTCCTGTTTCAAAGGTTACCTACGGCTTCGCTTCAGGCGGTTCAGACTTCCCCTCAAAGAATAACACAGAGTTATTCGGCGGTGGCGGCGGTGCAGGTGTGACAATCACTCCCGTTGCATTCCTTATCGTAAACAAGGGTGAGGTTTCGCTCAAGCATATCACAGCTTATGACAATGCTGCCGAAAGAGTTGTTAACCTTGTTCCCGAAATGTTTGATAAGGTTACAGGTCTTATGGATAAGGTAAAGAAGGAAAGCGCAGCTCCTGCAGCAGACGAAGGTGCAAGCGATTTATAATAGCCTTATATAATTGACACAATAATAATTTTGCAACCATCTGCATATGCTTGATTTGGCAGGTGGTTGCATTGTTGCGTAAAAAAACAGTTTTATTTTTGCTTATTACGGTGCTTGTTGCAGGTATATTTACCTCAAAAACAGAAGCTTTGGAGGTATCTGCGGCATCGGCTGTTGTTTTTGTTGCCGATTCCGGTGAAATTCTTTATGAAAAGGATGCTTATAAACGGCGCTCTATGGCAAGCACCACAAAGATAATGACGGCGGTTATAGCCCTTGAAAGCGGAAGGCTTGATGATGTGGTGACCGTGAATGACGGTATGATACGTGTTGAAGGCACTTCAATGGGGCTTCAGAAGGGTAACAGACTGACATTGCGCAATCTTGTTTCAGGTATGATGCTTCTTTCGGGCAATGATGCTGCAAACGCAGTAGCAGTTTTCCTCGGCGGAAGCGAAGAAGGCTTTGCCGATATGATGAACAGCAAGGCAATAAGCCTCGGGATGAGGGACACAAATTTCGTCACGGCATCAGGGCTTGATGACGATGAGCATTACACCTCGGCATACGATATGGCACTTCTGACCTCATACGCTATGCGTAACCCTGATTTCAGGAGGTTGGTTTCAAGTAAAAAAGGTGAGGTTGACTATATTTCTCCCGCTGTTACACATACCTATTATAACCATAACAGATTTCTGTCGATGTATGAGGGTGCCTGCGGTGTAAAAACGGGCTTTACCAAAAAAAGCGGCCGATGTCTTGTGACTGCCGTTGAGAAAAACGGAAATCTTGTTATTGCTGTCACGCTTAATGCGGCTGATGACTGGAACGACCACAAAAAGCTCTATGATTACTGCTTTAGCAAGGGCAAATTTTCCCGAATTACCGATACGTTTGATACGCTTATCAGGGTTACGGGAAGCGACAAGGGCAGTATCATTGCTTCTGCACAGTACATACCCGAGATTTTCACCTCGGAGCACATTGGTGTGCAGACAAAGATTTATACGGATAAATTCCTTTATGCTCCCGTAAAAAAGGGGGAGCAGGTCGGCTTTGTCAGGTTTTACGTTGACGGTGTATGCGTAAGGGAGACTGCTCTTATTGCAAACGAGGACGCATACCTGAGAGACGGTAACGGAAAAGAGAAAAACGGAGTTAAGAAATTCTTTTATGAAATATATAAAAAACTGTCAGGAGAATAAAAATGGCTGATAATTCAATGAGACTTCAGAAATATCTTGCTGAATGCGGTGTGGCTTCCCGAAGAAAGAGCGAGGAGCTTATTGAACAGGGCAAGGTAAAGGTCAACGGCAGAGTAGCGCAGATAGGCGACAAAATCAATCCTAAGAAGGACGATATCACCGTCAGCGGTAAAAAGGTTGTAAAATCAAGACAGTACACCTATATAATCCTTCATAAGCCCAGAGGCTTTATTACCACAATGAGCGATGAAATGGGCAGAAAGTGCGTAGCCGAGCTTATCAAGGACGTAAACGCAAGAGTATATCCCGTAGGGCGTCTTGACAGAGATTCCGAGGGTATGCTTCTTATGACAAATGACGGTGAGTTCGCAAACGCTATGACTCATCCCACGAAGCACGTGCCCAAGACATACAGAGTAACCGTAAGGCCCTCCATAACCGACGAGCAGATTACTGCACTGACTACCGGTATTATGCTTGAGGGCAGAAAAACTGCACCGGCAGAGGTCAGGGTTCTCACAAGAGAAGAGGGCAGAGTTGTTATTGAAATCGTCCTTTATGAAGGCAGAAACAGACAGATAAGAAAAATGTGCGAGTCTCTCGGACTTGAGGTTGCAAGGCTCAAGAGAACTGCAATCGGAACAATCAAGCTGGGTATGCTTCCTCAGGGTAAATGGAGAGAGCTTACGGAGGACGAAGTACATAAGCTGATGTCAAACACATCAATTAACAGAAAGAAATACAGGTGATGAAATGATTATATTTAAACCGGAAACTGATGAAAGCATACTCAAAGAGCACGAGGGCAGCGTAGTTTACAATGCGTTTGAAAACGATGAGCTTGCAGGCAGAGCATATTTCAGGACAGATATGCTTTACTGTGATGTTTATAAGCTGGAATACCCCAAGGACAAGCTTTATATTGCTCAGGGACTTCTTCGTGCCTGCTACAATTACGGTGTAGGTGTCAATGCATATATGGGCAGACTTTCCGATAAAAGCTGCGACGAGGTTGCAAAGTCAATGAACTTCATCTTTGACGGGACAAGCTACGTAAACGATATTCCCACGCTTCTTATGGGCAGCTGTTGCTGCGGAGAAGAAATTTGACAAAAACGCATATTTATAATATAATAGATAGGTTAAAAGACAGACGTAAAAAACTACTGTTTTTAAAAGGGGAAAAGCAATGATTAAAAGTATGACCGGCTATGGCAGAAAACAGCAGATAATTGACGGTATGAGCATTACCGTTGAGATAAAAAGTGTCAATCACAGATATTTTGAGTTTTCATCAAGGGTTCCCCGTGTATACGGCTTCCTTGAGGAAAAAATAAAGTCATACGTTCAGTCCGAGGTTGCAAGAGGTAAGGTTGAGTGCTATGTTCAGATTGAAGCTCTTGAAATGGAAGACAGTATTGTTGAAGTGAATTATTCACTTGCAAGCGGATATTACGAAGCTCTGAAAAATCTTGCCGAAAGATTTGAGCTTAAAAATGATATATCCGTATCGCTTTTATCAAGATATCAGGATATTTTTTCCGTTCATAAGGCAGAAGCAGATGAAGAAAGAATCTGGAATGCGGTGAAAACCGTTCTCGGACAGGCGGTTGAGGCTTTTGTTGAAATGAGAAAAATCGAGGGTGAAAAGCTCAGAGAGGATATTCTTTCAAGATGCAATACCATCCTTGAATGTGTATCATATGTTGAGGAAAGATCGCCCGAAACAGTCAGAGAATATAACGAGAAGCTCCTTTCAAGAATGAGAGATGTTCTCGGTGATGTTCACGTCGACGAGCAGAGAGTGCTTACGGAAGCCGCAATTTACGCTGATAAGATTGCCGTTGCAGAGGAAACCGTCAGACTTCGCAGTCATATTGCACAGCTTCGTGAGTTTATGGAAAGTGAGGAGGCAATAGGCAGAAAGACCGACTTCCTCGTTCAGGAAATCAACCGTGAGGCAAACACCATAGGCTCAAAGGCTCAGGATGTAGAGATAGCTAAAAGAGTTATCAATATAAAGGCAGAGGTTGAAAAAATCAGAGAGCAGGTTCAGAATATTGAATAAGCTCATTGGAGGAATAATATATGAAGCTTGTTAACATCGGTTTCGGCAATATGGTTAACGCTAATAAGCTCCTTGCAATAGTCAGTCCGGAATCGGCACCCATAAAGAGAATTATTCAGGAAAGCAAAGAAAAGGGTACGCTGATTGATGCCACTCACGGAAGAAGAACAAGAGCAGTTCTTATAACAGACAATGACCACGTTATATTGACCTATTTACAGTCTGAAACTGTAGCAAACAGACTGAGCAATGAATATGACGATGCAGAGGAGTATGATGATGAATAAAAAAGGAATTCTGTTTATTATATCCGGTGCATCGGCAACGGGAAAGGATACCGTTATAGCAAAGGTTCTCGAGCAGCACGGAGAGGACGCAAAGCTCTCAATATCCATGACCACAAGAAAGCCCAGATCCGGCGAAAGAGACGGAATTGATTATTTCTTTGTTGACGTTGAGGGCTTTGAGAGACGTATTTCGGAAAACCGTCTGCTTGAATATGCAAAATACGGTCCCAATTATTACGGCACACCCGTGGGTCCGGTAA
Organism: Clostridia bacterium; assembly: GCA_017435665.1. Taxonomy (GTDB): domain Bacteria; phylum Bacillota; class Clostridia; order Oscillospirales; family Acutalibacteraceae; genus UBA6857. The sequence continues at coordinate 52,686 of JAFSEP010000043.1, read as the reverse complement.
AGAACTGGCTTAACGAAGGAAAGATAGTTTTTCTTATTATTGAGGTTCAGGGAGCAGCTCAGGTGAGAGAACGTTTCCCCGAAGCAAAAAGTATATTTGTACTTCCTCCGTCAATGACCGTTCTTGAGGAAAGACTCAGAAAAAGAGGAACCGAGGACGAGGAAGCTATTCAGTGCAGACTTTCAATAGCTCACGATGAAATCAAAAGAGCAAGCGAATATGACTATATTATAATCAATGACGAGCTTGACATTGCAGTTGAAAATGTGCTTTCGATCTGTAACTATGAGCTTGAAAAGAACAACGATATGGAAATAACAGACTGTTCTGCCGAACAGTTCAAAAAAGACAATATGATAAATTTGATAAGTGAGGTAATCAGCAATGCTTAATCCCAATTTAAAAGAGATATTAAAGGACAAAACAAGCCGTTATTCTGTTGTAATCGCTGTTGCAAAAAGAGCAAGAGAGATTTCAGAGGATAGGGATATGGCTGAAAAAATCGGCACAGAGAAGCCGGTTACATACGCTCTTGATGAATTAATCGAAGGCAAGCTCAGAATTGTTGAGCCGGAAGAAATAAGAAACATCTGATTTGACGGAGGTACAAGATGACCTATACTGTTGCTCAAGTTGCAGTTGAAAATACAGCATACAGCTTTGATATGCTGTATACTTATCTTGTGCCTGAAAGACTTATAAATGAGGTTAAACCCGGGTGCCGTGTTATGATTAAATTCGGTACCTCAAAAACTGAAAGACAGGGTATTGTTTTTTCTCTCGGAGAGGCTGTGGAGAAAAACAGACTCAAGGAGATTATAGCGGTGCTTGATAAGGCACCGCTTCTTAACAATGAAGCGCTTTCTCTTGCAAAATGGCTTCACGAAAGAACCTTCTGCACCTGCTATGAGGGTGCAAAGGTGCAATTACCTACGGGTATAAACCTGAAAATACAGATAAAGTATATTTCTCTCAGCTCCAAAAAGGAAGAAGCAGATAAGCTGGGGGAAACGCAGAGAGCCATTTATGATTTCCTTCAGGAGAAAGGCGATTATGCTGACCGTGAGGAGCTGCACAGCCTGTTCGGTCTTGATGAAAAATCAAGGCTTCTCGATGAAATGACCGCAGGAGGATTTCTTCTGCGGAATTACGATACCGTGAGAAAAATCGGTGATGCCACCGAAAAGATGGTAAGGCTTTGTGTAAGCGAGGAAGAAGCTGAGGAAGACGGATTAAAGCTTACGCCCAAACAGAAAAGCATTGTCAATCTTCTCAGGGATATCGGCTCGGCTTCCGTTAAGGAGGTCTGCTATTTTACGGGTACAACCCCTGCGGTTATCAAAACGCTGACTGCAAGAGGAATTGTTGAAACGTTCAATGTTGAAACATACAGAAAGCCTGAGGTCAGAATGACCGCAAAGGATGCGGACAGAGAAATTGTTCTCACTGACGAACAGCAGAAGGCTTACGATAATATGATAGAAAAATACCGTAACGGTGGTGGCTGCAGTCTGCTTTTCGGTGTGACGGGAAGCGGTAAAACCTCTGTTTATATCAGCCTTATAGATACGGTGATAAAGGAAAACAAGGGCGTCATTGTAATGGTGCCCGAAATATCTCTTACTCCGTCTTTGCTTGCCCTGTTTAAGGGAAGATACGGAGACAAGGTCGCCGCTTTCCACAGCGGACTTTCCGTAGGTGAAAGATATGATGAGTGGAAGCGTGTGAAAAACGGCGATGCAATGATTGCCGTGGGTACACGCTCTGCGGTTTTTGCACCCTTCGAAAATCTCGGTCTTATCATCATGGATGAGGAGCAGGAGCATACTTATAAATCCGAGCAAAATCCTAAATTTCACGCCAGAGATGTTGCGAAATACAGGGCATCATATAATAAGGCTTTGCTTGTCCTCGCATCTGCAACACCCAGCATGGAGAGCTATACCTATGCTCAGAACGGCAGATATTCTCTTGAAAGGCTGACAAAACGTTACGGAAAGGCTAATCTGCCTCAGGTAACCGTTGTCAATATGAGACAGGAGCGCAAAAACGGAAACAAGTATTCAATAAGCAGTCCCTTGCTTGAGCAGCTTGAGAAAAATCTCAACGAGGGATATCAGTCAATTCTGCTTATAAACAGACGGGGATATAACACCTTTGCTTCCTGCGATGAATGTGGTCATGTAAGGGTATGTCCCTCCTGCAGTGTTTCTCTTTCCTATCACAGAGACAACGGAAGGCTGATGTGCCATTACTGCGGGTATTCCGAGATAATGGATAAGAACTGCCCCGAATGTCACAAGCCCGGGGTGCGTTTTTCGGGAAGCGGAACACAGAAAATCGAAGATGAAATCAAGGAGCTTTTGCCTGAAGCAAGAGTTGTGCGAATGGATACGGATTCAACTCTTTCACGGTATGCACATGAGGATAAGCTCAGCGCTTTCGCAAGAGGGGAATACGACATCCTTCTCGGCACACAGATGGTAGCAAAGGGACTGGACTTTGATAAGGTTACCCTTGTGGGTGTTCTTCTTGCTGACCAGGAGCTTAACGGCGATGACTTTATGAGCAGTGAAAGAGCCTTTGACCTGCTGACTCAGGTTGTGGGCAGAGCAGGCAGGGGAGATACCAAGGGAAGAGCGATTATACAGACAATAAACCCTGATAATTCCGTCATTCATATGGCGCAGAGACAGGATTATGAGGCGTTTTATGAAAATGAAATCTATATAAGAAAGTTTATGGTTTATCCGCCATTCTGCGATATCTGCTCAATTAATTTCAGCAGCGACAAGGAATATGAGGCTCTTTCCTCAGCAAGGTGCTTCCTTTTCGGAATTCAGGAGGCAACAAAGGAAACGTACAGAGACACCAAGGTTATGGTGCTCGGACCGATGTCTCCGAGAATATCGAAAATAAATAATAAATACAGATACAGAATAATCGTAAAATGCAGAAACAATAAGGATTTTCGTCTGATGATGAAGGATTTACTTGTAAGGTTTTCGAAAAACAAGGAGTTCAGAAATGTCAGCGTAAGCATTGATATGAATCCCGAAAGTCTTGCGTGATTATGAAACTGATATAAAGGAGAGTAATTTATGGCAATCAGAAACATTGTGAAAATCGGTGATCCGATACTTAAAAAGACAAGCCGTGAGGTAGTAAAGTTTGATGACAGACTTTTTACCCTGCTTGACGATATGAAGGATACTATGTATAAGGCCGACGGTGTAGGTCTTGCAGCAGTGCAGGTGGGAGTTCTCAAGCGTGTTGTTGTTCTCGATTGCGGCGACGGATATCTGGAGCTTATTAATCCTGAAATAACTCACAGAGAGGGCGAGCAGGTTGAAATGGAAGGCTGTCTTTCTCTGCCCGGCGAATATGCAAATACCATAAGACCCGAAAAGGTTAAAGTCAAGGCACAGAACAGAGAGGGCAAATGGTGTCTTTACAGCGGAGAGGGTCTCAAGGCAAGATGCTTCTGCCACGAGATAGACCACCTTGACGGCTTCGTTTTCACAGACAGACTTGCACCTCCCGAGCTTCAGCCTCAGGATGAGAAAGGATAACGGATATGAGAATTGTTTTTATGGGTACTCCCGATTTTGCAGTACCGTGTCTTGAAAGACTTATAAATTCAGACCATGAGGTAGTGGGAGTTTTCTGCCAGCCCGATAAGCCTAAGGGCAGAGCTCAGGTGCTTACCGCACCTCCCGTTAAGGAGCTTGCTTTACAGCACGGTATACCTGTTTTTCAGCCCAATAGTCTCAGAAACGGAGAGGGCGTGAAAATACTTGAGGAAGTAAAGCCTGACCTTGCAATAGTTATAGCATACGGAAAAATTCTTCCCGAGGATTTTCTAAGCTATCCCAAATACGGATGTATCAACATCCACGGCTCAATTCTGCCGAAATACAGAGGAGCCTCTCCCATTCAGTGGGCAGTTCTCAACGGCGACAAGGAAGCCGGTGTAACTTCAATGCAGATGGATTCAGGCATTGACACGGGCGATATACTCCTTATAAGAAAAATACCCGTTGGCGAAAACGAAACGGCTGAGGAGCTGTTTGACAGACTTTCCGTTCTTGGTGCGGATACTCTTGAAGAAACCCTCGAAGCACTTGAAAAGGGCGAGCTCAATCCCGTTAAGCAGGATGAAAGTCAGGCAACGTATGTGGGTATGCTTTCCAAGCAGATGAGCAATATCGACTGGAGCTTATCTGCTCAGGAGATACATAACAAAATCCGAGGACTTTACTCGTGGCCCGGTGCTTCAACGGTGCTCGAGGGTAAAACCTTAAAAATACATAAGGCTGTTATAAGCGATAAAACGGGTAATAATATATCAGGTGCTGTTATCTCCGGCGAAGACAGATTTATCGTCTGCTGCGGCGATAACAGATGTGTTGAGCTTTTGGAAGTTCAGCTTGAAGGAAAGAAGAGAATGAGTGCTCAGGATTTTCTCAGAGGTAAGAAGCTTGCCAAAGGAACCGTTTTATAACAATCGGAGGTTATTTTATGCCATTTCTTTATCTTGACAGATACTATATTCTGCTTTGTGTACCTGCCTTTATAATTGCTCTTATTGCAAATTCAATGGTAAACAGAGCTTATTCAAAGTATTCCAAGGTGAGAAATCAAAGAGGTCTCACCGGTGCCCAGGCAGCATATAATGTGCTTATGCACTACGGAATAAATAATGTGAAAATCGAAAAGACAAGCGGCAGGCTTTCTGACCACTTTGACCCGAGAGCAAACGTCATCAGGCTTTCTCCCGAAGTGTTTGACGGAAACAACATTGCTGCCGTGGGCATTGCCTGTCACGAGGCAGGACACGCCGCCCAGCACGCTCAGGCATACTTCCCGATTAAGGTCAGAAACGCTGTTATACCTCTTACCAGAATAGGCTCAACGGCAGGCATTTTTCTGACTGTTCTCGGTTTGGTTTTCAGCTTTGAGCCCTTAGTTTCAATCGGACTTCTGCTTTATTTCTTCATTGTTGTATTTCAGCTGGTTACACTTCCCGTTGAATTCAACGCTTCGAGAAGGGCAGTAAGGGTAATTGATGAAACAAATATGCTTTCTGCTGAGGAGCTGCCTGCAGTAAAAAAGGTGCTTTCTGCTGCAGCGATGACTTACGTTGCCGCACTTATAGTTGCCGTGGCACAGTTCTTGAGACTTTTCCTCAGAGCAAATAACAGAAGAAGATAAGGATATATACAATGAAAAGTGCGAGACAGTATGCTTTTGAAATTCTGATGAAAATTGAAAAAGAGGGGGCATTTTCAAACCTTGCGGTTGACGGTGCTCTTGCTTCGTCGTCTCTTTCAGCCAAGGATAAAGCATTTGTTTCTGCACTTATTTACGGCTGTACCGAAAGAAAACTGACCCTTGACTATCAGATTGAAAAGTATCTTTCCAAGCCTCTTAATAAGCTGAAGGCACCTGTTCATATGATACTCAGGCTTGGTACATATCAGTTGCTTTTTATGGATAAGGTCCCCGTTTCTGCCGCAGTTAATGAGAGCGTAAGACTTGCAAAGGATAACAGATGCGAATACGCATCAGGTCTTGTAAATGCAGTGCTTCGCAAGGTTTCGGCAAACGGTCTTATCTTACCTGCCGAAAGCAATAAAACAGAATATATGAGCATTAAGTTTTCCTGCCCGCCTCAGCTGATTTCTATGTGGAACAAGGCTTACGGTGAAGAAAACACGGAAAAGCTGCTTGAGGCAAGTCTTGAAAAAACCGAAACGGTACTCAGGGTAAACACCCTTAAAACAAACACAGCTGAGCTTATTGACCTTCTTGAAAAGGAGGGCGTCAGTGCGGAAAAGTGCGGATTTGTTGAAAATGCCGTTTCTGTCGGAAAGCTCGGGTGCGATATAGAGAGCCTTGACGCATATAAAAAAGGTCTCTTCCACGCTCAGGATATAGCTTCTCAGTATTGCATAACGGCACTCGACCCTAAGAAAAACGAGAAAATACTTGATTTGTGTTCGGCGCCCGGCGGAAAAGCATTTACAGCCGCCGAATACACAGAAAACACGGGCAGTATACTTGCTTTTGACGTATACCCGTCAAGAACCGAACTTATAGATAAGGGCGCACAGAGACTGGGTATAGAGAATATAACAACCTGTGTTGCCGATGCAACAAGGTTTTATCCCAACCTTCAGGGAGCCGACAGGGTGCTGTGCGATGTTCCCTGCTCAGGATTAGGTGTTATAAGACGTAAACCTGAGATAAAATATAAAGCTCTTGACGATTTCAAGGCACTTCCCGATATCCAATATAAAATCCTGTGCAACGGTGCGCAGTATGTGAAAAAAGGAGGCAGACTTGTTTATTCAACCTGCACTCTCAATAAAAAGGAAAACGACAAGGTATGTGACCTGTTTTTGAAGGAGCATCCCGATTTCAGAAGTATAAAGCCGCTGGATATTCCGTCGGTTACGGATAAATATTACACATTGACACCGCATAAAAACGGCTGTGACGGTTTTTTTATTGCGGTATTTGAACGGAACGGTATATGAAAAAAGATTTAAGATCAATGAGTCTGTCTCAGCTTGAGGAGGAAATCCTCGGTTTGGGAGAGCCGAAATTTAAAGCAAAGCAGATATATTCATGGCTTCATCAACATCAGGTATCCTCTGTTGATGAAATGACAAATATTTCAAAGGCTCTGCGTGAGAAATTGAAAGATAATTATGAATTTTGTTCCTGCTCTATTGAAAAAAAGTTGGTTTCGGTGTATGATGATACAGTTAAGTATCTGTTTGAGCTGAACGACGGAGAATACATTGAATCCGTTGTTATGAAATATAAATACGGATACACCATCTGCGTTTCAAGTCAGGTGGGCTGTAAAATGGGCTGTAAATTCTGCGCTTCGACCATTGCCGGCTTTGTCAGGAACCTTACGGCAGGGGAAATACTCGCTCAGGTTTATACTGCACAGAAGGATCTGAGTATAAGAATATCCCACGTTGTTCTTATGGGCGTCGGTGAGCCCATGGATAATTTTGATAATGTGATGGATTTTATCTCTCTGATAACCGATGAAAAGGGTCAGAATATGAGCATGAGGAATATTTCCCTTTCTACCTGCGGTGTGGTTGACGGAATATACAGGCTTATGGAAAAGAAGCTGCAGCTTACTCTGTCAATTTCCCTGCACGCACCCAATGATGAAATCCGTTCAAGGACTATGCCCGTTAACAATAAATGGGGTGTTGATGAGCTTCTCAAGGCTTGCAGAGACTATACAAAGGCGACAAACAGACGTATCTCCTTTGAATATGCAATGATAAGCGGTGTCAACGATTCCGATGAATGTGCAAGGGAGCTTGCGAAGAAGCTCAGGGGAATGCTGGCTCACGTTAACCTTATCCCCGTAAACGAGGTTAAGGAAACGGGATATAAAAAGAGCAATGATGAAAGAATAAGAAGATTTGTTTCCGTTATGGAATCATACGGTATCAATACAACCGTAAGACGAACTCTGGGCTCTGACATTAACGCATCCTGCGGTCAGCTCAGGCGCAAAAAGAAGGAAGAATGAAAACACAGAAACAAAGGGAGTGAGAAATACAATGCTTTTGGTTTCAAAAAGTGATATCGGACGCAAGCGTAGTGATAATGAAGACAGCGTATGTGTCAGACAGCTCAGCTCTGATGCGGCATATGCTATGGTATGCGACGGTATGGGCGGTGCAAGGGGCGGCCGGACTGCAAGTTCTGTTGCCTGCGAAATGATTTCTAAGAAAATCGATATGTGCTATCGTGAGCCGATGCCATTGTCATCAATTGAAAATATGCTTTTATCGGCAATAACCACCGCTAATGTTTCGGTTTATGACATAGCCTGCGCAAACCCCGACCTGAACGGTATGGGCACCACCGTAATATGTGCCGTAATCGTAAACGGTCAGATTTGCATAGGACATGCAGGAGACAGCAGAGCATATATTGTTTCAAAGTCAGGCATAAGACTTCTCACAAAGGATCATTCCCTTGTTCAGCAGATGTATGATAACGGTGAAATCTCTGTTGAGGAGCTGAAAAATCACCCGAGGAAAAACGTTATAACGAGAGCACTCGGTGTTGAGGAGGAAATTGAAATAGATTTCACAACCGACTATCTTGATGAAGGCGAAACTCTTCTTCTGTGCTCTGACGGACTTTCCAACTTCGTTGAGGCAGATGAAATTTACGAGATTATAAATAATACTGAAAAAACACGTATAGCCGAAGTCCTTGTTGACAGAGCTAATGAGAACGGCGGCGGAGATAACATTTCTGTTGCTGCTATATCTTATTAAGGAGGCGTAAAAATGGATAATTATGTCGGAAAAAGACTTGACGGACGTTATGAAATTCACGAAATAATCGGTGTGGGCGGTATGGCTGTTGTTTATAAGGCATACGATAACATCGACCAGAGAGTTGTTGCAGTAAAAATTCTTAAAGATGAATTTCTTGCAAACGAGGAATTCAGACGCCGTTTCCAGAATGAGTCAAAGGCGATTGCCGTTCTTTCACATCCGAATATAGTCAAGGTTCTTGACGTCAGCTTCGGTGACAGGCTTCAGTATATTGTTATGGAATATGTTGAAGGTATAACGCTGAAAGAGTATATTCAGCAGCAGAAAAAGATAAAAATCAGAGAGGCTCTTTATTTCATAATGCAGATTTTAAGAGCCTTGCAGCACGCTCACGATAAGGGTATTGTTCACAGAGATATCAAGCCTCAGAATATATTGCTTATTTCTAACGGAACCATCAAGGTGACAGACTTCGGAATTGCAATGTTCTCAAGAGGTGAGACAAAGTCTATGACTGAGGATGCCATCGGCTCCGTTCACTATATCAGTCCCGAGCAGGCTAAGGGAAGTGTAACAGATGCCAAGTCCGATATTTATTCTATCGGCGTGGTTCTTTATGAAATGCTCACCGGCTGTCTGCCTTTCCAGTCAGAAAACGCTGTTTCCGTTGCTCTTATGCAGCTCCAGAAGGAGCCTAAGAGACCAAGAGAAATCAATCCCGATATCCCTGTCGGTCTTGAGCAGATAATTATGCGTGCCATGCAGAAGAATACTGCTGACCGTTATCAGTCTGCAGCAGAAATGCTTGTGGATCTTGGTGAATTCGGAAGAAATCCCAACATAAAGTTTGATTATAATTTCTTTGTTGATAATCAGCCCACTAAGTTTATTCCCTCAGCAGAAATCAAGAAAAAGCTTGACGAAAGCAACAAAAAGGATGTTGCCGAGGAAAAGAGAAAGGCACTTGCTGAAATTGAGGAAGCAAAGAGAAGAAAAACCATAGGTATACTTGGCGGCGTTCTCGGAGGATTGATAATCTTTGTGATTATAATGATTATCATTGTGGCATCAGGCTCTTCGAAGGATCTGACCGTTCCTCAGTTTGTTGATAAGAACTATACCGAGGAAATCGCCACAAATGATGAATATGCTGATTTCCTTGAGTATATTGAGACCGAGTTTGTAACTGATTCGGATGCCCCCGACGGTACTGTTATCGATCAGGAACCCGATGCAGGCACAAAGGTTTCACGAGGTGACAAGATTCTTCTTCAGATTGCTTCAGGCGGAGCAAAGGTTGAAATACCTGATGTTTACGGCTATGACCTGGCAACTGCACAAAGCACCCTGAGAAGTAACGGCTTCGTAACGGCTATTGAATATGATACTAAGTCCGACGAGGAGCTCGGACACATTGTAAAGACCTCTCCGGCAAGAGGTGAGAGCGCACCCTCGGGCTCAACAGTTACAATTTATGTTGCAGCTGAGTCAAATGAAAACAAGCAGACTGTTATTGTTCCCATACTTGCAGGAGAAACACTTGATTCAGCCAAAAAGGTGCTTTCCGAGGCAGGACTTGTTCTTGATACCGCAAATTCAACGTACAGAGACAGCGACAAGAAGAAGGGACAGATTGTCGGTAACGACCTTGCAGGTCAGGAGGTTCCCAAGGGAACCAAGATTTCCGTAATTATGAGCAGCGGATATCACGGTCACGTTGACGTAGAGCTCAGACTTCCCGATGCAGGCGGAGCAAAGGGCAGCGTTGTTGTCAAGGTGGACGGTAAGCAGCAGGATAAAACAAGTGTAAAGCTTGACGGCAAGAAAACAACACTTTCCGTTGGCTGTCCCGAAAAGCAGTGCAAAATCGCAGTCTATATCGATAATCAGAAGGTGTATACCGCAAAGGTTGACCTTACAAGAGATGTATTATCGGGAAAGAATGTTCTTTCTTCCGTAAAGACCTACAAATATAAGGTCACAACAACCACCACAACTACTGCGCCCACCACAACAACACAACCCGTTTCCGATACCACAGTACCTACTCCTCCCGAAAGCACGGATGCAGTCGGTACAACAGCGCCTTCAGCATCTCAGGAGCCTTCCACAGACGGAGCAAGTCTTCCTGACGGCGGTAATGCGGGTGAAGGTACACCGGAGCAGTAATAGAGTATTATAAAATAGATACGGAGCAGATTTTATGCAGCTTGACGGTATTATTTTAAAGGGAATAGGCGGCTTTTATTACGTAAAAGCCAATGACGTTGTTTATGAATGTAAGGCCAAAGGGATATTCCGTAAAAACAGAATATCCCCTCTGGCAGGAGATTATGTCACCATAACAGTCAGAGAAAACGGAGAAAACACCATTGATGAAATCAAGGAGCGCAAAAACTCTCTTGTAAGACCGCAGGTGGCAAATGTTGATCTTATGATTTTGGTTTCATCCGTTATTCAGCCCACAGCTAACACCCTTGTTATGGATAAGCTGATTGCCATTGCGGAGAAAAAGAAGATTGAGCCGGTTATAGTTTTCTCAAAATCCGACCTTGCTGACTGCAGGGAGCTTGCCCTGACTTACAGAAAGGCCGGATTTACGGTATTCACCGTTGCTAAAGAGGATACGGATGTTGATCAAATTAAGGCTCTTTTGAAAAATAAGGTTACTGTTTTCACCGGTAATACGGGCGTAGGTAAGTCCACGCTTATAAACAAAATTTCTCCGGAGCTTTCCCTTGCAACAGGGGAGATAAGCGATAAGCTGGGGCGTGGCAGGCATACCACACGTCAGGCAGAGCTGTTTCCTTTATTCGGTGGCTATGTGATAGATACCCCGGGTTTTTCATCCCTTGACTTTATAAGCAATGACGTTATACTCAAGGATGACCTGCAGTTTTACTTCAGAGAATTTGAAAAAAGCATAGGCGAGTGTCAGTTTGTTGACTGTTCTCACGTATGCGAAAAGGGATGCGCCGTACTTGAAAGAGTGAAAAACGGTGATATTCCCGAATCAAGGCATAACAGCTACGTTTCAATTTATAACGAAATAAAAGATATAAAGCATTGGCAATTATAAATTATCACTTTTTTATCCGCAGACATATACTGTAACAGAAACGAAAAAAGGGAGTGTTACAGATGTGTTCAAAAGGTAAATGTGCAGGCCTTGCATTTTCATCTTTTGCGGCAGGACTCTTATTTGCATTATGCTTCCCTACAAAGTTTTTGATTTTCGTTTTGGCATTGGCACTTATCGCTTCAGGCGTTATAGTCAGCAGATAAACAAGAATTTTGGTCAGGAGGTAAAGCATATATGAAAGTTGTTGTTGTCAGAAGTCCTAAGCTGTTAAAGGGCGTTCTCAGGACTGCATTCGGAATAAAAAAAGAGGAAGAATAACTGATAAAAACTGACAAAATACAGGAGATATTTATGGAGTTTAAACAGATACTCTTTGTGATTGAAATTTTAGGCGGCTTTGCCTTTTCTCTTTCGGGAGCAATAACGGCAATTCAAAGACGTCTGGATGTTTTCGGCGTTGTTGCAATAGGAATTACTACTGCTTCGGCAGGCGGAATAATCAGGGATGTTCTTTTAGGTCATTTCCCTCCGAGAATTTTTTACAGCTATGAATATCTGATAATATGCGTTCTGACATCACTTGCGGTATTTATCATTGCATATATTGCCAAGGGGAAATTCAGTATCAACCTGAATCTGATTAACCATATTGACAATATATTCGATGCAATCGGCTTAGGACTTTTCTCGGTTCTGGGTGTCGGCTTCGGTCTTGATGAGGGGTATGCGGGTAACGCCTTGTTCTGCATTTTTCTCGGAATAATAACAGGTGTTGGCGGAGGAATATTCCGTGACATAATGAGTCTTAGCGTACCTCTTATTTTTAAAAAGCATATTTACGCTACGGCATCGGTTCTCGGCTCTGTTACATATTATTATATGATGGTTAACGGTATGGGAGAGGTCTGGTCAATTACGGTGGCTATGCTGCTGACATTTATTCTCCGAATGCTGGCTACCATATTCAAATGGAGTATGCCGAGTATAAATTTATATGAAGAATAAAAATAGCTTGTCAACAATCTTTGGTTGCTGACAAGCTTTTTGTCTTATATGAACTTCTGACTTTCTGCTACCGCCATTTTATCGCATTCCTCGTTTTCGGGGTGTCCGTCATGGCCTCTGACCCATATTATTTCAACACGGTGCTTATGGGTAAGAGCGAGAAGCTCATCCCATAAATCGGGATTCAGCGCAGGCTTCTTATCCTTTTTCCTCCAACCGTTTTCCTTCCAGGATTCAGCCCAGCCCTTGCTTATGCCGTCAGAGACGTATTTTGAATCGGTGGTAAGGATAACGTGGCAGCTTTCCTTTAGGGCTCTGAGTCCCATAATCACTGCCGTAAGCTCCATACGGTTGTTGGTTGTGTTTTTCTCTCCGCCCGAAAGTCTTTTTTCCGTGCTTTTATATTTCAGAATTGTTCCCCAGCCACCCGGGCCCGGATTTCCCGAGCAGGCACCGTCGGTATACATATAAACTGTTTTCAAAAGGTCTTTCCTCATTTCAGATAGAATTACGCTGCTATTCTACCATAAAAAAACAGGGGATACAAGAGTGAAGTTTATAAACGTCGGCAAGTGTGCATAATATTCTGAGAAACTGAGTAATATCCCAAGTAAACTGTGTTTATGTATTGACATAAAGCCGAAAAAATAGTAGAATTACATAATGCAATAGAATGAGTTATTATAATCATTTTTCATACATAAAGTATTTCAGTAAAGGTAGGCGATTGATAAATGGCAGAAAAAAAGCCGGCATCAGGTAAGATGAAAAAGAATGTTAAGCCGGAAAAGAAAATGAAGCAAAACAAGAAAGAACAGGCTCCCGAAAGCAAGAAGCAGACTGCGGGTCAGAACAAAAATCAGAGAAATAAGCCTAACAACAAGGCGTTACAGAATAAACAGAACAGCAGACAGCAGAGCTTGAAAAACAGAGGAAGAAGAAACGGAAACAAACAGAAGCAGAAGGTAAATGAAAAAGTAAAAATCGCATTTCTCGGCGGTATAAACGAGGTAGGTAAAAACATAACCCTTTATGAATACGGCGAGGATATGTTTATAGTGGATTGCGGACTGGCTTTTCCCGATCAGGATATGCCCGGCGTTGACCTTGTAATTCCCGATTTCTCATATCTTGAAAAGAATGCGGAAAAAATAAGAGGCGTTGTAATCACACACGGTCACGAGGATCATATAGGATCACTGGCGTATCTGCTTAAAACAGTAAATGTTCCCGTGTTTGGTACAAGACTTACAATCGGTCTTATTGAAGGTAAGCTCAGGGAGCACAAGATGCTCGGAAACGTTATACTCAGAACCGTTGAACCGGGAGACGAGATTACACTCGGTAAGTTCAATGTTGAATTTATTCACGTTAATCACTCAATTCCCGATGCGGTTGCTCTTGCAATTAAGTCACCGGCAGGCGTCATTGTTCAGACGGGAGACTTCAAAATCGACTGCACACCCATAGACGGAGAAATGATAGATATTGCAAGATTTGCTCAGCTTGGCAAGGAAGGTGTTCTTGCAATGCTTTCCGACTCAACCAACGCAGAGCGTCCCGGATTTACCGTGAGCGAGAAAAAGGTCGGTGAATCCTTCGGGCTTCTCTTCCGCAAGGCAGGGCAGAGGAGAATAATTGTTGCAACCTTTGCATCAAATATTCACCGTGTTCAGCAGATTATCGACGTTGCCGAGAGCCTCGGAAGAAAGGTAGCCCTTTCGGGAAGAAGCCTTGAAAACGTTGTTGCAATCGGTGCGGAGCTGGGCTATCTCAGAGTTCCCGAGAACATCCTTATCAGCATTGATATGCTCAATAAGTATACTCCCGAGCAGATAGTTCTTATAACAACAGGAAGCCAGGGTGAACCCATGTCAGCTCTGACGAGAATGGCTTTTTCCGATCACCGTAAGGTATCCATTACCCCGAATGATTATGTAATTATTTCAGCTAACCCCATACCCGGAAACGAAAAAATGGTAAGCAATGTTATTAACGAGCTTATGAAGCTGGGTGCTGAGGTTGTTTATGAAAAGATGTATGACGTTCACGTTTCGGGTCACGCCTGTCAGGAGGAGCTTAAAATGATGCTCGGCATCGTGAAGCCCAGATATTTTATTCCCGTTCACGGTGAGCATAAGCATCTGCAGAAGCACGCAACCCTTGCAGAGAATATGGGAATGAGCCGCAGTAATATAGTTATTGCCGAAAACGGCGGAGTGTTTGAGCTTTCCGCAGAAAGCGTGAAAAGACTTGAAAATGTGCCTGCAGGCAGAGTATTTGTTGACGGTACGGGTGTGGGCGATGTAGGCTCAATCGTTCTCAGAGACAGAAAGCATCTGTCGAATGACGGTATAATTATAATTGTTGCAACCATTGATTCCGCAACAGGTGAGCTTCTCAGCGGACCTGATGTGGTTTCAAGAGGATTTGTATATGTAAGAGAATCTGAAGATCTCATAGAGGATGCAAAAAGAATTGCATATGAGTCTGTTCTCAGATGTCAGCATAAAAATATAAGAGAATGGAACACAATTAAAAACAGAATCCGTGATGACGTTTCAAGGCTGATGTATGAAAAGACCAGAAGAAGTCCGATGATTCTGCCTATTATAATGGAGGTGTAAGATATGAAAGGCATATGGCAGAAGTATATGTTTGCGTTTATTGCAACGCCCATAGCTCTTGCCTTTTCCGTGGTAACATGGTTTTACAATAAGCCTTTGGCATTATTCGAGCTTTTAATGCTTGTTGCCGTTTGCTTTGCATATGTGCTTCACACCTACGTTGAGGATGTAAATATAGTATCAAGGATTAAAAAAATTGCAAGAGAGCTTGATACAGAGACCGGCTCGATCCTTGATTCAGTACCGTTTCCGTGTGTTTCCTTTGATGCTTACGGTGAAATAATCTGGTTCAATAAAGAGTTTTCCGCTTGCTTCTTTGAGGGCGGAAAATCCGCAGCAAACAATATTACTCACATATTGGGGGTTGAGAATGGCGATTGGCTCGAAGCTGAGGATTTTACGGTAAGGACAGAGGATGGCAGACAGTATGTGTGCTATTACAGTAAATCGGAAGATAAAGACGGGAATATTTTTTATATTATCTATATGATAGATGATACGGAAAATGTTGATATAAAAGAAAAATACAGAGCCTCACGTCCCTCGATTATTCTTGTTAACGTGGATAATCCTGATGACATAAGACAGAACTTCAAGGAAGGCGAATGCGGTGCGATTTTCGGCAGAATTGAAGAAATTATAATCAAATGGGCAGACAAATTCAATAGCGTATGCCGCCGACTGTCAACAGGCAAATTCCTTGTTATTGCTGAGGAAAAGAACCTTGAGGCTATGATTGAGGACAAGTTCAGGCTTCTTGAATATGTAAGAAACCTGAGCTATGCCGATAAAAAAATCAACGCAACCTTGTCAATAGGTATCGGCAAGGAGGATGAGCTCATTGATTCCAACGAGGCTGCAAAGGCAGCTATGGATATGGCGCAGGGCAGAGGCGGTGACCAGGTAGCAATCAAAAACGGAACCGATTACACCTTCTTCGGCGGTGTTTCCGCAGGAGCCGAGCGTTCAAATAAGGTCAGAGCAAGAATTGTTGCCACCTCCTTCAAGGAGCTTATACTTAACTGTGAAAATGTCATGATTATGGGTCACAGATATGCTGACCTCGATGCCTTCGGTTCAGCTATGGGTGTTTTGAAAATTGTCAGACATCTCAAAAAGCCCGTTAACATAGTTGTGGACAAGCAGACGGCTCTTGCCAAGCCTCTTATCAAAAAGTTCGAAGAGGCGGGTAATGAGAACTTTATTGTTTCCGTTGACAAAGCCGGATATATGGTTACAGAGAACACTCTGCTCGTTATAGTTGATACCCATAAGCCTGACTTTACGGAATCACCCGTGCTTCTTGAAAAGGCAGGACGTGTGGTAGTAATTGACCATCACAGAAAATCAGTTAATCATATTGAAAATGCGGTGCTGTTTTTCCATGCATCCTATGCGTCCTCCGCATCGGAAATGGTAACGGAAATAGCTCAGTATATTGATGATGTCCCCATAATAGACTCACTTACGGCAGAGGCACTGCTTTCAGGTATTGTCCTTGACACCAGAAACTTCATTCTCAGAACAGGTGTCCGTACCTTTCAGGCAGCAGCTTATCTGCGAAGCAGGGCAGCAGATACGGTTGAAGTGAAAAAGCTGTTCAGTAATGATATGGAGCTGTTTAAACACAGAAATATGGTTGTTGACAGCGCATTCAATTATAAGGGCTGTGCAATATCCGTTGCTGATATGATAACCGAGGATATACGCCTGATTACGTCTCAGGCAGCCGATGAGCTTCTTAATATAGACGGTGTGAAGGCATCCTTTGTTCTGTTTGAGCTTGACGGTATGATAAACATTTCAACCCGTTCCTTCGGTGAGATGAATGTTCAGGTTGTTATGGAAAAATTCGGTGGCGGCGGTCATCATACTATGGCGGCGGCGCAGATAGACGGCGGAGATATTGACGATGTTGTTGATATGCTCAAGGAAGAAATTGATAAATATTTTGATGAAACATAAGGAGAAACTGAAATGAAAGTAATTTTAAAAGCAGACGTAAAGGGTCTCGGAAAAAAGGGTCAGCTGGTTAATGCGTCAGACGGCTATGCAAGAAACTTCCTTTTCCCTAAGAATCTTGCAGTTGAAGCAAATGCTCAGGCTATGAGCGAGCTTAAAAATAAAGAGAACGCAGAAAAATTCAGAATTGCAACAGAAACTGCAGAAGCACAGAAGAATGCCGGAAGAATTAACGGCAAGACTCTCAAGCTTACTGCAAAAGCCGGTCAGAACGGCAAGCTTTTCGGTTCGGTTACAAGTAAGGAGGTTTCCGAAAAGCTCAAGGCTGAATTTGATATCACCGTTGATAAGAGAAAAATCACAATGGAGGATATCAAGGCATTCGGAACATATGAAGCTGAGGTAAAGCTTTACACAGGAATCAGTGCAAAGATTTACGTTATGGTCGGCGAATAATTTTTTTTGCACAGCTTTTTAAAATAACGGAAGTAAAGAGGTGGTAGCTTTGCCGTCCGAAAGAATGTATAACGGATTTGAGGATACAAATCTGCCTTACAGCCTTGAAGCAGAGCAGGCGGTTCTTGGCTCGATTCTTATGGAGCCCTCCTGCATAAATCAGGCAGTAATATATGTAAAAAGTGAATATTTCTATTTACCCCAGCACAGATCCATATTCTCAATAATGCAGAATATCGATGCTGCAGGCGGCAAAATAGACCCTCTTATTGTTCTTGAGGCTCTGAAAAAAGAGCAGATATATGACGATGCAGGCGGAAAGAACTATCTTTTTCAGCTTTC
Organism: Clostridia bacterium; assembly: GCA_017435665.1. Lineage (GTDB taxonomy): Bacteria > Bacillota > Clostridia > Oscillospirales > Acutalibacteraceae > UBA6857. Next base: position 34,879 of record JAFSEP010000043.1, on the reverse strand, counting down.
TCAGGTTGTTCCCTCTACGGAAAACATTGAAAGCTATGCAAAGATAGTAAGGGAAAAGTTCTATATCAGGACTCTTATCAACACAAGCCGTGAGATAATGGACGATGCGACCAACACCTCGGAAAGTGCTGATACGCTCCTCGATTCCGCAGAGCAGAAGATTTATAATATCCGTCAGGGTAAGGTTACAACGGGACCTTCACTTCTCAGCGATATTATCGTCGGTGAGGTTTATGATAAGCTGAAGAAGCTCAGCTCTGAGGATGCTGATATGTATAAGGGCTTTACAACAGGCTTTACGGATCTTGATAAGGTTACAACAGGTCTTAACAAGGCTGACCTTATTATTGTCGGCGCCCGTCCTGCTATGGGTAAAACCAGCTTTGCTTTGAATATAGCAAGAAACGCAGCCGTTATGGCAGGTAAAAAGGTGTTATTCTTCTCTCTTGAAATGACCAAGGAGCAGCTTGCTCAGCGTATTCTTTCGATGGAAGCAAGGGTTGAGAGCTTCAAAATGAGAACCGGTGAGATACACGACGAGGAATGGAAGCGACTTGCGGCGGCAACGTCGTCGCTGAGCTCCTGCAAGCTCTATCTTGACGATACGTCGCTTATCACCGTTCCTGAAATGAAAGCAAGAATTCGCAGACTCAAGGATGTAGACCTTGTTGTTATCGACTATCTTCAGCTTATGAGAGGAACAGGAAGAACGGAAAGCCGTGTTCAGGAGGTTTCCGAAATCACAAGAAGCCTCAAGCTTATGGCAAAGGATTTGGGAATTCCGGTTATCACTCTTGCTCAGCTTTCACGTTCAACGGAAGCAAGAGGAAAGTCACACCGACCTCAGCTTGCCGACCTGCGTGAATCCGGTTCTATTGAGCAGGACGCAGACATTGTTCTTATGCTTTACCGTCAGGAGTATTACACAGACGATAAGGATGATAACAACAATGAATCCGAGGAAGAAGCAAGCAAGGTCAATATTGCTCAGGTCATCGTTGCGAAGAACAGACACGGTATGACCGCAGACGTTGAGCTTTCGTGGAATCCCGATTATACAATGTTCGGCAATTTGGAGAAATTCAGATGATAGATAAGGTCAGAGGGTGTATCAGGGAATATTCTATGCTGAAGGCAGGAGACAGGGTAACTGTCGGAGTTTCCGGCGGAGCCGACTCTATGTCCTTGCTCAATATTCTGCTGACCCTGAAGGATGAAATCGGTATAACAGTTTCGGCTGTACATATCAATCACGGTATAAGAGGCGAGGAAGCACTCAGGGATGAGAATTTTGTCAGGGATTACTGTCGGGAAAAGGGCATTGAACTTGCCATTTTTTCTGAGAATGTTCCCGAAATTGCAAGGCTTACGGGAGAAAGCGAGGAAGAATGCGGCAGACGCATAAGATATGAGTGCTTCGCTAAGGTATGCGCTGACGGCGTTATTGCAACGGCGCACACACTTTCCGACAGTCTTGAGACTATGCTGTTTAATATGCTCAGAGGCTCATCTGCTGCAGGACTTTGCGGAATTCCTCCTAAGCGTGGCAATATTATCAGGCCGTTGATTTCCTGCACAAGACAGGAAATTGAGGAATATTGCAGTCTCAACTCGGTGCCTTATATTACTGACAGCACAAATCTTGAAAGCGATTATTCGAGAAACTATATCAGAAACGAAATTATGCCGATGTTTTCACGTATTAACCCGTCCTATGCTTCGGCGCTCGAAAGGTGCAGAAAAGCCGTCAGCGACGATTGCGGGTTCATTGACAGCCTTACGGATGAGGTTTATGACGGACTTGCGGTTGAAAACGGTCTTGATATAAAAAGACTCAATGAACTGCATAATTCCGTTAAATCAAGAGTTATTTACAGATATATCAATACCCAAACAGGTGTTTCACCCGAAAACAGGCATATTAACCTTATTTACGCTCTCCTTGAAAAAAACGGAGCCGTGCAGATAAATGAGGATTTTTACATTGTTTCAGCCCGGGGAAAGCTTTTTGCAGAAAAGAAAAAAAGCTCTCCTGAAAATAAGAAATGGTCAATATGCGCTGAAATGGGGGTAAATGAAACTCCCTTGGGAAAGATAACTTTAATGTGCGAAACTGTTGAAAATATCAATTTTAATAAATTTTCAGAGGCTAACATATTGGAATCATATATTGACTATGATAAAATATGCGGTAATGTTATAATCCGTTCCAGAGCAGAAGGGGACAAGATAACATTGCCTTCAAGAAACGTAACCAAATCTCTGAAGAAGCTTTTTACCGAAAAAAGAATACCTGCACAGGAAAGAGATCTCATCCCTGTTATTGCTGACGATGAAAAGGTGCTCTGGGTGTGGGGAGAAGGTTATAATAAGGCTTGTTCAGTTGACAATAAAACCAAAAGGGTACTTAAAATAATCGGAGGATAAAATGTTAAACGATATTAAAAGTGTACTTTACGACGAAGAAACCTTAAAGGAAATCTGTAACAATCTGGGAAAGCAGATAAGTGAGGACTATAAGGATAAGAATTTACTTCTTGTCAGTGTTCTCAAAGGCTCGGTAATGTTTATGGCAGATCTTATGAGAAGCATAACAATTCCGTGCCGTATTGACTTTATGGCAGTATCAAGCTACGGCTCGGGAACAGAGTCATCGGGTATTGTTAAAATCAAGAAGGATCTTGATATCAATCTTTCAGGCTATGATCTTCTTCTTGTTGAGGATATCCTTGACAGCGGTAAGACTCTGTATAATCTTCGCAGTGTGTTAAGCTTGAGAAACCCCAAGAGCATACGCATCTGCACCTTGCTTGATAAGCCTGAAAGAAGAGAGGCTGATATAGTGCCTGATTATGTGGGTGCTGTTGTGCCTGATGAATTCGTTGTGGGCTACGGTCTTGATTATGATGAGAAATACCGTAATTTGCCATTTATCGGCATTTTGTCTCCGCACGTATATGAAAAATGAAAATAAAGATTAAATCGGGAGTGAAACAAATTTGAAAAATCAGAAATTAAAAGCAATATTGCCTTACCTGATAATACCGGTAGTGATGATAATTGCTATTTCATACCTTTCGTCATCACAGACAAAATCAAAGGATCTGAAGTATTATGAAATTGTTCAGATGTTTGATGACGGGAAAATCGCATCTTACGACCTGAACATAAGCTCAGGCTCGCTTAAATATACGGTTGACGGCGATGAAACTGTTTATAAGTATACCGTTCCCAGTGTAAGCATCTTCATTCAGGATATACACGAGAATGTGGTTGAACATAACAGAAACAATCCTGATGACCGGATTTCATATAACTATATTGCCGGCTCGTCCTACTCAATGTGGTCAAACATACTGCCTCTTGCAGTAACCACGTTGCTTTTCGGTCTTCTGATGTTCTTCCTTATGAGAAAGACTACCCAGTCTGCACAGAACGATCTCAATCAGACTATGATGTTCGGCAAGGCAAAGGTAAAGATGTCCAAGGATCAGAAGAAAAAAACCACCTTTGATCAGGTTGCAGGTGCAGACGAGGAAAAGGAGGAACTCAGCGAAATAGTTGAATTCCTGAAAAATCCCGCCGCCTTCAGCGAGCTCGGCGCAAGAATACCCAAGGGTGTATTACTCGTGGGCCCTCCGGGTACGGGTAAAACCTTGCTTGCAAGAGCCGTTGCAGGAGAGGCAGACGTTCCCTTCTTCTCGATTTCAGGCTCTGACTTCGTTGAAATGTATGTGGGTGTCGGTGCATCACGTGTCCGTGACCTTTTCCAGCAGGCAAAGAAGAATTCTCCTTCAATCGTATTTATTGATGAAATTGATGCAGTCGGACGTCACCGTGGCGCAGGTATGGGCGGCGGTCACGACGAAAGAGAGCAGACTCTCAACCAGCTGCTTGTTGAAATGGACGGTTTCGGTGTAAACGAGGGCGTTATTATAATCGCCGCAACAAACCGTCCCGATATACTTGACCCCGCATTGCTCAGACCGGGACGCTTTGACAGACAGATAACTGTTAATTATCCGGATATGAAGGGCAGACGTGAAATCCTTGACGTTCACGCAAAGGGTAAGCCCTTTGCTCCCGATGTTGACCTTGACGTTATTGCGAAGTCAACAGCAGGCTTTACGGGCGCAGAGCTTGAAAACCTTCTTAATGAATCTGCACTTCTTGCTGCAAGAAGAAAGAAGAAGGCTATCACTATGAACGAAATCGAAGAAGCAACAATCAAGGTTGTTGTAGGCACCGAGAAGCGTTCTCATAAAATCAGCGATAAGGAAAAGAAGCTTACTGCGTACCACGAGGCAGGTCACGCTATTGCCACATATAACCTTGAAACTCAGGATGCCGTTCACGAGATTTCTATCATACCAAGAGGAATGGCAGGGGGATATACAATGTCAATTCCCACTGAGGATAAGAGCTATAAGAGCAAGAATGAAATGCTCGATGACCTTGTTGTTCTTCTCGGGGGACGTGTGGCTGAGGCGCTTGTTCTCGGAGACATTTCAACGGGTGCTTCGAATGATATTGAAAGAGCAAGTGACATTTCACGCAAAATGGTTACAAAGTACGGTATGAGTGAAAAGCTCGGTCCCATTGCCTTCGGCTCACAGAACGACGAGGTATTCCTTGGCAGAACCTACGGCAGCGTGCGTAACTATTCCGAAAAGATTGCCGCCGATATCGATATTGAAATCAACGAAATCATTAAAAATGCATACGCAAGATGTGAAGCTATCCTCAACAGCAATATGGATAAGCTCCACCTTGTTGCAGGCTATCTTATGGAAAACGAAAAAGCAAGCGGTGAGGTATTCAAGGCTCTTATGGAAGGTAAGGAGCTTCCCGGTAATAACGAAGCTCAGGTGCCCTCTGAAGCAAATCAGCTGCCTGAGGCAAAGGAAGCTGTATCAGATATTCCCACAGAAAACACGGAAGAAAATTCATAAAACAAAAATAAGGAAGTGCTGAGTCATCGGCACTTCCTTAAAAAATGATAGGTAAAATATGAAAAATTATATATTAAGATTGGTCTCAGTTTTAATGACGGTTGTTATGCTTGCAGGCATAATTCCGTCTGCGGGCTTCGGTGCAGACGTGCTTGCTTCGGAAACACCTGAAGAATTTGTTGAAGGAGACTATAAGTATACGGTCACCGATGAAAAGGCTACAATCACAAGATACACAGGCGACGGCGGACGTGTAACAATTCCCGGGGAGCTTGGCGGTTATCCCGTAACAGTAATCGGAGAAGGCTCTTTTTCCGGATATACATATAACCTTACCTCTGTGGTAATTCCCGACAGCGTTGAAAAAATAGAGGGCTCTGCTTTTTCTCAGTGTCAGCGATTGCAGGGCGTGACCTTTGGTTCGGGACTTAAATCAATCGGAGGTTATGCATTTTATAATTGCGCTGTGCAGGACCCGACCTTCCCTGAAGGGTTGGTCAATATCGGCGGAAGTGCTTTTGAACAAGGCTGTAACGGCAGTGTTTATATTCCGGGAACAGTAGAGAAAATCGGCAGTTACGCATTTTCAAAATCAAGCATAAGCACTCTTACCTTTTGTGACGGTGTGGGTGAAGTTTCCGGTTTTGCTTTTTATGAATGTCCGATCGGCAATGTCGTGTTAAAGGGTTCGGTTGATAAATTTAAAAAAGATGCATTCAGACAATCGTATGGAAAAAGAAGTGTTTATGTTGAAGACTTGACGGCTTGGTTAAAAATTGAATTTGAAAATCTTTATGCAAGTCCTATGGGATACGGCGGAGCATTTTATGTTGACGGAAAAAATATAAACGGATGTCTAATTATTCCGGAAGAAATATCAAATTGCAGCGGATTTAATCTCTCCGGAATGGGACTGACGAGTGTTATGCTGCTCAACGAAAAATTTCCCGTATCAAAATTTACCTCATCAAGCATTATGACAGCCATATACGCTCATAATGTTAACGGTAATAAGGAAACCGTTGAGGAAGCCGGGCTTGTTTTTGTTGATCTGGCAGATTTTGACTGCGAAAACGGTAAGCATTGCTATGACTTTTACGGTGTTACCCAGGTTCAGAAGGTTTCCTGCGAGCAGGAGGGTATCACCAGGGAAACGTGCGCTCTCTGCGGTAATGTCAAGGAAAACGTGACGAAGAAATGGGACCACGCTTTTCCGAATGGGTGGAAAACAGAAAGATACCCCACTTGTTCAGAAGCCGGTTTGAAATACAAGACCTGTATGCTCTGCAGAGAATATACCGTTACTGAGGAAATTCCTAAGAAAGCTCACAGCCTCAGAACCCTTGAGGGGAAAGAAGCAACCTGCACTCAGACCGGATTAACAGAAGGAAAATACTGTTATAAATGTGAGGAGATAACTGTTCCTCAGACTGTTATCCCTGAGAAATCTCATACTGTGGTAAAGGATAAGGCAGTAAGTGCTACTTACACCAAAACAGGAATTACGGAAGGTTCACATTGCTCGGTCTGCGGAAGGGTGCTTGTGGCGCAGAAGACGGTTTCCAAGCTGACACTCAGCAAGGTTGACGGTCTCAGGGCAAAGGATATCAAGGTTGCAAAAGCCTGTGAAATAAAGCTCAGCTGGAATAAGGTCAGCGGTGCAGAAAAGTATGAGGTTTACATAAAGAACGCAAGCAAGTGGACAAAGCTGACGTCAACCTCAAAGACCTCTTACACAGTAAAGAAGGACGGAAAAAAGAAGAACCTGAAGGCAGATAGGGAATATCAGTTCAGGGTAAGAGCAGTCGTTGACGGAGCAAGCGGAGCTTACAGCTCGGTTCTCAAGGTTGAAACAATACCCGAAACCACCTCGAAGCTCACACTCAAGGCAGGCAAGAAGCAGCTTACAGCTTCATGGAGCAAGGTGAGTGGTATCTCAGGCTATGAAATTCAGTATTCAACTTCAAAGAAGTTCACAAAGAAAACAACAAAGACAGTCAGCGCAAAGAGCTCTTCAAAGAAAACAACAATCAAGAAGCTCACAAAGGGTAAGAAGTATTATGTAAGAATAAGAACCTACAAGACGGTTGACGGCAAGAAGGTATATTCAGACCGGTCAGCGGTTAAGAGCGTGAAAGTAAAATAATCAGTTAAGGGAGGGGATAATACCTCACTTAACATTTTATTCATATTATTAATAGATTAAATTTATATTTTTTATACAGTGATATAATTTTATAAATAATTTATGAAAAACCACTAGCAAAAATAATGCGCTCAATGTTATAATAAACCGAAAATAATTTAATGGAGGGTTTCTATCCAATGAAGAAAAACGTATTTTTAACAGGCGCTTCCGGTACAATGGGTTGGGCCGGCTTTAAAGAGTTTATGAAGCATAAGGACAAGTTCAACGTTTGCGTTTTGCTTCGTGACAGCCAGAAGAACAGAGAATTATTCAAGGACTATATGTCAGACCCGTCAGTAAGAATTGTATGGGGCGATTTCCTTGAGTACGATAAGATTCTGGAGTGTGTTACAGGCAGTGACTACGTATTACACGTTGGCGGTCTTGTATCTCCCGGCGCTGACTATTATCCGAGAAAGACAATTGAAGTTAACCCCCAGGCAATGAGAAATATCGTTAACGCCGTTAAGGAACAGCCCAACGCAGACGACATCAAGGTTCTCTATGTCGGTACAGTTGCTGAAACAGGTGACAGAAACAGACCTACACATTGGGCAAGAACGGGTGACCCCATCCAGATCAGTATTTATGACCATTACGCAGTAAGTAAGGTTATGGCTGAGCAGGTTATCGCTGAATCAGGCCTCAAGCATTGGGTTTCATTCCGTCAGTCAGGTATTCTCTATCCTGAAATTCTCAGAAACCTTGACCCCATTATGTTCCATGTACCTATCAACGGTGTTCTTGAGTGGGCAACAGTTGATGACTCTGCAAGACTTCTCGTTAACCTTTGCGATAACGATGACCTTCCCGAAGAATTCTGGAGATCATTCTATAACATCGGTTCAGGTAAGGAATACAGAATTACTAACTTTGAGTTTGAAGAATACCTTCTCGGTACTCTCGGTATCGGCTCAACTAAGAAGCTCTTCGATCCCAATGCATTCATCCTTCAGAACTTCCACGGTCAGTGGTACTATGACTCAGATAAGCTTGAAGAATATCTTCACTTCCGTGCAAATGTACCTATCAAGAAGTACTTCAAGGATATGATGAAGCACGTTGAGTTCTTCTATAAGTTAGCATTCCTTGCAAAGCCGTTCCCGTTCGTAGTAAAGCCCTTCCTTATGAGCCTTGCTAAGAAGGAAATCTACGGTACACTTAACTGGATCGAAACAAACAATCAGGACAGAATTACATCATACTTCGGTACAAAAGAAAAGTGGGCAGCTATTCCCAAGGATTGGGATAAGGTTGACATCTGGTATCCCCAGGATTCAGCAAGAGAAACATCTGCTGCAAAGCTTCTTGACCACGGTTATGACGAAAGCAAGCCTCTCAGCGAGCTTGACCTGGAGGATATGAAGAAGGCAGCTGCATTCAGAGGCGGCGAATGTCTTTCAACAGAAATGGTTAAGGGCGATCTCTACACACCCCTTAAATGGAAGTGCGCTCACGGCCACGAGTTTGAAATGTCACCGAACCTTGTGCTTCGTGGCGGTCACTGGTGCCCGGGTGAATTACCCACAGACTTCCATTGGGCATATGACAAGGAAGCTAAGGTTAATCCGTTCTTCGCTCAGGTTTGGTATTCACACCACAGCCCCGACGAAAACAACGAATACTTCTGCGACATCTTCAAGGGCTTCTCAGGCTTCGAGACAGATGAAAAGATTGCTGAGTTCAAGGCAGCACACAGCGAATAATAAATATCACAGGTTGATACATACAGATACCGTCGGGAAACCGACGGTATTTTTTGTTGGGGATTGATTTTTCAAAAGAAATGTGGTAAATTATTCATGCGACATAAATTTAATACTAATAGCGGAGAATAACTTGGTAAAAGTGCATTCTCTTATTTAACTATACTCTCTATTAGTATTATTAATAAATTTGTGTCGCAGCAAATGAGATGCATTTTTCGGTGCGTCTCGTTTGGGACGCACTTTTTTATATGTGTTATCAGTTTTTAGGAGGAAACAGAATTATGGAGAAGTTTAAAGAAGCATTGAAAAGAACAACCGCCGTGCTGATGATTGTGGTATTGCTTATTGGTATTGCTCCAATAGGCTGTCTCGCTGATGTGGAGTGGTCGGAGTTCGCACTGAGGGCAAGTGCGTCAGCAACAAGCGGCGTATGCGGAGAAAACTTGACATGGACTTTGGACGAAAGTTTGGGTGTTCTTACTATAGAAGGCTCAGGTGAAATGGAAGATTACATGAAAACCGACTCAGAAGGTGAACTATTGTGGGATTATTCGGCAGGCGATCCGGTACCAAAGGTTCCTTATGCAAACTTTGTTCTGTCTGAAGAAGATTGGTATTATTATGATCATACTGTGAAGGTTCTGATCATCAAAGAAGGTGTTACTTCTGTCGGTGAATGGGCTTTTAAGGCATTTGATGCTTTGAGATACATAGAAATACCGCGCAGTATGGAAAAAATTGACAGGGCGGCTTTTAGTGATTGTGCTAATTTAGATTATATTTATTACACAGGAACAGAAACAGAATGGAATAACATTTCAATTGGTTATTTTAATGATGATTTGGAAAATGTTGAATTTGTGTATGAGGAGTCTATCAGTAAAGATATTATTGAAGAGATAAACTGTACCGGGGGAACTTTTGGGAATAATTTAAATTGGAGTCTTGATGCATATAAAAATCTTAGAATATGGGGCGAAGGTGCTACAGATGAAGGTTATCCGGTAGGTGCCCCTTGGTCAGATTTAGGTGTCAAAACGATAGAGGTAGATTCAGGTGTAACAAAAATAGGATATTATGCCTTCTATAATTGCGAAGATTTAGAACGTGTGTTTTTTTCAGATACGGTTGAAGATATTCATGGATATGCGTTTTCAATATATTATGAAGATTTAAAGAGCATAAATGTAGATGAGAATAATATGAATTATTCAAGCGACTCATTCGGTGTTTTATACAACAAAGATAAGACTAGAATTATAGCATATCCGGACGGTAGAGAGGAAAAAGAATATGTTATCCCCAATGGGGTAAAGTATGTTAATTACGACTCGTTTGCAGGGTGCATAAACCTTGAAAAAGTAGTTATTCCCAATACTGTAGAGAGCATTGAATCGCGTGCATTCTGGGGTTGTGAGAACTTATATGATGTTGCTATTCCGCAAAGTGTTAAAGATATTAAATATAGAGCCTTTTGTTTGACTCCTATTGAAACTGTTGATATTCCTGCGGGAGTTTTTGAAATAGATAGTGAAGCGTTCCTTGAATGTGAAAAATTAAAAACAGTAACAATTTCTGACACAGTCAAATCTATAGGCTATAGAGCGTTTGAAGGTTGCATAAATCTGACAGATGTTTATTATTCTGGAAGTCAGAGTGAATGGAATGAAATTTCGATCGACGAAAATAATGAATCTTTAACCAACGCCACTATCCATTTTGCAAAAGAATCTCATACTCACACATATACTGCAAAAACAACAAAAACAGCCACCTGCACAGCAGCGGGTATTATAACTTACACTTGTTCTTGCGGTGAAAACTATACAAAAACTATCCCTGCAAAGGGACATAACTCGAATACTGCACTCAAAGCAGTTTCAGCAACCTACACATCAACCGGCCTCACAGCAGGTAAGAAGTGCTCAGTCTGCGGAACAGTAACAGTTGCACAGCAGACAGTAGCAAAGCTCACTCTCGGCAAGGTTGACGGTCTCAAGGCAAAGAAGGTCAAGGTAGCAAAGAAATCAGAAATCACACTTACCTGGAACAGCCTCGGTGACGGTGTAAAGTATGAGGTATATATCAAGAACGGCAAAAAGTGGACAAAGCTGACAACAACAAGCAAGACCTCTTACACAGTCAAGAAGGACGGCAAGAAGAAGTATCTGAAGGCTGATAAGGAATATCAGTTCAGAGTAAGAGCAGTTGTTGATGATATCAAGGGCAAATACAGCTCAACACTCAAGGTTGAAACAATCCCTTCAACAGCAACACTCAAGCTCAAGGCAGGCAAGAAGCAGCTTACGGCTTCATGGAGCAAGGTAAGCGATATTTCAGGCTACGAAGTACAGTATTCAACCAGCAAGAAGATGAAGAGCGCAAAGACAGTAAACGCAAAGAAATCTTCAAAGAAGACAACAATCAAGAAGCTTACAAAGGGCAAGAAGTACTTTGTCAGAGTAAGAACATACAAGACCGTGAACGGTAAGAAGATTTATTCAGACTGGTCAACGGTTAAAAATGTAAAGGTTAAGTGATAAAGGCTCGCCCTGAAAGGAAATCTCCCTGCTAGGGAGAATGTCACGAAGTGACAAGGGATTCCCGTTCGCGGAACGAAAGTTGTCAGAATCGGATTGTGATTTTGACGGAAGGGTTATATAAAACAAGACGGTGGATTTTCCACCGTCTTTTCACATATTTAATCTACATTTCATACCCCGTTATATCTTCTCTCGACCTGAAGAAATAACCGTTGTTTTTCAGGAATTCCTTGTTTGTCAGAGCGTAGCCCATACCGTTCGCAACGCAATGTTCAGGTTCTTCTGCAAGGGTTACCTTCATTTTGAGCTTGTCGCTGAGCATTTTTTCCATACCGTAAATCTTTGCTCCGCCGCCGGTCAGAATAAGACCGCTGCTGTAAATGTCGCTTACAAGCTCGGGGGGAGTGATTTCTAGAGTTTCACGGATTGCTTCGGCAATATATTCAACCTGCTCTCTGATAGCAAGATAAACATCTGTTGATGTGATTTCAAAGGATACAGGCATACCGCCGATAAACTTCTTGCCCTTGCAGGTGACAGCGATTTCCTCGGTAGGCAGATATGCGCAGCCTATGGTTTTCTTCAGCTCTTCAGCAGTACCCGATCCGATAAGAATATCTCTTTCACGGCGAACATAACGCTGAATAGCCTCATCAATGGCGTTGCCACCCACTTTAATTGAGCTGGAGATAGCAACATTGCCCATAGTCACAATGGCGATATCCGTTGTTCCGCCGCCGATATCCGCAACAAGAACACCCTTGGGATTTGTGATCTTTACCTTTGCTCCAACAATGGCAGCAAGAGGCTCCTCCATAATACAGGCTTCGCCGGCACCGCTTGCGGTAATTGCATCAAGGAGTGTACGCTTTTCAAAAACGGTCACGTTACTTGGTGTGCATACAATAACTGACGGCTTGAAAATTCTGTAACCGCATATTTTTTCTATATAGTGCCTGAGCATTTTTTCCGTAACCTTTATATCAGAAATAACGCCGTCTCTCATAGGAAGAACGACCCTTACCGTATCGGGATTTTTTTCAAGCATTTTATATGCCTCGTCACCCATGGCAATTATCTCTTCAGTATCGTCATCAAAAGCAACAACTGAGGCCTCGGACAGCACAATGCCCTTGCCTTTTACGTATATAACTGTATTTTTTGTGCCAAGATCTATACCGATTTTCAAACCGAGCATTGTATCACCGCCTTTGCTTTATATACGCTTCTATGTATTATATATCATCCTGAGTTATTTGTCAAAAAATGCCTGAGACCTGAATAACGTTTAATCTTTTTGTCATTGGCAACCATAGAATATATATCCTCCTTGGTACCGACAATGATTATTTTGGATTTTGCTCTCGTTACTGCGGTATAAAGGAGATTACGGTAGCTGAGCTGAGGAATAACGTGGCAGGCAGGGATGATGACTGCCTCATATTCCGAGCCCTGACTCTTGTGAACTGTTACGGCATAAGCCAGCTCAAGTTGATTTGCGTGGTCGAAGGTATAGATTGCCTCACGGTCATCAAATCGGATTTTCATAAGCCTTACCGCAGGCTTGATCTGGGTAAGTATGCCTATATCTCCGTTGAATATGCCCGTGCCGTGTTCCTTGTTACGCACCCAGGGAATATCGTAGTTGTTTTTTATCTGCATAACCTTGTCGCCCTCACGGAAAACTCTTCCGTTACGGACAAATTCGTTTTTGAATTCATCGGGAGGATTAATGCGTTTCTGAAGTGCATTGTTAAGGTTGACAGAGCCGACCTCTCCCTTTCTGGAGGGGCAGAGTATCTGTATGTCAGCAAGAGGGTCGTATCCGTATGCGTTGGGCAGACGCTTGGTATAAAGGTCTATAACGGTGCTTGCCGTGAGGATAACGTTTGGTCTGTTCATAAAGAAGAAATCGTTATCGTTAATATCGAGCTCAGGATTTTCACCCTTTACAATTCTGTGGGCATTGGTAACAATCAGACTTTCCATAGCCTGACGGAAAATTTCCGTGAGAGCTACAACGGGAATAAGACCGCTGTCAATAAGGTCGTGAAGGACATTTCCTGCACCTACCGCAGGAAGCTGATCACTGTCACCGACCATTATCAGTCTGCAGCCGAGCTTCATAGCATCAAGAAGGGATGCAAAAAGATGAATGTCAACCATAGAAAGCTCGTCAACGATAATCGCATCGTAGGGGAGAGGGTTAGTGAGATTTCTCTGGAACTTAGGCATATCTCCGTCCTTCCATTCAACCTCAAGAAGCCTGTGTATGGTTTTGGCTTCCTTGCCTGTGATTTCACTCATCCTTTTGGCTGCTCTGCCCGTCGGTGCAGTAAGAGCTACCTTCAGACCGTCTCTTTCATAAAGCTCGATTATGCCGTTGAGTGTGGTGGTTTTGCCCGTACCCGGACCGCCCGTGAGTATAAGCATACCTGTTTCAAGAGCAGTAGTTATTGCCTGCTTCTGTTTATCCTCGTATTTAATTTCAAACTTTGATTCCAGGGATTTTATACGGCTCTTTATGCTGGTTTTTCCCTTTGGAGGCGGGAATTTCAGCATAACGGAAAGCCTCTGCGCAGCTGAACGTTCATATGCGAAAATATGCGGCATAAAGAGAAATTCTCTGCCGTCTATGCTTTCACAAACAAGCTGCTTATCCTCAAGAAGCTCATCTATAATGCTTTCTATTGTGTCATTGTCACTTTCGAGAAGGGAAACAGCAGGCTCAATTATTTTGTCACGGGGTATGCAGGTGTGTCCGTTACGCAGATTGTGACGTACAATATGAACGATTCCTGCCTTGATTCTGTAAGTGCCGTAGGAGTCGCCTGACATATTGGCTGCAATGCTGTCTGCTCTGTCAAAGCTCATACCTATGGGCTCACGACAGAGAATATAGGGGTTTTCGGTTATGATATCAATAGCTCTTGCACCGAAAATCTTGAAAACGTTAACACATTCATTGCTTGTCATACCGAATTTTTCAAGATAAATTATGACCTCACGTATTGCAAACTGTCTTCTGAATTCATCAGACATTTCAAGTGCCTTGTCCTTGCTTATACCCTTGATTGTTGACAGCAATTCGGGATTGTTTTCAAGAATATTAAACGTATCTTCGCCGAACTTTTCAACAATTTTTGCGGCAATCTTGGGACCTATACCCTTGATTGTTCCCGAAGAAAGATATTTGAGCATATCCGCAGAGGTTTTGGGCATCTGTCTTTCACATTCATCAATCTTGAACTGCCTGCCGAAGGAATGATGATAATCCCAATGACCCGTAACCCTGAGCGTTTCACCGGCAGAAAGGGTGGGGAGTACGCCCACGGCAGTTATCAGCTCACCGTCAACACTCATATCAATAACCGTGAAGCCCGTTTCCTCGTTGCTGAAAACAACGTCCTCGACGGTGCCCTGTAATTCAGTTTTTATATTGTCCATTCAGGCACCGCCTTTTTAATGAAAATTCAAAAAAATTTGCACTTCGGTGAAAGAAGTGCAAAATGTGACCAGACCTGTAAGCCGAGTTCTGTCGTTTAAGGCAATCATCTATCTAGACCTTACGTTACCGCAAGGTTCAAGCCACCCGTTGAAAAATACATCGAGCAAATGCGTCTTTTCGGTCGGTGTTGCTTCGGATAGGGTTTACAGGAATATGATGTCTCCACCATATTAGTGAGCTCTTACCTCGCTTTTCCACCCTTACCACTTTCGTGGCGGTATATCTCTGTTGCACTGTCCCTGAGGTCGCCCTCGGCGGTCGTTAACCGTTATCCTGCTCTGTGAAGCTCGGACTTTCCTCATGGGTAAAAATACCCATGCGACTGCCCGGTCTGCTCACTGAAATATTGTATAACAAAATTAACTTATTGTCAAATAATTATTTATGAAAATACTTGCAAAAAAAGATATAATAAGTTAGAATATCCCGGAAAGGAGAGTTAAAATGGACGATTGGTTTAATACTCAGGGAAATTCCGACAAAAGCAAGGATGACAGAAAAATCGGAAGAATTTTTCAGGAGGATTCTTTCATTCCCGATTCAGAACACAGTGATTTCAGCGAAGGCTCTGACGGTGCTTTTTCTCAGCCGGAAGGCAATGACAGATATGATGTTTTGGACAGCATACTCAACTATGCGGACAACAGGGATGAAGGCAGCAACAAATATGAAAGCTACGGAAGTGAAACGTATATGAGAAGCAACAATCAGGTTTCCGAAGACATTACCTTTGAGGATATCTCATCTGCGAAGGTGAAGAAAATTAAAAAAGGCCGTTCAAGAGGAAAAAAGGTCTTTGCAAGTATAGTTTCAATACTTCTTATTCTTGTGCTTGTGCTCAGCGGGTATGTCTATAAAATTATGGACGGGCTAAACTACGTGCCTGATACGCACAAGGAAAATGCCTTCATTTCAGATGCAGAGCTCAGCTCAAGCAGTGACGTTACAAACATTCTTCTTCTGGGAACTGACCAAAGGGAAAATCAGGCAAATTACCGTGCAGACACGATGATGCTGGTATCGATTGACAAGAAAAACAAGGCTCTGAAGCTTACGTCATTTCTTCGTGACAGCTGGGTTTATATTCCCGAAAGAGATCAGTACGCAAAGCTGAATGCTGCCTGCAGTTATGGCGGACCACAGATGGTTATTGATACTATTGAGTATAATTATAAGGTGAAAATTGATAACTATGTTATGATTGATTTTGATATCTTCAAAACAATAGTTAACGGAATCGGCGGTATAAAGCTCAAGATAACCAAGGCTGAGGCCGAGTGCATCAGCAGAGAGGGCGGCTACGAATGTACACCGGGTACTCACAGGGTTCAGGGAAGAACTGCGTTGTGGTATGCCAGAATCAGACATCTTGATTCGGATTTCAACAGAACAGCCAGACAGCGTAAGGTTATTTCTGCAATTATGAAGCAGGTTAAAAAGTGCAGCATCCCTACACTTCTTTCAACCGTTGAAGCGGTTTTACCCGAAATTCAGACAGATATCAATAAAACTCAGCTGATATCACTCGGTGTTAACGCTTTGCTTTCTTATATGGATTATCCCATAGTTGAACAGCAGATTCCCGCAAAAGGTTCGTGGTGGAATGCATATGTGGGCGGTCAGGCTGTATTGAAGTTCAATTCCGAAAAGAATATTCAGACCCTTAAAGAATTTATCTATGAAAAAACGGTAGAAGATATCAAGGGTGAGAAGTGAGAGAAAAGTCAGCAAAACAATTTGCGTTTTGCTGACTTTTTCCTGATTTACTTACCTATTTTATCACAGCACACGGTTTTTACCTTGGCTTTTGCGTGCTTTAAAATATTCAGGTTATAATTTGCTTTTCGCATTTTATCACTCCTTTGAATTATGTTTGCCACCTTAAAATTATATGCCGTTGCAAGTCGGAAAATTCCTGTATAGTAAAAAATGCTTTGGTATTTTTGCATAAATCTCTCTGAATTTTTTTGTGACTTTTAACATACAGGGATTTGGTTGAATGTGTTGAAATAATTCTGAAAATTATGTATAATAAATCAGGTATAGATGTGTATACTAAAACGTTTTTGAAAGGAAAAATACACAATGAAGAAAATTACTAAAATTATAGCAGTGATGCTTGTGGCTGTTATGCTTTCGGCTTTCGCCGCTTCTGCAGTGGGATACACACCGGCACAAAAGGCACAGCTCAGATTTGACAGTGACGGAAACTTTAAAATTATGCAGATTGCTGACATTCAGGACGGCATCAATTTATCGCCCCTTTCCCAGAAGTCTCTCAGAGCAGCTATTGAGGCAGAACGTCCGGATCTCATCATCCTTACCGGTGACAATATCATCGATATCAGATCAGGAACACTCGGTGTTTTCTCTGATGTTGACTACACCTGCGTTTCAGGTGCTATTGATGATTTTATGCGCATTTTTGAGGAATACTACGATGAATACGGCGTAAGAGTTGCTGCAACCTTCGGCAACCATGACGGTGCTTTCACAGCTGTTAACAGAGAAATGCAGATGGAAATTTACCAGAAGTATGACTGTTTTATCGGCTATGACGAAGCTATTGCAAACATCGATATTTACGGTTGCGGAACATATAACATTCCCATCTTCAGTTCTGATTATACGCCCGTAACAGAAGGTGAACTTGACTATACACAGCTCGCATACAATCTCTGGGTTATTGACTCCAACGATTATGTTGACGTATTGGGAAATGAATACGACGCTGTTCACGATGATCAGCTCAAGTATATCGAAAAGGAAACAATTAATCTTAATAAGCTCAGCGGCAAGACCGTTAAGTCAATGGCCTTCCAGCATATAATCGTTCCCGAAATTTATGATGCCCTTGAAGAAGTGCCGGCAGGTACTGAAGGCGCAGTAGAAAAAGATGATAAGTATTACGTTCTTCCGGAAGGCTCAGCAGGTCATCTTCAGGAAAAGCCCTGTCCGCCGAATGTTGATGTTTATCACAATGAGTTCTCAAGACTCAAGGCAGTCGGAGTTGAAGCATTTTGTTTCGGTCACGACCATATGAATGATTTTGTTGTTGATTATGAGGGTGTTAAGCTCATCTCAACAGTAACAGCCGGTTACAGTCCTTATCCTTATACTGAAGGCACTCTCAGAGGTGTGCGTGTTATCAATCTCAAGGAAGCAGGCAACAGCGTAACCTTCGACACTTATATGCACTACTATGAAGATTCAGCTCCCGAAGCACCTGAAGAAGAAAAGGAAATGAACTTCTTTGAGAGAATTATCGCTTGGTTCAAATACATATTTATGCTGTTTGTAGGACAGTTATAATGAGAAATTATCTGAAGCTGCAGAAATGCAGCTTCAGCTTATAAAAGGAGTAAAAATATGAGTAATGAAACACAGCTTACCAAAAAAGATAATGCCGTGATGGCGTTGAAGTTCTTTTTCTGTTCAACAGGTGCAGGAATTATCCAGACAGTAACGTTCACTGCTCTTAACGAGCTTAACCGTTTTACGGGTGCTTTTGATTTTCTGCCTGAAAGCATAATTGAAAATGAATACGGCTTATTCTATTTTGTAGCCTTATTGTTTTCTGTTATTTTCAATTTCACAGTAAACAGAAAGTTCACCTTTAAATCAGCAAATAACGTTCCTGTTGCTATGCTCAAGGTGCTCGGATATTACTGTGTATTCACACCCGCATCAATCTGGTGGGGCAATGCTCTGACAGATATCGGCTGGAATGAATACCTTGTTCTCGCTTTTACAATGCTTATTAATCTTACAACCGAGTTCCTTTTCAACAGATTTGTAGTATTCGGAAAATCTATCAATACTGCTGTTGAGGATAAATCAAAGTAATACAACGATAAAACATATACGATACTGTCGCAAGTTTAACGCCGACACCACAAAACGCAGCAAGGCTGACGCCTTGCGAGGCTTTTGGCAAAAATACAGGGAATTTTTATTGAGAAACAAATATTTCCTTATGTGGTGTCGGCGTTATTTTGCGGCAGTTTTTGTTTATACACTTTATTGACACCTTGTATGAAATATTTTATAATACGCTTAAAGGAGTTGTGACGTATGAAGAAAGTAGTATTATCTGTTTTTTCGGCTGTTTTTATTTTGCTTACTCTGACTTTTTCTGCTGTTACGGTATCGGCGTATGACGTGGGATCGGACTATTCGGAAGGAAGCTGGGTTTATTACAGATTTGATTTTGAAAACAATACTGTAACCGTTACCGATTATGAAGCAAACAGCAGTAATAAGGTGATCATCCCTGAATGTGTATACGATTATGATGAATATGATAATTATTGTAAGTTTGATGTAACTTCAATTTCAGGGAGAATCGACTGCAGTTATGTCGATTATATAAAAATACCGGAAAGTGTAAAACATATCGGTGAATACAGTGTAGGTTACTGCGAGGCTTATGATTTTGAAACCGATGAAGAATTTTATGAAAAGAAGTCAGATTTCACAATTGCCTGTGTTAAGGGAAGCTATGCCGAAAGCTATGCAAGAGCTAACGGCTTTAATGTCGTTTTGCTGAAAAAGACGGATGAGCTTACCGTTATTTTCGATTCTTCATCTTATATTTACAGCGGTTATGAAATAATGCCGGAGATAAGTGTGTATGACGGGGCAAGGCTTCTTACGGCAGGTACTGATTATTCTGTAAGCTATGAAAACAATATAAATGCAGGTACAGCTTATGCCCTCATAAGCGGAATGGGGGACTACTGCGGTACCAAGCGTGTTGAATTCACAATTAATCCTGTTGATGCATCTCAGATAACAGTTTCATCCATAGAGGACTGTATGTACTGCGGAGAAAGCATTGAACCGTGGTTTGATGTTTATTTCTCAGGCAGATATCTTTACGAGGGTTCTGACTATACCGTAAGTTACAGAAACAACCGTTATCCGGGAACGGCGTATATTGATATAATTTTTACGGGAAATTACAGCGGAATAAAAACACTCAGCTTTAAAATTTATATTGATTCCGTATCCGGTCTTACAGCAGGCGCAAGCTCCGCATCAGATATACGCCTGAGCTGGGACGGCTGGTATTGGGATGATATAGATTGCTATTATGTTTACCGTTATGATAACAGTACGGCAAGATACGTTTATATAGGTAAGACAGATTACAGCACATACTACGATGGAAATCTCAGTCAGTATACAACATATAAGTATCAGATTGTGCCTGTGGTTATTGATGACAGTAATACTGCAATAAAGGGTGAGCCTGCATATATTGAGTGTACTACCTTACTGAAATCTCCGTCGGCTGAGCTGACAACACTTAAATCATCAATCAAAATCAAATACAAGAGTAACAGCAAGGCTGACGGTTACATTATTTACAGACAGCGCATTGATAATTACGGTGATGCCAAAATTATTAAAACAATAAAGGGTAATTCTGCCGATACGTATTATGATAAATCTGTCAATAAAAACGGAATTTATGCTTATTATATCTGCTCCTATAAAAACGTTAACGGAAACACGGTATATGGGGAAAGAGGAGATATATATTACACAGATGATGCTGATGCTGTACTGAGGGGAGCAGAACTCAAATCTCATAAGAGCTTCAAGGTATATAACAAGCAGGGTAAGAGCACAACAAGCTATACCTATAAGCTGAGTGAAAATGACATAAAAATACTTAAAAACTTTGCTGAAAAGCATTTTAAAAAGAGTATGACAGAGGCTGAAAAGTTATCTTATACGCTTAATTGGCTCAATAAAAATGTCAAGTATGCCGTTGGAAATGACTGGAATAAAATTTCAGGAAAATCCTGGGTTGAGGCAGCCTTCAAGAGTAAAATGGGGCAGTGCGCTCAATATAACGGTGCTATGGCGGCAATGATGGTATATCTCGGATATGATGCATGTGTAATCCAGAGTTACAGGGGAAGCTATCCCGATAATATATGGCAGCATTTCTGGTGTGAGGTTGAGATACAGGGAAGAAAGTATCTTATGGAAACGGGAAATTACGGCAAAAACGGATATTGGTCATATTTCCTTGCTCCTTACAGTCAGACAAGCGGATATGTAATTAACCGTAAGCCTGCGGAAATTGCAGAAAGTACCCCTCAGGTTGCTTCGGTGAAGCTATCAAAAACAAAGTATACATACAGCGGAAAGGTAAGAAAACCGAAGGTTGTTGCCAAGGATACGCACGGTAACACTCTCGAAGAGGGCAAGGATTATACCGTAAAGTATTCAAGCGGCAGAAAAAAGGTGGGAAAGTATACCGTTACCGTAAAATTCAAGGGTAAGTATTCGGGCACGAAGAAGCTGACCTTCAGTATAGTGCCTAAGTCCACCTCTGTTTCAAAGCTGAAGGCTGGAAGCAAAAAAATTACCGTAACCTGGAAGAAGCAGACATCTCAGACTACCGGCTATCAGATTGAATACAGCACATCCTCAAAGATGAAAAAATCGAAGAAGGTTACCGTAAGCAAAAATTCGACCACTTCTAAGACAATAAAAAGCCTTAAAAAGGGTAAGAAATATTACGTAAGAGTAAGAACCTATAAAACCGTAAAAATCAACGGAAATAATACGAAACTTTATTCGGGATGGTCTGAGGTTAAATCAGTCAGAGTCAAATAGAAAAAGAGGTGCATCTGCACCTCTTTTTTTCTTATATTTGCTTAAAATATTATGTTCACCACTTGTTAGATTTATAATTATGTGGTATACTGAGATGATAATTATAATGAGGTAGTATGCGATGATTATTTTAGGGATTGACCCGGGTTACGCTATAATCGGATATGGGGTAATTGAGTACCGCAGCAATCATTTCAGAACCATTGACTACGGTGCGATTATTACTGAAGCAAAAACTCCTTTTAACGAAAGACTGGAAATCATTTATGACAAGTTCAATGAAATCGTAAAAAGGAATTCTCCTGAAGTTATGTCAATCGAAAAGCTGTTTTATAACAATAATGCAAAGACCGTTATTGATGTTAGTCAGGCAAGAGGTGTTCTTATGCTTGCGGCACAAAAAAACAGCCTTCCTGTTTTTGAATATACACCGCTTCAGGTCAAGCAGAGTGTGGTCGGCTACGGCAGGGCAGAAAAGAAGCAGGTTCAGGAAATGACAAAGCGTATTCTCGGACTTGAAAAGGTGCCTAAGCCCGACGATACCGCTGATGCTCTTGCTATGGCAATCTGTCATGCACACGCAAGCGGTTCCTTATTTAATAATAATCTCAGCATCAGAAGGGGGATATAAGCTATGTTTTACAGCCTCACAGGTGACATTGTATATAAAGATTCAACGTCGGTTGCTATTAGCTGCTCCGGTGTTGCCTTCAGACTTACGGTAACACTCAATACGTTGAATGAGCTTTCATCAAATAATTGCGGAGTAACTCTTTATACTTACCTCAGCGTGAGAGAGGATGCTCTTGATCTTTTCGGATTTTACGACGAAACTGAGCTGGACTGCTTTAAAATGCTGATTTCCGTTTCAGGTGTCGGCCCGAAGGCTGCCATTGCAATTTTGTCTGAGCTTACTCCCGATAAGCTTGCTCTTGCCATAGCAAGCTCGGATGCCAAGGCTATAACAAAGGCTCAAGGCATAGGACCCAAAATTGCGCAGAGAGTGGTGCTCGAGCTGAAGGATAAGCTCAAAGGTGCATTTCCGCAGTCTCAGGGAACGGAAAGTGTTGCCGCAGTTGCCTCTGTATGCGATTGCAGGAACGTCAATGAAGCGGTTGAAGCACTGGTAATGCTCGGATATACTCAGACAGAGGCAAGCGTAGCAGTATCGAAGCTTGATAAAAGCCTTAGTGTTGAAAAGCTTATAACTCAGGCACTTAAAATTCTTTAATACGGAGAATGAAAAATGAATGAATTTGAAAACGAATATGAAGAAAGAATAATGTCAAGGGAGTTTATCCGTGATGACGGAGATATTGAGCTTTCGTTGAGACCCCGTGTCTTTGAAGATTATATCGGTCAGGAGAAGGTAAAGGAAAACCTGAAGATATACATTCAGGCAGCGATTTCCAGAGGAGAAAGCCTTGACCACGTGCTTCTTTACGGTCCTCCGGGACTTGGTAAAACTACTCTTGCGGGCATTATTGCCAATGAGATGAATGTTAATCTTCGTGTTACGTCAGGCCCCGCCATTGAAAAGCAGGGTGACCTTGCGGCATTGCTGACGAACCTCAACGAAGGTGATGTTCTTTTTGTTGACGAAATCCACCGTCTTCACAGAAGTGTGGAGGAGGTTCTTTATCCCGCAATGGAGGATAATGCACTTGATATAATTATCGGCAAGGGCCCCTCAGCAAGGTCAATCAGACTTGATTTGCCTAAATTCACACTCGTCGGTGCAACCACGAGAGCAGGACAGCTTTCTGCACCTTTGCGTGACCGTTTCGGCGTTGTGATGAGACTTGAGCTTTACACTCCCGAGGAACTCAGCAGAATTGTAATAAGAAGTGCAGGTATTCTCGGAATTGAAATTGACAGGGAGGGTGCATTGCAGATTGCCTCCTGCTCAAGAGGTACACCGAGAATTGCAAACCGTATTCTCAAGAGAGCGAGAGATTTTGCTCAGATTGTGGGTAACGGTGTTATAACAAAGGAAAGTGCAAGCCTTACGCTGAATAGAATGGAAATAGATGAGCTTGGACTTGATGCCACCGACAGACGTTTGCTTACGGCTATAATCAAGAGCTATAACGGCGGGCCTGTGGGACTTGAAACTATTTCTGCGGCGATAGGTGAAGAAGCGATTACTATCGAGGACGTTTATGAACCTTACCTTATGCAGATAGGCTTTCTGGGAAGAACACCCAGAGGCAGAATTGCAACACCTGCTGCATACGAGCATCTTGGTATAGAGCATCAAATCAAATAATTCAGAGAGAAGAGAGTAAATGGGCAGATTATTCGGAACCGACGGCGTCAGAGGCGTCGCCAATACAGAACTCAGCTGCGAGCTTGCCGTTAAAATAGGCAGGGCAACGGCTGCGGTGCTGACGGATAATGAGCATAGAAAACCTAAGGTTCTTATCGGACAGGACACAAGAGCCTCATCCTCTATGCTTGAAAGTGCAATTTCGGCGGGACTTTGTTCCGTTGGTGCGGACGTGATGACTTTAGGCGTAGTGCCGACACCGGCTGTGGCATACCTTGTTAAAAAGTACGGTTATGATGCGGCTGTAATGATTTCGGCATCTCACAATCCTTGTGAATATAACGGAATAAAAATATTCAGAGCAGACGGGTATAAGCTGCCCGACAGAATAGAGGATGAAATAGAGAGAATAATTCTTGATGAGATTGAAAAGCCGGAGCTGAAAATCGGAGGAGAAGTCGGTACTGTTTCCGTTTGCGAAAACACGGTGAATGACTATATTGAGCATCTGAGAAATTCGGTTGAAGTTGATTTTTCCGGAATGAGTATCGCCCTTGACTGTGCAAACGGTGCGGCAAGTGTTTCGGCTGAAAAGCTGTTTTCATCCCTCGGTGCCGACTGTCATATGCTGTCAGATTCTCCTGACGGTGTTAATATAAACGATAACTGCGGTTCAACGCATACGGAAAATCTCAGCAGATACGTTAAGGAAAACGGTCTTACGGCAGGCTTTGCTTTTGACGGTGATGCAGACAGAATGCTTGCCGTTGATGAAAACGGTGAGGTCGTTGACGGAGACAGAATCATCGCAATCTGTGCAAAGCATATGAAGCAGGAGGGCAAGCTCAATAAGGATACCGCTGTTGTCACCGTTATGACAAATATGGGCTTTTATAAGTTCTGCGATGAAAACGGAATTTCTTACGAAGCCACTAAGGTTGGTGACAGATATGTTCTTGAAGCAATGGTTGATAAGGGCTATTCAATCGGCGGCGAGCAATCCGGTCATGTTATTTTCCTTGATTATGCAACAACGGGCGACGGACAGCTTACGGCCCTTCAGGTTTTACAGATAATGAAAAAAACGGATAAATCTCTTTCACAGCTTGCTTCGTGTATGACGGTTTATCCGCAGACGATGATAAATATACGGGTTTCCGATATGGGTAAAGCAAGATTCAGCGACGATGAGGAAATCAGAATTGCAATCAGACAGGCTGAAGAACAGCTTGGTGAAAGCGGAAGAGTTCTTGTAAGAGTTTCGGGAACCGAGCCTCTTGTGAGAGTTATGCTTGAAGGACAGGATCAGACCCGCATTGAAATACTTGCAGAGGAAATTGCCGAAGTTATAAGAAAAAGGTTAATTTAGGGCAGACAGATATACAAAAATTACGGAAAGGTGAAGACAGTATTTGCTGTCGCAGTAACAGACGTGAGATATACAAGTGATTGGAAGGATTATGAGCTCATAGACTCAAGCAACGGTGACCGTCTTGAAAGATGGGGAGATTTTATATTGGTACGTCCCGATCCTCAGGTTATATGGAAAACACCGAAAAATAATCCCAGCTGGAAAAAGGCGAATGCATACTATATCCGTTCAAAAACAGGCGGCGGACATTGGGAATTTAAAAGCTCTCTTCCCGACAGATGGCAGATAAAATATAAGGATCTTACCTTTAACGTAAAAAATATGGGCTTCAAGCATACGGGCATTTTCCCCGAACAGGCGGTCAACTGGGATTACACGAGAGAGCTTATCCGTAAGGCAGACCGTCCCGTTAAGGTTCTTAACCTTTTTGCTTATACCGGAGGTGCAACAATTGCCTGCCTCAAGGAGGGCGCAAGTGTTGTTCACGTTGACGCTTCAAAGGGAATGGTTGCCTGGGCAAAGGAAAATGCAGCAGCATCAGGCGTTGCAGACAGAAGCGTAAGATGGATTGTTGATGACTGTGTCAAGTTCATTCAGCGTGAAATCAGACGGGGCAATAAATATGATATCATCATAATGGATCCGCCCTCATACGGAAGAGGCCCCGGAGGTGAGGTGTGGAAGCTGGAGGACGAGATATATAACTTCGTTGAGTTATGCTCTCAGCTATTATACGAGGATTCGATTATGATGCTGATAAACTCATATACAACAGGACTTTCACCCTCGGTTATGGAATATATTTTGGGTACAACCGTAAAGACAAAATTCGGCGGTAAGGTATCGTCAAGTGAAATAGGTTTGCCCGTTACAAATACAAAAATGGTTTTGCCCTGCGGAGCTTCCGCAATATGGGAAAAGACCGAATAAAAAGGATTTATTAAATGAACGAAATTATCAAGTTTGAAAACGTAGGCTTTAAATATGTAACTGACGATGAAGCAGCGGATAACGTTGTGATTTCCGACCTTTCTCTTTCCATAGGGAAGGGTAGCTTCGTTGCGGTTCTCGGACATAACGGCTCCGGTAAAAGCACACTTGCCAAGCTCTCAAACGCAATACTCGTACCTCAAAAGGGAAAAGTTACGGTGAACGGTATGGATACTGCCGATGAAAGCAATAAGGACAGCATAAGAAGAACCGTAGGTATGGTTTTTCAGAATCCCGATAACCAGATTGTTGCAACAATCGTTGAAGATGATGTTGCCTTCGGTCCCGAAAATTTAGGTGTTGACCCTGATGAAATCAGAAAGAGGGTAGACAGTGCCCTCAAATCCGTAGGTATGTATGAATACAAGGATCACGAGCCTCATAAGCTTTCCGGAGGACAGAAGCAAAGAGTTGCGATTGCAGGTATTATCGCAATGCAGACAGAATGCATTGTTCTTGATGAGCCTACTGCTATGCTTGACCCCAGGGGACGCAAAGAGGTAATGAAAACAATAAAGCATCTTAATAAGGATATGGGAATAACAGTTGTTTTCATCACTCACTATATGGATGAGGCTGTTCAGGCTGACAGAGTAATTGTTATGGATGACGGAACGGTCGCCTTTGACGGAAAACCCAAGGAAGTGTTCCGAAACACGGATAAGCTTAAAGCAATCGGTCTTGACGTTCCTCAGGTCACAGAGCTTTCCTGCCTTCTCAGAAAAGACGGAATAGATATTCGGGCTGACATCCTCAATGAAGAAGAATTCATTGAAGCCTTTAGCAAAATTGCGGAGGTGTCGGAATGAACGAAATAGTGTTAAAAACAGAAAAGCTGGCATATGTTTACAGCGACGGTACACCCTTCAGACGTGTCGCAATTGATGATGTCAGCATTGAAATAGAGAAGGGGGAGCTTGTGGGGATCATCGGTCACACAGGCTCGGGAAAGAGTACGCTTATTCAGCATTTCAACGGTCTTTTGAAGCAGACTGAGGGAACGGTATATGTCAAGGGCAAGGATATATGGGCAAATAAATCCGATATCCGTCAGGTGCGCTTTACCGTCGGGCTTTGTTTTCAGTATCCCGAATATCAGCTTTTCGAAGAAACCGTTGCCAAGGATATTGCCTTTGGTCCCGTCAATATGGGCCTCGGTAAGGAAGAAGTTGACAGACGTGTTCGTCAGGCAATTTCCTTTGTCGGTCTTGACAGCAGTTATCTTGATAAATCGCCCTTCGATTTATCGGGCGGTGAAAAGAGAAGGGTTGCCATTGCCGGGGTTATGGCCATGGAGCCTGAAATACTCGTTCTTGACGAACCGTGTGCAGGTCTTGATCCTAAGGGTAGAGATACTATCCTTGAGCTTATAAAGCAATACCGTGAGAAAACGGGAAGCACCGTGATAATTATTTCTCACAGTATGGAGGATGTGGCGAAGCTTGCAACAAAGGTGCTTGTTATGAACAAGGGCAGGGTTGTCGCATACGGTAATGTTGACGAGGTTTATTCAAGACACAACGAGCTTGTTGAAATGGGTCTTAACATACCGCAGATTACCTCTCTTTTTGTCAGACTTAAAGAAAAGGGCTACAACGTAAGGACTAATATATACAGCGTTGAAGAGGGAAGAAAAGAGCTTCTTTCAATTCTGAAAGGGGGCAGGGAAAATGATTAAAGATATTACCATAGGTCAGTATTTCCCGGGAAATTCTTTTGTGCATAAGCTGGATCCAAGAGCAAAGCTGATAATCACTGTTTTGTTTATGGTGCTTATATTTATGTGCAAGAATTTTTATTCTCTTGCTTTTATGCTGGTTCTTCTTGCTGCGGCCATTGCGGTTTCAAAGGTTCCCTTCAAAATGTTTTTCAAGAGTCTTAAACCTATTGTGCCTATTGTTATTTTTACAACAATACTTAACATCTTTTACGTAACGGGCGGAACGGTTCTGTTCTCTTGGAGATTTATAACAATCAGCACCAAGGGCATTTTTACAGCCTTATTTATGGCGGTGCGAATAGTGGCACTTATTATTTCAAGCTCGCTCCTGACTTATACAACGACACCGACAATGCTTACGGACGGCCTTGAAAGACTTTTGTCACCTTTGAATAAGCTTCATATTCAGGTGCACACGTTGGCGATGATTATGACATTGGCTTTGCGTTTTATACCCACGCTTATTGAAGAAGTGGACAAGATTATGAACGCTCAGAAAGCAAGGGGAGCAGATCTTGAAAGCGGAAATATACTTCAGAGAGCCAAGGCTCTCGTACCGATTCTTGTTCCGCTGTTTGTCTCGTCAATAAGACGGGCATATGAGCTTGCCTTTGCAATGGAATGCAGATGTTACAGCGGCGGCGAAGGCAGAACACGGATGAAGAAAATGAAGTTTGGTCTTAATGAAAGCGTAACAGTGCTCCTGTCGGTAGTATCAATTGCCGCAGTAGTGCTGATAAACAATCTTTTCGGCAAGATTATATAAATTTCAGGGAGTCGTTATTATGAGAAATTTTTTATTTAAAATCAAATATGACGGCTCGGCTTTCCACGGGTGGCAGATTCAACCCAACGGTTTTACCGTTCAGCAAGCGGTTAAGGATGCCGTCGGCAGAATTTTTAATCAGGACGTTACCGTTAACGGCTGCAGCCGTACGGATGCGGGCGTTCACGCAAATGAATTCTGCTTTAACTGCAGGATTGAAACAGAAATGACCTGCGAAAGAATTATAAATGCCCTTAACGCCGTATTACCGGATGAAGCTGTGATTTTTCATTGTGAGGAAACGGATACGGATTTTCACGCAAGGTTTGACTGCAAGGGCAAGGAATACGTTTATCTCATAGATAACAGTCCTTACGGTAATCCGTTTTTGAAAAACAGAGCTTATCATTACAAGTATCCTCTTGACGAAAAGCTCCTTGACAGAGAAGCAAAGGCTTTTATCGGTAAGCACGATTTTGCAGCCTTCTGCGCATCGGGATCGAGTGTTGAAGACACGGTAAGAGAGGTTTTCTCCTTTGACGTGGTCAGAAACGGCGATATGGTTGAATTCAGGGTAAGCGGTGACGGCTTCTTATACAATATGGTCAGAATTATGGTCGGCACGCTTATTGATATCAGCAGGGGTAAAATTCCTGAGAATAATTTGGAACGTATAATTGCTTCAAAAAGCAGGAAAGAGGCAGGCGTAACAGCTCCTTCGGAGGGCCTATATCTCAATAAAGTTTTTTATGAGGACATATGATATGAAAAAAGAAGTTAAGAATAAGAAAAGTTTTTTCAGAAGGCTTATAATTGCAGCTGCAATCATTTCCTTCCTTTCCGTTTCTTTTTATACCGTTTACACCATCGCTCAGTCTGCCTTGAATAAAGAAGTAACTCACGGTCAGCTCAAGGATGAAAACGTAATACTTTATTTTGAGGATTTGCAGATAAATAAAGGCTTCGGTCTTTCTGACGGCAACATCGTGCTGACGACCAATTCATTGGTTTCCTTCAAGTCAGACGGTTCCGTAAGAAGCTCAGATAAGCTGGGCTATTCAAATCCTCTTGTGAAAAGTAAAAGCGGAAACTACATTGTTTTTGAGCGCTCCACGGGAAAATTTGCAATAATGAACCGTATGGGCGTGGTTTATCACAGTGACGGCGGCGATGAGATAATCAATGCCGATATAGCAAAAAACGGAAATTATGCAATAATCACACGAAAGACACAGGCTTCCTCGGTTTTAAGTGTTTATTCATCCTCAAACAAGCTCCTTTTCCAATGGGAATGTACGGATGAATATCTCAGTCAGGCAGCCTTGTCAAAAAACGGAAAAACGGTTGCAGTTTCGTCAATCGGTGTAAAGAACGGTGAGGCGTATTCAAAGATAATGTTTTTCAATCTTGATTCTACCGACGTTGAGGGTGCGTTTGAATACACGGGTGAATCTGCTTACGTTATAAGATTTATCGGAAACAAGGAGCTTAGTGTTATAACCGATAAAAGCTATATGATTGCCGACCTGCGTTCCATGGAGTCTCAGGTTATCAGCTATGATTACGATGTTGTTGACGGGTATGCATTTGCCGACAATAATTCTGCAGCGATACTGAAAAAAGCCTTCGGCACCCTTGATAAATACATTCTTACCGTTATTGATAAAAACGGTGAAAAGAAGTTTGAGAAGGAATTTGACAAGGATATAGTGGATTTTAAAATTGATGATAAAAACGTATACGTAATGATGACAGGTGAGATAGTCGTATATTCGATATCGTCCGGTGAAAAGCTCAATATCACCGAAACGGACGGCGGACTTAACTCAATGTTTGTCAATGACGGTTATGTTTATTGCCTGTCTGATACGGATGTTTATAAATATGATTTTTAATTAAATACGGTTGTTTATTTAAGAGATTTGTGCTATAATAACACGATATCAGCGGTGTAACCGTATACGAATGGGGGAATGTGATGAATTAAACCCGGTGAAGATAAGACTGATAATTAAAAGGAGTACAAAATGAATTATATTATTGATATAGCTATTTTAGTGATTTTTGCCGTATGTATAATTACGGGCGTTATAAAGGGCTTTGTGAAAAGTCTGATGGATCTTATAACAAACATTGCAGCTGTAATTATTGCCAGGATACTGTCTGTTCAGCTTGCGCCGCAGATGTTTGAAAGATTCTTTGAAAACAGCATAGCAACCAGGCTTGAAAGTGAAATTGCAACACTCGGAAGCTCTGCAACAGAACAGGTTCAGTCTGCTCTTGACAGTATTCCCGAGAGTATGAACGGATTTCTTTCTCTGCTGGGTATGGACGTTCAGGCACTGACCGACAGTCTGTCACAGCAGATTTCGGCAAGCGGAGGCAACGTGCTTGATGCTCTGATGGTAAATGTTGTGGCTCCGGTTATGACAGTTATTCTCAAAATAATACTTTTTGTTGCAATATTCGTTCTTTGCGTATTTATTTTCAAGCTCTTCACGGTAATTTTTGAAAAGTTTGCAAAGCTGCCTGTTATAAAGCAGGCAAACGGAATATTCGGCGGTGTGTTCGGTGCTGTTAAGGGTATTGTTGTTGCTGCTGTTCTTTGCTTCGCCGTAACAATTCTTGCAGGCTTCATTGATAACGGCACGTTCCTGACAGCTGTTGAAAACTCAAAAATCGTAAGTCTGTTTAATATGCTTATAAAGGATATGAGCATTGTAAATTTATAAATCCTGCCGGCTGTTACGGCTTGAAGTGAAAAAATAACCTAATTTATGCTTTGAAAGGAAAAGTGAATTAAAATGAGTGATTTTAGTCAGACGTTAAAAACATTATTTAAGGACTGGAAAACTATTCCGAATTTTTTATCATATATAAGATTATTACTTATTCCCGCTATTGCTGTGCTTTTTGTTAAGGGCCATCTCGGCTGGTCAATAGGCCTTATTGCCTTATCGGGACTTACAGACCTTTTTGACGGCAAGATTGCAAGAAAATTCAATCAGGTGTCAGATTTAGGAAAAATCCTTGACCCTGTTGCAGATAAGCTGACAATCATAACAGTTGCCATTCTTCTGTTCTGGGATTTCCGTAACGCTGATGATGCAACAGTAAGAGCCTTCGGTTGGGTATTCCTTCTCTTCCTTCTCAAGGATCTTATTATGATCGTGGGCGGTCTCATTATGCTCATGGTTGGTTTACGCCCCGGTGCTGCTGAAATTTACGGTAAGGTTGCAACCTGCGTATTCTACGGTGTTGTGCTTGCGGTTATTGCTTTCGGACCGTCGGTAGGTGCTCTTACTTCCGTATTCACAATGCCCGCATGGCTTATGTTTACACTTGTAATAGTTGCACTTATCTCAACCTTTGTTGCTCTTCTCAGCTATGCTCCCGGTACTATAAAGCAGTTCAAGGAGAAGAAGGCTGCAAAGTCAGAAAAATAATTCCCGAAAAAAGTAAGGAGAAAGAAAAATGAAAAAGATGTTATGCTGCAGATGTAAGGAAAGACCTGCGGTGATGTTTATCCAGAAGGTGGATAACGGTAAAACCACATCTGAAGGCTACTGCCTTAAATGTGCAATGGAAATGAATATCGGTCCCATAAAGCAGATGATGCAGTCAATGGGTATTACCGAAGACGATGTTGATGCAATCACAGAGCAGTTTGGTAATATGTTTCCTGCATCGGATGAAGACGGCGACTTTGAGGAGGGCGGTGCCCCCACATTGCCCTTCCTTCAGGGACTTATGGGTGATATGAATTCCCTTATGCCTCAGGAAATGATGAATGGTCAGGTGCCTATGCAGAAGGCAGAGGCAAACGAAGAAAAATCAAACGGAGGCAGAAAATCAAAAAAGAAAAATCCGAAAAAACGCAAGAGCCTGAGCTTATACTGCACGGATCTTACAGAAAAGGCACGTGAAGGTAAGCTTGATAATATTATCGGCAGAGAGAGTGAGATTTACAGAACAATACAGATACTTTGCCGCCGTTCAAAGAACAATCCTTGCCTTATAGGTGAGCCGGGTGTAGGTAAAACAGCTATTGCAGAAGGCCTTGCTCTCAGAATTGCAAACGGTCAGGTGCCGGCAAAAATTGCAAACAAGGAAATTCACCTTCTCGACCTTACCGCACTTGTTGCGGGAACTCAGTTCAGAGGTCAGTTCGAAGGCAGAATTAAGGCTC
This sequence comes from Clostridia bacterium, assembly GCA_017435665.1. Taxonomy (GTDB): domain Bacteria; phylum Bacillota; class Clostridia; order Oscillospirales; family Acutalibacteraceae; genus UBA6857. The sequence goes on along the minus strand of JAFSEP010000043.1, from coordinate 2,037 downwards.
TTATTCAGGAAGTCAAGGAAGACGGAAACATCATCCTGTTTATAGATGAGGTTCATAATCTTGTGGGAACAGGCGATGCAGAAGGCTCAATGAATGCGGCAAATATTCTCAAGCCGGCATTATCAAGAGGTGAAATTCAGGTAATCGGTGCAACAACATTCACCGAATACAGAAAGCATATCGAAAAGGATACCGCACTTGAAAGACGTTTTCAGCCCGTAAAGGTTGAGGAACCTTCAATCGAAGATGCAATCACCGTTCTTCTCGGTATCAAGAATTACTATGAATCATTCCACAGAGTTACAATCAGCGATGAACTTGTAAGAAAGGCTGTAATACTCTCGGAAAGATACATTACAGACAGATTTTTACCTGACAAGGCAATAGATCTTCTTGACGAGTCCTGCACCTGTGCAAACCTTCGCAACAAAGCAATCAGCGACTTTGAAATAGGGGAGCGCAGACTTCAGGAACTCAGAAATGATGAAGAAGACCTTATGAATAATAATGACAGCGAAACAATCGATTATGAAGCTGTTGCAAACATTAAGTCGGAAATTGTTAAGTGCGAAAATGAGCTTGAAGACCTTAAAGTGAAGGCTCAGGATAATGCAGTAAAGGAAGAGGATATTGCTAAGGTTATTGAGCTGTGGACAGGTATTCCTGCCCATAAGGTAATTGAAAGTGATATCAAGCGTCTTGCAGGACTTGAGTCTCAGCTGAAGGCGAAGATAATCGGTCAGGACGAAGCGGTTGAGGTTGTATCAAAGGCAATCAGACGTAGCCGTGTGCAGATTAATTCAAAGAGACGTCCTGCATCGTTTATATTTGTCGGACCTACGGGTGTAGGTAAAACAGAGCTTGTCAAGCAGTTATCGTCGCTTCTGTTCAACACACCGGAAACACTTATAAGACTTGATATGAGTGAGTTTATGGAAAAGCACAGCGTATCAAGAATTATCGGTTCTCCTCCGGGCTATGTGGGCTATGACGAAGCAGGTCAGCTTACGGAAAAGGTAAGAAGAAAGCCTTATTCAATTATACTCTTTGATGAAATCGAAAAGGCACATCCTGATGTAATGAACATCCTTCTTCAGATACTTGACGAAGGCAGAATTACAGATGCTCAGGGAAGAACTGTCAACTTTGAAAATACGGTTATTATAATGACCTCAAATGCAGGCAGTGAAAGAAAAGCAAATGCTCTCGGCTTCGGTAAGGATAAGGGTGAGGCAACAAAGGAAAAGGTTATGAAGGCTCTTTCGGATTTCCTCAGACCCGAATTTATCGGCAGAGTAGATGAGGTTGTTGTGTTCAATGAGCTTGACCTTGAGAACCTTACAAAAATTGCCGATCTTCTGCTCGGTGAGCTGGTTGAGCCTCTCAAGGATAAGGGTATCAGACTTACCTGGGGAGAGGGCGTATGCGCATACCTTGCAGAGAAATCCTCAGGAGGCACAAGAGGTGCAAGAGAGCTCAGAAATGTCATAAGACGTGAGGTTGAGGACGAGATAGCAACGATTATCATTGATAACTCAGATATGGGTGTTTGCGGAATAAGTCTCACTATGGTTGACGGCAAATTGGATATAAAATATATTTAAAGTTTTTTCAAAAAAGGCTTGACATTGCGACGCTGATTTTGTATAATAATCAGCGTCGCAATGAACAGTATGCGGGTGTAGTTCAATGGTAGAATCCCAGCCTTCCAAGCTGGTCGTGTGGGTTCGATTCCCATCACCCGCTCCATTTATTGTGATATGCGCTTTTAGCTCAGCCGGATAGAGCAACTGCCTTCTAAGCAGTAGGCCGGGGGTTCGAGTCCCTCAAAGCGCGCCATATGGTGGATGTAGCTCAGTTGGTTAGAGTGCCAGGTTGTGGCCCTGGAGGTCGTCGGTTCGACCCCGATCATCCACCCCACATACAGAGAGAAGAGACCAAGAAATTGGTCCTTTTCTTATATAAAGGGATGTCGTCAAGCGGTAAGACACAACACTTTGACTGTTGCATTCGTAGGTTCGAATCCTGCCATCCCTG
>JAFSEP010000008.1 GCA_017435665.1 Clostridia bacterium | reverse complement strand
GGTCCCCCTTTTCTTCCAGAAACCGGAACCCTTTTGTCTGCGTTGCAGACATTTCCCCTGACAGGGGAATTTCCTTTCAGGGACGGCTTTTGAAGGGACGCCGAGGACGTCGTCCCCTACAAGTGAATTATGTCGGCGGCATCTGACTTTATGTCACCACCAACCAAATCGGATAAATTTGCGGCGCAGCCCCTCTATTCTGCAAAGGCTCGCCCTGAAAGGGGAGCTGTCAGCGAAGCTGACTGAGGGGTCTCTGCATTCTGCATTTAATTGTGCATTGTGCATTTAATAAATCCTTCCGCTTTCTTGCATTTTCTTTTATGTTTGTGCTATACTATTATATTAGATTGATTAATCAACGGAGGTAACACAATGGATGTAAAAGTTAACGATATTCTTCTTATGAAGAAGAGTCATCCTTGCGGCAGCAAAGAGTTCCTTGTCCTGCGTTCAGGTATGGATTTCAAGCTCAGATGTCAGGGCTGCGGCCACGAAATAATGATCCCCCGAAGCAAAGCAGAAAAAAATATCAGAAAAATCTCACGGGAAGATGAAAATTAGCAGGTTGTTATCAGTGTGATAAGTCTGACCTTTAAGATTTTTGACTTGTTGATTTTTATTTATACCGAAAGGATTCTGTTATGTTAGAAAAACTGAAAAACGTTGAAAAACGATATGAAACGGTCAACGAAATGCTCTTTGACCCTCAGGTGGTTTCCGATCAGGAAAACTACAAGGCTTTGATGAAGGAGCTTAAAAATCTCACCCCCGTTGTTGAGAAATACAGAGAATATATTAAAATCGATAATAACGTAAACGAAGCATGGGAAATGCTTAATGAAAGCGGCCTTGACAGAGACCTCCGTGAAATGGCTCAGGAGGAATTTGATCTGGGCAAGGAAGAAAGAGAACGCTGCTATGAGGAGCTGAAAATCCTGCTTCTTCCCAAGGATGAAAACGATGACAAAAACGTTATCATTGAAATCCGTGGCGGTGCAGGCGGTGAGGAGGCATCCCTCTTTGCAGGCTCACTTTACAGAATGTATTCCATGTATGCTGAGGCAAAGGGCTGGAAAAGCGAGGTTCTTTCCTGTAATGATACGGGACTGGGCGGCTTCAAGGAGGTCAGCTTTATGATATCCGGTGAAGGCGCATATTCACGCTTTAAGTTTGAAAGCGGCGTTCACCGTGTTCAGCGTGTTCCCGAAACGGAATCGGGTGGACGTATCCACACATCAACCGTTACCGTTGCAGTTCTTCCCGAGGCTGAGGAGGTTGATATCGAAATCAATCCCACAGACCTGCAGATTGACACCTTCCGTTCAAGCGGTGCAGGCGGTCAGCATATCAATAAAACCGAATCTGCCATAAGAATAACCCACCTTCCCACGGGAACGGTTGTTGAATGTCAGGACGAAAGAAGTCAGCATAAAAACAAGGACAAGGCTATGCGAATTCTTCGCTCAAAAATTCTTGAGGCAGAGAGAGAAAAGCAGCAAAGCTCCATTGCAGGTGAAAGAAAGGCTCAGGTGGGTACCGGTGACAGAAGCGAAAGAATACGCACCTATAACTTCCCTCAGGGAAGAGTCAGCGACCACAGAATAGGTCTTACTTTATATAAAATAGAAGCTATAATGAACGGTGACCTGGATGAAATCATCGATGCACTTATTACAGCCGATACAGCCGAAAAGCTGAAGGCAAACGAGGAATAAACAATGGAAACAAAGATACTTTCTACAAGCGATGAGGATATAGCACTTGCCGCTGAGATAATCAGAAACGGCGGAGTTGTGGGCTTCCCCACGGAAACCGTCTACGGTCTCGGGGGAAATGCTCTTGATGCAGCCTCATCGGAAAATATATTCACAGCCAAGGGTCGTCCTAAGGATAACCCATTAATTGTACATATATCGGGACTCAGCCAATGGGCGCCTCTTGTTAAGGAAATCACCCCTCAGGCTATGGCTCTTGCAGAACGCTTCTGGCCGGGCCCTCTGACGATTATCCTTGAAAAAAGCGACCTGATACCTATGGAGACAAGCGGCGGTCTGAATACGGTTGCCGTGCGTATGCCCGTTGATGAAACTGCAAAAAGGCTCATCGAAGCAGCAGGAGTACCTGTTGCGGCACCCTCTGCAAACACCTCAGGTATGCCCAGCCCCACAAAAGCCAGGTATGTTATCGAGGATATGATGGGCAGGATAGATGCCATTATTGACGGCGGCGACTGCAGCGTAGGTCTTGAGTCAACGGTTATCACCCTTGCAACGGACAAGCCCCGTCTTCTCCGTCCCGGCGGTGTTACCGTGTCAATGCTTGAAGAGGTGCTGGGCGAAATAGACGTGGACCCTGCCGTATACGACAAGCTTGACGATACACAGAAGGCAGCTTCGCCCGGTATGAAATATAAGCACTATGCACCTAAGGCAAGGGTTACTCTTTTAAAAGGAAGCTTTGAAAAGTTTGCAGAATATATCGGGAAAAACGCCGACGAAAAAACGGCTGCTCTCTGCTTTGACGGAGAAGAAAAAAAGCTGGGCATAAAATGCATAACCTACGGCAAGGAAAACGATTCTCTTTCTCAGGCTCAGCGTGTTTTCTCGGCTCTCAGAGAGGTTGACGAAACAGGGGCTGAAAGAGTATACGCCCGATATCCCGATAAAAACGAAATAGGACTTGCTGTTTATAACCGCCTTATCCGTGCGGCGGCATTTGAGGTGATTGAATTATGATTATCGGACTTACGGGACAGACGGGAAGCGGAAAAAGCACCGTCTGCACAATACTTGAAAAACAAGGATATTATATCTGCGATTGCGATAAAATATCAAAGGAGGTTATGGCCGACGGAGCATCTCTGCTTTACGTGCTGGCAAAAGCCTTCGGTGACGATATCCTTGACGGAGACCACCTTAACCGCAGACTTCTTGCTGATAAGGCCTTCAGGGAAAAGGACCTGACGGAGCTTCTTAACAGCATTACCCATCCTGCCATTCTAAAAAAATGCAAGGAGGATATGAGCAAAGCCTTTGAGGAAGGATATGAACACGCCGTTCTTGATGCACCCACCCTCTTTGAAAGCGGTGCAGACAAGCTGTGCGATTACATCGTATCCGTAAGCGCTCCCGAAAATGTCAGGCTCAAGCGTATTCTTCTCAGAGATAAAATTCATATAGATCAGGCTAAAACCCGTATGGGAGCACAGAAGGACGAGAGCTTTTATATTGAAAACTCAGACTTCGTTATAAGAAACTATCCCCCCTTTGACCTGGATGAGCAGGTAAGGGAGCTGGTGGAGGAAATTAGAAATCACAAGGCTTAATTTCAATGCACAATTCACAATGCACAATTAAATGCAGAATGCAGAGTGCTTTGCAAATGGAAAATTGAAAGTGGAAAATGGAAAGCTTTGGGAATGCAGAATGCAGAGTGCAGAGTGCAGAATTGTGGGGAGCAAAGCTCCGGATTTTATCCGACTCAGTCAGTTCTGACCGTTGCTCTGCTACCGCCGACATAATTCACTTGTAGGGGACGACGTCCTCGGCGTCCCTTCAAAAGCCGTCCCTGAAAGGAAATTCCCCTGTCAGGGGAAATGTCTGCAACGCAGACAAAAGGGTTCCGGTTTCTGGAAGAAAAGGGGGACCGCTTGCGGTGGAAGGGTCGTTCCAATGCACAATTAAATGCAGAATGCAGAG
>JAFSEP010000042.1 GCA_017435665.1 Clostridia bacterium | reverse complement strand
GCTGATAAATATTCGGAAAATGAGCTTTTATTTCTTCTTCAGGTATGGGAGAAAGAGACAACCACACGTGTTCACTGCCTTCTTTTTTCATCTCGTCAAAAATTGCATTTGCCACAACATCTCTCGGAAGAAGCTCATTTATAAATCTTTCACCCTTTGAGTTAAGAAGGATTGCTCCTTCACCTCTTACGGATTCCGATATAAGAAATTCTCTGCCGCTCTTTTTTGTGTAAAGAGTAGTCGGATGAATTTGTATATAATCAATGTGCTGCAGCTTAATTCCATGCTTTAAGGCTACCGCCAACGCATCGCCAGTCAGATGACGGTAATTGGTGGAATGCTTGAACAATCCGCCTATACCACCCGTTGCAAGAACAGTATAATCAGCAGAAATGCTTACAAATTCACCCTTACTGTCTTTACCGATTATACCTGTACATTCGTTATTATAGCAGATAAGGTCCACCATTGTAAAGTTTTCTATCAGGGTAATATTTCTTCTGTTTCTTACAGTATTAAGTAAATTCTGTGTGATTTCCTTGCCGGTTTCATCCTCGTGAAAAAGTATTCTTGGATTTGAGTGGGCACCCTCACGGGTATATGTAAATTCTTCACCGTCTTTTTCAAATTTTACACCGAAGAAAACAAGGTCTCTTATTACCTCCTGAGAGGAACGAATCATAATTTCTACCGAATCAGGATTATTTTCGTAGTGACCTGCTCTCATTGTGTCTTCATAGAAGGCTTTGAAATCCGCCTCGTCACGAAGCACACATATACCGCCCTGTGCAAGGAAAGAATCACTTTTAGGAGCTTCATCTTTGGTAACTATTGTAATTTTTTTATATTCAGGCAGATTAAGTGCGCAGTAAAGACCTGCCACACCGCTGCCCACTATTACAATATCTGTATTCATTTTATCATCTCGCAATTTCAAGCATTTTATTAAGAGGAATTATGGCCTTACGGCTCACTTCCTTGTCTACAACGATTTCATTACTTTCGGTTTTCAGCACATTTAAAATGTTTTTCAATGTATTCAGTTTCATATCGACACAGCACGGACAAGGTTCGGGGAAGAAGAACCTTTTATCGGTGTTGTCGCAAAGAAGCTTGTACTCAACGCCCTTTTCTGTACAGATAATGAATTTATCGGCATTGCAGTTTTTTACATAATCAATGATTTCTGCCGTACTGCCGATAAAATCGGATACATCAAGCACTTCCTTTTCGCATTCGGGATGGCTTAGTATAAGCGCTTCAGGATGCTTCGTTTTTACTTTTAACACTTGACCGCAGGTAATCTTAGCGTGTATCGGACAAAAGCCGTCGTTAAGGATAATATTCTTTTCAGGTACTTGCTTAGCAACAACCGATCCAAGATTCTTGTCGGGAATGAAGAATATATTTTCACTGTCAAGTGCTTTTACAATCTTAACGGCATTTGAGGATGTGACACAAACATCACTCTGACATTTCAGTTCAGCTGTTGAATTAATGTAGCACACAACTGATAAGTCACCGTAAGCATTTCGCATTTCTTCGATTTTACCCTTCTTTACCATATGTGCCATAGGGCAATCGGCGGTAAGGTCAGGCATAAGAACTTTTTTGTCGGGATTCAGAATTTTCGCACTTTCGCCCATAAAGCGTACACCGCAGAAAACTATTATATCAGCCCTTGTCTCCTTTGCTTTTTTTGCAAGATAAAATGAATCACCCACAAAATCGGCAATTTCCTGTGCTTCATCAGGTGCATAATAGTGAGCAAGAATAACTGCGTTTTTTTCTTTTTTTAGTTTAAGAATTTCAGCTTTCATTTTTTGCTTCCTTGATAATATTTTATAGCGTTGGAAATTATATCACTTCACTTTACATCTGTCAACTTATCTGTAAACTTTTTTATTGTAGTAAAAATAATAGCAGAAACACCTTACTAAGCAAGATGTTCCTGCTATAAGTAGAGTTTTACCGCAAGTCAACCGTAACTTCACCTATTAAAACGTAAACTTAAAGGTATTTTTTCCCTTTCTCGGAATCTCATATTCTTCAGGTAATTCGGGACCGCAGGAATGTGAGCCTACACCTCTCATTGCAAGGTCAATACATACATTTACAAAGTCGTTTTCCTCAAGCTCAAAGGAGTGAAGTGTTTCGCAAAGCTGTTTTGTTGTATAGGGGTTTACTGAAAATGAGAAGGGCTGTTCTGCCGTTACCTTGAACAAATCCTTTACAGCCATATATTTGCAGGCGTAGTGACTGCCTGATTCCTGAGGACGGATGTATTCACGGTCATAGTTCTCACGGGCAGAGCTTACATAGTATCCGTATTCACCGGCGATGTGCTTATCAACATAGCTTTCTGTCGGGCCGAAGCCTGCATAAGAGAAATTACCGTGAGCCTTGTCCACGCCGAACTCAATACCGAAGCGAGGGAATCTTTCAACATAATCAGCAAGCTTGTATTCAATAGTTGCAGTCAGAACATTACCTGCAACCTCATACATAAGCTCAAATTCTGCGGCAGGCATCAAGCAGTTAGCCGCTAGACAGCCTTTGAATTTATAGGAATTCTCATTCTTTTCACAGGAGAAAATGTGAGGTCTGCAGGAATCAAGATGACATCTTCCAATCCAATGGGGAACAAGATCACGGTCATTATCTGTAAAACGGGTAATGTTGAAATGCATCGGTGTGCGAAGAACCTCTTTACCGTCTGCCTTAATCGAAGTAATTTCACCCGTATGCTCATTGACTTCAATATCAATTGCTGACGAGAACTTGTAGGTGCTTGCGGGAATTTCAACAATGTTAACCTCTGATTTGGTCTTACCGCCATACACTGCTTTCATTTCAAGAGCATTAGACTTCAGCTTTCTGTCGGGAGTCAAAAGACCGTCTGCACAGAAGTTGCCGTCGTGCTCAGGCTCCTTGAAGTCGCCACCGTAAAGGAAGCCTTTGTCTGTCTTGATACCGTGGTCTGCCCATTCCCATACAAAGCCTCCCATCATTTGCTCATTGTTATAGATCATATCCCAATACTCGGCAATATCACCACAGCTGTTACCCATAGCGTGTGTATACTCGCAAAGCACAAAGGGACGGGTTTCTTTAGGGTTATCGAGAACGTCTTCTCGGATTTTTTGGAAGCTCGGGTACATCATACTTACCATATCCACAAGCTCGGTATAGTAGTATTTCGGATTTGCATTCTGTAAGCCTTCATAGTGAACGGGTCTTGTTTTATCACGGCCTTTAATATAGTTTGCACCCTTGAAGAAGGCTTTTCCGAAGGAGCTTTCGTTGCCGAGAGACCAAATAATTACGCTTGGACGGTTTTTGTCACGCTCAACCAATGCGGCGTGTCTGTCTGTAATACCGGGAGTGAAGAAGTCGTTTTCTGCGTACTCAGACCATAAATCCACATCATATCTTCCGTCACGACTGCAAGCGCCGTGCATTTCAAGGTCAGCTTCATCCATCACATAAATGCCGAAGGTGTCGCAAAGCATATAGAATTCGGGACTGTTGGGATAATGTGAGGTTCTTACTGCATTTACATTCAGCTCTTTCATCAGATGAATGTCTCTTGCCAACTCTTCAAGGCTTACGGTTGCCGCAGTTTCACAGTTGAAATCGTGACGGTTTACACCTTTTAGCTTTACAGGCTCGCCGTTGATTTTGAAAACTTTTCCGTCAATGGTAATCTCTCTGAAGCCGACACTTTCAATTATCTTTTCACCGTTTGCATAAAGCTCAAGGGTGTAAAGATTCGGATTTTCAGCAGTCCAGGGCTTAACATCGGGAACAACCATTTCAGCCTTCATCTTTCCCGGAACAATAACGCTGTTGTTTTCAAGAACAATTTTAATATCAACAGAGCTTTCATTTATAAATGTGAGTATGCCGTCAGAATCTGAAAATGATGTTTCAATCTTGTAATCGGTAATATGGTTTTCGGGACGGGTAAGCATATATACATTACGGAAGATGCCCGAAAAGCGGAATTTATCCTGACACTCAAGGTAAGTGGAAATGCACCATTTAAGAACAAGCACATCAATAGTGTTTTCGCCGTTTACAGCAAGCTCGGTAATATCAAACTCACTTGTTGCATGAGATATCTGTGAGTATCCCTTAAACTGACCGTTGATGTAAATGTAAAATGCACTGTCAACGCCTTCAAAGTTGATATAATACTTTTCACCTTTTTGCTTTTTAAGGTTAAATGTACGGCGATAATGCCAGCAAGGATTCTCATAAGGCAGATGAGGGAGCATTACGGGGAAGGGATATCTGATATTGAGATACTGTATGTGGTCGTAGCCGTGCATCTGTACACAGGCAGGGACGGGAATGGAATCTCCGAGCATTTCATTGACATCAAAGTCTTCCACATGGTCAAGCTGTTTAATCTGCCATACACCGTCGAAAGATGTAAATCTTGAGCTTGAGGTGCGGTCCAAAATTGAGTGCTTTGTTTTTACCGTATCCTCGGGAGCAAATGGAATATAGTAGCTTCTGTGAGGTGTTGTACCTATGCGGTCAAATTTCTGAAATTCTTTCATAATCTTCACCCTTACACATTACCGTAAACTACTTCAACATCGTCTTCTGTCATGTGCTTTTCGGCAAGGAGCTTTTCGTTAGCCTTTTCAACCTTAAGCTGTGAAAGAAGGACTGCTACAACTGCACAAATAATCACAGGAGCCCAGAGATAGAGGAAGTGAAGCATATTTACTGTTGCGGGAGTCTGTACAGGATTGTTTTCAATATAGCCTGCAAATTCAAGAAGCCAACCGCAGATAGCTGTACCGAGAGCACCGCCAACTTTAATACCGAGTGATGAGCAGGAATACATCATACCGTCAAGTCTATGACCGGTCTTTAATGTGGTGTATTCGGAGCAGGAAGCGATGAGAGCATTCATATCGCCCTGTAAAGGTGCAATACCCAAGGTTGAAACTGCTGTGAAAGCAAGCATAAGAGGAATACTGCCTATATAACCTGCAGCCATAACTCCGAGACGGCCTACAGTAGCAAGAATGTAACCGGCAATGTTAAGCTTATACATACCGCCCATCTTCTGAATAATCATAGGCAGTGCAATCAAAGCTACAACCATTGTTATGTTAATTGCAAGTGAGAGGTCGCTGAAAAGATTTTCGTTGCCGAGAATATACTTTGCGTAATAAGTACCCATACCTATAACGGAAGCGTAAAACTGAGTCATAATGTAGGTTACACAGATGATAACATAGTACTTATTCTTCATAAGCAAGCCGAAGGATTTGAAGAATGTGAGCTTGTGTTCTTCTTCACGTTCTTTTTCCATACCTTCATCTGCTTCGGGAAGCTCTTTAACAGAAAATACTGAGATTGTGTTTACAATAAGACCGAGGATTGCATATACGATTGCGATTGTTCTCCAACCTGAAGCACCGCCACCAAGCATGCTTACTGCCTGAATTGTAACAGCTTCAATGATAATCTTTGTGCCGAAGGCGAAGATGAAACGGAAGGAACCGAGCTGAACTCTTTCGCTTGTGTTCTTTGTGATAAGAGCTGTAAGTGATGCATAAGCGATGTTATTTGCTGTAAAGAATACTGCATTAAGGAGAGTATAAGCGATAAAGAAGAAAATGTACTGTGCTGTTTCACCCCAGTTCATAGGTATTGCAAAGCAAGCAACAAGAGCAACCGAGCATCCTATGTAAGGCCAAAGCATCCAGGGACGAGCTTTACCCATTTTTGAGTGGGTCTTGTCAATCATTCTACCGAAGAAAAAGTCCGATACACCGTCAAAAATTTTTGAAACTGCAATCAGGGTGCTTACAATACCCATGCTAAGTCCAACCGTGTCGGTCAGATAAATCATCATAAATGCTGTTAAGAGTGCATAAACGCAGTTGCCTGCAACGTCACCGGAGCCGTAGCCCACTTTGTGATACCATTTCAAATACTTTTTCTGTTCCATATTTTTTCTCCTTGTTTATTGTTTCGTTTACCAAGCTTAGTTTACGATTTCATTATACAAGCGTACTGTTTTGTTTTCAATATATAAAATCAACCAATATATGCACAAAATCACTTTAAATACAATTGAAAACAAGGTTAATATGGTGTATAATATAAACATAATCACACGAGGAGGGATTCTCTTGTATATTAACGTAGCATATGTTGATGATGAAAACCCCAACTTAGAGGACCTGAGTGTTCCTTTAAGGATTAATAACTGCGGCTATTACCGTGTTCATACTACTCCTGTAATTGAAACGCCCCACCCTGAGGGTAGAAACGATTATCAGCTTTTGTACATTGCTGCAGGCAAAGGAGAGTTTTATTTTAAAGGCAGCAAAACTCCGACTGTTGTGACAAAGGGCAATATGATTCTTTTCCGTCCCGGCGAGCCTCAGGTTTATTATTACTACGCAAAAGACAAAACTGAGGTGTACTGGGTTCATTTCACCGGCTGGAAGGTTGAAGAATATCTTGACCGATATGAGCTTCCTAAAGAAGAAAATGTTTTCTTTACGGGCATTTCTCCCGACTACCCGTGGATATATAATCAGATTATCAGAGAGCTGCAGCTTCAGCGTGAAAACTATGATGAAATGATAAGCCTTTATATGCATCACATTTTTCTTACCATTAACCGTTATATCAAAGAAGGCAAGCAGACAAAAAATGATACCATTGACGATATTGAACGAGCCGTACACTATTTCAATGACAACTACAACAAGCATATATCCATCGAGCAGTATGCTCAGGAGCATCTTATGAGTGTCAACTGGTTTATTCACAGCTTCAAAAGCGTTATGAAGGTACCGCCGATGCAATACATAGTATCCTTACGAATTGCTGCTGCAAAGGGATACCTTGAAAACAGTAATAAAAATATAGCTGAAATAGCAGCCACTGTCGGTTATGACAATGCGCTGTATTTCAGCCGGTTGTTCAGAAAATATACGGGTATGACACCGAGTGAATATAGGAAGAAAAACAAGGTAAATTCTCATAATAATGTCAAAAAATAACTATAATTTGTTTTTGCTTTGCTTCCTTTGAGTTTGATTGCTTTGTTTTTATTCATCCGTATTTTAAGCTTTCTTTGTTAAGTCAGCAAGAATGTTTTTGTATAACTCATACATGGCTTCACCGTTATGACCAACAGTAAAATAGGGATTTGTTGATAATGCTGCCAATGTGATTAATTCAAAAAGCTTTTTCATTTTTAATTACCTCCGTTGTAAATATTATTTAGGCAGATGCTCTCAATTTATTTTGAGGACATCTGTTTTAATTTGTACTCTTTACAGAAATCAAGCATAGCAAAAAAGTGTTCTTGCAAGGTCGTATACCGGCTCATGACTTTTAAGATGTCTTACAAAACCGAGAGAGCATATAAAGGAAATTGCATCTTTTGTGCTTCTCGGATTCCATACCTTCTTTTGAGAAACATCAACAAATTCACATCTTTCGGAATCGGCAAGATACTTAATGCGCTCATTCAATTTAGCAATTAACGAATCATTATCATAATTTTTAAGTGATACAATTGCTATATAGCAGTCTCTGCTTTCAGATTTAATTTTGCAAACAAGCTCTCTGTAAAGCTCCAAAAACTTATCCGGATTGTTTTCAAACAAATCGAGGTCGTTTTCACCGATATGAAGAAGCAATGTTTCGGGAGCAAGAGGTGCTACACTGCTTAAATAAAGCTCTGCGGCATTTGCAATGCTGAGATTTTCAAAGCTTCTGTTATAATAGTTTGAACCGAACTCAAATGCCTGTCTTAACTCACAAAGAGGAATATCCTTATCTTCTTTGCCGCCGAATATAACTGTTCCGCCTTTTTCTGCAAGGTCGTTGAGTGCTGAATACTTTTTAATTTCTGTCATTTTCAATCTCTCCTTATGCTTTCTTCTTGTCAAGTGTTGAATTTCTGAAATAAATTACAAGATTAAGAAGTACTATAGCAAGATTTAATACATACGCTGCGAGAACATAGTTGGTCTGTCCCGTAACAATCTTAGCTGTAATACCTGCCACATAACCTATTATTATAAGAAGTATGAAAGGCAGGCTTGTACCCTTTGCTGTTTTTGCAGTATATGCTTTGATAAGATTCATCGGCTAGGAAAAGCCGAAGCATAAAAGCATAACTGTTTCGAATATTGAACCCATATAAAATCGCTCCTTTGTTTTTTTGTTGAGCCAAGAATATCACAGTTTTTTCTCGTATACAATTATTCAAAAGTTTAAAAGAAATTTTTTTGTTTTTTTGCATTTATTTTACTTTCAAAACCTTTTCAAAAGGCAAAAAATCTATTATTATTACATCATAAACTAAATGAAAGAAGTCTTTTATATGCCATTTAAAAGAAACAACCAAAAAAACGAGAAAGCCACTCTCGGCAGTATTCAGAAAATGTCCTTCCGGTTTCAGATTATACTCATCGTCACCCTTGCTTTGTTTTTAGGATTTGCAGGTTCTTTTATAAATGTGCAATTTGAAACAGAGCGCCGTGACCAAAATCTTCAGAATGTGGCAGAAACTATCGCAAAGTCACCACTCGTTGTAGAAGCAGAATACTCAAACATGGATTCCTATCCTTTACTCAAAGAATATCTTGATTCTCTGTGTGATACTCTTAAAGATATCGATATTATCTCTGTTGTAACAAAAGAAAGCACTCGTCTTTACCATTCAAACGAAGAGCTTATCGGTACGGTTTACGACGGTACAATACCTGACTTTAAGGAAAAATCACGAGATTACTATACTACTACAGACAATGGTCCGTCAGGCACGCAAAGACGAGCATATGCTGCAATATACGACGAGGAAGGCAACTATGCGGGCTTTGTTATAGCAATTATGCTTATGAAAAATATAAAAAATGAAACGATTCAAATTATACTTACCTTTATTCTTATTACTATTATAGCAATTCTGATTGAGCTTTTTATCTCTGCAGAGCTTTCAGATAAAATCAAAAAGAGTCTCTTAGGATATGAGCCTGATGTGTTTACATCCATGTTCCGAATGCGTGACAATATTCTCGAATCTCTTGACGAAGGCATAGTAGCTGTTGACAAGGTAGGTAGAGTTCAGTTTATAAATAAATCAGCCGTTGAAATGCTTACAACTGACGGAAAAGAAGATTCTTTCATCGGAAAATATGTAAGTAATTTAAGTAATACAATTCCTGCACTTAATCCTCTTTGTGCTTCTGAAATTAGTCGTTCTGTAAGTTCAGCCTATGACAACATACTAATTGATACAATACCGATTAAAGAAAACGATTCTGTTACCGGCACCGTTGGTATTCTTCACGACAGAAAAGAATACACAAAGCTTATGGAAGACCTCACGGGTACAAGGTATCTTGTAGATTCAATGAGAGCTAACAACCACGATTTCACTAATAAGCTTCATGTTATTCTCGGTCTGATACAGATGGAAATGTATGATGAGGCAACATCATACATTCAGAATATAACAATGGTACAGCGAGAAACCATAAGCAAGGTTATGAACTGTATAAACGAGCCTGCAATAGCCGCACTTCTTATAGGAAAAATTGCAAGAGCTTCAGAGCTTAATGTTAAGTTCGTTTTAAGGGAAGGCTGTTACTATTCTTCTGCAGATATATCTCTTCCCTCTGAAGTTCTTGTTACTGTCATCGGAAACCTCATTGAAAACGCTTTTGAGGCAATGAACGATATGAACTATGACGGTCAAAAAGAATTATTATTCGGTATGTATTCAAAACCGGGAGCGCTTCTCATCACCGCTGACGACACAGGCTCAGGTATATCCGACAGTAACATCGGCCGTATTTTTGAAAACGGATTTTCCACTAAAGGCAGTGGCAGGGGCACGGGACTATATCAAGTAAAGAACCTCATTGAAGCTGCCGGCGGCAAAATAAATGTTGAATCACAGGAAGGTATAGGAACATCCTTTACCGTCAGTTTTAAGAAATAAAAAAAGGAGCTGCAAAAATGTATAAGGTACTTATAGTTGAAGATGACCCAATGGTTGCCATGATAAACGAGCAGTATGTAATGAAAAACAAAAACTTTTCAGTTTGCGGCAAATGCAAAGACGGTCTTTCTGCTCTTGAATTTTTGGAAACAAACAGCGTTGACCTTATCATAATGGATGTATATATGCCGAAGCTTGACGGATTTGAAACCTTACGTCAGATAAGAAAGAAACAGATTTCAGCCGATGTGATTATGGTAACTGCCGCCAATGACCGTGACTCGCTTGAAGAAGCTCTTCACCTGGGCATAGTTGATTATCTCGTTAAGCCGTTTACCTTTGACAGATTTCAAACGGCACTTCAGAAGTATATAACACAACAAAAGGCACTAAGTGAACTTGACACGCTGAATCAAAAAAGTATTGATTTTATTATTGATTCATCCCGTAAAAAAAGTGAAGACCTGCATCCGAAGGGAATACAGGAAAAGACACTTTCAATTATTTCTGATCATTTGAAAGAAAACAAAAACAAATGGCTGACCGGTGATGAAATAGCCGAAAAGACGGGAATTACCGCCGTAACAGTCAGAAGATATATGAACTACCTTGTCGAATCAGGTAAAGCTCAGGGTGAAATAAACTATGAAACAGGCGGAAGACCCTGTATGCTTTACAAAGCGACAGAATAAATGGAATGTGATTAAAACAGGACTATTTAATATTACAATTTTGTCGGTTTTTTGTAAGAAAATATATCTGATCATTATACTTAAATTAAATTATTCTTACAATTATTTGAAGCTGGTTGACTTATGTTTAAATTAAATTTATTATTTCCTAAAAACAGAAAATGCTGTTAAGCAAAGTACTTGAGGAGGTAATTATATGAATATTCTTGTAACTTTGGACAGTAACTATGTTTTTCCGTTAACAGTGCTTTCGAAATTGATAATGATAACTAATATCAATAATGCTTTTGATATATATGTTGCTCATTGCTCACTGACAGAAAATGATTTTTGCAATATTAAAAAATCTGTTGATCCGATTCGCACAAAAATTCATCCCATTAAGATTTCGCCTGAAATATTAGAAGACGCTCCGGTCCCGAAGCGAATCACAAAGGAAACATACTACAGGTTACTTATGATGGACTACCTGCCCGAAGATGTTGACAGAATTCTTTACATTGACCCCGATACAATTGTTTTGCGGGATCTTTCTCCTCTTTACAACATAGATTTCAAAGGTAAAACAATTGCGGCCGCAGGACACACCAAACTTTTCATTGAAGATATTAAGCATTTACGCTTCAAAACCGGAAAAGAGTCACGATATTTTAACGCCGGAGTTATGATGGTTAATCTTGAAAAAATGCGTAAAACAGTTAGCGGTCAAATGATATTTGATTATGTAAAGAAACATCAACGGTGGTTGTTCCTTGCCGATCAAGATGTACTTAACGGAATGTTTGGAAACGATATGATTCCTATTGATGAATGCCTTTACAACCTTGACGAAAAAACTATAATCTACAACCCTCACAAAGTAAAAGGTATTCAATGGATTGAAGAAAATGCCGTTATTATTCATTATAACGGCAAACGAAAGCCTTGGAAGAAAGGTTATAGAGGCAAGCTGGCATATTTGTGGTTCAGATTCAGAGACACACATTTGCCGGAAATAATGGTTGCTTCCTAAAGGTATGATAATATGAATTTAAAAAACATAAAAATACTCAGTCACAATAAACAAGAAAGAGCTCAACAAATAGGAGTAATTGCTACAAGCAGTATTTTTATTTTTTCTTTTGTATTTTGCTACATAAAATTTGGCCCCCAAATGCTTGATTTCATCAGTGATACCAAACACTTTAAGGGTTGGATTGATTCTTACGGTAATCTCGGAAAAGTAATTTTTGTAGGAATCAGAGCCTTTCAGACTGTAATAAAAATCATCCCTGCCGAGCCCTTGGAAATCGGTTCGGGATATGCTTTCGGAATGTGGGGCGGACTTTTCTATTGTATGCTCGGTACAGAAATCGGTTCATTATTTATAATTGCAATTACAAAAATTTTCGGTAACAAGGCCGTAAATCTTTTTGTCAGCGAAGAAAAAATTAACTCTCTAAGTTTTCTTCAAAATAAAGAAAAGCTTTCTGCCTCTCTTTTTATAATCTATTTAATCCCCGGAACACCTAAGGATGTTATAACATACCTTATCGGAATTACCGATTATAATATTTGGAAATTTCTTATTCTTACAGGAATTGCTCGTATACCTTCAATTATCACATCAACAGTCTGCGGAACTGCTCTTGGTGAAAAAAACTACATACTGTCTGCCGTTGTTTTTATCAGCACTATAATCGTGGGGCTTATCGGAATAAAACTATATTCACGATATGAAACAAATAATATCCATAAAAATCAATGTTCATTTTGATATCAGTATATTTATTTTTATTCCGATATAGTCAATCTGACTATATCGGAATGTTTTGTTTTGGCTATTGTTATATGGTCAGATTAAATGTACACTTATGTCATATCATAAAACAAAGGAGTAATCAAAAATGAATACCAAAACAAAACAATTAGCCATCGCCTCACTTGTTGCTGCATTGGTATGTGTTGCAACAATGATCATCAAAATCCCTTCACCGCTTAAAGGCTACATAAATCTCGGTGATTGTGTTGTATTGTTATCCGGTTGGATGCTTTCACCTGCATACGCATTTTTGGCAGCAGGCATCGGTTCAGCGTTAGCAGATTTATTTTCGGGATACCTTGTCTATGCACCTGTTACTTTTATTATAAAGGGGCTTATGGCTATCATTGCCTTTTACAGTTTTAAGCTACTTAATAAAAAATTCGGAAATATTGTCTGCAGAATTACAAGCGGTATCGTTGCAGAGATTATAATGGTTCTCGGTTATTATATATTTGAAGGCTTTATGTATGGATTCGGTCCATCGGCGGTAAACATACCTGCCAACAGTATTCAAGGCGTTGCGGGAATAATCATCGGAGTTATGCTCATAAAAATTTTCGAGAGAAGCAAAATAACATTGAAATGAGGATATTGATATGGAAAAATTAATATACAAACAAACGACAGCAGCAATTAAAGAGCTTTGTGAAAAAGCAAAATTGAAAGAAGGTAACACCGTTGTTATAGGCTGTTCAACAAGTGAGGTTGTCGGCTCTGTAATAGGAACAAATTCTAATTTTGAAATTGCAGGAGAAATTTTTAAGGCGCTTTACGATTACACGAAAAGCAAAGGTGTCTTCCTTGCAGTCCAGTGCTGTGAGCACTTGAATCGTGCCATTGTTACAGAGCAAAAAGCTGCACCCTTCTCAGAGTCTGTCAATGTAGTTCCTCAACCTAAAGCAGGAGGCTCACTTGCAACTCACGCATACAGAAGCTTTGATAACCCTGTTGTACTTGAGGAGATAAAGGCAGATGCCGGTCTTGATATCGGATTGACTCTAATTGGAATGCACCTAAAAAAAGTTGCTGTTCCTTTAAGATTAGAAAACAATAAAATTGGTGAGGCACCTGTTGTTGCTGCTCGCACCCGTCCTAAATTTATCGGTGGTGAAAGAGCGGTTTATAACGAGGAAATTTTGTAATATATAACAGATGGGGCTGTTGCACGAAAGTGAGACAGCCCTCACTTCATAAGTCAAACCTAACATTGAAATGTTAAATTATGGAAAAATACAAGTTTTGCAAAAACGAACACACAGCAAATCAAAGAGGCAATAAAATCCTCTTTAAAGCTTTATAAAATTTAAAGATATGTATTTTATTTGAATATCAGATAAAACTCATACGACAAAAAGAAACCAAATACAAAGAATGAGTGCAGTATATTCAGTCTACTGCACCCATTTTTTATACATAAATCAAATCATTACACACAATCTCTCTTGCTCGTTGTTGAATATCGCCCATCCTCTGCACCCACTCAAATTGGTTTTTCTCTTTCAATTTTTCGGTTACACCTTCTTTTTCTTTCATTTGCTCAATCAGCAAATCGTACATTTCATTTGCCTGACGGTCAATATCTGCAAGATAAGGCCAAAGTGTACATTTGGTTACCATTAGCATAAATAAACCTCGTTTGTTATGTTCAAGGTAAACTTTGTGCATCATTCCCCATTTGCCAATGATTATATTCGCTTGTTCAGGTGGCAGGATAATATTCTGAATTTTAAAGTCGCCAACCTGTCGATAAGTTATCTTTGTTTTGTTTTCCATAGTTCTGTCCTCCTTATTTTTCATATACATCAATGAGCTTTAAAAGTAATTCGTCAACATCCTCGGTGGGTAAATCCTCCGCCAAAAGCATATTGCGAAACTCTTTCATTCCGTTGATAAGTAAATTGCATTCAAAGCTGTCAAGTTTAATTTTGATTTTCTTTCTGAACATAAGATTTTACCTCCTTGTATTTTGTAATTACATTGTACAAGGAGGCTCGACTTTTGTCGAATGTGTGAGATTATTATTTTACAAAAGTATCATATGCAAATCTCGCACCGAACCTGAAGCCTGAAACAAAGCCGTCAGAAATGCTTATACTTGAAAACTCATTATATGCGCTCACATAATTTGCAAACATCTCTTTTTCTTCGTCAGGCAGTTTTGCTGCCAGTTCTTCCTCTTTCTTTACAAGTTCATTTAGCTTCTTTTTGAGTCTGGGTGTTATTTCTGTGGTGAGCTCTTGTGGCTCAAGGTTTCCGTAGAATAATTCTTCAATTATATTTGACATTATGTATTCCTCCGTGGCACACTGTTTTTAACTCAAATATGACTTGGGCTGCTGAATATATAATGTCTGTGCCGGTTTTTACTTGTATTTAGTAAATCCCTTATGAGCACCCGCACCAAAACCGGACCGAAAGGTTCGGTTTTTTCTTGCTTTTAAACACTTTTATTACTGTCTTGATTTTATTGTGACAATAGTGTATAATCGTTTACAGCTATACAAGTAAAAAAGGAAACGGAATTATGCCGGCAAAAGAAATTGCAGCAGCCTTTGCAGCTTTTGGCAGGGGCGGAAACATAATAAGTGTAAATCAGATTACTGCAGGTCTTATTAATGCAACATATCTTGTTGAAACAGATGCAGGGGAAAAATATATACTTCAGAAAATAAACACCTTTGTGTTTAAAAATCCTGATGATTTAATGGAAAACATCGTGGGTGTTACAAAGCATCTGTCGGAAAAAATCAAAGCAGCAGGAGGGGACTATAAGAGAGAAACTTTAAATTTCCTTCCCTGCAACAGTGGTGAATACTATTTCCGTGATGAAAACAGCGGTGCCTGGCGTATGTATATTTACGTTGACGATGCACTTACATATGATAAACCAAAGAACGGTGAGGCATTCAGAAGCGCCGGCTCGACCTTCGGCAGATTTATGAAGCTGCTTGCTGATTATCCTGCAGAGACCCTTCACGAAACAATTGTTAATTTTCACCATACTCCTGCAAGATACGATAACTTAATGAAGGCTGCTGAAGCTGATGTGATGTGCAGAAGGGTGGAGGTAGAGCAGGAAATTGCTTTTGTCACCGACAGAAAGGCAGACACTCACAGGCTGACAGATATGATTGCTGAGGGCGTATTACCCCTCAGAGTTACTCATAACGACACAAAGCTGAATAACGTGCTTTTCGATATTTCCACAGATAAGAGCATCTGCGTTATTGACCTTGATACAATTATGCCGGGACTTTCCCTTTATGATTTCGGCGACAGTATACGCTCAGGTGCCAATACTGCCAATGGGGACGAAGCCGATTTATCAAAGATAAATATTGACCTTTCACTTTTCGAAAGCTATGTTGACGGATTTCTCAGCGAAACTGCTGAAAGTCTCTGCGATGCTGAAATTGATAATCTCGCATACGGAGCAAAGATTATGACATTCGAATGCGGTATACGTTTCCTTACGGATTATCTTGAAGGCGATGTATATTTCAGAACAACCTATCCTGAGCACAATATCGTCAGAGCCAGAAGCCAGTTCAAGCTTGTTGCCGATATGGAGGAGCATATGGATGAGATGAACGCAATAGTGAGAAAGTATAAGGAAAAATATAAAAATTAACGACGGAGGTATTTTATGATTACATTTATTCAACGGGTGATAGGCTTCTTTACTGCACTTATAACGGTCATATCCGGCTTTTTGGGTATTGATACTGTCCCTTGTAAGAAGAAGGTTGATGACTTCAGGGTAACGACCTACATAAGAGGCGACGCTATCATGTATTGGGGCGACAGAGTGTATGCTGAGGATTTTGATATTATCACCGATGCAATTATTTTCGAATGTGCCACCTTTAACAATAAGGGCGAGGTGGAGTATGACGAAAATAAGATGGAAACGGTGCTTGCACAGGTTCGTGAAGCGATAGGCGACAGGGATGTTCACGTAACGCTCAACCTTATCGGCCCCGGATGTATTATTGACTCAGATGTGTGGGAGGAACAGATGGAATCCCAGAGCGATGAGCATAATAAAGCCTTTGAAAGCGGTATTTTAGAGGATAACATTATAGCTGTTCTTGAAAAGTATGATTTCGACGGCGTACACTTCGACTATGAGTATCCTGTTTCACGCAAGGCATGGCATTACTATAACAAATTCCTTGTTTCCCTTGATAAGAAGCTGGGAGATAAGTATACTCTCGGTGTAGCAGGTAATGACTGGAACATAAAGTTCACCAATGCTGCGGTTGAGGCCATCGACACCTTTGAGGTTATGACATATGATTTTCTCGATGCAGATGGAAGACACTCAACATATGAGGGCACGGTTGAGCTTATTGAAAAATTAGGGCTCAGAGGTATGCCTGCCGAGAAGGTTAATGTAGGTATTCCGTTTTATTCAAGACCGACGGATATGGCGACTTATTGGTACGCATATAACAGCTGTTATGAGGGAATAGATGAAAACGGCTGGTATCACTGTGACGAGACAGGTAAGGATTTCTGGTTCAATATGCCTGAGGATGTTGCGAAGAAGACAGATTACTGCATAAATAACGGCTTCGGCGGTGTTATGATTTGGCATTATAACTGTGACCTTCCTTCAACACATGAGGATTCTCTTCTCAGAGCAATCGGAGAAACCAAAGGAAAGTATTATTAATTAAAAGCAGGTGAAATCGAAAAACATCGATTTCACCTGCCGTTTTATTTTCAGAACAGATTTGTTATAAATATTTCCAAGCCGATAAAAATCAGTATTGAACCACCCAGAATACCTGCCTTGCCTGCGAGCTTTGTTCCTGCTTTTTTGCCTATATGCAGTCCGCAGAAGCATATCAGGAAGGTCACCGCACCGATAAGGAGACAGGCGAGGAGAGCTTCGAAATAATTATAATCGGAAATGGTAAAGCCCACGGAGAGGGCATCAATGGAGGTGGCAATGCCCTGAATGAGAAGCCCCTTAATTCCGACAGCTTCATCCTCATCCTCCGAAGAATTGCCACTGACGCTGTCGAATATCATTTTCCCGCCTATGTAACCGAGAAGAAGCAATGCAATCCAAGGAATGCATTTTTCGAAAGCCTTGAAATACTGGGTTATTGTTGCTACGCAAATCCATCCCGCCATAGGCATAGCAAACTGAAAGAGTGAGAAAATGCCTGCAACACCGCACATTCTGCTTTTTTTCATCTTAGGTTCGTTTAGTCCGTTGGCGAGAGAAACTGAAAACGCATCCATAGCAAGACCGACACCGAGCAGAATGCTGTTAAAAAAGAAAGAAAAGCCTGAGCTCATTTTGATTCCTCCAAAAAATACCGGTATGGCAAAGCCATACCGGATGTCATCACAAGATATAACGACCCTATGCACAGCTTTATAAAGCCTGCACGAGTCTCGCAAATTAAAGCAAACCAGACCTTAGGGTTCGGATTACACCCGTCACCCTAGGGTCAGCATGTTGATTTGCTGCGTCGGGAAAAACGCTTGCTACTCCCTCAATGCGTTAGAAATTATATCACACGGATATCGGTTTTGTCAATGCTGACAGTCTTTTATCACTTCATAAGCAGTCTCGGGATAGTCTGTCATAATGCAGTCTGCGCCGTTTAAGGTGAGAGTTCTTATATCCTCTTCGGAATTGATTGTCCAATACTGAACGGCAATATTATTTGAATGAGCATAGTTGAGAAGCTCTCTTGTGCCGAGATTGATTGCGTTATCAAGTGCACTTGCACCGTAGGGTATCTGTAACGCCTCATAAGAGGGAGCAACGTCCTGAAGATCCCAGTCCATTCTGAAATGGAAATAGAACTGTATTGCTTCTATTGCATCTGCAGTACGGGGAATTTCGGGGTATTGCTTTTCCATATAAGACGAGGTGAGGGGAGCAAAGGTTGACCAGATTACTCTGTCCTGAAGTCCTCGCTCGGTTATTATTGAGTAAAGCTTATCGGCAGCCTTCATTCCGTTTGCTCCGATGCTCTTTATTTCAATTACATAGTTATATTTTCTGCTTCCGCAGTTGGCTTCAACATAGTCTATAACACGGTCACAGGTGACAACCCTGAGATTTTCGGGAATATCGTCACCACGAAGACCCTTGTAGGGGTATTCTCCGTTAATCTCAAAATTTTCGCCGAGATTAAGTCTCTGTGCTTCCTCAAGGGTCAGAGATGATACGAATACGCCTTTTCTGCCGAATTCTTCTTCAGCGTTGGTGATTGAATCATACATAAGATCATGCATCAGAACCAACTCTCCGTCAGCGGTTATCTGAACATCAAACTCGAGAGTGCCGGCACCCGAATTGCTGTTTCCCACAATGTTCTCAAATGCCATAAGAGTATTCTGGGGAGCGAGACCTGCTCCTGAACGGTGGGCAGCGATATCGGGGGAGAGATATTCTGTTATGTAGGGGTTGGTTGAATCGGGATAGGTTTTGACCGGTGTGTTCGGGTCGCCTGCTTCGCCCATAGTCAGCATAATAGGGATGAGCATAAGGACTGCAGTGACTGCATGAACAAGGTTTCTCAGCAGAAGTGAAAAGGGATTCATAGCAAACCTCCGTAAAAGTTAAATCTGTCCATAATTTTATCACTTTGCTTTGCAAATGTCAACGGAAAGGCTTTCGGGCAAAATAAAAAACGCCCCACGGCGTTTGAAAAAGCATATAAAAGCGAAATAACCCTTGACCGAATGTTTCTTCACACATTTGAGCCGGTCAAGGGTTATTTCTGTTCACTCTTGATATCTAACATCTTTTTGTATACCTCTCTTTCTTAGATTCAGCCTTCTTTTTCTTTTTTGATTTCACATCACCTTTTTGAAGCTTCATATTTTCTTTTGTCGCTTTTCCCATAAGTTGGGATAACTTTTGTGTTTGTTTTCTTCTTCAAGTTCTTAGTGAAGGCTGTTCAGAGTGTTTTGAGACTTTTTAAAGCTTAGGACTTCAGATTCGGTTTGTTCAAATGTTTTTTCAGAAGATATATAACTTAAAGCCCTTGAGTCTTTGCTTTTTGATTTTTATCGTTTAACGGATTTTAAATTCAAGTGATTTTATATTTTGTTTTTATTATTTGTTATTTTTCTTGAATTTGTTTTCTGTTCCGTTTGCTACGACTTTAAGTTTTTTGACCTTTACATTTGTTTGACCGTTTGTCCCGGCTTTTTATTCTGTCTCGGTTTTACCTGTACATCGGTATCACCTCTTCCTTTCTGTGTCTATATAATATCACAAAAAAACCACCTTTGCAATATGTAATTTTGTATAAAATTCACTATCTGAAATTGTGCAAAACACAGATTTGTATAAAAAACCATTGACAATAGGGTATATTCTATGATATTCTTAATACGTTGGGGCGTAAAAAACGTCCCGTTTTTCTTGTATTTTAACCTGTTTGTTGTGCCTTTCGCATCAGGCGCAACGGACAGGTTTTTTGCTTTCCTGAGTTTTTAATATAAATTTTATGATTGTTCGGAAAAAAATTGAGAATTCAGTTGATTGTCCGTTGATAATATGTTAATATTTTATTAAAGAAAGGTGGAGTTTTTATATGAAAATTTCCGGAAAAATTATATCAATGGTATTGGCGGTTGTGATGGTATTCTCACTTACCGTTCCTGCTTTTGCTGCAGACAGAATTGAAAACGAGCAGACTCCCATAATCTATATAAGAGGTAACGGTGAGCCTCTTTACAACGCTCAGGGTGAAAGAATTGCTGCTGAAATTGAAGATATCAGTCTCGGCGGCGATGACGAAGATGAGGAAGACGGTGACAGTACGTTGAAGACTGTTATTGAGACCTCCGCAAACATCCTTATCCCCTTCGTGAAGGAAGGACTTCTTCAGGATAAGTGGGATAATTACGGTAAGGTTGTTTATGAGGAGCTTTCTCCACTCTTTGAGGAAGCTATTCTTGACGGAAACGGTGATCCCAAAAACGGAACAGGTGTTCATCCCAACGTGCTTGCAAATGCTGAAGCACAGTCACATATTGACCACGGTGCTGACGGTATATACGGTGTATATGATTACAGCTTTGCGTTTGACTGGAGACTTGATCCCTATGAGCACGTTGATACCCTTCATCAGCATATCTTAAATATTCTTGAAGCAACAGGCGAGGAGCAGGTTTCACTTGTTTCAAGATGTCTCGGCGGCGCAATTATCAATGCTTATCTTGATAGATACGGAAGTGAGCGCCTTGTTAAGAACGCAGTTTACACGGAAACGATGTCAAACGGTGCAGACCTTATTTCAAAGGGCTTCAGTGCGCAGCTTGAATTTGACTCAAAGGCAGTTCAGAGATATCTCGGACAGATGATGCATTGCGGTGACACAGGCTTCGGTGTAAAAATCAGCGTTCCCGCACTCGCAAAGGAAATTATAGGAACTACCCTTGATATGCTTACTCAGACAGGTATGACCGGAATCGCTCTCAAGGGCGTCGAGGGCTTATATGACAGGCTTTATAAGGCTCTCGTTCCTGCACTTTTCCATTCGCTCGGTCAGGGCTCACAGCCCATATACTGGACCTGCGTTAAGGAAGA
This sequence comes from Clostridia bacterium, assembly GCA_017435665.1. Taxonomy (GTDB): domain Bacteria; phylum Bacillota; class Clostridia; order Oscillospirales; family Acutalibacteraceae; genus UBA6857. The sequence continues at coordinate 48,501 of JAFSEP010000042.1, read as the reverse complement.
AGATTTTGACCTTGCACTTGATATTATGTTCGGTGAGGAAGGCTCAGAGGGAAGAGCATACTATGCAGGCCTTATTGAAAAGATACTCTATTACAGAGAGCGCATCACCTCAAGGCTTCCCGAGCTTTACAAAACATTCACCGAGGAATATGGTGTACATATTGCAACAGTAGCAAAGTACGGCTACATCAATGACCCGATAACAGAGGGCAGACTTGACCTGAGTGACGGCCTTGTAAGCCTCAAGGATGCAACCTTCGGTGCAACAACCGCAAGAGCCGGTAAAACACTTTCAGAAGAATATATTAATAAACGCATTGCTGAAGGCAAAGGTAAGTATATTTCATCTGATAAAGAGGTTGACACATCAACTGCATTCTTCCCTGACACAACATGGGTTATAAAGAATGTTCACCACAACAGGTTCGCAACAGAAATGAATATTGCAACAGAAATCTGCAGAGGTACAAACGTTACTGTTGAAACAAGCAGATATCCCCGTTTCATTATGTTTGATGAATTTGCAAAGACTTGGTCACCTATGACAGAGGATAACTGTGCTGACCTTGGCTTTATGTCCTCCGTAACAGAAGATCCTACCTTAAAGACAAAGCTGGTATCAATTATCAGTTTTGTAAAAGTAGTTTTCAATTTCCTCCTCGGCTTGTTAAAGGGTGAAATCAAAATAGGCTGATTGTAAATTAAAGTACACACGAACCCCTGCGGATACTTTCGCAGGGGTTATTTGTCGGTCTGCGAGTTATTATAATGTAATGATAGTTTTATGAATAAATTGTTAATATTGTTGATTTATTTTGAAATATATGATAGTATTAACAAAAAAAGAAAGGTGGAAGTTTATATGAAGATTTCTAAGAAAATAATCTCAATTCTTCTCTCAGCTGTAATGATTGCCGCTATTGCAATTCCTGCTTTTGCAGCTGAAACGGATAATGAGCATCCGACTATTTATGTAACGGGTGCACAGGTAAACGAGCTTATTGATGCAGAGGGAAATGTTATTTATCCCAATGACGTTGATGCAGGTCAGGTAATCAAGGATGCGCTTATGCCTTGTCTCAAGAAGCTCTTGAGTGGTTTCCTCACAGGAGACTATGAGCCCTATGTTGAGGAATTCCAAAAGGCTTTCAGCCCCATATTTGCTGACAGAGTTCTTGACGAAAACGGCGAAGCAAGTGACGGCAGCCATTCAACACGCACAATATACAACTGCAATATGCCCGGTAAAACATCAGGCTACAGCGAGTATGACTATGAGCTGGGATATGACTGGAGACTTTCTCCTCTGACAACTGCCGATGAGCTTAAAATTTTCATTGAAAAGGTAAAGGCCGATACAGGCGAGGATAAGGTTAACCTTATGGGCAGATGCTACGGCGCAAACGTAGTTGCGGCATATCTTGAAAAATACAAGGATCACGCAATTGAAAATGTTGCCGACGTTTCATATCTTTCTTCATCAATTCTCGGTATCGATATGCTTGATGCTATCTTCACGGGAGAAATGGTTTTTGAGGATCAGGCTATAAGCAATTTCGTTGATTACTTTATGGATAACGGAGAGCTTATTGAGGACGAGGCAACTGCAGAGCTTATTACAGCTCTTGTTGAGGTTTTCAATCAGGTCAGCGTTTTGGGCTATACAGGTGATATGATAGGTCTCCTTATTGATGAAATCAAATACGACCTTTTCCCCGCACTTCTTCTTGACAGCTATGGCACAATGCCTTCATACTGGTCAATGGTTTCTCCTGACAAATATGAAGATGCTATTGATTTTGTATTCCCCGATGCTGAGAGTAAGGCAAAGTATGCTAAGCTTATTGAAAAGACAGAGGCTTATTACAGAGAGGTTCAGCTCAATTTTGAAGATACAACTGCTTATCTTACAGAAAAGGGTATTAACTTCAATTTCTTCGTAAAGTATAACTTCCCTGATATCCCCATTTATGCAGGGGCAACACAGCAGGGCGACGGTACAACAAGCGTTTACAAGCAGTCCTTGGGTGCAACAGCAGCCGATTTCGGTAAGATTCTTGACGATGATTACCTCAATTCACTTGAAACATACAAGTATCTTTCACCCGACCTTATTATTGATGCTTCAACCTGTCTCTATCCTGAAACAACATGGTTTGTCAAGGATTTACATCACGAGACCTTCCCCCATAATTTCAACAACCTTGCTATCGAGGTTATGAAGCATGATTATACCGTAAGTGACGGTGAGTATGCTCAGTTCCTTCAGTGGGAAGACGGCGACATCGTCGGCGAGGTGGAAAAGAATTACGCTCCGCCTGCTCAGGAAAGTGAGAAGAGTGCTTTATTCAAGTTCATTACTGCAATTATCAAAATGATTTTAAACTTATTCAAGGGCGTCTTCGCATAATCACCATTCAGTATCCATATCCTCTGCGGAATGTTCTGCAGAGGATATTTTTATGTTTGCATTGAACACAGGGGTGTGATATACTTGAATTGAGAAAAGAAAGGAGAAAAACGATGAAAGTGTTATTTGGTGTAAATTTGACTTACGATGAGAAAAACGAAAAAGAAGATGGATCAGAGTTTATTATCCGCAGAGTTCCCGAAAGTATGTTTGATGATTATGAACCTGAGGAAAATGAAACCGTGACTAAGGAAGACAAGATAAAAGAATGGAAAATCAGATTTTTCAATATTATCGCTGTGTGCGTTTTGGGTGTCGGGGCATTGGGAATACTTGCTCCGTTTGACGACGAAAATCTGAGTTTCTCTTCAGTAATTGATATAATCGGTAAAAATCCGATTTGGTTTTCTGTGTCGGCAGTTATTGCGATTTTTGGTGTTTTTCTGGTGGTCAAGGGTATCAGAATGGAAAAAGCACATTTTGAGATTAATGAGCAGGACACAGAGGAAGAAATAGACGAGTTTGACCGAAAGTGCTATGAATATCTGGGAGTTCCCGAGGATGCTGACTCTTTTGAGATTTTCGGTATGTGTTATAAAATAATAAATAATGAGATTGTTTTTGAGCACAATTCTGCAATCGGTTTTTCAAATCCTGAAATGAAGGTATACCGGAAGGGAGATTGTCTCTGTTTTGCCGATATAGAAAATCTTTATGAAATTAAGCCTGATTCTGAGGGCAGAATAGAGAAACACAACGGCGAGATTTCCATTTTGTGTTGGCATAAAGAGGAAAAGTATAATAAGGGCGCATACCAAAAATATAACATACGCAGGAAGGGACTTCTGAAGTATGTTATGCATACATACTATTCCTATGATTTTACAGTAAACGGTGAGGAATACAAAATGTATTTTCCGCCTTATGAATTTGAAAATGTAATGAAGATAACGGGTGCTGCAACTGATACAATATGAAAGGGAGAGCATAAGATGATACAGCTTGTTTCGGAAAATAACTATAAACTGAATATGCAGGTTAAAATAGAGCCTTATCTTGAGAGAAAGAGGGTAATTGACAGCTTTGAATCCTTTGACGGAAGATTAATCAGCTATGAAGCTTATAAGGCAAAAGGAAGCAAGGGTGCAGTTATAATCCTTCACGGATTCACCGAAAGTGCGGAAAAGTTCAGAGAAGCCTCTTATTATTTTTACGGTGAGGGATACAGCGTTTATGTGCCTGACCTGAGAGGTCACGGAAATTCATACCGCACATCTCAAAAGGCGGGAACGGTTAACGGAAACGATTTTGACGACTATGCAAAAGACCTGAATGTGCTTATCGAGACCGTTGTAAAGCCTGCTGAAGAAAGAAAACCCATTTATGTTTATTCTCACTCTCTCGGAAGTGCGGCGGCAATTCTGTATATGGAAAAGCATCCCGATGTGATAAGAAAGGCTGTTCTTTCTTCGCCGATGATTTGCGGTAATATGGGTATGCCTGTATCTGTGGCGAACACCGTTGCAAAGCTTCTCTGCTCCTTTGGCGGTGAAAGCATATCTGCGCCGGGAAGATGTAAGTTCAATCCGGATATGAAGTTTGAAAAAAGCGATGCCACAAGCAAGGCAAGATTTGGATATTATCAGGAAAAGAGAGTGAATAACAGACTTCTTCAGACCAACGGGCCTTCATTCGGTTGGGTTAAGGCTTCAGTCGAAGCAAGAGATAAGATGCTCCGTGAGGCCTATCGAATCAGAACCCCTCTGCTAATCTTGTTGCCTGAAAAGGATAAGCAGCTTCTTGCCTCATATCAGCAGAAATTTATATCCGGGGTCAAGGGCGCAAAGGTAATAGACATAAAAGGCTCAAAGCACGAAATATTCGGCAGTACAGATGAGGTGCTGAAGGAATACTACGGTTATATATTTGAGTTTTTGGAATGATAAAATGCAGAAGCCACGGCGTGTGCCGTGGCTTTGTGATTGTCAGTTTTGCTCTTTGGTATAATTTTCAACCGCATACATAAATCCGTCAATAAGAAATTTTCTTGCCTCTTTTGCCGGTGCGGTGAACGAGAATAAATCAAAGCCGTGGAAGCAGCCTTCGAATATCCTGAAGTTAACCTCCACTCCTGCATTTTTCAGGTTTTCAACATACTTTATAGTTTCGTCTGTGAAGGGTTCAATGTCACCCACATATGTAAGTGTTGGAGGAAGATTTGAATAGTCGGTTTCACGGGCGGGAGAAGCATATTTTGAAACATTGTCTGTCTTGTAGTCCTTGCCAAGATAAAGCTCCCAGCCAAGCTCGTTTGACTTTGTGTTCCATATTGGAGCATCGTTGTTCTGAGATGATGCTGTTATCATTCTGTCGTCAAGCATAGGATAAAGAGGCATCTGGAAAGCAATATTCACATCGCCTCTGTCACGGGCAAGGAGAGTTGTTGCGGCACAGAGTCCTCCTCCTGCGCTGTCTCCGCCCACAAATATCCGGTCTGAGCGCATACCGTAGTCAGCGCCGTTATCCCTTAGCCAAAGCAGAGCAGCGTAGCAATCGTTAAGGGCGGCAGGGTAGGGAGCATCCGTGGAATTTGTGTAGTCGGGAGCGACTACAACGCAGCCTGATGCCAGGACAAAGCTCTGAATGAAGCTGAAGTCCTGCTCGGGTATGCCGATTGCGTATCCGCCGCCGTGTATCCATAAAACACCGGGTACATTTTCCTGCTTTTTCTTCGGTGAATAAATGCAGATTCTCAGCTTTGTGCCGTCCTCACGGATTATGTATTTTTCCTCAAAGCTCACCTTTGTTGCCAAGTTCATTCCGGAAAGGATATTGTCAAGAAAGAAATTTGCGAAGGAGAAAAAGGGCTTTGTGAAGTGGGGCATTACAGTTCTTATGAGATTTCCGATAACCCGAAGCTCAGGGTGAATATCTTCGGTTTTTATATTGTAATTCTTGTTGAATAATGATGAGATGCTTGTGTTCATCTGATTGTCCTCTCTTTCCGTGCATGCACTTACTGAAAGTCCTGCTGTGAGCATAAGACAAATTGAAAGAATAACAGATAGTATTTTTTCTTGCCGTATTTATTCTCCTTTATGTTCAGTTGATGATATTGTATCATAATAATTACTTTGTTTCAAGAAAACAATGGCGTAAATACAGCAAAATCACTTCTGCCTTTTTGATCTGAAAAGTATCAGCAAGCCTGATACCACAAGGAAAGCACCGAACAGCTTTCTGAGCAAAGATGTTTCAATTCTGCCGACCAGAAATGTACCAAGAATGAGTCCCGGTATTGCCCCTGCAATAATCGGGAGGGCACTTTTGTATTTTATCAGCCTCTTACGAAGATTATATATAACCGAAACCAGAGCGCAGGGGATAAAAAACAGAAGATTTATTCCCTGGGCCGCAACCTGCTCCACAGATGCTATATTTGTAAGGTATATTATAAGTATACTTCCGCCTCCGAAGCCCATGGCACCGAGTAAGCCTGAAAGCAAGCCTGCAATAATATCCAACTCATTCACCCCGATAACTATATTATCATCCTGATTCCCGCCCATATCATAAACAAAGCAAAGGCGGTCTGCAGAACAGTGTTATTTGACTTGTTAAGCACAAAGGAGCCTACCAATGCACCGATAAAACCGAAGGGGAGAAATATAAGGGAATCTTTTATCATCAGGTTGCCCTGAAAAAAATATATAACCGCAGTTATTATTGTCAGCGGAAGAATAACGGAAACAGAGGTGGCCTGAGCCTCCTTCTGTGAAAGTCCCGACTTTTTCAGAATGGGTACCGCAACAATGCCTCCGCCTGCGCCGAAAAGTGCATTTATAAAGCCTATGGCTATTCCGTATAATACAAGCTGATGCTTTTTCATTCAAATCCCCCTGATAAAAGGTGATTTTATTATTCCCCGAAACAAAAGAAAAAACCGCTGCAAAAGCAGCGGCAATAATGAACCTGACACAAAAAATCCCGCCATGCCGTTAATGTGACCTTTATAATCTGCGTAAAAGCAGGTGGGTGATGCCTCCGGGTTCACGCTCCCTTCGTCCGACAAGGTCGGGAGGTCTGCAATCCGCCGGCTGAGCTGAATCTCCCTTTTAAATAGGTGTTAGGTTATAGTGGCCACACATATCGCACACAGCAGGAAAGTTTTCAGTTATTATTATTCTTCTTCCTCGTATTCAAAGAGGTTTTCAAGTCTTTCTTCAAAGATCTCTGAGATTTCGGTAAATTCTTCTTCATCTTCAATCTGAATAAGGAAGGTCTCACCGTTTTTCTCAAGAACCTTCAATATGATAACATCTCCGTCATCCTCAAGCATTTCTTCTGACTCCTCAAAAATGGGAAGCAGGGCAACATAGCGATTACCGTCGTCTGTTTCTATACGGTCAATTTCTTCAAACTGATGCTCGGTGCCGTCATCATCGGTAACGCTGATTATATCAAAATCGTAATTATCTTCCATTTCTCTTCGTCCTTTCTTTTACTATGTATATTTTAATCGTTTTTATCCTTTAAGTCAATATGTTGTAATACATTTCCTTTGTAATAAAATATTTTCATTTGCGTGTTTTCATTTGATGAGGATTGTGTTATAATTAGGTTAAGATTATACTCGACACCCCAACGAATATCTGAATATTACCGTTTATTATATAAAAGTAAAAATGAAAGGAAGATGAAAATGAACAGCAATCCGTCAACCGTTTTCGGTACATGGGAAATCAACAAGCCTTTAGGTATAGGAACCTACGGAAAAACCTATGAAATCACTAATTTCACCAAGGAAGAGGGAATTTACAAGATAATGAAAATTCCCGTTGAGCTGAAGAAAACTCCGGGTGAGTTTCCCGTAAAAACCCAGCAGGACTGTCTCAAAGAAGTCAGAAATGACATATTATCTTCAATAAAGTATATACAGGTCAGCGACAAAGGAAGATTCTTTGTAAAATACGAAGACTATTCTCTGACACCTTCTGAGGATTTCAGAACGCTTACTATGAAGATAAGAATGGAAAAGCTTGTAAATCTTACAACCGTTTCTCAGCAGCATAAGTTCTCCGAAGCGGAGGTTCTGCGCCTTGCAGTCAATATCTGCCGTTGCCTTGAAAAATGCAGGGAGATGGACTATGTTTACACAAATCTGAAGCCGAATAATATATTTATAACAGACAGAGGATGTAAGCTCGGCGACTTCGGCACCTTCGGTATGTATGAGCCCACGAAGATGAATGTGGCTATGAGAAAAACTCAGGAATATATGGCACCGGAATTTATCAAGTTCGGGGAAATCAATTCAACGAGCGATACCTATGCGTTGGGTCTTATAATGTATTCGCTTCTCAATAATAACAAGCTTCCCTTCATTCCCAGGTTTGAAGAGAATATAGGCATAAGCGATACAAATCTTGCTATTGAGAAAAGATGTGCAAACTATGTTTTCTCAGACCCTGACAATGCAAGCGAAAAGGTGAAGAATATAATCTTCAAGGCTTGCTCTCCCAGCGTCGGTAACCGTTACGAAACACCGACGGATATGAAGAATGATCTTCTGGTTGCTCTCGGTGAACAGACAGAGGAAAATCCGTTTGCAGTTAACAGCCCGGTTTATGCTGATGAAAAAGAAAAAAGCTCAGGCGTTTCTCTTGATAACCTTAAAATGTATGAATACACAAACAAGAAAAAGCAGAAGGGCTCCCTTGATAAGAAAAAGAAAATTCTTCTGCTTGCCATTGCGTTTGTATTTCTGCTTTTGATTGTGGTGGCTGCAGTGATTATATTCAAGGATAATAACACTCAACAGAATACCGTTGCAGTATGGAGTTCTGTTTTAGAAAGATTGACGGTGCTGTATGAACGATGACAAGATTTTACTTGCACATTTCTCAGACAGAATAACCTCCTGTAAGAACGATTGTGTTATTACTCACACCCGATTTCTGGATATTCGTCAGCAAAGCTTGTTTCTGTCTTATCCCAAGGATAAGCAGGTTGTTTCACTTCTTTTCGGTGGGTATGATTCGGCTGAGCGCAAAATCGGGATTTTTATCCCTAAGCTTTACGGTGTGGAAACAGAAGATGCATATGCAGAATATGATGAGGGCAGACCGCTTAAAGCCATAAGAATAACCAAAGATAAGTTTTCATCACTTTCCCACAGAGATTATCTGGGTGCGATTATGAATTGCGGAATAAAGAGGGAAACTGTGGGCGACATAATCGTTGATGAAAAGGGTGCAAGTGTTATTGTTCTTGAAGAGGTTTGTGAATATCTGATACAGTCCCTTGACAGAATAGGCAGGGGCTCCTGTGTCTGTGAAAAACAGCCCTTATGCAACTTTGAGGCAGTTGAGCCGAATACGGTTGAATTTTTCAGCACCGTGGCATCCCTGAGGCTTGATAATGTTGTTGCCACAGCCTTTGAAATTTCACGTAAGGCGGCGGTTTCTGCCATTGAACAGAAGAAGGTCTATGTTGACGGCGTGCTGACGGAAAAGAATGATTTCCGTGTTCCCGTAGGAGCGAAGATTGTTTATCAGGGGAAGGGCAAAGCTATTCTAAGCGAACAGACAGGTCTCAGCCGTAAGGACAGAGAGAAAATAGTGATAAAACGATATATCTGAATAACAAGTATTTCAGTATCCCGTACAGCAGGTTGCATTTTCGGCACCTGCTGCACGGGATACTTTTTATAATACTGTGGGTTTTGTATTTATGTTTGCATATTTCTTTGATGATTTATGCAAACTAAACTAAAATATGCAGATAATATGCATAAAAATTCACACTTTGTTTTGCACAAACCCTTGACAATACTGAGAGTTGGTAATATAATTATTGCATATTTATTCAAAACAGAACAAGCTATTGATATCTTTGGAAAAAGCTATTATAATATTGCTTTGGTTGTTTTGAAACCGTGTATTCACAGTTTGACAAGAGGTAGTATATGAAAAAGGTATTTATTGACGGAAGCGCAGGCACAACAGGCCTGAGAATATATGAAAGATTAAGTGAGAGAACAGACATCGAGCTTATTTTATTGCCCGATGAGCTCAGGAAGGATATTGAGGCAAGAAGGAAGGCAATTAATTCAGCAGACATAGTTTTCCTTTGTCTTCCTGATGATGCGGCAAGAGAATCCGTAAGTCTTGCAGAAAATCCCGATACGGTTATTATTGATACATCCACAGCTCACAGAACTTCTCCTGATTGGGATTACGGCTTTCCCGAGCTTTCGGAAGGCAGAGAGAGGATAGCCTGTTCAAAGAGAATAGCAAACCCCGGTTGCCACGCCAGCGGCTTTGTCTCCCTCGTTGCACCTCTTACTCAGTCAGGGCTTATTGATAAGGATATTTCCCTTACCTGCTTCTCTCTTACGGGATACTCAGGCGGAGGAAAGAAAATGATTGCCGAGTTTGAAGATGAAAACAAAAACTCCCTTCTCTCTTCACCGGGTATGTACGGACTTTCTCAGCAGCATAAGCATCTTAAAGACATGATGAAGCTTTGTCAGCTGGAAAACGCACCCGTTTTCTGCCCCATAGTGGCTCCCTATTACAGCGGTATGGAGGTTACCGTTCCGTTGTTTGCTAAGGATGTGAAGGGCAGTATTGATGATATAAAAGAGCTTTACAAAAGCTATTACAATAACGGTCTTGTGCATTATGCCGATCCTGCCGACGAAAATGGTTTCATTTATGCAAACGCATTTTCGGGCAGGGACGATATGCAGATAACCGTTTGCGGCAACGATGAAAGAATACTCCTTGTTTCAAGATTTGATAATCTGGGGAAGGGAGCATCGGGAGCTGCAATACAGAATATGAATATAGTTCTCGGTGTTGACGAAGCAACGGGCCTGAACATAGGAGGTAAGTAAAATGAAAATTATATCAGGCGGCGTATGTGCCGCAAAGGGATTTACAGCAGGAGGCATACACTGCGGAATAAGAAAAAACAGAACAAAGAGAGATATAGCTCTGATATACAGTGAAGTCAAGGCTAATGCAGCGGCGGTTTATACAACAAATCTTGTAAAGGGTGCACCGCTGACGGTTACAAAGAAGCATATTGCAGACGGTAAGGCTCAGGCAGTTATCTGTAACAGCGGTAATGCCAATACCTGCAATGCAGACGGTGTTGAAATTGCTGAAAAGATGTCTGCCCTTATTGCTGATGAGCTTAAAATAAGTGCCGATGATATCGTCGTCGCTTCAACGGGTGTTATCGGTCAGCCTCTTAATATTGAGCCTATTGCAAAGGGTATTCCTGCTCTTGCGGCAAGTCTTTCGGAAGACGGAAGTGATATGGCTGCAGAGGGTATTATGACCACAGACACCGTGAAAAAGGAGATTGCTGTTGAATTTGAGATCGGCGGTAAAATCTGTCGCATAGGCGGTATTGCAAAGGGCAGCGGTATGATTCATCCCGATATGGCAACAATGCTTGTATTTATTACAACAGATGCGGCTATTTCTTCTCAGATGCTTCAGAAGGCACTTTCGGCAGATATAACCGAAACCTTCAATATGATAAGCGTTGACGGAGACACATCAACGAACGATATGGTAACCGTACTAGCAAACGGTATGGCAGGAAACGAAGAAATCACTGCAGAGGGCGAAGATTATACTGCATTTATGAAGGCACTCAATACAGTCAACGTTTATCTCTGTAAATCAATCGCAGGTGACGGTGAGGGTGCAACAAAGATGCTTGAGTGTACCGTAAAGGGTGCAGACAGTTCTGCAACTGCAAAGACTGTGGCAAAGAGCATTATCTGCTCAAGCCTTCTCAAGGCGGCAATGTTCGGTGCTGATGCAAACTGGGGCAGAGTTCTCTGTGCCATCGGTTACAGCAAGGCTGACGTAGATGTTACAAAGGTTGATGTAACATTCAGAAGTCCCAAGGGTGAGATAACAGTTTGTCAGAACGGCGCAGGCGTTGCTTTCTCCGAGGAAAAGGCAAAGGAAATCCTTCTTGAAAAGGAAATTGAAATTGCAGTTTCCGTCGGTGACGGTGAATACAGTGCAACTGCTTGGGGCTGTGATTTAACCTATGATTATGTAAAGATTAACGGTGATTACCGTACTTGATGGTGATAAATATGGATACAAATTTTTCAAATGCTTTGCGTGCCGAGGTACTGACTCAGGCATTGCCTTACATAAAACGCTATAACGGTAAGGTGGTTGTTGTCAAATACGGCGGAAATGCTATGATAGACGAGCAACTCAAACAGCAGGTTATGGAGGATATAGTTCTTCTGTGGCTCATAGGTGTTAAGATTGTTCTTGTTCACGGGGGAGGCCCTGAAATAAACGAGCTTATGGCAAGGCTCGGCAAAAAGGCAGAGTTTGTTGACGGTCTTCGTGTTACCGATAAGGAAACGGTTGATATTGTTCAGATGGTCCTTGCCGGTAAGGTTAACAAGACGCTTGTCAATATGATCGAGAAAAACGGCGGCAAAGCTATGGGTATTTCGGGTATGGACGGAATGCTTATTGAGGCTAAGATGAAGGACGAGAGACTCGGCTATGTGGGTGAGATAACAGGCATTAATGCTGCTCCCATAATTGACCTTCTTGAAAAAAACTATATACCCGTTATTTCAACAATCGGCTGTGACAGGGAAGGAAATGCGTATAATATCAACGGTGATACTGCTGCGGCGTATGTTGCAGGAGCCTTACACGCAGAGAGACTAATTATGATGACGGATATAGCAGGTCTTCTCCATGACAAGGACGATCCGAGAACTCTTATTTCGGAAATATCTGTTGCGGACGCAAGAAAGCTCCAGACCGAAGGTATCATATCGGGAGGTATGATTCCCAAGGTTGAGTGCTGTATCGAAGCGATAGAAGAAGGCGTAAAGAATGTTGTAATTATGGACTGACGAGTACCTCACTCAATTCTTATGGAGCTTCTTACAAATGAGGGTGCAGGTACAATGGTAGGTGAATGAAAATGAGTATTATTCAGGATATTGATAAGAGCTTTGTTGCCAATACTTATGCACGTTTCCCTGTTGAAATCGTGTCGGGCAAAGGCTCGGTGGTTTATGATACAGATAATAAAAAATACATAGATATGGGAAGCGGTATCGGCGTTACAAGCTTCGGTATTGCTGACGATAAGTGGGCAGAGGCAGTCAGCAGTCAGCTTATGAAGGTTCAGCATATGTCTAATCTTTATTATACTGAGCCCTGCGGAAAACTGGCAAAGATTCTCTGTGAAAAAACGGGGATGAAGAAGGTTTTCTTCAGCAATTCAGGTGCAGAAGCTAACGAATGTGCAATAAAAATCGCAAGAAAGTATGCTTCTGAAAAGAAGGGTGCAGATTGCTTCACAATCGTAACCCTGAAAAACAGCTTTCACGGAAGAACACTCACAACCCTTGCAGCAACGGGTCAGGATCATTATCACGAGCTGTTTCAGCCCCTGACACCCGGCTTCTGCCATATTGAGGCGGGTAATATTACCGGGCTTGAGGAGCTTGCGGCAAACACAAAGCTTGCGGCAATAATGATTGAGTGTATTCAGGGCGAGGGAGGAGTTATTCCTCTTGAAGCAGATTTTGTTAAGGCTCTTGCTGACTTTGCAGAGAAGAACGATATTCTTCTTATGGTTGACGAGGTGCAGACAGGTAACGGAAGAACAGGCGAGCTTTACGCATATATGAACTACGGTATTACCCCTGATGTTGTTACTACCGCAAAGGGTATCGGCGGCGGTTTGCCCATTGGTGCGGTTCTGTTTTCCGAAAAGGTTGAGAACGTCCTCGGCTTCGGTGACCACGGCTCTACCTTTGGCGGAAACCCCGTTTGCTGTGCAGGTGCAGTGAGCATACTTGAAAGAATAGACGATGCCTTACTGGCTGAGGTAAAGGAAAAGAGCGGTTATCTGTTTGATACCTTCGCAGGTGCAAAGGGCATTGAAGATGTCAGCGGTATGGGACTTATGATAGGACTCAAAACCGTAATGCCTGCAAAGGATGTTGTCACCGCCTGTATGGAAAAGGGCGTACTTTGTCTTACGGCAAAGGATAAGGTCAGATTGCTTCCTGCACTCAATATACCTATGGAAGTGCTTGTTGAAGCAGCAGAAATTATAAAGAGCGTTTGCGCAGAATAGGAGAAAATTATGAACTTAAAAGGAAAAAGCTTTTTAAAGCTTCTTGATTACACCCCTGAAGAAATGGAATATCTTATAAACCTTGCTTCTGAGCTTAAAGCAAAGAAAAAAGCAGGTATTCCCCATAAGCTTTGTGAAGGCAAGAATATTGCTCTCATTTTTGAAAAGACAAGCACACGTACACGCTGTGCATTTGAGGTTGCGGCAGCAGACCTTGGTATGCATCCTGTATATCTTGATCCCTCAGGCTCACAGATAGGTAAAAAGGAAAGCATACCCGATACCGCAAGGGTTCTGGGCAGAATGTTTGACGGTATTGAATACCGTGGCTTCGGTCAGGAAATCGTTGAAGAGCTGGCTGAATATGCAGGTGTTCCCGTGTGGAACGGACTTACAAACGAGTTTCACCCCACACAGATACTTGCTGACTTCCTGACGGTCAAGGAGCATTTCGGAAAGCTCAAGGGCATTAAGCTTGTTTATATGGGTGATGCCCGTTTCAATATGGGTAATTCTCTTATGGTTGGCTGTGCAAAAATGGGTATGAACTTTGTTGCCTGCGCTCCCAAGGAGTTTTTCCCCGATCAGAAGCTTATTGATGAATGTAATGAGATTGCTAAGGTAACCGGCGCAACGCTTCAGTTCATCGAGGATCCCATGGAAGCCACAAAGGGCGCAGACGTTATCTATACAGATGTATGGGTATCAATGGGCGAGCCGGCAGATGTATGGGCAGAAAGAATTGAAAAGCTTTCACCCTATCAGGTGAATAAGGCACTTATGGATAATGCAGGTGAGCAGTGCCGCTTTATGCATTGTCTTCCCGCATTCCACGATCTTAAAACAGTAGTCGGCAGAGACATCTATGAAAAGTTCGGTATTGACTGTATGGAGGTAACCCACGAGGTTATCGAAGGGGAAAAATCCATAGTCTTTGATGAAGCCGAAAACCGTATGCACACAATAAAGGCAGTTATGCTGGCAACTTTGGTATAATCGGTGCTTATAATTGCTTTTACCTATTGCAAGAGTATATAATTTGATATATAATATAAGTTCACAAGTCAGCCGTGACGGTTTCCGTCACGGCGGATTTGTGTGTAAAAATGAATTTTTTATAAACTAACGGCATTTTAGTGGACTTTAGCGTGATAATGTGTTATCATAGTAAATCGATAAAACGAAAATTGGGGGCAGAGAAATGAATATTTCAGATATGTCTTTGAGCTTTAATGAAAGGGTTATATTTTCCTTGCGCTCGTTATACAGCAAATACGGTTATACCCAATATAAAATGAGCAAGTTTGAGGAATATGATCTTTATGCGAGAAATAAGGAGTTCCTGATTTCAGACAGCGTTATTACCTTTACCGATACAAACGGAAAGCTTATGGCTCTGAAGCCTGACGTAACCCTTTCCATTATAAAAAACACAAAGGATACCCAGCAGGGTGTTCAGAAGGTTTACTATAATGAAAACGTATACCGTGCTTCAAAGGCTACCGAGTCCTTCAAGGAAATAATGCAGGTGGGTGTTGAGTGCTTCGGTAAAATTGACAGCTATTGCATATGTGAAATCGTCAATCTTGCTGCAGAGAGTCTCAGGAAAATCTCACCTGATTGTCTGCTTGATATTTCGGATATAAGTATTATTTCAGAGGTAGTGAAAGACTTCAGTATTCCCGAGTCCTGCCGTAAGGATATACTCAGATGCATAAGTCAGAAGAACACACACGAGCTTGCAAAAATCTGCGGTGAAAACGGTGTCTCACAGGAGAGAACCGATATACTCTGCAGCCTTGCGTCAATAAACGGAAGACCCGACGGAGCTTTGGAAAAGGCAAGGGAGCTTCTTGAAAAGATAGGTATGACAGAAAGCCTGAAGGCTCTTGAAAGTATTGTTGCAGCTTTTGCTGACAGCAACATAAAGGATATGCTCAGAATTGATTTCTCCGTTGTGGACGATATAAATTACTATAACGGAATAGTTTTCAAGGGCTTTGTAAACGGAGTGCCGGGTGTGGTGCTTTCAGGCGGGCAGTACGATAACCTTATGAAAAAAATGCACAGAAAATCAGGTGCAGTCGGATTTGCAGTATATCTTGATATGCTTGAGAGAATGGGTGAAAGCAACGATGAATATGATGTGGACGTTGTTATTGTTTACGATGACAGGTCTGAGCTTTCAGGTCTCAATAAGTGTGTAAAGAGCTTCACAGACAGCGGTAAAAGCGTATCCGTTCAGAAGGAGGCTCCATTGAATATTAAATATAAGCAGCTTGTGAAATACAGCGAAGGTGAGGTGGTTATTCTTGAAAACAATGCTTAATGTTGCTTTGCCTAAAGGCAGACTCGGTGAGAAGGTTTATGCAATGTTTGAAAAGGCAGGCTTTGAATGTCCCTCAATAAAAGAGAATAACCGTAAGCTTATCTTTGAAAACGAAGAGGTGGGTGTCCGTTATTTCTGGGTAAAGCCCTCCGATGTTGCCATATACGTTGAAAGAGGTGCGGCAGACGTAGGCGTTGCAGGAAAGGATATTCTCCTTGAATATGAGCCTGATGTATACGAGATGCTTGACCTTGATATAGGAAAGTGCCGAATGGCTGTTGCGGCGAAGGAAAGCTTCCGTGACGACCTCAGCCGTACTCTCAGGGTTGCTACCAAATTTACAAATATTGCAAAACAGCACTATCTTTCTAAGGGAAGAGATATAGATATAATTCACCTTAACGGTTCCATTGAAATTGCTCCGATTCTTGATCTTTCGGATGTTATTGTGGATATAGTTGAAACGGGCACAACACTTAAAGAAAACAATCTTCAGGTTGTGGAAACGATAGTGCCCATAAGTGCAAGGTTTATTGCAAACAAGGCAAGCTATAAGTTCAAGAGTGAACAGATTGATAAAATCGTCAGAGAAATTGCCGCAGAACAGAGAGGATAATAATTATGATTAAGATACTCAGATACGGTCAGGTTGCAAACAGCGATATTTTTGCAAGGGTAGTTCCCGCAATGAATGTTGAGGCAATCGTTACCGATATTATAGAAAATGTTAAGGCCAACGGAGATAAGGCTCTTTTTGAGTATTGCGAGAAGTTTGATAAGGCGGTGCTCACCGACCTTCGTGTAAGCGAGGACGAAATCAACGAGGCAGTTGCCGCTGTTGAACCGAAATTTCTTGAAATACTTGAAAAAGCCGCAAGTAACATCCGTAAATTCCACGAAAAGCAGGTCAGGAACAGCTTTATTATCAATGATGAAAACGGTATAGTCATCGGTCAGAAGGTGATTCCCGTTGACTGTGCAGGTCTTTATGTTCCGGGCGGTACAGCTGCTTATCCTTCAACTGTTCTTATGGACTCAATTCCTGCCAAAATAGCAGGCTGTAAAGAAGTGGTTATGGTAACCCCACCCAATAAGGAGGGTAAAGTAAACCCCGTTATTCTTGCTGCGGCAAAGGTTGCGGGAATAGATAAAATTTTCAAGGTTGGCGGTGCTCAGGCTATTGCTGCTCTGGCTTACGGAACGCAGAGTATTCCCAAGGCCGATAAAATCGTAGGCCCAGGTAATGCTTTCGTTGCTGAGGCAAAGAAGCAGGTTTTCGGTCAGGTTTCCATTGATATGATTGCAGGCCCCAGCGAAATCCTTATTGTTGCTGACGGCAAGTCAAACCCTGCTCATATTGCGGCTGACCTTCTTTCTCAGGCAGAGCACGACACTATGGCAAGTGCTGTTCTCGTAACGGAAAGCGAAGAACTTGCTAAGGCTGTTCAGGCAGAGCTTGAAAAGCAGATACCTATGCTTGAAAGAGCAGAAATTGCAAGAAAATCAATTGATGATAACGGTAAGATTATTGTTGCTGATGATTTATCAAAGGCTATCGAAATCGCCAATGAGATTGCTCCCGAGCACCTTGAGCTGTGTGTTGATAATCCCTTTGATTATCTTGACAGCATCCGTCACGCAGGGTCAATCTTTATGGGCAGAAACTGTCCCGAAGCCCTTGGTGACTATTTCGCAGGTCCTAATCACACCTTGCCCACAAGCGGTACTGCCAAGTTTTCAAGCCCCTTGTCGGTTGATGATTTCGTGAAGAAAACCCAGTATACATATTATACAAAAGAAGCACTCGAAAGAGTTGCAAAGGATGTGGCCTTCTTTGCAGAAAAGGAAGGACTTACTGCCCACGCAAAGAGTGCAGTAATAAGAACGGAGGATTGATTATGAGCCGTTTTTTCAGCGAAAAATATAATGTGCTTGTTCCCTATACACCCGGAGAACAGCCTAAGGATATGAAATACGTAAAGCTCAACACAAATGAGTCACCCTTTCCGCCCTCTCCCAAGGCTCAGGAATATGCAAAAAAGGCTGCTGAGACAGTACAGCTTTATTCTGACCCTGAGTGCAGAGACCTTGTGGAAATAGCGGCAAAGCACTACGGGGTGGAAAAGGATGAAATTCTTTTTACAAACGGTTCGGATGAAATTCTGAATTTCGCATTTATGGCATTCTGCGATGAAAAGCATCCTGCGGCCTTCCCTGATATAAGCTACGGCTTTTATCCCGTTTTTGCACAGCTTAACGGTGTGCCCTATACACAGATACCGCTTAAAGAGGATTTCTCAATCTGTGCCGAGGATTATATGGGCAGAAACGAAACAATAATTATTGCCAATCCCAATGCACCGACAGGTCTTACTCTTTCAGTTGATGAAATTGAGAGTATTGTCAGAAGCAATCCTGATAACGTTGTGCTTATCGACGAGGCGTATGTTGATTTCGGTGCGGAAAGCGTTGTGCCCCTTATACATAAATACGATAACCTTCTTGTTACACAGACCTTCTCAAAGTCACGCTCTCTGGCAGGTGCAAGACTTGGTCTCGGCATAGGCAACAAGAAGCTTATTCAGGACCTTAACACCATTAAGTACTCAACGAATCCCTATAATATAAACCGTATGACTATGGCGGCAGGTGTAGGTGTGCTTGAGGATGAGGAGTACACTCAGGCTAACTGCAAAGAGATAGCCCGTGTGCGTGAATGGACAACAGCTGAGCTTGAAAAGCTGGGCTTTGTTATGACGGACTCACTTGCAAACTTTATATTTGCTAAGCATCCTCAGGTTGACGGTAAGGAAATATATCTCAGGCTGAAGGAGAAAGGTGTTCTTATCCGTCATTTTGACAGCGAAAGACTTTGTCAGCATAACCGTATAACTGTGGGAAGTGCTGAGCAGATGCAGATACTTATTGATAAACTGAAGGAAGTATTGGAGGAAGTATGATGAGAATTGCAGAGATTAACCGTAAGACTGCGGAAACAGATATTTCTCTTACCTTAAATCTTGACGGAAGCGGAAAAAGTGAAATTGACAGCGGATGCGGTTTTCTTGACCATATGCTTATACTTTTCGCAAAGCACGGACGCTTTGACCTTAATCTCAGCTGTAAGGGTGACACTTATGTTGATGACCACCACACCACCGAGGATATCGGTATAGCTCTCGGTCAGGCATTCAAGACGGCTATGGGCGACAAAAAGGGAATGACACGCTACGGAAGCACAATTCTTCCTATGGACGAAACACTTATTCTTTCAGCTGTTGACTTTTCGGGCAGAAGCTTCCTTCATTGCGGACTTGATATTCCCACCGAGAAAGTTGGCTCATTTGATACAGAATTAGTGGAGGAATTTTGGCTTGGCTTTGTTCGCAATGCCGAATGCAATCTCCATATAAGACAGCTTGACGGCAAAAACTCCCACCATATCATTGAGGGCACATTCAAGTCAGTTGCCCGCAGTATGAAGGATGCAGTTAAAATAGATGCTGATTTTGCTGACGATATTTTATCAACGAAGGGTGTTTTATAATGGTTGCAATAATTGACTACGGTGTGGGCAATCTTTTTTCTCTCAAAAGCTCCTTTGCACAGATTGGTGCAGATGTGGTGGTGACAGATGATGTGGAAGTGCTGAAAAAGGCCGACCATATTATCCTTCCCGGAGTGGGTGCCTTTGAGGATGCGGCAAGGAAGCTCCACGACTGCGGTCTTGATAAGATTCTCATTGAAATGGCTCACTCAGGCAAGCTGATTATGGGCATCTGCCTTGGTATGCAGTTGCTTTTTGAAAAAAGCTACGAATACGGAGAACACGAGGGTCTGGGGCTTATCAAGGGCTCCGTAAGACCCATTGAGGATGTAATTCCAAAGGATTATAAAATTCCCCATATAGGCTGGAATGCTCTTGATTTCAAGGGGGAGAAAAGCCCGTTGTTTTCAGGAATTTCTGAGGGTGACCATGTTTACTTTGTTCACTCCTTTTATGCTTCTGACTGTGATGATGCGGTTATAGCTACTTCGGAATACGGCGCAGACCTTACCGCCGCCGTGGCATATAAAAATGTTTACGGTTGTCAGTTTCATCCGGAAAAAAGCGGAAACACAGGTCTTGCCATACTCAAAGCATTTGTTGAAATGAAGGAGGGTGACTTATGCTGATTTATCCCGCAATTGATATAATTGAAGGAAAGGCTGTGCGTCTTTTCAAGGGTGACTATGCACAGATGACAGTATATAATGAGAACCCCGTGGATGTTGCACGTGATTTCAAAGCTAAGGGCGCAACCCATATGCATATTGTTGACCTTGAGGGTGCAAAAAGCGGAGCAACTCCGAATCTTGAGACTGTATGCAGAATAAAGAACGAGGTTGGTCTTTTCTGTGAAATAGGCGGCGGTATCCGTAATATGGAGGTTATCGACAGGTATATTTCTGCAGGTATAGACAGAGTTATTCTCGGAACGGCTGCTGTAACAGAGGAAGGCTTTGTTGAAAAAGCAGTTAAGAAGTACGGCGATAAAATAGCCGTAGGTATTGATATAAAGGACGGTTACGTTGCCATTAAGGGATGGACGGAGAAGTCTGAGCTCGAAGCCTTTGAGTTCTGCGGTAAGATGCAGGCAATAGGTGTGGGTACTCTCATCTGTACCGATATTTCAAAGGACGGTGCAATGCAGGGCACAAATCACGGCTTATATAAAGAGCTTTCAGAGAAATTCAATATGCAGATAATTGCTTCAGGGGGAGTATCATCCATAGAAGATGTTAAAAAACTCCGTGAAATTGACTTATATGGGGCAATTATCGGCAAAGCATACTATACAGGTGCGATTGACCTGAAGGAAGCGATTGAGGTGGCGCAATGATTACAAAAAGAATTATACCCTGCCTTGACGTAAGAGACGGACGTGTTGTTAAGGGCGTTAATTTTGAGGGACTTCACGATGTCTCCTCGCCTGTATCCCTTGCGAAGTTTTACAGCGACAACGGCGCCGATGAGCTTGTTTTCTATGATATAACAGCATCATCTGACGGACGCAAGCTGTTTACCGATATTCTTTGCGAAACTGCGAAGAGCGTGTTTATTCCTCTGACCGTTGGCGGCGGCATAAACACGGTCGATGATTTTGACAGAGTGCTTAAATGCGGCGCTGATAAGGTCAGCGTAAATTCGGGCGCAATCCGTAATCCCGACCTGATTTATGAAGCTGCAAAGCTTTACGGAGACCAGTGCGTTGTGCTTTCAGCCGATGTGAAAAGAGTGGATGGTGTATTCCGTATCTTTGCCAAGGGTGGCAGAGAAAATACGGGTATGGAGGCAATCGAATGGATAAAGCGCTGCGTGGGCAACGGAGCAGGTGAGGTCGTTGTAAACTCCATTGACACAGACGGCGTTAAGCAGGGCTTCGACCTGGAAATGCTTCAGGCTGTATGCGATGCGGTTTCCGTGCCTGTCATAGCATCGGGAGGTGCAGGGGGTATTGATGATTTCATAACTCTGTTCAACACATTGCCAAAGGTTGATGCAGGTCTTGCCGCATCAATATTCCACTTCGGTGAGGTTAAGATTTCCGACCTGAAGGCTGAAATGAAAAAAGCAAATATTCCGACAAGACTGTGAGGACATAATGATGATAAATATTGATGAATTAAAGTTTGACGATAAAGGACTTATTCCTGCAATCGTAGTAGATGCCGTAACGAAGCGAGTGCTTACTCTTGCTTATATGAATAAGGAAAGCCTCAGAATATCAATGGAGAAGGAGCTTACCTGCTTCTGGAGCCGTTCAAGACAGGAATTATGGCTCAAGGGTGAAACAAGCGGAAACTATCAGCATATCGTTTCCATAACAGCAGACTGCGATAAGGATGCTCTTGTGGTTATGGTTGAGCCTGAAGGTCCTGCCTGCCATCTGGGTACAACCTCCTGCTTTGAAAACCCCGTATATCAGAGTGAGGAAAGACACGAGTTTTCATATGAAGGGCTTATGGAGCTTATCAAGGGCAGAAAGACAGATAAAAAAGAAGGCTCTTATACAACCTATCTTTTTGAAAAAGGGCTTGATAAAATCCTTAAAAAGGTAGGCGAGGAGTCAACAGAGGTTATCATTGCGGCAAAGGCAGAGGACAGAAACGAAACCGTTTATGAGATTGCAGACCTTGCATACCACGTAATGGTGCTTATGATTGAAGCAGGTATTTCTCTTGAGGATATTCACAGAGAGCTGGCTTCACGTCATGTTATCGATCATAAGGTAAAGCAGGAGAAGATGACAAAATGATACTTTGCGACCTTCACGTTCACACAAATTACAGTGACGGAAAAAACTCCCCCGAGGAAGTGGTGAAGTCAGCCATAGAAAAGGGGATGACCTGTCTGGGATTTTCAGACCATAGTTATACTTTTTTTGATGAAGTATATTGTATGACAAAGGCTGATACAGAAAATTATTATGATGAGATTTCTGCTCTGAAAGAAAAGTATAAAGACAAAATAAAGATACTCTGCGGAATAGAGCAGGACATTTTCGCAACCGAGCCTACTGACAGATACGACTATGTTATAGGCTCTGTCCACTATATGAAAATCGAAGACGAATATGTGCCTGTTGACGAAACTCCGCAAAAGCTGACCGATGCGGCTGATAAATATTTCGGCGGTGATATCTATAAGCTGACGGAAATTTATTTTGACACCGTTGCTCAGGTTATTGAGAAAACCGATGCCGATATTATCGGACATTTCGACCTTATCAGTAAATTCAATGAGGGCGGGAAAATGTTTGATGAGTCCCATTGCAGATACGTTTCGGCATGGAAAAACGCTGTGGACCGACTTATTCCTTCAGGAAAGCCCTTTGAGATAAACACAGGTGCAATTTCAAGAGGGTACAGAACCGATCCATATCCCTCAAAGGAAATGGCTGAGTATATCAGAGACAAGGGCGGAAAGTTTATTCTTTCAAGCGACAGTCATAGCGCCGATACACTTTGCTTTGTGTTTGACAGGGCCGAGAGCATTGCAGAGGAGATAGAAATAATCAACAGATAACAAAAAATACGTCTGAAAAGGCGTTGCAATATGAACTAATTGTAAACAAAATTATCTGTTTTTGCACAAACATTGAATTAATTGTGTAAAAGTGTTACCATTCCTATGTTCGGAATTATAAAATGAAATTCTGATATAATCTAATAAGGAGGCAACTGAAATGGATCTTTCAATTATTGCATCAATTGTTACTGCACTTATTTCCTTACTTGTTAAGGTTGGCGCTCTTAACGAAGCTCAGGCTGATGTAATCCTCAGCAAGTTCACAATGCCTGCATAATCAGCTTAAAAAGCACAATAACGGCACGGAGTATTCCGTGCCGTTAATATTGGATCTTAAGACCCAACCTAAAGGCACCTCCGTGTTCACGGGGGTGCCTGCGTTTTATATATAGATTTTATTATAACAATAACCACCTACGGTCCCGTGATTGGGGGTAGGTGGTTGAATAAACCGTCTTATATAATCACTTTAAGCTCTGTGAAGCCGTAATATCTGAGGCTGTCAATGGCTTCCTTGCTTATTCTTTCACCGCTTATAACAATTGGTACTGCCGGGGGACAGCCTACGGTAGTCTCTGCCAGAATCATATTTTCGCACTTGTCAACAGACATAATTCTGCTTGTCAAAAAAGCGGCCTCTCTTGCAGACATCACTCTTTCAGGCTGAACAGAGCCCGGAGGACAGGTGAGCAGGGCTTCCTTTTTCGGAACGGAGCAAAGCACCTTTTCGAGTATTTCCAATCCGTTGGCAGATGTTTCGGGAGTGAGCATAAACACAATAAAATCATCGTCGGCAAATTCGCAGACAATGTTTTGCTTATTGAGAATGTCTGCAAGCTCTGTGCCCTTGTAACCGTAAGGCTTTGATGAAACAGTAATTTTAAGCGGCTCCTGACCTATAAGAGAATATCCGTGAGCAACAAGATTCTTTCTGAGTTCGTCAACCTGTGAGACGAAGCTCTCAAGCCTTTCGGTATAGCTATCGGCAAGATAAGCGTTAGCCTTATCTAAGGACTGCAATATAAGGTAAGAGGGACTCGTTGAGCCGAAAAGAGCCAAGGCACTTTTTGCATTTTCTGTAAGCAGGGAAGGAGCTTTGACGGAAATATGAAGGTAAGCGCCGCCTGTCAGAACGGGGAGTGTTTTGTGTGCAGAATCGCAGCAAATGTCTGCCCCTAAATGTATAGGATGTCTTGAATGAGACAAAAATCCCAGATAAGCACCGTGAGCATTATCCACAATAAGTAAAATCCCGTGCTTTTTGCAAACCGCTGAAACTGACTCTATATCGGAAACGTTACCGAGATAATCGGGGGAGGTAAGATATAAAGCAGTGGGCATTTTGTTAACTGAGCAGAGATATTTCTCAAGAATTTCACCGTTGATTTTGCAGGAGAGATAGGATGTATCATTTTGCGGATAAATCCATGTGTAGTCGAAATCAAGAAGGACAGCCGCACTTACGAAGGCTTTGTGAACATTACGGGCAGCGAGTATAAGCGGCTTTTTTCCGTTTTGCCTTGCATGAATAACGGCAAGATAGAGCATAGCTCTGATGCATTGAGACGAGCCTTCGGTAGAATAAAAGGTATTGCAGCCGAAAAGCTTGCCTGCATTTTTCTCGCTTTCGGCAATTATTCCTTTAGCTTCGTAGAGCGCATCTGCGCCCTCAATCTCTGTTATGTCGTATTTTTCGGGTCCTGTCTGACAACAGCCCTTATGACCGGGCATATGAAGTCTGAGACCTTCATTTTCTGTGTAGTTGCGGACGAAATCGCAAATTGGCGTGTTCATATTATTCACCTAAAGCTCTTGCAACGGCAACCATTATTGCACATTCCATACGCTTACGGAACAGCTTACAGCCGTATTCGTAAACGCCGGTTACGCTGCCTGTTGAGTGGTATGCGTTGGCGGCGCATCCGCCTGAGCAGTAGAGCCTTGCCCAGCAGTCACGGCACTCAGGATGCGCATAAACGTTGCAGGCGGCAAATTCGCTCTGAATTTCCTTGTTAGTTACGCCTTCCCATATGTTACCGAGACGGAATTTTTCGTCACCGACAAATTGGTGGCAGGGGTAAAGGTCGCCCCAGGGAGTAACCGCCATATATTCGGTTCCCGAGCCGCAGCCCGAAATTCTTTTGTAAATGCAGGGTCCGCCCGTAAGGTCGATCATATAATGATAGAAGGTGAAGGGCTTGCCCTCCTTATCCTTTTCAAGCATAAGCTCGGCGAGCTTCTCATATTGGTCAAGAACTATGGGTAAATCCTTATCCGTAAGCTCAGATGGGTCACCCGGGGGACATACAACCGGCTCCATACTCAGCTCATTGAAACCGAGGCCAAGCATCTGCTGAATATCTTTGAGAAAATCGGGATTTGCGTGGGTGAAGGTGCCTCGCATATAATAGCCCTTGCCCTGTCTTGCTTCAACAAACTTCTGAAATTTCGGAACAATTCTTTCCCAGCTTCCGTTTCCCGCATAATCTACACGGAATCGGTCATGTATTTCCTTTCGTCCGTCAAGGCTGAGAACAACATTGTGGCATTCTCTGTTGGCAAATTCAATAACGTCATCATCCACAAGGACGCCGTTTGTGGTGAGGGTGAAACGGAAATTCTTTCCCTTTTCCTTTTCAATACTTCTCGCATATGCAACAAGCTGCTTTACCACCTCAAAATTCATAAGGGGCTCACCTCCGAAGAAGTCAACCTCGAGGTTGCGTCTTGTGCCTGAGTTTTCAATAAGATAGTCAAGTGCTCTCTTACCTACTTCAAAGCTCATTACTGCACGTTCCCCCTGATACTTACCCTGACTTGCAAAGCAATAGGAGCAATTAAGATTGCAGGTGTGTGCAATGTGAAGGCAGAGTGCCTTGACAACGCCTGCGGTTTTCTGCTTCAGGTGACCTGCCATGGCTTCAAAATTATCGGGAGCAAAGAGCTTACCGCTGTCACGCAGAGCTTCAACCTGAGCGTAGCAGTCAGAAATATCCTGTGCAGTTATATCCTCACGGTCAGAATATTTTTCTGTAATCTCATTTATAACGGTTTCTCTGTCCTTGCTTTCAAAGATTTCAATAATGTCATATGCCACCTCATCCACTACATGGACTGAGCCTGAGCAGACATCAAGGACGATATTATAGCCGTTTAATTTATACTGATGTATCATTTTATTCTTCCTTTCAGAGCAGAGCCGATATAATGTCTGCTCTGTTTTTATCTGTTGATTTGTATTTCAATATGAAAAATGCCACCGTCAGGTGGCATCTCATATTTTGCAATTACTTGCTTTCTTCTGTGTTTTCACACTGCTGATTTGCGATACCGCAGCTTGTCTTGCAAGCAGACTGGCATGATGTCTGGCATTCACCGCAACCGCCGTTCTTAGCGCTTTCGCAAAGATTGCGTGTTTCAATTGTCTTGATGTGTTCCATGGTTTCCACCTCCACAAATATTTCAATTTATGCTACCATATTTAAGCATAAAAGTCAAGGGATAGAAAAGGAATAGATAAAAAATCGGATAAAATAAATCCCGCTGATATCCAATATTTGACTTTTCCCATAATTAGTATTATTATTAAAATGGAAGATTTTACGGAACAAAACAGTCCGATAATTATTTCAGGTGGTGAAAATCAGATGCAGTTTGTAACGGACTTCTGCAGATATGCTTTGCCTGTAATGGCATTCGTCATACTTTTCAAATGCTTTCAGACACTTCTCATAGGGCATCCCGTGAACAAAACCTACGGTTACATTATAGATAAACGAAACGGTGATAAGATTCCCCTTAACACTTGGGAGACCTCTATCGGCAGAAGCAAGTCCTGCGATATTGTTCTGTCGTACGGAGACGTTTCCCGATTTCACGCAGTAATCTGCAGACGTGTTGACGGCTGGTATATTTTTGATACCATATCAAAGCTGGGTACCTTTGTTAACGGCGAAAAGATTGAAAAAGGTACAACTATGAAAAGCTCTGATGAGATAGCCTTTGCAGGAAACAGCTTCGTTTTTGTAATAACCGATGACCCTGTTATTCAGGTGGGCAAAAAGAAGCGCCGCAATAAGAACAGGCAGGAGGAAGCTCCGGAAGAAGGCACAACCGATGATTATGTGCAGACGCATACCCCGACAGAACCTCTGACTGCCGATGATACAATGAGTGAATATGCTCCGCCCGAGGAAATACTTGAGGGGATGTTTGTCAATTTCCATCCGTCCAAGAATAACCCCGTATTTACGGAATTTGACGGTGAGGATATATATGCGGACAGCGGAAAACCGGACTTTTCCCGTGATGTTTTCGGTACTGCCGCAAACAAAATTCCCGTTTCACCTCCTAAGGACAGCACCGTGAAAAAAGAAAAGCCTCCGGTCAGAGCCGGGGCACAGGCAGCTTTATATAATCCTGCCGAAAGGGAGACACTTCTTTTATGCAGTAACCATATAACTCTCGGAAGAAGCAGAGCAAGCGATATCAGGATAAACGCTCCCAACGTTTCAAGGAGCCATGCACTTCTGACAAAAAGCGGAAACAACTGGTATATTTCCGATGCACATTCATCCTTCGGCACCTTTGTCAACGGCGAAAAGATTTCGGAAATGGTCAGACTTTCCGACGGAGATATTATCAGCCTCAGCGACAGAAAGCTCAGGTTTATTGCCGATTATAAATAAAACCAAGAATTTCCGGAAGGGGTGATTTTATGACAAAGCTTCAGGAAGCACGTAAAAAATATAAAAGCGTTGATGTAGGCTTCGTGCTTGCTGTCATTACGGTATTTCAGCTTTGTTCTTCGCTTCCCACTATTATAACAGACGGGAAATTTCAGGCTGTGACAGCCCTTTATTTCCTTGCATATATAGCTGTTGAATGGGTTTATGTTTTTGTTATGACCCTTGTTTTCAGAAAGCATAATTTTGAAATTGAATGTATAGCCTTTTTCCTTTGCGGTCTGGGAATGACCATTACTGCAAGCATATATCCCGGAGGACTTAAAAAGCAGTTTATTGCAATATTGCTGGGTATGGCGGTATATACCTTCCTTGTGTGGCTTCTCAAGGATGTCAAGCGTGTAATGAAGCTGAGGCCGTATATCGCAGTTCTTGCAGGTGTGGGTCTTGCCGCATCATTTGTGGTTATATATTTTACCGTGGGTAAAAAGAACGGAGCATATAACTGGATGAATATTGCCGGCTTCTCCTTTCAACCCTCGGAGATAGTGAAGATAGCATTCGTATACGTTGGTGCCGCAACCCTTGAAAAGCTGCAAAGCTCAAGAAGTATTCTGCGTTACCTGATTTTTGCCGTCGGGTGCATAGGTATACTTTTCCTTATGAGAGACTTCGGCACAGCGCTGATATTCTTCTTCACATTTATTGTTATTTCCTTTATACGTTCGGGGGATATACGTTCAATAGCCTTCATATGCGTCGGCGCACTTCTGGGTGCGGCACTTATAATCTATGTTAAGCCCACGGTAGCTTCCCGTTTTGCCGTTTACCGTCACGTCTGGGAAAACATGGACGGCGCAGGCTATCAGCAGACACGGACAATGATATACTCACTCAGCGGCGGACTTTTCGGTGTTGGTGTAGGTAACGGTAAGCTCAGGGGTATTTTTGCATCAACAACCGATCTTATCTGGGGCGTTATCTGTGAGGAAATGGGTCTGATAACAGGCTTGTTGGTGGTGCTTGTGTTTGCCTTCCTTGCAATCTATTCCATAAAAATTTCAAAATCATCACCCTCAACATTTTACTCCATTGCCTGTGTCAGCACAGCGGCAATGCTTCTTTTCCAGGTATGCCTGAATATTTTCGGAATTACCGATATACTCCCCCTGACGGGTGTTACTCTGCCCTTTGTCAGCAGGGGAGGCTCAAGTATGATTTGCTCATGGGGACTGATTGCCTTTATCAAAGCGGCAGATCTGAGGTCATATCCTAAGCTTTATAAATCAGACTGATATTGATTTTATGTTATAAGAAGGTGAAAAAATGAGAAATACGGTAAGACGAGGTTACGTTCTTTATGCACTTGTCGTTGCGTTTGTCTGCGGACTGGTTTTCCTTATGTATAGCTATGCGGTAAATGGCGAAGTATGGGTAACCAAGAGGGTAAACAACCACCTTTATACAAACCGTCAGCTTACAACTGCAGGCTCTGTTTTTGACAGAAACGGAAAGGCTCTTGTGGAAAGCGACGATGACGGAAGAAGCTTCATTAATGATGTAACATTAAGGAAAGCCACTCTGCATACCGTCGGGGATATTCAGGGATATATTGCTACGGGTGTGCAGACCATATACCGTCCGTATCTTATCGGATATGACTTCGTAAACGGGGTGTATAAGGCTGTTAAAGACGGAACGGGTAACGACATAACTCTCACCATAGATTCGGATATATGCAAAGCCGCATACAACGCATTGGGCTATAACAACGGCACGGTAGGCGTTTATAACTATAAGACGGGGGAAGTTATCTGTATGGTGTCAAAGCCTACCTATGACCCCGAAAACAAGCCTGATGACATCAACACGGATACCTCAGGCAAGTATGACGGCATCTATCTTAACAGACTTCTTTCGGGTGTGTTTACGCCCGGTTCGGTTTTCAAGACGGTGGTTGCAATATCTGCCATAGAGAACATAGACAACATCAGCGAAAGAACCTTCAAGTGTACGGGTAAATACAAAACCGAGGACGGAACGGTTATCTGCAACGCCACTCACGGAAAGCTCAGCTTTGAGAAGGCGTATAACAAATCCTGCAACAGCGTTTTTGCTCAGCTTGCAAACGAGCTCGGTAAAAAGAAGCTGACAGCAACTGCAGAGAAGCTGGGCTTCAATTCCTCGCTTTCTGCCTGCGGTGTGAATCTTTCAAAAAGCCTGTTCAACGTAAAGGGCGCAGATAAAAATGAGCTTGGTTGGGCAGGTATAGGTCAGCATACGGTGCTTGCAAATCCCTGTCACCTGATGATGCTCACGGGGGCGATTGCAAACGGTGGAAACGCAGTCACGCCTAAGATAGTCAGAAACTCAACATCGGAAAAGCTTTCCGAGCTTCTGGGGAATATTTCACCCTTAGCTCAGATAAGCATTGACACGGAAACAGCATCGCA
Organism: Clostridia bacterium; assembly: GCA_017435665.1. Lineage (GTDB taxonomy): Bacteria > Bacillota > Clostridia > Oscillospirales > Acutalibacteraceae > UBA6857. The sequence continues at coordinate 18,395 of JAFSEP010000042.1, read as the reverse complement.
GATGAAAAAAATAATGCGTTCAACCGTAAAGAATTACTACGGTGACAGCCGTTTCCCCGGACTGGAAATGTGCGGTAAAACAGGCACAGCAGAGGTTGACGGGAAAAGACCTCACGCCTGGTTTATGGGATTTTCTCAGAAAGAGAATTTCCCTTACGCCATTGTTGTAATGGTTGAAAACGGAGGCTCTGCAAGCTCAGTAGCAATTCCCGTTGCAAACAAGGTGCTGCAGGCGATTAAGTCGGCGGGTTAATTGAAAATGGAAAGTTGAAAATGAACTCCCTCAGTCTTTGACTACGTCAAATCCGGCTCCCTCAAAGAGGGAGCCTTATGCCTTCCTCACTGAGGAAGGTGGCAAACGCAAGGCGTTTGACGGAAGGGGCGCAAAGGCTCTCCTGAAAGGAAATTCCCCCTGTCAGGGGGAGTGTCACGAATGTGACGAGGGGGTTCCCGTTTCCGGAGGAAAAGCTGTCACGAAGTGACTGAGAGGTCGCCAAAACAACGCCCTTGGCGTTGGGATAATTTCAGCAACAAACTTAGTTTGCCTCGGCACGAAGCGTGCCGCTTGGGCACCTCTCCGTCAAAATCGCAATCCGATTTTGCCACCTCTCCTTTCAGGAGAGGCTTTAGGGGACCACTTCGGTGGAAGAAAAATATTAAAAGCGGCGAGTTTCTCGCCGCTTTGGTTCATTCTATAACTATATTTTCTACACCGTGTTTGAGGATGATGTTTATCAGCTCGTTTCGGGAGTAGTTGCTTTCTGATGCAATTTTGTCAAGTTCAGACAAGGTTTCTTCCCTTATTCTTACGGTTATAAGTCTATGCCCATCTTCACCACGTTTTTTGATTTTTAATGGTTCATTGTTCATGTCTATCACCTCAATGATATTATTACCATATAATTATAACTTGACAATTGTATTCAATATATGATATTATGTGATATCATATACGATATCGTTAAAGATATCGAAAAGGAGATGTATTTATGGACGAAAAAACATTGAGTGAAAACGAAGAAGTAACAAAGAATGAATCAATAACAGAAAATGATAGACCCATTGTTCAAGAAAAACAACCTAACAAGAAAAAGAAAACTATTGTTGTAATAGTTTCTGTACTATTATTCGTTTTACTGAGTGTGTTTGTTTCGATTTTTACCAATCCTGTGAGAAAAACTGAAATACTTATAAACGCCATAGGCGTTGTGAGTCTTGATAGTGAGACTAAAATTAAAAAGGCGGAAGAAGCCTACAATAAACTTAGTGATGAAGATAAAGAAAAACTTACAAATGAAGATATTCTAGATAAGTGTCGTACAAGTTATAAAAAAATAACGGCTGCTTATAATGCGATAAACAACTTGGGAAGTATTTCTTTGGATAGCGAGTCAGAAGTTGTTAAGGCACGATCGAGTTTTGCGGATTGTAGTGATGAAGAAAAGAAGCAAGTTACTAATCTAGCTGTTTTAGAAGATGCAGAAAAAAGGTTGAGCGAACTTAAAGTACAAGAAGTGATGACCGCAATTGAAAACTTAGGGGAAATCAATTTGGAAAGTGGTTCTAGAATACAAAATGTTCGCAAACTTTATGAAGAACTTTTGCCTAATGAAAAAGAGTTAGTAACCAATATTTCGGTTTTGGAACAAGCAGAAACTAAGTTTAATGGTTTACAGATAAAAGAAGTTGAAAAGGCGATAAAGGATATAGGAAAAGTAACATTAAAAAAAGAAAAAGTGATAGAAAAAGCCGAAGACTTATACAACGGTCTTTCTTTTGAACAGCAAAAAAGCGTGTCAAATGCTAAAACTTTGACAAAAGCCAGAACTACATATGCTAAATTAGTAAGAAAGGAGAATAAGAATAGAGCAAAGGAAGCATTCAAAAAAATGAAATCTGAATACGATAAAGTTGAGGAAATAACTTGGTATTTCCCCAAAACATTTCCTGACTATATTGATATCCGAAGTTATGTTCTGCCCTATATTGCAATAGATGATGAGGGGAGAATTCGGATGCGATTGCGATATAATTATACAGGCGACGATTGGATTTTTTGGGAAGAAGCGATCATTAAAATAGATGATGAAAAGTATTATGAAAATGCAGGTAATTCTGGAACAGTACGAGATAATGATACAGAAGTGTGGGAATATTATGATGTTGTTGCAACTGAAACGGAAATAGAAATGTTAGAAAAAATTGTTGAATCAAAGGAGACAATTGTAAGATTTGATGGTGATAACCATCATTATGATTTAACTATTTCTTCATCAGATAAGAAAGCTATTAAAGAGATTCTTGAGGCGTATAAATATGCCACATACTTAGACTAAAACATTAGCACCCCCGACGGGAATTCGTCGGGGGTGTCTGACTTTTTATTCAACTTTCAATCATCTGTAAAACAAATACAACGCTCTCATATCTGCTGTTGTATCGTCCACATACCATGACTGACCAATCTTAACAACTGTAATGTCGTTTTCAACAACTACCGTTCCGTCTTCATCCGTAACCTGAACTGTGTAGCTCTTTACGTCCTTGATTTCTTCCTTGCTTACCTTATACTTGGCAAGCTTGTCTTCGTTCATAAGTCCGATATGAAGCTTTGCATCAATTTCGTTTTCGGATTTGATTGTTGTTGTGAATTTGTAATCCTCACCGTATTTTGCCTGATATCTGCCGGTTGCCTTTTCGCTTATCTGAACACCCGTGTTTTCGTCAAATTCCTCCTCGGTGCCCGTGAGGGCTTCACCGTAGGTTCTGACATTTGATTCCAGAGTGGTGAACATAATCTCGTCCGTCATATACTTGTCACCGAAATACTGCTCACGGATGGTGACGAGTGCGTTGAAATAAGAACGGAATATATTGTCATAGTTATCCCAACCGTATTCATCTATCAGAAGCTCATATATCTTATACATTTCAGCTATGAACTCGCCTGAAAGAGACCCGTCGTCGTTTGCGGTTTTTTCACCGATGTATTCATCATCGTTATAGCCCTTCAGCTCACCTCTGTCAGCACCCGGCTGATAGTCTGTGTCTCTGTAAATCACGGGATAAATGAAGTATTCACGGATATAATCGCCGTATTTGTAATTCTTGCTGATAAGCGCATTTTTGTATGCGTTGTAGCCGTCACCTGTCTGCACGATTGTGTCAACATAGCTTCTTGCCACCTCGTCGGGATGGAAGGCTGTGTATCTGCTTTTGAATGTGGTGAAGGTTATAAGCACAAGTGCCGCCAGAATTCCGAAGAAAACAATAACTGCATACAGCTTGGTGTTCAAGCCTTTTTCTTTGTTTGCCATTTCTTAGCCCTCCTTAACTTCAGTTTGCATAAGACCTGCCTGCTCTCTTCTTTCAATGAGAGCCTTTGTGATCATTTCCTTCTTCTCACCCACCATATCATAGAAGAAAATGGGTACAGCCTGAAGAACAACGAAAACTGCAGGAATGATAGTGTAAATCATAAGAAGCTTGTTAAGTGTTGCATCGGACTGTGTGGCGTAAGCAACATTTGCATCTGCTGATACCATATAGCCTGACCATGTGTAAAGAAGCCAGGGACCGAGAGCCTTTGTGAAGGCTGATGCAATCTTTGAGAAAAGACCGTAGCCTGCATATGCAAGACCCTCCTGTCTCTTTCCTGTTTTGTATTCGATTTCGTCAACGCAGTCAGCAATCATAATGTTGGGGGTAACGTTTGTGTTACCGTGCTGAAGACCGCAGAAGAAGTTGAGAATAAGGAAGGGGATAATGAGAGTGCTGTTGAAGCCGATTCCCTTTGAAACAAAGAAGAGTATAGCAAGTGATGATGCACCGTACATACAGAAGAGGATAAAGGTTTTCTTTGTTGAGAACTTCTTGAGAACAAGGTTTACAAGAAGTGTACCCACCGCTGTGCCGATGCCCATAGGAAGAAGAAGACCTAATTTAAGATCCTTTGAGCCTAAGAGATAAATTGCTATGTAAAGAGAAACCGTACCGTAAACACCTCTGCCGAAGCCGCAGAGCTTTGTGAGGGATACCATAAGAAGGTTTTTGTTCATAAACACAACCTTGACAGCATCCTTGAGGCTTACCTTTTCCTGAGTGAAGGGAACACGCTCCTTGTTATTTGTGAAGAAAATCATCACAAAGAGGATAAGGCCCAGGGCGCATACTGCTGTTGAAATAACAAGGTCAAGGCCCTGACCTTCGGCATTTTTGAACTGCTGTTCACCCATAAGAGCCTTCATAATAAGGCCTACAACAAGGATAACAACCATACCGCCTGACTGACCGACGGAACGGAGAAATGATGCAATGGAAATTGCACTTGAACGCTCAGACGGATTGGGGGAGCAGAGAGAGCCGAAGCAGTTTGCAGGGCTTTCAACTGCACAGCAGAAGGTTGTGTAAAGAGAATAGATGACAAACATCCACACAATTGCCAAGGTCTGATTGTTTGTATTCGGAGCAACGAAAACAAGCATTGAAATAAGTGCAAGAGGGATTACGCCGAAGCCTATCCAGGGCTTTACCTTACCTAACTTTGTTTTAGTGTTGTCTACCAGATAGCCTATAACAAGCTCGCAGACCGCACCCACAATACCTGCAACAAGGAATACACCCGATATTGCACTTGCCATTGCTTCGGAATCAAAGCCCTTGCCCTTGAAAGCAAAGTCGGCAAAGAAGGTTGCTGTATAGTCAGGCATCCAGCCTGTTAAAAGAGCAACGCCGAAAAGTCCGATACCGAAGGTGGCAATTTCTGATTTCTTCATATACTTTTTCTGTGCATTTTCTGACATGAAGATTTACCTCCTGTTTAATATAATCAATTAATTATACCACTTGTCTTGACGGTTTACAACAAGTTTTTCAAAAATAAAAGAGCAGTTGCGACTGCTCTTAAATATTTTCCAGCATAACATCGATAAATCCTATGAGAAGCTTTTTTTCTCGTGTATTAAGTTTTTGAAATTTTTCCAAAAGCTCAGTATTCAGATATTCTGGACTCTTTGTTGATGTACCTGAAACCAAAAACGATAAATCACATTCAAGAACATCTGCTACCTCTGACAGTTTTTCTAAATTCATATGAGAAATGCCACGTTCACATTGGCTTACATATCCAACTGTCACATTGATTTTTTCAGAAAGCTGTTCTTGTGTTACTCTTTTCATTTTTCTTATCTCTTTTATCCTCTTACCGATAGCAACATAATCTACTGACACAAAATATCACCTCTGACTAATTGTGACACCTATTAGTTCAATATAACAGATATCAATAACTAAACATTTAGCTATTAGTATTGATTTTTTAAGAAAAACAATATAAAATATGAGTATCGAGTCAATCGGTAAGACATAAAAGGAGGGTTTCTTATGGAAAACGAGAAAACAAATGAAGTTCAGGTATCGGGCGATACCAAAAAGAAAAAGAGCAAAAAGAAGTGGATAATAATTGCAGTCATTGCAGTTTTATTCATAGCTATTATGGGTTCATCTGGCGAAGATAGCAACACTACTGTGGAAACACCGGATACTAATGGAACAACAACCACACAAGCATCAGACTTGATTGGCGATACAAGCAAAAAGGAAACAACTACCGAAGAAAAAACAACTGTTGATGAAACTAAAGAAATAAGGGTTGGCTCAACAGTAAAAAACGATCATATATCTATTTTTTATAAGAGCTGTAATGATAATTTTAAGAAATACTCACAGTATGCAGATTTAAAAAAGGGATATAAGGTAATACAGGTTGTATTTGATTTTGAAAATATTTCCGAGGTTGACCAAACTTTAAATGGCTTTACTTGTTATGCCGATGGCGTAAAGTGCGAGGAGTTTTATTTTGTTGATGATTATTCCAGTCCCGTTTTAGAGACAATTTCAGCCGGAAGAAAGTTTTTGGATGCAACTGTTTATTATGAAGTTCCAAAGGATGCCGAATTGATTGAACTTGAGTATGAAGCAGGATTTTGGAGCAGTGAAAAGTATATATTTGTAGTTGATTAATAACTAAAACAAAAAACAGAGCAGTCACGACTGCTCTGTTTTTTTGTGGAAATTTACTATTGCGTTTTCGTATAAGAAGATTTTAACCTTCAAGCATACCGTGGTATCTGCCCATCCAGTAAGGTAAGGTGTATGTTGTTGAGCCTTCCATCTGATTGGGGTTGTAGTCACCGTCAAGTCTGTATGATGAACCGTTATACTTGTGCATTGATCTTTCATCGGGAGCCGCAACTGCCCACTTGATATTGCCTGCTGCTGCAGAGATAACAATACCTGCAATTTTGAGAATATCGTTGTCTGAATTCCAGAAGAGAGGTGTGCCTGCCTTAGCATCGAATGAAAGAGGTTCTGTGTCAAGGCCAAGCTCAGAAAGATTTACAGCTGCGATATCGTCACGGTTCTTGTTTGAAGCCATATATCTGATTGTGTCAATGGGATGACGGCTGAGTGACCAGGCTGCTGTTTCGATAAGGCTGTTGCCATAGATATCCTTCTGCTCTTCTTCGGGATGAGCAAGCTGATATACATAGTACCAAAGCGGGTTTTCACTGTGGCTGATTGAATACCACCAATCCTCAAGACCGCTTCTGTAATATGTGAGAAGCTCTTCATCGTCTTCCATCTGGAAGAGAAGGTAATAAGCAAGCATTGCCATTTCTTCGTCAGAATAGTTGAGGATAAGTCTGTAAATTGTCTTAAACAGATTTGTGTTTACAAGAGGTCTGAGAATGAAGCCGAGAATGGGTGATACGCTGTTTGTGAACTCGAAAATAGACATTTCATATCTTTCCATTTCCTGAGTCATTATTGTTGCGTATTCATACTGCTCGTGAAGAGCAGCCATTCTGTATTCGTCTTCCCACTTCTGATCGCCTGTTACGTATGCTGCAAGCTTGAGTGCTGAGAGGATAACTGAGGTCTGGAGAGCTGCACCGCCGAGAACCTGACCGTTGTGGAGATATGTTCTGTTGAACTTGCTCCATGTGGTGGGCTGACCTGAACCGTCAACAAGTGAATAACCGTTGTCAACGATGTGCTGTGCAAACATATCCATTGTGTGAACTATAAGCTGACGGAGTTCTTCGTCTTCGGGACCGAGGATATCATAAGCAAGCTTATAGATAAACAGGTGGCCGATAACCTCGTCTGAGCTTGTATCGCCCTTATAAACGATATCTTCTACATCATAGCCTGAGCCGATAAGGTCATTCCAGAGTCTTTCGGGAATATCCTTTGTTGCATTTACTTTAACGCCTCTGAGGTTTTCACCGTTGAGGTAGTAGCCGCTTTCTTCTTCCTTCATTGAGGAAACGCCTGTTGCAGTACCGTCACCGTTGTGTGACCAATAGATGTATCCGTCGTAGTGACCGTCAGTTGTCATTTCCTGCTTGAATGAATATGTTCTTGCCCAGAAGCCTTCAAGGTTTCTGGTGCGCTTTGCGTATTCCTGATTGGGATCCTGAAGAGGATCTACCCATGATTCGGGAGCGAATACAGCAAGATTATCGTCATTCATAAGATATGAGGGAGAGCCGAAAATCATATATTTGTTTCTCATTTCGGCAAATCTGTCAGCAGGGCTTCCGTAAGGAACATAAGCTGAATAATCACCGTTTGCGAGAAGTGCGCCTGATGAATAATATTTACCTGTGTTGGGCTCTGTAACGCTGCCGTTACGCTGTGCTCTTACATAGCTTTCAACCGTTCCCTCACGCATAGAAACATATGTAAGGAATAAAACTGCTTCTGCTGAAAGGTATGCAGCCTTCTTTGCTTCTTCAAGCTCTTCGGGGGTTGTGTTGGGGTCGTCTCTTAAAACTGCATAGCGCATAAGCTCGCCGCCGCCGTACATAGCTGTCCAGAGACCGTCATTGTCTGTTTCGCAGGGAACCCACTTGCCGTTTTCAAGGAAAGCCTCAGCTACCATACCACGTCTTGAAACGATTTCCTGAGTTGTTGCACTCATCTTTGCAGCCTTGTCTGTACCGTTAAGCTTAACCATTTCGATGTGTGTATAGCCCTCTGCCATAACTGTCCAGATACCGTATTTGCCGTCTGCGAAGATAGCAAGAACCTTACCGTCTGTTGTGTCCATGGCTGCGAAGTATCTGTCACCCATGAAACGCTGTTCCTTGTCTCTGTCGTTAGCTGCATTTGCATCTGTACGAAGAACACCGTAGTTAGTGATTTCCCATACTGCACCGTCAGCAGTTGTTGCTGTCTGAGCTTTTGCATAGTTAGCCGGGTCAGCTACCTCAGAGGGAACTGCCTTACTGCCTATCTTGTGACGGGTAACAATTTTCTGAAGAACCTCATTTTCAGCCGCAGCCTTGCCCTGATAGTCCTTCTTTGATATTGTGTTGCCTTCAATCTTTGTTGCTTCCTTTACAACATTTAACTCTGCGCTGTCGGTGAGACCGTCGCTTGTTGAAGCTGTAACTGTTACTTTGCCTTCCTTCAGAGCAGTAACTCTGCCCCATACGTCAACACTTGCTACGTCAGCCGGTTCTGTTTTCCATGTGAGAACACGGTTTGTAACATCGTCGGGAAAAGCATAGTCAACGCTTCTGCTGTCACCGATATCCATTTCCCAGTTTTCGGGAACGATAAGAGTGAATTCACCTGAACCTGCCGCAAGACAAACAGGTACGAAGGTACCGCACATCATAATTACAGCAAGCAATACTGATATTATCTTCTTCATAATATCCTCCTGTAAAAAATATTTTTCCCGGTAGTTTCCTTTCTCGGAATATACCATAATAATATAATAGCATCACTGCTTTAAATGGTCAATAAGCGTATTGCATTAAGTTGGAAAAAATATGAAAATTTTTGATGAATAAATGAAGGGTGGATAAATTATGATGAGGGAGGTTGGGGATGAAAAAAGCACCTTGCAAAGGCAAAGTGCTAAGTTAGTTATTATGTTTTATAAATAAACAGGCGGAGATGAATGATTTTTGTAATATGTTTCCTTTGTGTATCGCCAATTCTCATTGTCCAAAAATGAAGGGGTAAATTTCAAATATTCAACGGGAATTTCGGCAATCTTGCCCTCTAACAATTGTTTTATCAAAGGTTCATATTTTCTGTCTCTGCACAACTCATAGTTAAGATTGAGATAACGGTTTTCGAAACAAGCCTCATCATCAGTTATACCGTCAAATAAAAACGGGTAATCAACAACAGGCAAAGGTCCGTTTATTGTTTTTTCTTTTTGCATGAGCGTCCCACCTCCAATGTCATGAATTTGAAAATTTATCAAAAGATTTTTTAATAACGATCCTTTTCTGAGTTTTCAATTCTCTTCCTCTTTCGCCTCAAATCTTATGCCGTTATCACCGGGAAAAGGTGTGTTATGTTCGTTCCTCAGCATCAATTCTCTCGGTATTCCGTCGGGATATGCTTTACAAGTAGCCTTTCCGTTAATAAGTCCGGGTATTATATGCTTACAATGACTACACATTATAACAGTTGTAACCGGTGCAGTTTTCCATCTTTCTGCTTCATAAGCCATTAGCGTTTCCTCCATATATGGAATTCAGCAGGTATAAAAATGAAGGATTAATCCTTCACTATACCTTTTCTATATTCTTGATTTCAGTTTCATCAATACCATACCAAGTACCATCGTCGGCTTCAATATCAATCTGAGATACATTCGGTTCATTATCCTCGGCTTCTGTATATCCTTTATACTTGCCAATCATAGATTTACCGTCAATAAATAAAATTTCAATTTCGGTATTTATATCCAGATTTTCTATTTCTGATAACATTTCAAACAAACTCACATTTTATCTCCCCTTAAAAACACTTTACCACACCTGCCACAAAATTTCAACCCATATTATACCGTAATAATACTTCCACAACGAAAAAACCCGACCGTTAAGGTCGGGTGTTCATTTTATGTGTTCTTTAATCAGATAGCACGGGTAACCTTACCTGAGCGTAAGCAACGTGTGCAAGCATAAACTCTCTTCGGTGAGCCGTTTACGATAGCTTTTACACGCTTAACATTCGGCTTCCAAGTTCTGTTTGAGCGTCTGTGTGAGTGAGAAACCTTAATGCCGAAAGACACATCTTTGCCGCAGAATTCGCATTTTGCCATGTGTCTGCACCTCCTTTAATATTATACATTACACTTTAGCAGAGATAGTTTAGCAGAAACCAAGAAAAAAAGCAAGGTATTTTTGAAATTTTATTATATTTTTTTCTTAAAGCAGCTTTTTGAGTCCGTTTTTACGGATTTTGACGGAATAAGTAAGAAAAGATTTGAAAAAAGTGTTGCATTTTTATCGGAAATAATATATAATGTTCAGCGTAATCGAACATTTGTACTTTTGGAGGTATGCATCGTGGATGATAAAAAGAAAGCATTGGACACAGCTCTTGCCCAGATAGAAAAGCAGTACGGTAAGGGTGCTATTATGAGACTTGGTCAGAATTCGGCTCTCAATGTGGAGGCAATTCCCACAGGCTCAATTGCTCTTGACGTGGCAACAGGTATCGGAGGACTTCCCCGAGGAAGAATTATTGAAATATACGGTCCCGAATCATCAGGTAAGACAACTCTTGCCCTTCATTGTATTGCTGAAGCTCAGAAAATGGGCGGTGAGGCTGCATTTATTGATGCCGAGCACGCTCTTGATCCCGTATATGCACAGAAGCTGGGTGTAGATGTTGACTCACTTCTTGTTTCACAGCCCGATAACGGTGAGGATGCTCTTTCTATCACAGAAGCTCTTGCCCGTTCAGGCGCTCTTGATATAATTGTCGTAGACTCTGTTGCGGCACTTGTTCCCAGAGCAGAAATTGAGGGTGAAATGGGTGACTCGCATATGGGTCTTCACGCAAGGCTTATGTCTCAGGCTCTCAGAAAGATAACAGGCGTTGTTGCAAAGGGCAACACAGTTGTTATCTTTATCAATCAGCTGCGTGAAAAGGTCGGCGTTGTTTACGGCAACCCTGAGGTTACAACAGGCGGACGTGCCCTGAAGTTCTATTCTTCAATGAGAATTGACGTAAGAAAGATTGAGCAGCTCAAGGGTCCCGGTAATGAATTTATCGGCTCAAGAACAAGAGCAAAGATTGTCAAGAACAAGGTTGCTCCTCCCTTTAAAGAGGCAGAGTTCGACGTATTATACGGTGAGGGTATATCAAGAATAGGCGAGGTAGTTGATCTTGCGGTTAAGTTTGATATTATTCATAAGAGTGGTGCCTGGTTCTCCTACGGTGAAGAAAGACTCGGTCAGGGTAAGGAAAATGTAAAGAATCTTCTCAGAAGCAAGCCCGAATTCCTTGAAGAGGTTACAGCAAAGGTGCAGAAGGAAATGTCTTCCCTTTATGCCTTTAACAAGAACAGAGCTGAGCTTAAAGAGGAAGCTCCCGCAGCAGAAGCAAAGAAGCCTGCAAAGGCTCCTGTTGCCAAGAAGAAGCTCGATATCATTTTTGATGAAGACTGATGCTTTTGACTTATGAAAAGGGCAGGGCTGATAAAATTCATATCAGCATAGACGGCACCTATACTATGACCGTTGATGCAACCTATTGGTACGGTCTCGGAATAAAAAACAAAACAGAAATAAACGAGGAAGAGTTGGCACAGCTGAAAAGCCGTGTCAACTCTCGCCGTGCTTTTAATAAGGCAATAGAGCTGATTTCACGCAGAGAACACAGCAGGAAAGAAATCGTTACCAAGCTCACACAGAGGGGCTTCGCTGAAGTGGCTGAGGATGTGGCAGACGAGCTGGAAAGGCTTGATTATCTCGACGATGAACGATTTGCCGGTATGTACGCAAAGGAGCTCAAGCAAAGAAAAAGTATGGGTAAAAGGAGAATTGCTCAGGAGCTTTATCTCAAGGGCATAAGCAGAGATATAATTGAAATTGTTACAGAGGAAATCAATGAAAGTCCGGTTGAAGAAATAATTGAGATTATTAATCGGAAGTATCTGAGATATCTGGGGGACGAAAAAGGCAGGACACGGACTGTAAATGCTCTTGTTCGTCTGGGCTACGGATATTCTGACATAAAAAATGCACTGAATACCGTTTCTGATGAAGTTGACAATTTGTCGGATATGGATTATGATTAATGTATATATAATGAAAAGGCGGAGAAACCTATGAACGAATATAAGGTGGGATTTATATCCCTCGGTTGCCCCAAGAATCAGGTTGATGCGGAGATTATGCTGGCTCAGCTTGATGAAGCAGGCTTTGAGATAACAGGCACAGCATATGAGGCTGATGTGGTTGTTATCAACACCTGCGGATTTATCGAAGCGGCTAAGCAGGAGGCCATAGATAACATATTTGAAATGGTTGAACTTAAAAATGAAGGGGATATTCAGGCAATAGTTGTAACAGGATGTCTTGCACAGCGATATAAGGATGAAATCCTTGAAGAAATCCCTGAGGTTGATGCGGTTATCGGACTCGGTGACAATATAAATATTGCCGAGGTATGCCGTAAGGTGCTTGAAGGAGAGCAGTATTCCTGTTTCCCGTCGAAGTATCTTCTGCCCCTCAACGGACAGAGACTTCTCACAACACCCGAGCATTACGCATATCTTAAAATAGCAGAGGGTTGCTCAAACTGCTGCACCTACTGTGCAATTCCGTCAATCAGAGGAAGATACAGAAGCCGTGAAACGGCAGACATTCTTGACGAGGCAAGGGCACTTGCGCAAAGCGGTGCCAAGGAGCTTATCATAGTAGCGCAGGATACCACAAAATACGGTATAGACTTATACGGTGAGCTGAGATTGCCTCAGCTTCTCAGGGAGCTTTCAAAGATTGAGGAAATCAAGTGGCTGAGACTTCTGTATTGCTATCCCGACAGCATAACAGATGAGCTTATTGAGGAAATTGCAACTAACGATAAGGTGTGCGCTTATCTTGATCTTCCGTTACAGCACGCAGATGAAAACGTGCTCAGCAGAATGAACAGAACAGGCACAAAGACAGAACTTCTGGAGCTTGTAAGAAGGCTTCGCAGACTCATACCCGATATTGTAATAAGAACAACCTTTATAACCGGCTTCCCCGGTGAAACTGAGGAAGAGTTCAATAATCTTGCCGAATTTGTCAAGGAAGCAGAGTTTGACCGACTTGGCTGCTTTGCTTATTCCGCAGAGGAGGGCACCAAGGCTGCCGATATGCCCGACCAGGTTGATGAACAGACAAAAATCGACAGAGGAGATATCATTATGCAGCAGCAGTTTGATATCTTTGAGAGAAAGCTTGAGGATAAAATCGGCAGAACCTATGAGGTGGTTGTTGAGGGCTATGACGGTTATACGGACTGCTATTTCGGCAGAAGCTATATGGATGCTCCCGATATTGACAGCGTGATATATTTTACCTCGTCTGTTGCCCTTGAGGACGGTGAATTCGTAACCGTCAAGGTGATAAATTATAAGGATTATGACCTGATAGGTGAGTGCATTGATATAATTTGAAAAATTTTTTCAGAAAGTAGTGCAATTTTTAAAAATATGTAGTATAATGTATAAGTTCAGATTTTATTCTGTTATCTAAAATAAAGCAACGGTCGGGAGAAGTAGGCTGAATACCGCTTATCTCAGAGAGAAACACATTTGCTGAAAGTGTTTTGTTAAGCGTCAACCGAAATGCACCCGGCGGCAGCTGCGGGGAAAGCGTAAGCAAGTATCTGCAGACGTAAATCTGCGTTAAAGATAAAAAGTTATAAATCAGAGTGGAACCGCGTAAAACGCCTCTGTTGTCATTTGGCAACGGGGCGTTATTTGTTTAATCTGAGACAATTATTCGGTTTTACGGAAATGGAGACTTTTATTATGTTTGAACTTCTGAAGGAGGATATCCTCAGCGTAAAGCAAAGAGACCCTGCAGCCAAAAACAGTATAGAGATATTTTTTCTTTATCCGGGACTCAAGGCAATAAGAATGCACAGAAGAGCCCATTGGTTCTATGAACACAATATGCATTTTATGGCAAGATATATTTCCCAGAGAGCTGCACGGAAAACCAACATTGAAATCCACCCCGGTGCAAAAATCGGCAGACGGTTTTTTATTGACCACGGAACAGGCGTTGTAATCGGCGAAACAGCCGAAATCGGTGACGATGTAACCATTTATCAGGGAGTAACCCTGGGCGGTACAGGTAAGGATAAGGGTAAGCGTCACCCGACAATCGGAAATAACGTTATGATTGGCGCAGGTGCAAAGGTGCTTGGTCCCTTCACCGTAGGCAATAACTGTAATATTGCGGCAGGCTCGGTTGTGCTTGATGCAATTCCCGATAACTGTACGGCAGTCGGTTCACCTGCCCGTATAGTCAGACGAAACGGAATTCGTGTTGACGAGCTTGACCAGATTCACATTCCCGACCCTGTGGCACAGGAAATCTGCAGGCTGGAAATAAAAATTGAAAGGTTAGAAAAAGAACTTAAAAAATACAAGGAGGAGCAACAATGAGAATTTTTAACACGCTCACAAGATCAAAGCAGGAGCTTATACCCTTAACACCCGGTGAATTCAAGATTTACGCATGCGGTCCCACCGTATATAATTTTATCCATATCGGTAACGCCAGACCTCTGTGCGTTTTTGACGTGCTTCGCCGCTATCTTGAATACCGTGGAAACAAGGTTAACTTTGTTCAGAACTTTACGGATATTGACGATAAGATTATCCGCAGAGCAAACGAAGAAGGCATCACCTTCACAGAGGTATCTGAAAAGTATATTGAGGAATTCTGGAAGGACGCCAAGGGCATGAATGTCCGTGAGGCAACAACACACCCCAAGGCAACGGAAAACATTGATGAAATTATCGATATAGTTTCAACTCTTATTGACAAGGGCTATGCATACGCAGTCGGCTCAGATGTTTACTTCTCACCCAAGAAGTTCAACGAATACGGTAAGCTTTCACACCAGCCTCTCGAAGACCTTGAGGCAGGTGCAAGAATAAATGTAGGTGAAGTTAAGAAGGAGCCTATGGATTTTGCACTCTGGAAGGGTGCAAAGCCCGGCGAGCCCTATTGGGAGTCACCCTGGGGACACGGCAGACCCGGCTGGCATATCGAGTGCTCGGCTATGGTACGCAGATATCTCGGTGAGACAATCGACATTCATTGCGGCGGTCAGGACCTTATCTTCCCCCACCACGAAAATGAAATCGCACAGAGTGAATGCTGCAACGGTGTTCCTTTCTCACGCTATTGGATGCACAACGGCTTTATCACCGTTGACAATGAAAAGATGTCAAAGTCTCTCGGTAACTTCTTCACAGTAAGAGACGTTGCTGAGAAATACGGCTATGAGCCCATCCGTTATCTTATGATTTCCTGCCAGTACAGAAGCCCCATTAATTACAGCTTTGATGCAATCGAGCAGTGCAAGGCATCTCTTAACCGTCTTTATACCTGCCGTGACAATCTTGATTTCGCTCTCAAAAATGCAACTGATGAAGCAGGTGCAAATGACGATGAAATCATTTCAATTATCAATTCAAAGCGTGATAAGTTCATCGACGCTATGGAGGATGACCTTAACACAGGTGAGGCTCTCGGCGGTTTGTTTGAGCTTGTTAAGGAAATCAACACAAAGGTTATTGACGGTGTAAGCTCAAAGGCAGTTACAGAATACGCAATCAAGGTATTCGATGACCTGACAGGAGTTCTCGGTCTTTTATATAACCGTAAGGCTGAAAAGAGTCTTGACGAAAAGGTTGAAGAAATGATCGAAATGAGAAATCAGGCTCGTAAGGAGAAGAACTGGGCAGAGGCTGACAGAATCCGTGACGAGCTGAAGGCTCAGGGCATTGTTCTCGAGGATACACCTCAGGGCGTTAAGTGGCACTTAGCATAACTATTTACCGAAACCACCGATAATGCTGATGCATATCGGTGGTTTTTAACGCAATATTGTGTTGAGAATTTATTTTTTGGAGAAAAACTGTCTTATCTTTAGGTTATGCTTTAAAAAATTGTGACCGATACGAAAAAAATCGGTCTTTATAAGTGAAGAGAGCTCTTCAGGAAGAAAGGAGTGAAGATATGGAAGACGGTCAGATAATCGGCTTGTACCTTTCCCGTGATGAAAGGGCAATAAAGGAAACGGAAAAGAAATACGGAGCCTACTGCAGGAGTATTTCTTTGAGAATTCTGAAAAATAAGGAAGACTGCGAGGAATGTATAAACGATACGTGGATGAGTGCCTGGATAAGCATTCCTCCCGAGGAGCCGCAAAGACTTTCCGCATATTTGGGAAGGATTGCACGGAATCTGTCGCTTAAAAGGTATGCGTCAAGCAGAGCAAAAAAGAGGGGATCGGGTGAAATTCCCCTTGTGCTTGACGAGCTCAGTCTGTGCATACCCGACGGTTGTGACATTGAAGGCGATCTGGATGCCCGTCTTCTTCAGCAGAGCATAGACAGCTTTCTTTCTTCCCTTTCTGTTGAACACAGAAGAATCTTTATGCAGCGCTATTGGTATATGTGCAGTATAAAAGAAATTGCTGAGGATAACTCTATGACTCAGAGTAACGTAAAAATGACTCTTCTGAGACTCAGAAACACGTTGCGGGAAAAATTAAAGAGAGAAGGTGTAGAAATATGAAAAACAAGGATTTGCTCAGTGCAATCGGCAATGCGAGGGATGAATATATCCTCGAAGCACAGCCTGAGACAAAAAAGAAGAAAAACAGAAGGCCTGCCTTTGTCTCCGCAGTTGCCGCTGTGCTGGTGATTGCGATAATAGGCGGCATATGGCTTTATCCCGAAGGGGGTAATCAGGGACTTTCTCCCTTGCTGAAGACATATGCTATATCTGAGCCGGTACTGCCTGAAATGGCAAAGTGTCCCAACGAGGAAGACTATATGAAGCCTGACGGGACAATTGATTATATTGCACTCGACGAGGCATACGACAAATGGCTGAACGGCAAAAGCGAACTGAGAAATCAATATGAAGGCTATAACGAGGGGTTGGACGGCTTCTTCGGGAAAGCCATGGAGGCGATTCTTTGTGATGCCGAAGGGGAAAACAAGGTGTTCTCTCCACTCAATCTGTATATGGCTTTGGGTATGCTTGCAGAGGTTACGCAGGGTAATTCAAGAAAGCAGATACTTGACCTCATAGGCTATGATGATATAGCTGATTTCAGGAAGCAGGCAAAGGCTGTCTGGAGCGCAAACTATTGTGATGACGGCACGGTAAAGAGTGTAATGGCGTCATCAATCTGGCTGAACAAGGATATTCAGTTCAGGAAAGAAACACTTGACACCCTTGCGGAAAGCTATTACGCCGCATCCTATCAGGGTGAAATGGGCACGGATGAATATGATAAGGCAATGCAGGACTGGGTAAACGGGCATACGGGAAATATGCTTGACGAATTTTCATCAGACCTGAAAACCGATCCCGAAACCGTAGCCACTCTTTTTGCAACCCTTTATTTCAGCGCAAAATGGTCAAGCGAATTTTTACCTGAAAATACCGTAAAGGATATCTTCCGTTCACCTGTCGGTGATATGGAATGTGAGTTTATGAAGCAGACTCTTTCCGATACCCTTTATTATTGGGGCGATAAGTATACCGCAGTAAGCAAAAATCTCAGCGGTGCAGGTAATATGTGGTTCATCCTTCCCGATGAAGGCGTTTCTGCCGATGAGCTTCTCAGGGACGAGGAGGCTATGGAATTTATGCTTTCGGACGGTGTGCGCCGTATGGGAAAGCATTGCTTAATCAACTTATCTGTTCCCAAGTTTGACGTAAGTGCAGAAACAGATCTGAAAAAGACCTTTTCCGACCTTGGAATAACAGACGTCTTTGACAGAACAAGGTCAGATTATTCTCCCCTTTGTGACACGCAGGAAATGTTTCTTTCCGAGGCTGAGCACGCCGCAAGGGTTAAGATTGATGAAACGGGCTGTACAGCGGCAGCTTATACTGCGCTGATACTTAACGGTACGGGCGGAATGCCTCCTGACGAGGTGGATTTTGTGCTTGACAGACCCTTCATTTTCGTCGTGACAGGCGGAGGGGGACTTCCTCTTTTTGCAGGGGTTGTTAATCAGCCGTAAGATACTCAGCATTTTAAACAACAGCAAAGCCCCCGAAGTAATTTCGGGGGCTTCACCGTTGTTTAGGAGATTCTCTCGGATGGAGATTCTGTATGGAGAACGTATAATTTAGTTTAATCTGAATTTATCAGCCGACTATGCCTTCAAGAGCTCCGCCGATATCTTCAATGCTGAGGGATGAGAAGAACTCGCCAATCTGCTGAATGAAGTCCTTGATCATCTTAACAAGATTCTTGAAGAAGTTAACTGTGGGAATATTGTGCTCGCCCTGTGACATATCATCATAATTGAT
>JAFSEP010000041.1 GCA_017435665.1 Clostridia bacterium | reverse complement strand
GGCGGGAATGAGCCCTTTTAAGGGTCGCAAGTAACAAAACCACGCAGCTGGCAGATACGCTCACGTGTTTGACATGTAGCGAAGAACACAGGGCTTCGCCCGCATATGAAAAACCACCCGTTGGACGGGTGGATGTTTATTATTTCGGTCAGTCAACACTTCCCAACCATTAAAACTTGCAATTTCTCCTAAAATGGTGTATAATACAACGATGTAAATGAAAGCTTATTACTTTTTATGTATTAATATATCTATTCATTTTTAAGGAAAGGAGTAGAATTTATGCAGAAAAATGCTGGCAAAAAGTCGGACAAGCAAAACCTTTCGGGTATGTTTCTTTCCGGCAGGATGACAGGTCAGCCCGGTTATGAAGACCTTGACTATATTATATATGACGAATATGAAGAAGCAGAAATAGTCCTTATTCCCATTGAAGCAGATGAAGAAAGTCTGAAGATCAGTAAGGTGTTTGATTTCAGCTTTTCTAAGGAAATCGGTATTATTGATGCCGTTATGTCCGTATGCGAGCAGGTGGGACAGTTTACCGTCAGCGTGCTCGTTGCTGCTGCGATAACTCTGTGGAATATGATTAAAAGACCGGCGGTCTTTATGGGAAAAAGGCTGATTGTTCCGTTTTTTAAGTTTATACGTATAAAGATTGTTCACTCAGTCAGAAAGAGAATACCCAAGGATACCAAGGAATTACAAAAGGATATCTATAAGGCGGTTGTCAGGATAAAGAAGGCCTCGAAGATGGGCTTCAGAAGCTCTGTTGAAGAGCTTATAAAGCATCTTCGTATGTCCTTTGTCAAATACAGAAGAATCTGGATCGGAGCATTCAACGTTGCATTTCCTGCAGTATGCATACTCATTCTTTTCGCAACTCTCAATAATTATTCCGATATGGCGTTTGCTCTCAAGGTTAACTATAACGGTCAGGATATCGGCTATGTTGAAAATGAGGACGTATACAACAGGGCTAAGGAAAGTGCTATAAAGAGACTTTCCACAGGTGCAGCCGGAGAGGAAGCCAACGTAAACCCACCCAAATATGAAATCGAGCTCCTTGCTCTCAACAAGCTCAGCGACTCAAAAACAATCAGTGAAGAGATTATAAAGAATACTGACGGTAATTATATAAATGCCTGCGGTATTTATATTGACGGTGAATTTGTCTGTGCGGTAAAAAGCGAAGCAGATGCTATAAACGTTTTTGACCAGATTCTTGAGCCCCACAGAAAGAAAGCCGATAAGAATGCTACTGTTGCCTTTGTTGAGGAAATAACCTACGTTCAGAGCTTATATCCCGACACGGAAGAAATCATCTGGGATGCAAAAAAGCTTCAGGATAAGATTACCTCTACCAAGAGCGATGCTGTTTATTACACGGTTGAAAACGGAGATACACTTTCAGGCATTGCAAGTAAGCATGGCCTTTATACATCTGAGCTTCTTTCATTTAATCCTAAGGTTAAAAGTGAAACCATTCACGTTGGTGATAAGCTCGTGGTCTCAACTCAGGTTAATTATATTCGTGTTAAGGTGATGAAGACCGAAAAGAGGAAGGTTGATATCGCTTATGAGACGGAGACAAAGGAAACAAATACACTTTATAAGGGTACAAGTAAAACTGTTCAAAAGGGTCAGAACGGCGTTGAGCGCATAACCGAAATGGTAACCTATATAGACGGCGTGAAGACCTATGCCACCACACTTTCTACCGAGATAGTCAAGCAGCCTGTTACAGAGATTATCCATAAGGGTACAAAGGAAGTTGTGCAGAATTCGGGCGGCGGTTATTACGGCGGTGGCTACGGAAACTACCTTCCCGGAAACGGAAATTCATCATACACGGGCGGTAAGCTCAGGTGGCCCACATCACAGGCATACAGTATTTCGTCTTATTACGGATGGAGAACTCTTTACGGAAGATCTGATTTCCACGGCGGCGTGGATATTGTCCGTCCCGGCGGAAATTCGGCAGGCTTACCGGTGCTTGCAGCAGCAGGCGGAACCGTTGTCAGCTACACCACCTACGGAAGCTACGGTTACAGCATTGTTATCGATCACGGTAACGGTCTGAGAACACGCTATGCTCATATGATACCCGGTTCGGTAAGTGTCAGGGTAGGCAGCAGAGTAAGCTCGGGTCAGCAGATAGGTAAGATAGGCAGATCCGGTAACGTAACAGGCTACCACCTGCACTTTGAGGTAATCAAAAACGGTGCAAGAGTGAATCCCTTGCCCTATATCAGATAACAGAACAAAATCCTTGCAGTAATGGGTGAAAAACCAAACTGCAAGGATTTTTTTATTTTTCGTCTTTTTTCTTTGGAAGCCCATGTGCAATTGCAGGAAATTCATAGTCGCTGTCTGCAGTGGGCTGAATGTTATAGGTGCCGTATTTATTTACGTATTCACAGCAATCCTCAGGTGAGCCGAAAACAGCCTTTGCTGACGGTGCAGGCTCATAAGGCATATGATCGACACGTTTTTTATTTTCCATAGCTTATCACCCTTTAATATGATTGCCACAGAAAATAAGGTTATGTATTATAAAATTGCCTCTGCAATTCTTTCCATACCTTCAACAAGAACAGACATCGGGCAGGCAGCATTTATTCTGACGTAGCCCTTTGCATCTCTCACGAAATCTTTATCGGAATACTCAATGAAAACACCGTTGGCAGCAATTTTTCTTTCCAATTCCTCATCGCTTCCGTATGCGCTCAGGTCAATCCATGCAAGGTATGTGCCTTCGGGATACCAAAAAACTGCTTCGGGGAGCTTTTCTTTAAGGAATGCATCGATATATCTCATATTTTCATCAAGATATTCTCTGAGTTCTTCAAGCCATTCTTCACTTTCTCTGTCACCGTAGGCTGCCTGACATGCCGCAAGAGCTATGGGATTGGGCATTCCGCAAAGATGAGCATCCCACCATTTTTTTGCAATTTCCTCATCGGGAATGATTATATTCGAAAGCTGGTTGCCTGCAATGTTAAAGGTTTTGCTGGGTGCTGTGCAGGCAATTATCCTTTTACAGTCGGGATAGAGAGTAAGGGCAGGGATATATTTTTCTGTTTTTCTGATAAGATCACCGTGAATTTCATCGCTGACAACGAAAACATCGTTTTCAAGGCAGATATCAATTACTCTGCGAAGCTCCTCCTCACGCCAGACTCTGCCTGTGGGATTGTGAGGATTGCAGAGAATGAAAAGTGTGTTTTCCTTTTTCTTTGCAAATTCTTCTATTTCCTCGTAATTGAAGGTATAGTAGCCATTATCGTTAAGAAGGGGACTGTAAACAGGCACACGGTTGTTATTTACCGTAACGTTATTGAAGGGGGTGTATGCAGGGGTGCAGAAGATTACGCCTTCGCCTTCCTTTGTGAGCTGCTTTACAGCAACATCGAGAGCCGATACAACGCCGCTTGAGTGAACGATGGTTTCAGTTCTGATATCCCAGCCTGATCTTCTTTTGAACCACGATGCGACAGTATCAAGATATTCCTGAGAATAGGGCATTGTATAGCCGATAATTCTCTGGTCAATACGCTTTTTCATAGCTTCAAGAATATTGTCGGGGCAGGCAAAATCCATATCTGCAATCCACATAGGAATATGCTCCTTGCGAAGTCCGGGCACCTTTGCACCTGCCGAATATTTCATACAGTCTGTATTTTCTCTGGGGATGATTTCATCAAAATTGAACTTTCCCATGCTTGTTACCTCCTGAACGGTTTTGTTTCCTCTTTATTATATCACACTCATTTTATTTGTCCATAAAAATTATAATAAAAAGTTAAGCAAGCTATTGACTTTAGTGTGCTAACGTGTTAGAATACTATCACAATAAAATTAAAATTTCGGAGGAAATTCAAAATGAACAAGAAAATAATTTCTATCGCATTAGCAGTTGTTCTTGCTGCTTCAATGCTTGTTGCTCTGGCTGCTTGCGGCGGCACGGGTGATGACAGCTCATTCACACTCACAGTCGGCTTTGATGCTTCATTCCCGCCCTACGGTTATGAGGAAAACGGCGAATATGTTGGTTTCGACCTTGATCTTGCTAAGGAAGTTTGCAAGAGAAACGGTTGGGAATTCAAGGCACAGCCCATCGATTGGGATGCAAAGGATATGGAGCTTAATTCAGAAACAATCAACTGTATCTGGAACGGCTTCACAGTAACAGGCAGAGAAAAGGAATACACATGGTCAGATGCTTATGTTGATAACAGCCAGGTAGTTGTTGTCAAGGCTGACAGCGGTATCAAGACTCTCAAGGACCTTGCAGGCAAGACACTTGTTGTTCAGACAGATTCATCAGCTGAGTCAGCTATCAACGGTGAAAAACTTACTGACCTCAAGGCTTCTCTCAAGCAGGTTGACGCTGTTAAGGAATACAACACAGCTTTCCTTAACCTGGATGCAGGTTCAGCAGATGCTATTGCAATGGATATCGGCGTTGCTGAATACCAGATGGAAAACAGAGACGGCGGCAGCTACATAATCCTTGAAGAACAGCTTGCAACAGAGCAGTATGCAGTAGGCTTCAAGCTTGGTAACACAGAGCTTCGTGACAAGGTTCAGGCAACTCTTGACGAAATGATGAAGGACGGCACATTCGCAAAGATCGCTGAAACATGGGGCCTGACAGATTCAGTTATTATCAAGAAATAAATCAGTATAAAACAAATTAATCACACGGGCGGAGGCAATACTCCGCCTGATGTATTGATAGGACAATGAATATGAACTTTTTAGCAATTACTATGGAAGAATTGCCGAGCGTATTTATGCGACTTGGTGAAGGTATGCTTACCACCTTTCAGATATTCTTCTTAACATTTGTGCTTTCTCTGCCTCTGGGTCTTATTGTTGCCTTTGGCAGAATGAGCAAAAACGCAATTATCAGAAATATAACCAAGCTTTACATCTCAGTTATGAGAGGTACTCCTCTTATGCTTCAGATTATTGTTGTTTTCTTCGGACCGAACCTTATTTTCGGTCTGAGTGTTTCAACAAACTACCGTCTGCCGGCAACGATTATCGCCTTTGTGATAAACTATGCTGCATACTTTGCTGAGATATACCGTGGTGGTATTGAATCAATGGAAAAGGGACAGTACGAGGCTGCTGATATTCTCGGCTTCAGTAAGTCCCAGACATTTATCAGGATAATTCTCCCTCAGGTTATCAAGAGAGTTCTTCCCTCAATAACAAACGAAGCAATCACTCTTGTTAAGGACACTTCTCTCGCATTCACAATCAGTGTTACTGAAATGTTCACCGCTGCAGAGAGAATCGCTGCTGCAGAGACTTCAATGGTACCCTATGCTGTGGCTGCTGTGTTCTATTACGTTTTCAATTATGCTGTTGCCTTTGCAATGGAACGAATTGAAAAATCCTTCAATTATTATAAGTCCTAAGGGGGAGAACAATGAGCATACTTGAAATAAAGCATTTAACAAAGAGCTTCGGTGAAAACGAGGTTCTCAAGGACATCAATATGACCGTTAACAGAGGTCAGGTCGTTTCGGTTATCGGCCCTTCGGGAAGCGGTAAAAGCACACTTCTCAGATGTGCCACCACTCTTGAAAAGGCTGACGGAGGAGAAATTTCCTACGACGGTATAACAATGATTAAAGACGGAAAATATGCTGACAAAAATGCTATGAAGAAAATCAAGCAGAAGTTCGGTCTTGTTTTCCAGAGCTTCAATCTTTTCCCTCATATGTCAATTCTCAGAAATATAACCGAAGCCCCCGTATGCGTTCTCGGAATGAAGAAGGAACAGGCTGAAAAGGAGGCTATGGAGCTTCTTGAAAAAATGGGCCTCGGTGATAAGGCTGACAGCTATCCGTTCCAGCTTTCAGGCGGTCAGCAGCAGAGAGTTTCCATTGCAAGAGCGCTGGCAATGCATCCCGATGTTCTGTTTTTCGATGAGCCCACAAGCGCTCTCGACCCTGAGCTTACGGGAGAAATCCTCAAGGTTATCAGAGAGCTTGCAGAGGAAAAAATGACAATGGTTATCGTAACCCACGAAATCGTTTTCGCAAGAGAGGTTTCCGATTACGTTGTGTTTATGGATAACGGATACATCGTTGAAGAGGGCGATGCTCACAAGGTTATCAATAATCCTCAGTCAGACAGATTGCAGTTATTCTTATCTAAGTTTAATCAGTAACAACAACACGGTGGGCGACCACCGTGTTGTTGTTTCTATTCAATCCTCACGCCCGTTTCCTTATCAAACAGGTGCATCTTATTTTCATCAACTGCAAGGGTTACGGTGTCATCAGCCTTGGCTGTTGAGCTTTTGTCAACTCTTGCAATAAGCCTCTCGCTTCCGTATTTTATATAAAGGTAAGCCTCACTGCCCATAAGCTCCCTGACCTCAACCAAACCGTTCAAAACCGAGTTTTTATGTTCAGATATCGCAGTGCTGTTATCGCTGATGTCTTCAGGACGGATGCCGACAATTATCTGTTTTCCGATGTAGCTTTTCAAGGCTTCTGATTTTATACTTTCGGGTACGGGTATGGTGTTTTCACCCGGATTGAGAAAAAGTGAACCGTCATTTTTCTGTATAAGTGTGGCTGCGATAAAATTCATCTGCGGAGAGCCGATAAACCCTGCCACAAACATATTGACGGGATGCGCATAAATCCTCTGGGGAGTATCCACCTGCTGAACAACGCCGTCTCTCATTACCACAATTCTGTCTCCCATAGTCATAGCTTCCGTCTGGTCATGGGTCACATAGATGAAGGTTGTGCCTAAATCGTGGTGAAGCTTGATGATTTCCGTTCTCATAGCTGCACGAAGCTTGGCGTCAAGGTTAGAAAGAGGCTCGTCAAGAAGAAATACATCGGGATTTCTCACCATAGCCCTGCCGAGAGCCACACGCTGACGCTGACCGCCTGATAAGGCCCGTGGTTTTCTGTCAAGCAGATGCTCAATGTCAAGTATTTTTGCGGCATTCATAACCCGTTCTCTTATTTCCTCTTTGGGCATTTTGTGAAGCTCAAGGGAGAAAGCCATATTTTTATAGACATTTTTATTGGGGTACAGGGCATAGCTCTGAAAAACCATTGCTATGTTTCTGTCCTTGGGAGGTATTTTATTTACCACTCTGTCTCCGATTGTGATTTCGCCCTTGCTTATTTCCTCAAGCCCGGCTATCATACGCAGGGTTGTGCTTTTTCCGCAGCCGGAGGGTCCTACAAGGACAATAAATTCCTTGTCTGTTATATCAAGATTGAAATTATCAACGGCAGTAAAACCGTCTGAATATATCTTATATACATTTTGAAGTTTAATTCCTGCCATAAAAATTCATCCTTTGAATAAATATAAGTGATGGGACCGGTGTCCCGCCCGCAGTCGTGGGCGGGGTGCGGCGAAGCCGCACAGGAAGGAAGCTCAGCCCTTCACCGCACCGGCAACAACGCCCTTGATGATATATTTCTGCCCCCTGAGGTAGAAGATTATAATCGGCACAATAGCCAGAACAAGCATCGCCATCATAGCACCCATATCCACAGAACCGTATCCGCCTCTGAGGTACTGTATGGCAATGGGTATAGTCTTATAGTCCGAACCGATAACCAGATAGGGCAGCAGATAGTCGTTCCATATCCACATTGCGTTCAGAATAGCAACGGTGATTGCCGTAGGACGCATAACGGGAAAGACCACAAGGAAAAAAGTGCGCAGACTTCCGCAGCCGTCAATCATAGCAGCTTCCTCGATTTCTATGGGTATGCTCCGGATGAAACCGCTGAACATAAATACCGAAAGTCCTGAGCCGAAGCCGAGGTATATAAGGATAATTCCGATAGGATTGTCAAGATAAAGAATATTTGCAATCTTGGACATTGAAAACATAACCATCTGAAACGGTACGATCATAGAAAAAACAAAAGCATAGTAGAGCAAGGATGTCAGTTTGTTTCTCACTCGGGTTATATACCAGGCTGTCATTGAAGAAAACAGCACAATGGCGATAACTGAGCCGACGGTGATAAAAAGCGAATAACCGAAGGATGCGAGAAATCCGGTTTTTTCAAGACCTGATATATAGTTTTCAAGCCCTGCAAAGGACTCGGCGTCAGGTAAGGTGAACGGCTCCGAAGAAATATAGAGCTTGCTTTTGAAAGAATTGATAAGAACAACAAATACCGGAAAAACAAAGGCAGCGGCAAACAGAATCAGCAGGCTGTAAAGAAGGGCGTTTCTGAGCTGTTTGTTCATTATACGTCCACCTCTTTCCTTCGTGTTATGCCAAGCTGAACAAGGGATATAAGCGCCGCTATAAGGAAGAACACCACAGCCTTTGCCTGACCTACACCCTGATAACCTATCCTACCGTAGAAGGTTTTATAGATATCAAGGGCCAGCATTGTGGTTTTGCCTGCAGGGGCACCGTCCGTCAGAGCAAGATTTGCATCAAATAGCTTAAAGCTGTTTGTGAGTGTGAGGAAAAGGCAGATAGTGACACTTGGCATCACCATTGGTATAATTACGTTTTTCAGCGTATCAAAGAAGCCTGCTCCGTCAACCCTTGAAGCATCAATAAGGTCGCCGGGGATGTTCTGTATTCCTGCAATATAGATAATCATCATATATCCTATAAGCTGCCAGTTGGTAAGAACAACCAGGCCCAGAAATCCGTATTTCGGGTCAAAGGTTATGGTAACACCGGCGTATTGCAAAATACCGTTTATAATTATCTGCCATATATAACCCAGAACAATCCCGCCGATAAGGTTAGGCATAAAGAAAACCGTACGGAAGAAGTTAGTGCCCCTGAGCCCCTTTGTCAGTATCATAGCAAGGGTGAATGCGATGATGTTGACCGTAATAACGCTGACAACGGTGAAACGGACGGTAAACCAAAGTGCAGAGAGAAAGCTGTTATCCGAGAAAGCCTTCATATAGTTCTGCACACCTACAAAGGAGGCATCGGTGATGGTTGTGAATTCTGTAAGTGAAAGATATATTCCCATAAAAAAGGGGATTGCAAAGGCGATAAGAAAGGCTGCGAGGGTCGGCAATACAAAAATGGGGAACTGCTTTTTTAAGTTGTTATGCATAAGCTATATCACCGCATTATTTTTCATTTTTCCAGGAATCTACTGTCCGCTTTCTCACTGAGGTCCAATCCGTCTGTCCCTGAACGTATTCAAGAAGTGCAGAGGAAAGCTCCTCCTTGAAGACCTCGCTGGGAAATGAGGTGAAAATCCACGGAACAGAAGTAATACCATCTCTGTTCATCCAACGTATGGTTTCTTTTGAAAGAGGATCCTCGGGAAGCTCATCATCCTCAAAGGTGTTAAAAGGTGAGATGAATTCCAGCTTTTCCGTCACGTATTTTTTACCTTCTCTGCTTGAGAAAAGCCATTCAAGGAAATCAATTGAAGCCTGCTGCTTTCCCTTGGATACCTTAGAATTTACGGCAAGGTAGTTTTCCGTTCCGATGCAGAGTCCCTGTTTTTCTTCACCCTTTACGCCCGTGTATATGGGAAGGAATCCTATATCGTCTTCCTCAACCTTGTTACCCTCTACACCTGCTATCTCTTTGTATGCCCAGGTTCCGTTCTGAACCATAGCAACCTTTCCCAAGGCGAATTCCGACATAGAGTCGCCAATGCTCTTTGAACCGAGAAGACCTTTTTCGGTTCCTGAGTTGTTGACATAAAGGTCAAATATATTCTTGAAGTTTTCGGCGTACTTAAAGGTGATTTCATCGGCGCCGAGACCTGCAAGTGTGGGGTCATCAAAGCCCTCGGCCTCTTTGAATTCATAATATAAGGGTACGTTTGCCAGATGAGTGTTCCAACGCCAGCTGTTACCGCTTGAAAACGATGTTGAAGCAAAAACACCGTCAATTTCAAGAGTGTTTTTATGCTTTGTCATATCCTCAACAACCGTTCTCAGGTTTTCAAAATTCGTGATTTCATCAACGGAATTGACCTTTTTCTGTCTGTCATCCAGCTCAAAGTATCTGTCCATAATATCATCGTTATATATGATACCGTAAGCCTCAACAACGTAGGGTATACCGTAAACGCCGTTACCCTGAGTGATTGCAAGAGATTTGTCAGAGAGGAAGGAATAAAGATTGGTGTCCGATAAATCCAGACAGTAGTTTGCCCATTTTCTGTAACCGATAGGTCCGTTTATCTGAAAAATAGTGGGGGCATCCTTTTTGGCAACCTCTGAGGTCAGAGTTTGCTCATAAGTGTCACTTGCTGCTGTTACAACCTTGACCGTAACACCTGTTTCTTCCTTGTATTTCGCTGCGATTTCTTCATAAACAGAAGAAACCTCAGGCTTGAAATTCAGAAAATAAATTTCTGTTTCCGTGCTCTGGTTTGTGTTCTGGCTTGTAGAATTTGTGCTGCTATCGGTATTATCTTTTCCGCATCCGAAAAATGAAAGCATCATAACAACGCACAAAAAGATTGATGAAAGTTTTTTCATAACGTTCTTCCTTTCAGGTTATATTCTGTTATAGAGCTTAGTCAATCTGAAAATCTTTTCTGTTAGATTATCGCCCAGATTTTCACGTTTTATTCTGTAAATCCAATTATCCCCTATTGTTGAGGGTGTATTGATACGGCTTCGGTTATCCTGCCTGAGATAATCCTGCATAGGAATAATGGCTGTATCGCATACGCTGGCAAGGGCTGAACGGACAAAAGCGGAGGTCAGCTTGCCGGAAAAATTTACATTGAAATAATCCATTGCGTATGCAACGCTTTCTGCAGGTGAAATTGTCTGCCAGCCCGTTGTGGTGGGGTTATCGTGGGTGCCGGTGTAAACCACGCTGTTTCTTGTGAAATTGTGAGGCAGATGCTCACTGTCACCACCACCGAAGCCGAACTGAAGAATTTTCATTCCGGGAAAGCCTGAAGCGCTCATACGGCGTCTGATTTCATCGGTTATGAATCCCAGATCCTCGGCAATTATCTGCAGACGGGGGAAGCGCTCCGTTATTGCTTCTATCAGAGCTTCTCCGTCATTGTTTACCCAGCTTCCGTTTTCCGCAGTTTTTTCCGTCGCTTCTATACGGTAATAAGAATAAAATCCTCTGAAATGGTCAATACGTAACACGTCAAAAAGCTCCTGCGCCTGATTTATTCTTTTCAGCCACCAGGCATATCTGCTTTCCTTGTGCTTTGTCCAATTATATAGGGGGTTTCCCCATAGCTGGCCGTGCCGTGAAAAAGCATCGGGCGGACACCCTGCCACATATACCGGCTTCATATATCTGTCAACGGTGAAAAGCTCAGGCTCCGACCATATATCTGATGAATCGGCTGAAACATAAATCGGCATATCTCCGATAATATGAACACCGTTATAATTTGCATATTTCTTGAGATTTATCCACTGTCGGTAAAAAAGAAACTGAACTATTCTGTGATATTCAATTTTTCCTTTCAGCTCAGACTTTATACGGTTCAAGAAATCCTTGTCTTTTTTTATGAAATTTGCAGGCAGAGAAGAAAGAGGGCGCATACCGTTTTCTTCTTTAACTGCCATAAATAAAGAATAATCATCAAGCCAGAATTTGTTGTCCTTACAAAAATTCAGATATCGACGGTTTTGAGTGTCAAAGCGGCTTGCAGCGATTCTCAGAATTTCAGGACGGTTTTTGTATATAAGAGAATAGTCAACACGACACGGATCATCTCCCCAATCGAACCGAAGTATCTCTTCTTTTTTCAATAAATCCTCATCTACAAGAATATCAAGGTCGATATAATAAGGGTTAAAAGCAAAGGCAGAAAAGCTCTGATACGGACTGTTGCCGAAAGAAACAGGATTGAGGGGGAGTATCTGCCAATAATACTGTCCGCTTTTTTTCAGGAAATCAATAAATTCATAAGCACTTTTTCCCAGAGTGCCGATACCGTAATCGGATGGCAGAGAGCTTATTGAAAGCAGTATTCCGCATTTTCGCATATTATCACCGCCTGAATCAGAAGTTTTTCTTAGTATTTACTTTTGAACTGAAAATATTATGTAAAAAGCAAAAAACGCAGTTGTTTCTGTAACAGAAAACAACTGCGTATGAATAATTTCGTATAAAACAAAAACCACCCTATTGGGTGGTTCCGCTGAGTGTCGGCATCGACCTATTTTCCCGGGCCGCTTCCAGCCAAGTATCTTCGGCACGAATGAGCTTAACTACCGTGTTCGGGATGGGAACGGGTGGACCCTCACCGTCATTAACACCGACTAAACCGTGCTTTGCACACAGCTGTGTCATTCAGCTTGGATATAATATCACAACGAAAACAGTTTGTCAACACTTTTTTTGAAAAAAATCAAAAGTTTTTTGTTGTGCGGCTGTTACCGAGAAATGTTGACTTTTGATTACAGTTTGGATACAATAAAAATATGAAGGAGGAGATATAATGGAGACCTTAATTAACAGAAACACTGTTTCAGACATATTATTCCCCGTGTTTCAAAAACACGGAATAAACAAAGCTGTGCTGTTTGGCTCGGTTGCAAAGGGGACAAACAATATTAATAGCGATATAGACATTGTGGTTGACAGCCACCTGAAAGGTCTGAAATTTATCGGCCTTTTGGAAGACGTGAAGCAAGCGATTAATATGGATGTGGATTTGTTTGATATTTCTCACATTGAAAAAGGCTCTCTTGTGGAAGAAGAAATCAAAAGAACGGGAGTGCTGATATATGAGAAATAAGATTGTGCATGATTACGAAGGTGTAAATCTCGTTTTAGTTTGGGAGATAATTTCAAGTGATTTACCTGAACTGAAAACTAAGTTAATGCAAATATAAAACAAATTGAACCGCCCGTTTTGAACGGGCGGTTTTTATGCTTTTTAAGATTCAGTTGCACGGAAAAAATCCACCGTATTTTTCAAACAGGGAGTGAATATATTCTGTTTCTTCCTCTGTAATATCAATATGCCTTGTGAAAGGTGAGATTTCTGCAATATTGCATCCGTCGCAGGCGAAAGAGAAGGTCTGATTTCCGAATGATATGGAAATGTTTTTATCAAATCCGCAAGCCGGCAACAAAAAGTAGTCCGGATTTTTTGTTGACAGTATTTTTCTTATATTTTCTGTTTCTGCATCGCTCAAGGTATGAACAATGTTCTTGTCCCCGTAAATAAATGTGAGCGTGGCATTGTTATCGGGGAATACGATTGTTTTCGTAAGTCCTGTGAAAAGCAGAGATAAAAGGATTACGGGCAGAGCAATGCAAAGAATTATTTTCGTTTTTCGTTTCATAACAAATTCCTCCTTTTTATGAATTATAACATATTGACCTCCTTGACGCAAGGGTTTGCTGTGCGATTTAAAGTTTAATAAAAATTCCCCAAATAATTCCCAAAAACTGTGGTATTACATTTTTATTTGTGATATAATGATTTATCAATGATAAAATGATATTATTATGGATAAATTTGCTCTTGAGAGGTGTGCTGTTATGCAGAAAACTGTTCAGGGACTTAATATAAACTATGCCTTGGAGGGTGAAGGGGAGCTTGTTGTTCTTCTTCACGGCTGGGGTTCAAATATAAAGCTTTTCGATAATCTTATTCATTTGCTCAGTCCAAAGTATAAGGTGCTTGCTATGGATATGCCCGGCTTCGGCGAAAGCGATGAACCGAAAGAGCCTTGGGATGTTGATAATTACGTTGACTTTGTTTTGGAATTTCTCAAGGATTTTGATTGTGATAAAGTAACACTCTTAGGTCACTCTTTCGGCGGCAGAGTTATCATAAAGCTCAATGCAAGAGAAAATCTTCCCTTTAAAATACAGAGAATAATTCTTGTTGACTCAGCAGGAGTTAAGCCTAAAAAGACCTTCAAGCAGAAGGTTAAGCAGGCAGTATATAAGATGACAAAGAAAATACTTATGTCAAAGCTGTTTACAAAGCTTTTCCCGGAAGCTATGGAAAATCTCAGAAAAAAGAACGGTTCTGCAGATTACCTTGCGGCTTCGCCCATAATGAGACAGTGTCTTGTTAAGGTGGTCAATGAAGACCTGACACATCTTTTCCCCCTTGTTGAAGCTCCTACACTTCTTATCTGGGGCAGAAACGATACGGCAACACCTGTAAGTGATGCTGAGCTTATGGAAAAGACTATGAAGGATGCAGGTCTGGTTGTTCTTGAAAACTGCGGACACTATTCCTTCCTTGAACAGCAATATACCTTTAACCGTGTAATGTCTTCATTTATGAAATTATAAGGAGAACACATATGAAAGATACAATTTTATTTGTACTGCAGTGCATAGCCTTTGTTGTGGCTCTGGTGTTTATTGTTATTGATAATATGCACTTCTTTCAGCTTAATTCATATAAGCCCGTAACTCAGAGAAACTGGCTGAAAAAGAATAAGAATCGGAAGATAATAATTCCCGTTTGCTTTGCAATTCTCAGCCTTGCAGCACAGCTTTTATTCGGACTCGGTTTTATACCTGTTACAATTCTTGCCGTTTCATCATTTCCTAAGAAGGCAAAGAAGCCCCTTGTGTATACGCCGAGAGTAAACCGTATGCTGACAACCTGCTCCGTCATATCGGTTTTACCCGTTTGTCTTATTTCGGTTTTTGATGATTCGTTGATGTATGCAACTGCAGTTCAGGCATTTTATCTTGCAATTTCGCCTGTACTTGTTCTTATTGCCAACCTTATCAACAAGCCCCTTGAAAAGCACATCAATAACGGTTATATCAAGGATGCAAAGCGTATACTTGCCGCTTGTCCCGATCTTAAAATAATCGGTATCACGGGCAGCTACGGTAAGACCAGTGTGAAGTATTATCTTCACACACTTCTTCAGGCTAAATATAACGTTCTTATGACTCCCGAAAGCTATAATACCCCTATGGGCGTAGTGAAAACCATAAGAGGCTCTCTCAAGGCAACAGACGAAATTTTCATCTGTGAAATGGGCGCCAGATGGGTGGGAGACATAAAGGAGCTTTGTGATATCGTTCATCCTCAGCACGGTGTAATCACGTCAGTCGGCCCTCAGCATCTTGAGTCATTCGGCTCACTTGATAACGTAAAAAAGACTAAGTTCGAGCTTGCAGACAGTCTCGGAAATGAGGGTTACCTTTTCCTTAACGGAAATGACGAAAACATAAAAGATTACGGCTGCAAGAGACCGTATATTTCATACACTGTTGAAGGTGACGGTGATTATAATGCAAGCAATATTGCGGTAAATTCCAAGGGAACAACCTTCACCGTTACAACAAAAGACGGTGAAAGCGAAGACTTTTCAACAAGACTTATCGGCAGACACAATGTTCTGAATATTGTGGGTGCAATCGCCATAGCTCATACCTTCGGAGTACCGCTTAAAATGCTCAGAGGTCAGGTAAGAAAGCTGGAGGGCGTACCCCACAGACTCGCTCTCACTCACGCCAACGGAGTTACCATTATCGATGATGCATATAACTCAAACCCCTCAGGCTCAAAGGCTGCTCTTGAAGCACTTGCTCTTTTCGAGGGATACAAAATTATTGTAACTCCGGGTATGGTTGAGCTTGGTGACAAACAGTTTGAGCTTAACAAGCAGTTCGGTAAATATATGGCCGATGTCTGCGATTACGTGGTGCTTGTGGGTGAAAGACAGGCTCCGCCTATGCTCGAAGGACTCAAGGAAGCCGGCTACGGTGAAGATAAAATATTTGTGGCATCCACAATTCAGCAGGCGCTGACACACGTTTATGCACTTAATGCAAAGGGCGAGGAGAAGATAATTCTTCTTGAAAACGATTTGCCCGATAATTACTGATACGGAAAGGAACGACACAGATGAAGATAAAGGTTGCAGTTCTGTTCGGCGGAAAAAGCACAGAGCACGAAATTTCGGTTATTTCGGCAATTCAGGCAATAGGTTATCTTAGCAAAGAAAAATATGATGTAATTCCTGTTTATATTGCCAAGAATAATAATATGTATGTAGGCGAGGATATCGGCAAGATTGAAAGCTACACAAATCTCAAGGCACTTCTGAGCAAGAGCCAGAGAGTTATTTTCGTCAATGATGAGGATAAGGTTAAGATTATCAAGTATCCCTTCAAGGCATTTTCAAAGGGTGTTGTTGATACAGTTGATATTTTCTTTCCCATTGTTCACGGAACAAACTCGGAGGACGGAACACTTCAGGGCTTCATAAAGATGCTCAATGCTCCCTATGTGGGCTGTGACGTGCTTTCCTCTGCCGTGGGTATGGATAAGTATGTTATGAAGACTGTGCTGAAGGATAACGGTATCCCCGTTCTTGATTGCAAGGTATTTACATCAAAGGCTTATGACGAGGATGCAGAAAGCGTAGTCAAGGATATCGAAGCAGATATTGAATATCCTGTTATCGTAAAGCCCATAGATTTAGGTTCGTCAATAGGCATTTCAAAGGCAAGCAATACAGAGGAGCTTTATGACAGCCTTGAAAATGCATTTCTTTTTGCAAACAAGGTGCTTGTTGAAAAGGCAGTTGCAAATCTCAAGGAAATCAACTGTGCTGTTCTCGGTGACTACACGGAGGCTCAGGCTTCCGAATGTGAGGAGCCGGTAAATTCAGAAGGTATACTTTCCTTTGCGGATAAATATATCGGTGACGGTTCGGCAAAGGGTGCAAAGGGCGCTAAGGCAGGAGTAAAGTCGGCACCCGGCGGAAGTCAGGGTATGGCTACACTCAAGAGAAAGATTCCTGCAGAAATAACTGCCGAGCAGAAGGCGACTATTCAGAGGTATGCGGTTGATGCCTTCAAGGTTCTGGGCTGTAACGGTGTTTCACGAATCGACTTTATGATGAACACAGCCACGGGCGAAATCTGGCTTAATGAAATCAACACCATTCCCGGTTCGCTTTCCTTCTATCTCTGGGAACCCATAGGTGTGCCTTATTCAAAGCTGCTTGATA
The DNA here is from genome assembly GCA_017435665.1 of Clostridia bacterium. GTDB lineage: Bacteria > Bacillota > Clostridia > Oscillospirales > Acutalibacteraceae > UBA6857. Next base: position 101,050 of record JAFSEP010000041.1, on the reverse strand, counting down.
ATATGATTTCTCTTGCACTCAAGAGAGACAGAGAAGAAAAATCACTTACTTATACATTTGAATCCAATGTTCTTGAAGGTGTTAAGCTCGGAGGCGGAGCAAAGGGTACAAAGGGAAGTAAGATATAAAAACGAAAAATGAGAAATGAAAAAAGCAAAACGGGAGGTGCGGTATGAAGCTGTCTTTGGTTATTCCTTGCTATAATGAGGAAGAAAACGTAAAGGAGTTTTACCGTTGTGTCAAGGGTTGCTTTGACGGCAAAATTGACACAGAAGACTATGAGTTTGTTTTTGTTGACGACGGAAGCAGGGATAATACTCTCAGTGAGCTCAGGGAGCTTTCTGCTGCAAAAGCGGGGAATATCAAGGTTATTTCCTTCAGCAGAAATTTCGGAAAGGAATCGGCAATTTACGCAGGAATGACACGTGCGGCAGGGGACAACGTCTGCATCATTGATGCCGATTTGCAGCAGAGACCTGAGGTTGTACTCAGGATGATGGAAATCCTTGAATCAAAGCCTGAGCTGGATTGCGTTGCCGCATATCAGGAGAAGCGTAAGGAAGGCAAGGGCATATCCCTTGCCAAAACGCTGTTTTATAAGCTGATAGATAATATGGCTGAGGTTGAATTTGTTAACGGCGCTTCCGATTTCAGACTGATGAAAAGAACAATGGTCAACGCTGTTCTTAATATGACCGAATATCACCGATTTTCAAAGGGAATTTTCAGTTGGGTCGGATTCAACACGGAATATATTCCTTATGAAGTGGCGGAAAGAGAACACGGAGAATCAAAGTGGAATACCGGAAAGCTCATAAAATACGCTCTTGACGGCATAGTGGCATTTACCACGGCACCACTCAAGATTGCCATAGGAATAGGCTTCGGATTTTCCTTCCTGTCTATGTTGTATCTGGTTGTGGTGGTTGTTCAGAAGCTGTTCTTCGGCATTGATGTTCCCGGCTACGCAACAATAATTGTTCTCATACTTTTGTTGGGAGGTCTTATACTTTTCTGTCTGGGAATTATCGGCGAATATGTTGCAAAAATGTATGTTCAGGTAAAGAACCGACCTATTTTTATCGAAAGAGAGTATTTTGAAAGCAAAGATGCAGACGATTAAAAACTTATTTTTGAAATATAAGGAGCTCATCAGCTATGTTTTCTTCGGTGCGCTGACCACTTTGGTTAACTTTGTTACCTTTTGGGTTATGGAAAGCGTTATACTCCGTGGAGAAAATGCTTACCTTGTCAACAATATTGTTGCCTGGTTCGCTTCGGTTTCTTTTGCCTATGTGACAAATAAGCTGTTTGTGTTTAATTCAAGGAGCAGGGAAATAAAAAAAGTGGCAAAAGAAATTGCTGAGTTCTTTTCAGCAAGGGTTCTCAGCTTTCTTGTTGAGGAAGCGGGACTCTGGTTGCTTATTGATGCTCTGAGCTTAGGCAGATTTTCTTATATGTTTTTCGGTTTTGAAGTCACGGGAAATATTATAGCTAAAATAATACTCAGCGTGATTGTGGTTATGCTCAATTATTTTTTCAGTAAGCTCTGGATATTTAAAAAGAAATAATGCTTTGGGGCGGCACTTCCTTGTGAAGTGTCGCCCTTGCGGTTTGTTGAGGGCTTGCAGGGAGCCCGCCCGCAATCGTGGGCGGGGTGCGGCGAAGCCGCACAGATAAACCGAAGATTTGCTAAGACCCGACTAAAAAAGAAAAACTGCAATTCACAAAAAGAAAAACCACCTCATATTATGAAATGAAAGGTGGGTATTTTATGAAAAAAGACAATATTCATTATTTTTTAGGCACAAATTCGCCTTCAGGCTTTGTGGGGTATTTCAATGGTGTAAGCAACGAAAATTTCTGCTATATTCTTAAAGGCGGCCCCGGTACGGGTAAAAGTACCCTGATGAAAAATATTGCTGACGAAATGCTGAGCAGGGGAGAGACCGTGCAGTTCGTTCATTGCAGCAGCGATCCCGAAAGCCTTGACGCAATCGTTCTGAACAGTAGAAATATCTGCATAGCTGACGGGACTGCACCCCACGTTATTGAGCCGGTTTATCCCGGTGTGACCGAAGACATAGTGAATCTCGGTGAAGGCTGGAATAGTGATAAGCTGAGAGAAAACAGCGAAGCCATAATAGGATATGCGAAGGAAAACAAAGAGGCGCACCGTTCTTGTGTCAGGTTCCTGAAGGCTGCTGAGGTAATGATTGCAGATTCGAGACGTATACAACGGGATGTGGTTGATATACTGAAGCTTAACGCTTATACTGACCGGCTCGGAAAGAGGCTTTTTAAGAAAAAGACTTCAGACAGAGGCAGGGAGCAAAAGCTGTTTCTGAGCGCAGTAACCCCGAAGGGCGTTATGTTTTTCGGGGATACCGTAAAAGCTCTGGCTGAGGAAATTATTGTGATTGATGACAGTATCGGTGCGGTAAGTGAGCTCATTATTGAAAAAATGAAAGAAAAAGCTCTTGCGAACGGATATGATGTTATCAGCGCCTTTTGCCCGATGCGACCCGAAGGAAGTCCCGAGCATATAATTATCCCCGAGCGTTCTCTTGCCTTTGTGAGAAAGCATTGCTCCTGTCAGCTGACGGGAACAAGGACAATTCACGCAAAAAGGTTTATTGACGGTGAAGCCGTAAAGCCATACAGACAAAGATTGACATTTAACCGAAAAATCAGGGACGAATTAATCGTTCAGGCTGTTTCTTCCCTTAAAAAAGCAAAGCTTCTCCACGATAAGCTGGAGAGCTGTTACATTCCGAATATGGATTTCGAAAAGGTGAGAGAAATAAAAGAAAGAATGCTCAGAGAACTTGAATAAATAAAATTCCCCTGCAAATGCAGGGGAGCACCCTAGGGTTCAGATTATTAAGGACGGATTATCTTGTTGTGGATTCACCGCTGAGGATATCGCTGATGTCTTCACCAAGCTCAGATGCGCCTTCACTTGCATCGTCAAGCATTTCTTCTCCGCCCTCAAGCAGACCTGTGCCGCCTTCTTCGTTGGTGCTGCCAAGGTTGCCCTCGTCGGTCTGTCCCATAGTTGAGGAAGGCTGAGTTGTGGTTGTTGTGGGGCTGGTGGTTGTGGTGGTGTCGCCGTTACCGCCGCAGGCTGTAAGTACCAACACCATTGCAATAGCCAGAGCTGTAATAATAGCAATCTTTTTCATAGTTGAGTCTCCTTTTCCGTTGCCTGCTTTAATCAGGCATTTATATTAGCATTTTATCCTTTTGTTTCAACAAATATACATAATTAAGTTATTTTTGTTAAATTATTTACAGGAAATCGCTCTTCCCTTGCTTTTTTGCAGATAATATAGTAAAATACGTTTATAAAAATGAGTATTACCTTTTTAATATATTTGTGAGGAAAATAAGATGAACAGAAAGCTATATATACGTGAGCGCCTTGTGGTCGATATCCTCAAGGGCTTGCTTGTACTTGTTGTTTCTTTCGGAATGTATTATGTCTGGACAAGATATTATAACCCTTATATCCCCAAGCCGTTCTTTGAAATGGGTAACTATTTTATTGCAGTTGTTTTCGGCGCTGTATATATCTTCCTTGCTCAGACCTACGGTGCTTTGCAGATAGGTACGGCTACCGTTCCCGATCTGATTTATTCTCAGGGTATATGCATCACTTTGTCACTTGTGCTTGCATACGTCATATTCTCGCTGATGAGCTATGATCTGGTGAATGTTATTCCGTTTATTGTGATGTTTGCTGTTTTTTTCTCCTTTGCAATACTCTGGACAATATTGACCGACTGGGCGCATTTTCAGATTCATCCCCCGAAAAAGACTATTTTTGTTTATGACAACGTTGACTCGTATTATTCCCTCAAGGGCATAAAGCATATGGACAAGCGTTTTAACGTTGTGGGTACGCTCCGTTCAAGGAATACCGACCTTGAAACAATATACGAAAGGCTCCACAAGGTTGATGCTGTGTTCCTTTGCGGTGTTCCCTCAGATTACAGAAATGAAATTGTAAAATTCTGTGTGAAGCACAATAAGGTTGCATATATCAAGCCTAAGATATCGGATACTATTATTCGTGGCGGTAAAACTATCCAGCTGATGAACGTGCCCGTGTACCGATGCACAAGAAGAAATCCTAAGCTCTTTTACACTATAATAAAGAGAACTATGGACATTGTGGTTTCGGGTATTGCAATTATAGTTCTCAGCCCCATTATGATAGTTACTGCAATAGCAATAAAAGCCTATGATAAGGGCCCTGTTCTTTATAAGCAGGAAAGACTTACTCTTAACGGAAAACGATTTATGATTTGGAAATTCCGTTCAATGAAGGTTGATGCTGAGGGAGACGGTGTGGCGAGACTTGCATCTGAGGATGATGACAGAATAACACCCGTGGGCAGCTTCATAAGAAAGCTGAGAATTGACGAAATTCCCCAGCTGTTCAATATTTTCAGCGGCTCAATGTCAATCGTAGGCCCACGCCCCGAAAGACCTGAAATTGCTGCACAGTATGAAGAAAATATGCCCGAATTTGCACTCAGACTTCAGGTTAAGGCAGGTCTCACAGGTTATGCTCAGGTTTACGGCAAATATAATACTCCGCCTTACGACAAGGTGCAGATGGACCTGACATATGTAGCCACTCAGTCCTTCCTTGTTGATATCAAGCTTATGCTGATGACGGTTAAAATCCTCTTTATGAAAGAAAGTACAGAGGGTATAGCTGAGGATCAGCTTACAGCTGACAGACAGCTTGATGACGAAATCGAATAAATGAAAGCCAACGCATTTGATGCGTTGGCTTTTTTGACCTCTCCTTTCAGGGGAGGCTTGAGCCCCTTTCGACAAATGCTATGCATTTGCCACTTTCCCCTAAAGGGGACAGCTTTTATAGGCTCACCCTTTAGGGGGAGCTGGCAAAATCGGATTGCGATTTTGATTGAGGGAGTGAGAACTCCTTCCACCTCAAGCTGTTTCCTTAATCTTTCAACACAAAAATAAAAAGCCGACGGTTATTACCGTCGGCTTCAATTCTAACATTCGAATGTCAAAATTTTAATTAGCCAAGAAGAGCTTCCTGGATGTAAGCCCAAACTGCTCTAAGAAGATCCTTAACTGCAGCAAGAATTGCGTTCATATCCATTGTAACTTTCTCCTTTCAAAAATTAAAAAGTAAGTAATAATTGAATGTTTCAATTATTCAGCTTCGCCTGCGAACATATCAGCGATCATGTCCCAGATCTGCTTGAAAACCTTGTAAAGAAGGTTGTAAACAGCTTCCTTAATATCCATTGTTTGTATCTCCTTTCAACAATTTTTTGACCAAGGGATATATTCCCTTTGTTCGTATGTATAATAACACAGATTTCACGAGTTGTCAACGGTTAATTTAAAAAAAGTTCAAAAATTTAGTACAAATTCGATTAATTTAATAATTCATAATATTATTGTTTTAAATCAGAAAAAATGAAAAAAGCGTCTTTCGGAAAGAGTTTTTTGCAAAAATCCTGAGTTTTCATACACAGATAGTATTTGTTTGTTGTAAATTAAAGCATTTGTGGCATGTATATATTTTGTTAACAAAATATGATAAAAAAATAAGCGGCAGGTTTAAATACCTGCCGCACCGGAAGTAATTTAATCTTACTTAATCCAATCAATAAGACCTAATTCCTTTAAAATGGTTGCGAAGATGATCTTTTTAAGCACGTTAAAAACCTCTGTGAAAACGCCGAAATCAATATTCATATTTATTCTCCTTTCAATTTGAAATGTATAATATTTCTATAAAGATAATACCATAACAGGAGATAATTGTCAATAAACTGAAAAAGAAAAACCGACGGCGAACCGTCGGTTTTATGTTTTTAACACTCGAGTGTCAAAAGTTAAAAATCAATTATTCAGCTTCAACGCCTGCGATGTCATCGATCATAGCCATGATGATGTTGTAGATAGCGCGGAAAACTTCCTTGAGCTGGTTAAGTAAATCTGCCATTGTAGTTTCTCCTTTCTTAAAATTAAGTTCGATAATTAACTAAAGGTCAATTATGCTTCTTCCTTTGTGAACATTGCCCAGAGAGCTCTGATGATCTTGTCAACGAGATCCTTTACGAGTGCGATGATATCCATTGTAATGTTCTCCTTTCATGTATTAAACAGGGGAAACAATTCCCTTTGTTCACCGATATAATAACATAAGATTAAACGCTTGTCAACGGGTAATTTAAAAAAAGTTCAAAATTTACAGATTTTAATATTTGGATTTTAACTTGATATTTTATATTTATTTTAGAAAAATTCTTTAATTTTTTCTGAAATTCAAAATTTAAGCAACATAAATCGGAATAAATGTTGTAAAAGCAAGCAAAAAATTGTCGCATGAAATCGAAAATGCAGATTTTTAATATGTTGAAAAAATATGTCGGAAGTGTGAAAAAGAGATACCTCTCCGTCACAGCTTATGCTGTGCCACCTCTCCTTTCAGGCGAGGCAGAATAGGCTCTCCTGAAAGGAGAGCTGTCACGAAGTGACTGAGAGGTGCCCAAACGGCACGAGTCGTGCCGAGATAAATCAAAATTACAGCAGAAACTATCCCAACGCCTTCAGCGTTGTTTTGGTGACCTCTCCGTCTGCTCCCGTTGGTCGCATCCACCTTTTCCTCCGGAAACGGGAACCCCCTCGTCACATTCGTGACACTCCCCCTGACAGGGGGAATTCCCTTTCAGGAGAGGCAGAATATGCTCTCCTGAAAGGAGAGCTGTCACGAAGTGACTGAGAGGTACTCAAACGGCACGAGTCGTGCCGAGATAAATCAAAATTACAGCAGAAACTATCCCAACGCTTTCAGCGTTGTTTTGGTGACCTCTCCGTCAGCCATACGGCTGCCACCTCTCCTTTCAGGCGAGGCAGAATAGGCTCTCCTGAAAGGAGAGCTGTCACGAAGTGACTGAGAGGTGCCCAAACGGCACGAGTCGTGCCGAGATAAACCAAAATTACAGCAGAAGTTAACCCAACGCTTTCAGCGTTGTTTTGGCGACCTCTCCGTCAGCCATACGGCTGCCACCTCTCCTTTCAGGCGAGGCTTTTATTTTCCTTCATCTTTTCTCTGTTCTAAAATTTCTATTCTTTCCTTTATTTTCTCATTAATTGCAATGCAAACACCCTCAAAATTTGTGTTTACATCGTGATTTGAGAAACGGATAACTTCTAAATCAAACATATTTAACACATATGTGCGGTTTTCGTCATTTATAAGGCCTTCATCCGAGTAATGCTGTGAACCATCTATTTCTATAACCAATTTTGCCTCAGGACAATAAAAATCGGCTATATATGTGGCAATTGGTCGTTGCTTATAGAACTTCATATGGTACTTTCTCAGAAAATCATACCAAAGGTGACGTTCTTGGAGTGTCATATGCTTTCTAAGTTCTTTGGCGTTTTCAAGTAACTTTTTGTTGTATGCCGTGTATTCATAATCTTTATAATCATCCATATAATAAATCCTTTGAATTAAAAGTATGCAACAAAGGCTCTCCTGAAAGGAGAGCTGTCACGAAGTGACTGAGAGGTGCCCAAGCGGCACGAGTCGTGCCGAGATAAACCAAAATTACAGCAGAAACTATCCCAACGCTTTCAGCGTTGTTTTGGTGATCTCTCTGTCAGCCATACGGCTGCCACCTCTCCTTTCAGGCGAGGCAGAATAGGCTCTCCTGAAAGGAGAGCTGTCACGAAGTGACTGAGAGGTACTCAAACGGCACGAGTCGTGCCGAGATAAACCAAAATTACAGCAGAAGTTAACCCAACGCTTTCAGCGTTGTTTTGGCGACCTCTCTGTCAGGCGAGATTTGTTATACTTGCCTCCAACCGATATATCGGCTGACCCATTGATGAGAACCGGTGCTCGTATTCCGTTACGATATTCCCCTCGAAATCGCTGTTGTGCAGGTCCAGAGAAACATTTTTAATCAGCCAGCCCTCCTGTGAAAACTGCTCAATGGAGAATTCAAAGAAATGCATATTGTCTGTTTTCTGATGAATTTCCGCACCCTCTGCGAGCAGGGGACGGTATATATTAAGAAAGTATGCGTGTGTGAGCCTGTGCTTGGCATATTTTGCCTTGGGGAAGGGGCAGGAGAAGTTCAGATAAATTCTGCCTATACTGCCTTCAGGTATGTACTTGGGAAGATATTCGGCGCTGCCCTTGACAAAAAAGACGTTTTTCAGCCCTTTTTCAAGCACCTTTTCGCAGGCAAGAACAATAACATCAGCCGTTTTTTCAACTGCGATATAGTTGATATCGGGGTTGCGTTCCGCAATTTCGGCTATGAACTGGCCTTTGCCGCAGCCGATTTCCATATGTACCTCATTGCTGTTTCCGAAGATTTTCTCAAAGTCGAAGTATTCTTTTTCATTTATTGTGGTGGAGAAGTTTCTGTCCTCACACATTATTTTAAAAAGTATGCCATCGCATTTTGCGAGTCTGTCATCAAGGTTTTTCTTATGTCGCATTCTCATAATCTGTCAGTCCTTTATATATATAGTATGCCCGGGATTTGGTTCAACGGGTATTGTAGCATAAAAAACTGTATTTTTCAATGCGTAATTCACAATGCACTATTGTTGGACTTGCGGCTTGTTTGGGTAAAAAGCAACCCCTGCAAGAGCAAAGGTTCACCGTAGGGGACGGAGCAGAGAAGCTCTGCAAAAGCTTTTCGGAAAATTTGCACTAAATGCAAAAAAGAGCGATTGTTTTTGCATTTAGTGTTATTTATTTTTCTCAATTGATATATTATTATATATTCACAACGAAAACACACGGGAAGTCATACGAAACAATCAAATCTTGACATTTTGCGTTCATAATGTTAAACTATCATTAATATTCAGACAGGTCTGACTATTTTGTTACGTTGAAAAGATAACGGAAGTAAGATATTCTGTATGTTTTCTGTAATATCTTTTTTATAAACTTTTCTTAGGAGGAAAAACAAATGAAAAAACTATTAGCACTCATCCTGGCAATCACCCTCACATTCTCAATGGCGGCAACAGCAAGTGCCGCAACAATCGTACCTGAAGACAGTGCAGCTCAGGTTTCGTATGCATCCGTTTCCGATTCTGTTGATACACGCTTAGGCGGGTTCAGCATAATCGACACACTGATGGATCTGATTCACAGATTTGTTGAAAAGATCTTTGCATATTTCGGCTTGGATTGTCCTTTATGCGATGACGGCACGGACGATGATTTTGATGATGATTATGAGTACCCCTACATCAATGACATCGGCGAAGTTCTTGAATTTTACAACACAAATGTAAATATGCTCGCCGGTGACAAGAGTCCTATGTCTGTTGTAGTGGATCAGGGGACATTCGTTTACGACATAGAAGCTCCTGATTCTATGTATGGCATAGTGCAGGAACTTAGTGAATCATTTTTTGAAGATACCGAAAAGAGCGATTTTTACGTTATGGAAAACGGTATCGATGAGAACGGTGTTAAGCTTACTGACCTTATTCCCACAGTGGGTGAGCAGATAGAAATTGCTGAAGACATTGTTGCCTTTGCAGAAATGGTTAAGACCGGCGAATATGCCTCAATCACTATTTCAGGCGAGACCTGTACCTTTGACGGAACAACAACATCTGTTCCCGAGCTTCAGTATCTTGTAAAGAATATTGAACTTGCAGATTTCGGCAACGGTATGGTAAAAGAAGGCACAGTTATTTACTACGGCACAGAGTTTACTATCTGGCTTGATCAAAAAGGCAGAATAGAATCAGTAAGCGCAAGCACACCTGTTGATATGGATCTTATCGTTGATATCGGTGGTGTTCGTGCAGCAGTTACAATATCTTTCAGAACGAATTATGATGTATTGATCGATTACGTTGAAGCAACAGGCGTTGTGGCTGAATACAATAATTTAATCAATGCGCTCAAGTTTGACTATGACGGCGATATGGTTATAGATTATACAAATGATATTGACTGTGAGCTGGTTGATTCATCCGCTTCAGCTCTGAACGGTGTTATTAATTCACTTATTGATAACTTAATAGGCAAAACCGAAAGACAGTATGTTATCTCAGAGGGTTATGACGAAGACGGAAGAAGCGTTTTGGGAATACTTCCTCCGGGATATCAGATAACAGATATCCGTGACGAAGACGTTGTAAGTGCAACCAAGGAAGCTGACGGTGACGAAACAGTTATCACAATCAAGCTCAAGGAAGATATTTCAACTTATGACGGTGAAAACCTTACATTGCCTGAACATCATATGAATGCAGTAGAAATTTTAAATCCTGCAGCTCTTTATCTTGGTGATGTTGAAATAACAAGTGCAGAAATGAATTATTCCGGTGCAACAATTGAAGCAAGACTTGACAGTCAGGGCAGACTTGTATATCTTCAGACATACCTTCCCGTAAACGGAACAGCTGTTGCAAAGATTAATCCCATTACCGTTAAGGCAGAGCTTGAAGGTTCAGCAACAGAAATATATGAAATAGAGTATAAATAAGCATAGAGCTTAAATATGACAAAATACCGATATGCACCCGCATATCGGTATTTTTGCGTAAAAAGGAGATGTTCACCGTAGGGGACGGTGAGATTCCCCTGATAGGGGAAATGTCGCAAATGCGACAAAGGGGTAATGGCGAAGCCGTAACCTCGACGTCCCGCAAAAAAAACAACCCCTGCAAGAGCAGAGGTTCACCGTAGGGGACGGCGTCCTCGACGTCCCGCAAAATAAAAAACAACCCCTGCGAGAGCAGAGGTTGTATAATAAGTATGATAACTTATCTCTTTGAGAACTGCGGTGCACGACGAGCGCCCTTGAGACCGTACTTCTTTCTTTCCTTCATTCTCGGGTCACGAGTGAGGAAGCCTGCCTTCTTGAGAGCAGGACGAAGTTCTTCGTCATACTGAAGTAAAGCTCTTGATAAACCGTGACGGATAGCGCCGGCCTGACCTGTAACGCCACCGCCGTTTACACGGCAAACGATGTCAAACTTCTCTGATGTGCCTGTTAAAGCGAGAGGCTGACGAACGATGAGCTTTAATGTTTCGAGACCAAAATAATCATCGATGTCTCTGTCATTGATTGTGATCTTACCTGTACCTGCATATACACGTACACGAGCTACTGACTTCTTTCTGCGGCCTGTGCCGTAGAAAAACGGATTTGTTTCGTACATTATTTTAATCTCCTTTCTTAGAATTCACGGATTTCCGGCTTCTGAGCTTCCTGCTTGTGCTCTGCACCTGCGTAAACTCTGAGTCTTGTCAGAGCCTTGCGGCCGAGAGTTGTAGCGGGGAGCATACCCTTGATAGCCTTTGTAACAACGAACTCGGGCTTTTCAGCCATGAGCTTGCTGTACTTAACTTCCTTGAGGTTGCCGATGTATCCTGTGTGATGATAATACATTTTCTGATCGAGCTTCTTGCCTGTGAGAACAACCTTTGATGCGTTGATAACAACAACGTGGTCGCCACAGTCAACGTGCGGTGTGAAAGTGGGCTTGTGCTTACCACGAAGAAGTACTGCAGCTTCAGCAGCAACACTACCGAGTGTCTTGCCTTCAGCGTCGATTAAGTACCACTTGCGTTCAACTTCGCCTGCTTTTGCCATAAAAGTTGACATAACTGTACCTCCAAATAAATTTAATGCTTGCATATATTATCACAAAGACCGAAGCTTGTCAACACCTTTTTGCCAATTTTTTAATTTACATTTCGCTATCTCTCGTTTTCTCTTGTTTTCTCACTTTTTCATATGATTTGCTCACTTGCTATTTTCAAAAAAGTTTTGCGCAACGGCATAATTTCCTTCCACCGTTGAATTTTACGGTAATATTTGCTATAATTATAATGAGATAGTTCGGGGATATAAGTCCGGATATATTAATGTAATGCCGAATGCGGTTCAAGGAGGATATCTGATATGTTATCACTCAGACAGTTATATAAAATAGGAAAGGGCCCCTCATCTTCCCATACAATGGGACCCGATAAGGCTGCAAGGAGATTTATTGATATGTATCCTGATGCCGATAAATATAAGGTTGTGCTTTACGGTTCGCTTGCAAAGACGGGTGTCGGTCACAGAACCGACTGGGTGCTTGAGCAGGCCTTTGAGGGCAGAAGCTGCAATATAGTTCTTGAAATGAACGAGGAGATTGAGGAGCATCCGAATACAATGGATTTCTTCGCCTATTATAGCTCGGGTGAAAGCAGGACTGCCCGTTTTTACAGCGTCGGCGGCGGAGATGTCAGGATGAAGGGGGAGAAGATTGCTCCTGAGGAGGAGATATACAATCTGAACTCCTTTACGGCTATATCCGATTATTGCAGAGAAAAGGAAATATGCATCTGGCAATACGTTGAAGAGTGTGAGGGTACCGAAATATGGGATTACCTTGCTGAGGTATGGGAAACCATGAAGGCGGCGGTTAAGGAAGGCCTTAATGCTCAGGGAATCCTTCACGGTGGGCTGAATATTCAGCGTAAAGCCAGATACCTTTACAGGCAGAAGCATCTTGATGAGACGGAGGAGACAAAGACAAACCGACTTGTGTGCGCCTATGCCTTTGCAGTAAGCGAGCAGAATGCCTCGGGCGGAACCATTGTTACCGCACCCACCTGCGGAGCCTGCGGTGTTGTACCTGCTGTGCTTATGTTTGCACAGAAAAAAAGAAACTTCACCGACGAACAGATACTTCATGCTCTTGCAACGGGAGGCATCGTAGGAAATCTTATAAAAACCAATGCTTCAATAAGCGGGGCAGAATGCGGCTGTCAGGCTGAGATAGGCACAGCCTGCGCAATGGCTGCTGCAGCAATCGGTGAGCTTTATGAGCTTGACCTTGACCAGATTGAATATGCTGCCGAGATGTCCATTGAGCATCATCTGGGACTTACCTGTGACCCGGTAAAGGGCCTTGTTCAGATTCCCTGCATTGAGCGAAACGCTGTTGCAGCCATGAGAGCGCTCAATGCAGTCAATCTTGCCGATTTTCTTGCAGATTCAAGAAAAATCAGCTTTGATATGGTAGTTGAAACAATGTATGAAACGGGAAAGGACCTGAAGGTTGTTTACAGAGAAACCTCCGAGGGAGGTCTGGCGAGTAAGTATAACGTATAAAATAAAATCCCCGTTTTTCTTGCATATTTCTGATGTATGTGTTAGAATGTATGCTGTATTTTTACTTGAAATCAGGTGTTATTATGAAATTACAGATACCGGCAAACTATGATCCTCTTCTTGATATCCGTCATACGGAGGTTGCCATAAAAAAGGTAAAGGACTTTTTTGAAAGAGATCTGTCCGTTCAGCTTAATCTTACCAGAGTTTCCGCACCCTTGTTTGTAAAGACGGGTATGGGACTTAACGACACACTTAACGGAGTGGAGCGCCCTGTTGCCTTCGATGTTCTCGAAACTGGCGACGTGGTTGAGATTGTTCATTCTCTTGCAAAGTGGAAGAGAACGGCTCTGAAGCACTACGGCTTCGGTGTTGATGAGGGTCTCTATACTGATATGTATGCAATCAGACGTGATGAAGAAACAGATAATATTCATTCGATATACGTTGACCAATGGGATTGGGAAAAGATTATTGCCAAAGAGGACAGAAACGTTGAAACCCTCAAAAAGGCAGTAAGAGCAGTTTACGCTGCTTTGAAGCATACAGAAAACTATATTGCAAACGAATATGATTTTGTGCATAAATTCCTCCCTGAGGATATCTTTTTTGTGACTACTCAGGAGCTTGAGGATATGTATCCTGATAAGACGGGCAAGGAAAGAGAAAACCTTATTGCAAGAGAGCATAAGGCAGTTTTCATTATGCAGATAGGCGGTGAGCTCAAGTCGGGTAAGATTCATGACGGCAGAGCTCCTGACTATGATGACTGGACGCTTAACGGAGACATTATTGTATATTATCCCATTCTCGATATAGCTCTTGAGCTTTCTTCAATGGGTATCCGTGTTGATGAGGAGGCACTCAGAAGACAGCTTGAAATCAGAGGCTGTCCCGAAAGAGCAGAGCTTCCCTTCCAGAAGGCTCTTCTTAACGGAGAGCTGCCCTACACAATCGGCGGCGGCATAGGTCAGTCAAGAATAAGTATGTTCTTCCTGAGAAAAGCTCACATCGGTGAGGTTCAGGCATCTGTATGGCCTGAGGAAATGAAGGAAGAATGTTATAAGAATAATATTCAGCTGTTATAAAATCAAAAGACAAGAGAGAAGTATGAAAACACTTCTCTCTTTTTTGATATGCTGAAAGCCTCGTTATGTTTAGTTTGCATTTAAAACCGGGTATTGTTATAACCGATTACGCATCTTAAATGACCGAACAGACAAAAAACAACATTTCTTCTTTTTTATTTGCTATTATGATACTGTAAATGAAAAGGAGGATAATGAAATGCAGGAAATAAAAGCAGTTGGGCTTGTTAAGCAGTACAAAAATCTGACCGCTGTGGATAAACTGAATTTAGAAATCCGTCAGGGTGAACTGTTTTCGCTGCTGGGCATCAACGGTGCAGGAAAAACCACCACGATAAAAGTATTAACCTGTATAGCTAAACCTACGGACGGTGACGCATTCGTGGGAGGCTATAGCGTAACAAGGCAATCAGAACAGGTGAAGCGGTTGATTGGGGTATCCCCGCAGGAAACCGCAATAGCTCCGAACCTTTCTGTGAAGGAAAATCTGGAGCTGATATGCGGTATTCATGGGTTTTCTAAAGAAAAAACACAAGCAAAAATCAAAGAGCTTTCAGGGCAGTTCAATCTTGACACGGTTTTACGCAGAAAAGCCGGAAAGCTTTCAGGCGGTTGGCAACGTCGTGTCAGTATTTCAATGGCACTGATCAGTGAACCGAAAATTCTGTTCCTTGATGAACCTACTCTCGGTCTGGATGTAGTTGCAAGACATGAGCTTTGGGATATAATCCGGTCCTTGAAAGGTGAAGTGACAATTGTTATGACAACGCACTATATGGAGGAGGCTGAGGTGCTTTCCGATCGCATCGGCATTATGAAAAACGGCTGTCTTCTTGCGGTGGGGACAGCAGAAGAATTAATCGGAGTGGCAGGAACAGAGGATTTTGAATCAGCCTTTGTTTCTATCGTGAAGGAGGGATCAGTATGAGAATGTTGACTTTTGCCAAAAGGTGTACAAAGGAGATTTTGCGTGATCCGATCAACCTTGGATTCGGATTGGGATTTCCTTTGGTTTTGCTGTTGCTTCTGAGTGCAATTCAGGCAAATGTTCCCGTGAGTCTGTTTGAAATCAACACCTTGACACCGGGTATTACCGTGTTTGGACTTTCTTTTATGACACTTTTTTCCGCAACACTGATTGCCAAAGACCGTGAAAGTGCTCTTTTACAGAGATTGTACACTACACCGCTTAAAGGGTTTGATTTTATCATAGGATATATGCTCCCGCTTTTACCCATCGCCATCGGACAGACAGTTATCTGCTATCTGTTCGCAATTCTTTTGGGACTGACTGTCAGCGTGAATATTATCTATGCTATAATAGGGATAATTCCTATGGCAGTTTTTAATATTGCTTTAGGTCTTTTATGCGGTAGTGCTTTAGGAGTTAAGCAGGTGGGCGGTATTTGCGGGGCATTACTTACCAATCTTTCTGCGTGGCTTTCAGGGGTTTGGTTCGATCTGAAACTCGTGGGAGGATTTTTTGAGAAAGCAGCCAATGTGTTACCGTTCGCTCATGCGGTTGAATTAGAAAAAGCGTTGTTTACAGGAAACCATGAGGTTGTTGGCACCCATATTCTGCCGATTATTCTGTACAGCGTATTCGTGACAGCTCTGGCTGTGTTCTGCTTTCTCAGAAAAATGAAAAAACAATAGGGTGGCGAGACAATGAAGTTTAAACTCATTATAGATAAAAATGCAGAAGAAGAAATAATAGCTGTTGTTCACACACCTTCCTCTCTAACACAGCAGATAGAGAATATTGTCTGCAGTTTTTCGGGGGAGGACAGTATCTTCGGGTACAATGACGATGAAATGCGGAAGTTGGCATTTCGGGAAATAGAGTATATTACTGTTGTTGACAGGAAAGTGATTGCTATTGATAAGGATGGTAATCGCTACCGCATTCAGAAAAGGCTTCGTGATTTAGAGGACGTTCTGCCCTCTTGTTTCATCCGTATCAACAAATCTACCCTTGCCAATGAACATCGCATTCTGCAATTTGATGCGGCGTTCAGCGGCGGTGTGGATGCTGTATTCGGGTGCGGTTATAGGGAATATGTTTCCAGACGGTGTTTTGCGGAAATTAAAAGGAGGTATAAAGAAAAATGAAAAAGAATGTTTTGGAATTTATCCGCCGTGGTTTGATTGCCTGCGGTTTCGGACCTCTTGTCCTGGTGATACTTTATCTTATTTTAAATCATCGGGGTGTTATAGAAACCCTGACTGTAAATCAGGTCTGTATCGGTATACTTTCATTGTCCGCACTTGCGTTTATTGTCGGCGGTATGAATGTTATATATCAGATTGAACGATTGCCCCTGATGACAGCAATTTTGATTCACGGGAGTGTTTTATACATCAGCTATCTGTGTACTTATCTGCTCAACGATTGGCTGGAAATAGGACTGACTCCGATTCTGGTTTTTTCCGTTATTTTTATTGTCGGTTATCTGGCGATATGGGCGATAATTTATTGCGTAATCAAGAGGAATACAGAAAAGCTCAACAGAATTCTTAAGGAAAAACGCAATAGCGAAGAAAATGCCGCCTGCAATTAAGAACTTCGACAATTTGATGAAGGAAACAGACATGCATTGTCATTTTGAATAAAGATATTTTCAGTATGTATCTTTTTGCAAATTGTATTTTTTAATATATCTGTTTTTTGTTTATAGTTCTTGAGAAATTTAAGAGGATGTGCTAAAATAGCAGATACAGTATTATGTGCTACGGAGGTAAACTATGGATTACACATTCAGACTCAGCGGAAAAAACGTTGTTGTTACCGGTGCAGCGGGAGGCATAGGTCTTGAAATAACAAAGGGCTTATTACAGAACGGTGCAGATGTATATATGGTTGACTATAACGGTGAGGCTCTTGAGAAGTCAGCATCAGAGCTTAAAAACGAATATAAGGAAAACAATATCTATACCGTAACATCAGACATAACAAAGAAGGAAGACGTGGAAAACCTTATAAAGGTTATAGCTGAAACTACAAACAGCGTTGATGTTCTTATAAATAATGCAGGTGTCGGCTGTAATGTTTTCAGCGTTAAGGAAACCCTTGAAAACTGGAGCAGGGTTGTGGATATCAATCTTACAAGTCAGTTCTTCCTTTCACAGGCTATTGCAGGTTACTTTATGATTCCCGAGAAAAAGGGCGGTAAAATTATCAATATGGCTTCCTTGGGCGGAATTATGGGTATTCCCAATGCGGTTGCATATTCTGCAAGTAAGGGCGGCGTTATGCAGATGACAAAGTCTCTTGCAGCCGAATGGGCAAGATTTAATATAACCGTAAACTGCGTTTGCCCGGGCTTTGTTGAAACTCCGCTTATTGCTGAAAATCTTGCCAATGAGAAGTGGGTGGGTTATATGAATCTTCGTAATCCCATGCACCGTCTGGCCAAGCCTGAAGATATAGTAGGACCTACATTATTCCTCGCAAGCGAGTATTCAAATTACGTGAACGGAACCTCTGTTGTTGTTGACGGCGGTTATTCCTGCAGCGGCTGATTCTGATTAATTATAAGCTTATAAAAAATCCCGACTTACATCGTAGGTCGGGATTTGATATTTTATACTCTTTTTGTTTTTATGTTCAGGTTTTCCGTAAGAACAAATGTCATCAGTATAAAGAATAAAATGAAATACGGGAAAAGTCCGGTGCCGATGTGCCTTGCTGCTATGCCGAAAACGGGTGGCATAAGTGTTGAACCCATATATCCGAATGCCACCTGTAATCCAACAACGGACTGAGATTTATCAGCACCGTAAACCGTCGGGGTGGAGTGCATAAGTGCCGGGAAAATCGGGCCGCAGCCGAAGCCGAAAACAAACAGACCGATTAAGGCGGGAAGGTCGGCAGACAGGGGAAGAAGTATCAGCACTATGCCTGCAAAACTCAGTAAACAGCCGAGTCGAGTCATATTTTTATCGCCAAGCTTATCGGCAAAGAAGCCCGTTATTAGTCTGCCTATGGTCATACCGAAATAAAACAGAGCTGCATATTTTGCCCCATCCTCTGCGCTCATACCTCTGCCCGAAACAAGATAGCTGCTTGTCCAGGAAAATGCGAGACCTTCAATAGCACAGTATGCCGTAAAGCTCAGAAGCATCGAAAAAATACCTTTGAGCCTGAAAATCTGCGGATAGGTGAGAGGCGGTGACTGAGTTTCTTCAGGCTCTGCCGTTTTATGATTTTTCTTCCACAAGGGCAGGCTCATAAAAAGAACTACGGTCAGCACACTCTGAAGGAGACCGACGGTCAGATAACCCTTCTGCCATTGAAGGTCGTTCTTCAACCGGAAGCTCATAATATACGGACTTATTATAGCACCTATTCCCCAGAAGCAATGAAGCCAGCTCATAAATTTTGAGGAATAATGAATTGCCATATAGTTGTTAAGGGATGCATCAACACCGCCTGCACCCAAGCCCATAGGGATCGCAAAGAATAAAAGCAGGGGGAAGCTGTTTGCAAATGAAAAGCCCAGCAAGGCAAGGGCGGTCAGTCCGACGCTGATTGCTGTCACAAGACCCGTTCCGAGCTTGCGGGTAATTCTGTCTGTCATCAGGCTCGAGAGAATAGTCGTTCCGTAAACTGCCACGGTTATGAAGCCTGCATAAGAAACGGGAATACCGAAGTCAGTATGTATGACGGGCCAGGCAGGACCGAAAAGAGAATCGGGTAAACCAAGACATATGTAGCCAAGATATATTATTGCTAACAGAAGCATTTTGTTCTCCTTTCAAATAAACGGAACAGTTGCCTGTTCCGTTTGAATTGTTATGATTTTGTCTCAGATGCAACAGCTTCAACAGTATCTTCAGCGATGATTTCCTGCACATCTTCCTGCTCTGCGATAACTGTTTCTTCTGCGGAGTCCTTGTTTTCACGGCGTTCTTTTCTTGAAGGTCTTTCTTTCCTTTCCTTCTTTTCTTTCTTTTCTCTGGGTTCCTTCACCTCAGGCTTGATTTCTATATCTATGTCTGTGGGGGTGTCGGCACGGAAGAACTTTCCGGGAGGTGAGAAAATACGTATTGCCTTTTCAAGATTGTGTGTGATAACATCCTTGTGGGCGCCGCCGTATTCACCGTCAACTGTCCAGTCGACCTCTTCTTCAAAGGTGATTTTAACCTTACTTGTGTGGAAAAGCAGAATGTTTTTGCCGTCATATTTCTTTCTTCTCATTTGGTCAACAAGAAGGGGAATCTGAACGAAATTATTGATTTTGCGGACGAGAAACAGCTCGAATTTACCGTCGTCAAGCTTGACTTCGCTTTCTTCAATTTTGAAAATTCCGCCGATTGAGGCTGAGTCTGTAACCGAGCCGAAGCAGAATTCACCCTCAAATACACCCTGGTCGCACTCAACTTTTGCCTTGAAGTTTTTAACATTTTTAACCTCTGTGAAAAGACCGTTGAGGAAGTATGCGGGATAACCGAAAAGGTTTTTCATCTTCTGGCTTGTGTTGTATGAAGACCTTGTGAAAGCACCGAATGAGGCGGTGTATGTAAAATATCGGTTGTTGAAAAGACCGACGTCGTACCAATTCATATGGCCGTCAACGATAGTCTTGACAGCTTCTCTGTAATCCGAGGATAAGCCAAGGGTATCGGCAAGGTCGTTTGTTGTGCCCATGGGGATATATCCGATAGGTACTCTTTTCGGCATATCCATAATGCCGTTTATGGTTTCGTTGAGGGTTCCGTCACCCCCGCAGCACACCACAATATCGTGATACGGTGCCTTTTCCTTGACGATGCGTGTTGCATCGCCTACGCATTTTGTGAACTCTGTTGTGATTTCATAATCAGACGGGAAACAGCTTATTATATCGTAAGCGCCGGCTCTTTTGCTTGATTTACCTGCGCAGGGATTTATTATCAGTAAAACTCGTTTCGTCAGGTCTGCCATTCTATCACTCTCCTTTATAAAATTATTTCAAAATAACCGGCTTTTACGAAATACCGCCAAGCCGTTTATTTCAATTATATAAATAATATCAAGTATTCAATACTTTGTCAAAGCATTTATATTATTTTAATTAATATAAATTAATTTATTCACAGTTTGTCACATTTTCCTTTTGGCCTATCCACATTTCACTGATTTTAAGACCTGCAATTTTTTCAAGCTCCTTTGTTTCCTCGTCAGTAAGAACAGCAAATCCGTTTTCCTTTTTTTCCTGT
Source organism: Clostridia bacterium (assembly GCA_017435665.1). Taxonomy (GTDB): domain Bacteria; phylum Bacillota; class Clostridia; order Oscillospirales; family Acutalibacteraceae; genus UBA6857. The sequence continues at coordinate 80,598 of JAFSEP010000041.1, read as the reverse complement.
ATCTTTCCCCTTATAAAGTCTAGCTTTTCTCTGGTAAGTCTGTAACGGAGAATGGAAATAAGCGAACAGAGAAGGAAACACATAGGTATAACGGTAAAGCATACCGTAACACCGAAAACGGCTCTGTCTGACTGCTCTGCTCCCGTAAGCTGAGTGTTATATCCGAACCAGCCCAGAAGCTTTCCGATGCCGAAGGCGGCAAAACCGCTGACAAACTTTTTAACAAAGGTTGAGAAGGTGGAGATAACGCCTTCTCGTCTTTCACCCGTTATCATTTCATCAACGTCGGTAACGTCGGGGAAAATATTGTTCTGAACGCCTGCCATACCTGCAAGACCGAGACCGTACATAAATTCAACAAGGAAAATAACATAGGGACTTCCGGAGTTCCTTGTCAGCCACGCAAGAGTGAGAGCTGAAATAGCAAGGGGCATAAACACCTTTGCGGGAAGCTGCTTGCTCTTTTTGATTGAGAGGAAATATGCGGGAACAAAGGCAAGAATTTCGCCTATTGCCGTAAATATGGTGAGCATTGTGTAATCGTTTTCCTGATGAAGAACGGTTTCCAGATAATAATAGAAGGTTTGCGAAACAAAGGATGAGCCGAAAAGCATAATAAATCCGAAAAGGAAATACTGTCTGAAGGCACGGTTTTTAATAACCTTTTTATACTGACCGAAGAACTCATTAAGGTCGAGCTTTTCGTTGACCTGATTGAGAGAGCTCGGCTCCTTTGTACCTTTATAGGTAAACAGAAGCGGGAGACTTGTCCACAGACAGAGTATACACGCCATAAGAGTGAATCTGCCTCTGTGCTCGGGGGAAAAGGTTGGGGTGACAAGGATACCGTTGATACCGCCGAGAGCAACAGCAGCTATTGCAAAGGAGGAATAGCTTGCAAGTGCATCAAACACGGTGCGCACGGCATTGAACTGAGTTCTCAGGTTATAGCCCGGAGCAATTCCCGGAAGCATAGCCGTGTGAGGAACAACAATGAAGGTGCTGACGGTTTTGTAAAGCATATAGGCGAGGATGTAATAAATCATAACGGGAGTTGTGTCGCCACCCTGACATTTTGCTGATATGCCGAAGGAGTTCCACATAAGGAAGAAGGCAATTATTGCAGGTATAATACCCCATTTGAGATAAGGACGGTGTCTTCCGTCCTTGTGTTTTGTTCTGTCTGTTATGATACCCATAAGAGGATCGGTTACGGCGTCACATATGCAGGAAAACAGAGCAACGGTTCCGTATTGCTCTGTTGAAAGACCCTCGACCTTTGTAAGGAAGGGTAACAGATAGCAGCCCATAACGTAAGGACCGCCTCCTGAAAAGAAAATTGCCGAGTTATATGCCGCCATTGGCCTTAGCTGTGTTCCCGGCTCAACGCCGATGAGCTTCTTTATTCTGTCAACGAAGGTGATATTCTGCTGAGACATAAGTTTCATCTCCCGGTAGTATTATAGGATTATTATAGTATCGACGACACATTTCGTCAACTCTTTTTAATTTTTATATTGAATTTGGTATAGCTGTTGTGATATAATTCATAAAAATATATGAAAGGAGTTATTCGTAATGTTAGAAGCAATTTATCATTTTGACTGGAATGTTTTTCAGTGGATTGAAGAAAACCTCTGGAATCCCGTACTTGACGTTATTTTCAAGGTGATCACGGTTTCAGGCGATGACGGTATAATTTTTATTCTTATGGGACTTATCTTCCTTGGTGTAGGTATTTTCAAGAAGAACGATAAGTGCAAGCAGATAGGCGTTGCGGTTCTGGTTTCCCTTCTGTTTATGGAGGTAGTAAACAACCTTATTCTGAAGGAGCTTATCGCCCGTGTCAGACCCTTTAATTTCGACTGGACACAGTATGCCTGGGGTGGAGCCTTCAATTTCCCGGAAATCGTTCACAAGCCTTCAAGCTGGTCGTTCCCATCGGGACATTCATCATCGGCATTTGCTGCATGTGTGGCTGTTTTCTGGTACAACAAAAAGATCGGCACACCCGCTGTTATCTATGCGGCGCTTATGGCTTTCTCAAGAGTATACGTTCATGTTCACTATTGTACAGACGTTATCGGCGGCTCGCTCGTTGGTATTCTTTATGCAATTGCAGGCGTATTTATCGCAAAGGCTCTTTATGAAAAGGTTCTCAGAGATAAGGTTTTCGCAAAGATTGAAGATAAGCTTGTTAAAGAAAAGAACTGATTTCAGTATATAAAAATGATACAAGGTCGGCATAACCGACCTTGTATCATTTTTTATTTTATGTATTCAATCAATCTGAGTATCAGCTCATATACCACGGGAACAAGGAGTGAGGGGAGCATATTCACCGTCTTTATCTGCTTGTCTGAGTTATAAAGGAAGTTAATACCGATGCACATAACAAGAGCATATCCGACCATACAGATGTTATTCAGAAGGGCTCCCGTAAGAACGGACTCAAGAGTACCTGCAAGAAGTGTTATGCTGCCCTGATAGATGAGAATGGGGATAGAAGAAAACAGAACACCGTAGCCCAGAGATGCGGCAAGAACGATTGAGGTGATGCCGTCAAGTATGCCCTTTGTTATAAGTGTTGTGCTGTCACCGAGAAGTCCGTCGTTTATGGAGCCGACTATTGCCATAGCACCCACACAGTATATCATAGTTGTGGTGATGAAGCCCTTGGCAAAGCCTGACATTTTAAACTTATCCTCAATTTTTTTGCAGCCTCTGTTAAGTCTGTCGTCAAGCTTTAAAATCTCACCGATAAAGGTGCCTACGGTAAGACTGATAACAAGAATAAGCTCACCGTTGCTTGAAATTTTACCTGAAGAATCGCTTGTGAGCATATTTGAGAGTATGCCGCATATTCCGATTACAAGCACTGCAACGCCCGTAGCCTTATGAATAGAATATTCAATTTCCTTGCTGATTGCTTTCTTGAATATAAGACCGATTGTGCCGCCTGCCAGAACAAGGGCGACATTTATAAGAGTTCCCATTTATTTTGCCTTCCTTCTGAGGGAATTATTTGTTATCCAGATTGTTCCACTTATCCTTATGCTCTTTATATGTCTTTGAATAGTAATAATTCATATCCTTGTCTGTAAAGAAGAACATATAATCGGTTTCCTCGGGATTGAGCGCTGCCTTGATTGATGCAATGCCGGGATTGCATATAGGACCTGCAGGCAGTCCGTAGCATTTATAGGTATTGTAAAGCTCGTTGTATCTGTTTTTATCGCCTTCAATAAAGGGCTTGACATATTTCTCTATATAGTGGATTGTCACATCGCTTTCAAGCCGGTTATATGAGGCGTTGAGCCTGTTATGGAACACGGAGGAAACCTTGCCCATTTCTTTTTCAATATCTGCTTCCTTTTGTATCAGTGAAGCTATTGTCAATATTTCGTCCATTGTATAGCCGAGATTTTCCGCTTGAGTAAACATATCCTCGGTCAGCTTACGTTCGGTGTTTTCAAGGAAACGGGAGAGTGCTTTTTCGGCACTTTCACCCAAATAAAATTCATAGGTGTCGGGAAAAATATAGCCTTCTAGCAAAAAGGCTCTTTCCTTATGATTATCTATTCCCTTGAGGAAATCGTATTGCGTTATATCTGCATTATTCACAGCCTTGACAAAGTCCGCAGAGGAGCATACCCTGTTTCGCTCGAGAAGCTGAGCTATCTGTGTAATGGTGAAGCCCTCGGGGAAGGTGATCCTGACTGTATTTGGAACAGTTGTTGTTGTGGTTATCTGTGTTGTTGTTTCTTCAGGGGCAGGAGTTCCCGCACAGGCTGAAAGGGTAAAAGCCATAATAAAACACAGAAAAACCGTCAATAATTTTTTCATTGCAGTTCTCCTTTATTTTCAGATTTTGTCCGATATGAGGGAAATTATAGCACAACAGTATTAAAAAGAAAAGCGTATCACTGCAAAAAAACGCAAAATATCGAAAAAAACATCAAAAAGAACTTTTAGTTTTTTAAAAAGACTTGAAATCTTTTCAATAATAGTATAAAATATCACCGAAGATTTATTTATAAATTTTGGAGGATAAATTATGATTAGTGCAGGCGATTTCAGAAATGGCGTAACTTTTGAAGAAGACGGCAACGTTCTTCAGGTTGTTGAATTCCAGCATGTTAAGCCGGGTAAGGGCGCAGCCTTCGTAAGAACAAAGACAAAGAACGTTATTACAGGCGCTGTTACAGAAAAGAGCTATAACCCCTCAGCAAAATTCCCCACCGCTTTCATTGAAAGAAAGGATATGGAATATTCATACGAGGATGGCGGACTTTACTACTTTATGGATCAGGAAACATACGAGCTTGTTCCCATTAACGAGTCAGATCTTCCCGATAACTTCAAGTTTGTTAAGGAAAATATGGTTTGTAAGATTCTTTCTTACAAGGGCAAGGTTTTCGGTGTTGAACCCCCCAACTTTGTTGTTCTTCAGGTAACAAAGTCAGATCCGGGCGTAAAGGGCGATACAGCAACAAATGTTACAAAGCCGGCTACACTTGAAACAGGTGCAGAGGTTAAGGTTCCTCTCTTCATCGACGAGGGTGAAATGATCCAGATCGATACAAGAACAGGCGAATACCTTGGCAGAGCATAATTCTGTCAGGTTTTGATAAAAATATAAGAAAGGGTGAATGAAATGTCAGTTTCAGAACAGGTTGCATATTTAAGAGGTCTTATGGACGGCTTGAATCTTGATGAAGATGACAACACAACAAAGCTCTTTGCCGCAGTTATTGATACTCTTGATGAAATAGCAAGTGAAATCAGCGACATTGAAGAAGAACTCGAAGATTTAGATGATGATGTAGACGAATTAGAGGAATACATCGAAGAAGTTGACGAGGCTTTGGGCGAAGTGGAAGAAATCGTTTATGACTGTGACTGCGATTGCTGTGACGATGACGATTGCGACTGCTGCTGTGATGACGATGACTGCGAATGCATCGAAGTTACATGCCCCGCTTGCGGTGAAGAAATCTGCATCGATATCGATTGCATTGATGATGACGGCCAGGTAGATTGCCCTGCTTGCGGCGAAACACTTGAGTTTGAGATCGAAGAATGCGATTGCGAAGATGACGAGGATTAATTTCCGTTTGAAAAGATGATTTTGAGGTGGCTGACTGACAGCCACCTTTTATCTTTATGTTTTGTTTTTATCTTTATTTTGTTGAAATAAAAAAACTAATATGATATAATATTATGAAGATGGAATATTCTGACTAATTTTTGAAAGGATATCGGAATAAATGGCTAAGAAAGCACTTGAACTCAAGAATGTCAGCATAAAATTCAATCTCAGCAAGGAGAAGGTAGACAGTCTCAAGGTATACGTAATAAAGCTGCTGAAAAGAGAGCTTAAATATAATGAATTCTGGGCACTGAAGGACATTTCTTTTTCTCTTGAAAAGGGAGACCGTCTCGGTGTGCTCGGACTTAACGGCGCCGGTAAGAGTACTCTTATGAAGGTGGTTGCCGGGGTTTATAAGCCTACGGAGGGTGAGGTTATACGCAGGGGTAAGATTGCTCCCCTCATTGAACTTGGTGCAGGTTTCAATATGGAATATACCGGCAGAGAAAACATCTTCCTTTACGGCTCTGTTCTCGGTTATTCAAAGGCTTTCCTCAAGGAGAAATATGACGAGATAGTTGAATTTTCGGAGCTTGGCGAGTTTATCGATGTGCCGATGAAAAACTATTCATCAGGTATGCGTTCCCGACTCGGCTTCGCTATTGCAACCATTGTCTGCCCCGACATTCTCATTCTTGATGAGGTACTTTCTGTCGGTGATGCTAAGTTCAGAAAAAAGAGCGAAGCAAAGATAATGAAGATGTTTGACGAGGGTGTGACGGTTCTTTTCGTTTCTCATTCCGTTGCACAGGTTGAAAGGCTCTGCAATAAAGCAATACTTCTCGAAAAGGGAAGGATCATTGCTCAGGGTGACGTTCTTGACGTTACAAAGATTTACAGAGAGATGACTGATGATGCTCAGATAAAACAAGCCGAGCAGGAGAAGAAGAAGGTACAGCAGCAGGTAAATGACCTGGTAATAAAGAATACGGAATATATTATTCAGCCTCAGGCAAAGCAGTAAAGTAAAATCATCACTTACAAAAAGGTGGGATAAATATGAAAACATTTTTTAAAAAGCTTAAAGCTGTCAGTTTCAAAGATTTGTTTCATATAATTCTGTTTGTAACCGCTTATCCCATAGCTATGATTTATAAGAGAAAAAGAAAAAATATGTGGCTGGTCTGCGAATATAAAAACGAGGCACGAGATAACGGCTATTGGTTTTATAAACACGTGGTCGAAAATCACAGGGAGCAGGATGTTGTCTATGCAATAAGCAGTAAGTCTCCCGATTATGAAAAGGTTAAAGATTTAGGTGAAACTGTTGAATATGGGACATTTAAGCATTGGGTTTATTATCTGACGGCTTCCGTTAATATCAGCTCCCAGAAGGGAGGAAAGCCAAATGCGGCGGTCTGCTATCTCCTTGAGGTTTACGGAATACTGAAGAATAAAAGAGTATTCCTTCAGCACGGAATTACAAAGGATATGGCTGATGTGTTTATTTATCCCAACACAAAGATGCGTCTTTTCATCTGCGGTGCAAAGCCTGAATATGAATTTGTAAAAGAAAACTTCGGCTATCCCGAAGGCTATGTTGTTTATACCGGGTTTTCAAGATTTGATTATCTGCTTGAGCCTTATGAGCAGAAAAGACAGATACTTATCGCTCCAACATGGAGAAGCTGGCTGAGAACAGCATCAAGCGATCCTTATAAGAAGAACAGCAATAAGCATATAACCGAATCGGAATACTATAAAACCTGGCGCAGCTTTATTGAAAGTGATGCACTCAGCGAAATATGTGACAGATATGACGTAAGCGTGGCGTTCTTCCCTCACCGAAACGTGGCGCATTGCTTTGACGATGTTAAAACGGAAAGTGGCAGAGTATTTGTTGCAAATTGGGAGGAATATGACCTTCAGCTTCTTATGAAGGAATCAATGCTTATGCTTACAGATTATACGAGTGCTGTTATGGATTTTGCTTATATGCAGAAGCCGGTGCTGTATTATCAGTTCGATTATGATAAATACAGGAATGAGCATTTTAAAGAGGGTTATTTCAATTACGAAAGAGACGGTTTCGGTAAGGTTGCATATGATGAAAAATCACTTCTGACCGAGCTGGAAAGCCTTGTGAAGACACCTGTTATGACAGAAAAATACAAGGCTCGTCTCGAGAGCTTCTTCCCGTTAAGAGACAAGAATAACTGCGAAAGAATATATGAAGCAATAAAGAATATCTGAGGAGAGAAAAATGTCTGAAGATAAGAAACTGAGTGTTATAATTCCCGTTTTCAGAACAGAGGAATACCTTGACAGATGTGTGAGCTCTGTTCTTGAGCAGACCTATAAAAACCTTGAGGTTATTCTGGTTGACGACGGAAGCGACGATAACTGTCCGCAGATGTGTGATGCTTACGCCTCCAAGGACAGCAGAGTAAAGGTTATCCACAAGGTAAACGGCGGTCTTTCAGATGCCAGGAATACAGGCTATGCCGAGGCAACAGGGGATTACATAACCTTTATGGACAGCGATGATTACGCTGACCCGGATATGTATGAATATATGCTTGCTGATATAGGTGACAGTCAGACCGTAATCTGCGGAATGAGAAGGTTCGGCAGGGAGAATACGGAATTTCCCAACTACGGCGAAAAGACCGTTCTCAGCGGTGATGAAGCGGCTAAGGAGCTGTTTTGTGACGGTAAAATCAAAAACTACGTAGGGAACAAGGTGTATCACCGTTCTGTAACAGAGGGTGTTCAGTTTCCTAAGGGTTTGAATTTTGAGGATATTGCAACTGTTTACAAATATCTTATGAAATCGGAAAAGGTAACGGTTCTTCCCAAATATAAATTCAACTATTTCATCAGAGAGGGCAGTATTTCACATTCACTGAGCGTCAAAAATCTCTATCACAGGTTTAAGGCACATATGCTCAGATATGAGGATGTGAAAGATGTTTATCCCGAGTCAAAAGAGGAGCTGCTCAGACAGATGATGTTTTCGGCAAGAGCTCTTGCCCTGGGTATACTCAAAGAAGACTCCTTCGAGGAAAACGGGGATATTCTTTCTGAGATGACCGCATTTTACAGAGAGAACAATACGGAAACAGAAAATGTAAGTCTTTTCAATAAATACGAATTAAAACAGATAAAATGTCTCGAACGGGGCAAAAAAGAAGATTTTAAAAAGCTGAAAAATACAGACTTTCTCAGGAAGGTCAACAAACTTATGAAGGGATAAAGTTAAATGAACGGTATTATTAAAAACTTTATGCATTACAGACATTTCCTTGCGGAAAATGTTAAGAAGGATATCAAGCTGAAATACAGAAGCTCATATCTGGGAATTATCTGGACTCTTATTGAGCCCCTTCTCGAGATGATTGTTCTTACATTTATTTTCGGAACTCTTTTCGGAAATAACGATAAGAGCTTCCCCGTATACATTCTCAGCGGACGACTTTTATACAGCTTTTACAGCGGATCAACAAGGTCCTGTGTAAGATCTATCCGAGGAAATTCAGGTATGATCAAGAAGGTATACGTGCCGAAGTATCTTTATCCTTTGTCAAGTATACTTTCATCTTATGTAACCTTCGGTATCTCACTGATAATTCTTGCTGTTGTAAGTCTTGTGTTAGGCGTTTATCCCACGTGGTATATTTTCGGTGCGATAGTTCCCTTAATACTTTTGTTTATTCTCGCTTTCGGAAGCGGTATGATATTTGCCACAATCGGTGTCTTTTTCAGAGACTTTGAATACTTATGGGGTATCGCTCTCACTCTCATAATGTATACCTGCGCTATTTTCTATAAGGTTGACAGGTTTGCCGCAAGCGGTAAGGAATGGGTGCTTAATATCAATCCTCTTTACTGTATCATCAAGAATTTCAGATTCTGCATAATTGACGGTCAGCCTCTTGAATTGGAGACCTGTCTTTATGCCTTGACATTCGGCGTTATAACAAGCATTATCGGTCTGATAATGTTTAATAAGAATCAGGATAAATTTATACTTCATATTTAAGGAGATCCGGTTATGAATTACAATGAGGCATTACAGTTACTTAAAGCACACTCACAGGAACACGTTTTAAAGTTTTATGATGAGCTGACAGAGGAGGGCAAAAAGGAACTTCTTACTCAGATTGAAAACATTGATTGGAGCATTTTTGATATTCTCGCAAAGAAGGATGTCCTTGCAGGCAGGGGTACATTTGCGCCCCTCGGTGCTCTTGAAATTGATGAGATCGAAAGCAAAAAAGCCGAGTTTGAGGCAAAGGGTATCGAAGCACTTAGGGACGAAAAGATTGCCGCTGTTCTTCTTGCAGGCGGTCAGGGTACAAGACTCGGTCTTGACAAGCCCAAGGGTACTCTCAATGTTGGCGTGAATAAGACACTCTATCTCTTCGAAGCCCACATAAAGTGGCTTCTCAGTGTTAAGGAAAAGTGCGGTTCATATGTACCTCTTTATATTATGACAAGTGATATCAACAATAAGGATACAGTTGATTTCTTCGAGGAGCACAACTATTTCGGATATGATAAGGCTCACGTCAAGTTCTTTATTCAGGAAATGGCTCCCGCTGTTGATTTTAACGGAAAGATTTATATGGCTGAAAAGGGAAAGCTTGCTCTTTCTCCCAACGGTAACGGCGGTTGGTTCCGTTCAATGATGAGAGCAGGTCTTGTTGACGAAATGAAGGAAAAGGGCATCGAATACCTGACAGCCTTCTCTGTTGACAACGTGCTTCAGAAGATAAATGATCCCTGCTTCGTGGGTGCAACAATCATTTCAGGTGCAGACATCGGTGCAAAGGTTGTCAAGAAGGCAACGGACAGAGAAAAAATCGGTGTTCTCTGTCTTGAAGACGGCAAGCCTTCAATCGTTGAGTATTATGAAATCACAGATGAAATGGCAAACCTTCGTGACGAAAAGGGTCAGCTTGCATACGTGTTCGGCGTTATCCTTAACTATATGTTCAAGCTTGATAAGCTCATTGACCTTATGAACAAGGATATGCCCCTTCACATTGTTGAGAAGAAGGTTCCCTATATTGACGAAAACGGAGAAAAGGTGAAGCCTGAGGAGCCTAACGGATATAAGTTTGAAACCCTCATTCTTGATATGGTTCACCTTATGGACAGCTGTCTTTCTTACGAGGTTGTCAGAGAGAAGGAATTTGCACCCATTAAGAATATGACAGGTGTTGATTCACTTGAAAGTGCAAGAGAGCTTATGAAGCTCAACGGTATGGAGTTTTAAGGCGGAATAATATTTACAGCCTGTATCGCTCGGCGATACAGGCTGCGTTTCTCTTTATATCAAACTAAAAACAATTTAATTCCGTTTTGTTTATCTCTTTACCTTTTCAACTGCCTTGCAGATTGCAGTTCCTGCCACGAGGCAGAGTGCAATTTCAAGTCCTGCATTCACACCGAACATAGCGATAACGAATGCCCAGATACCTGTTGTGCCCATCTGTGTCTGAAGACCGAGGATAAACTCGCTCTGACCGAAGAGGAGCATAAGAAGTGTTACGAAGAATACTGTGTTGAGCAGGGGAGTGAGAACGCTCACAACTGCATAGGTGAAAGTTTTCTTGCATTTCTTCTTGTTCATCAGGTCGCTTACACCGCCTGCGATGAGACCCATAAGAAGTCGGGGGAGCATACAGGTGAGAACGGTGAAAATGGGATTGATTGAAAGAAGTGTGGCACCGAAAGCGCTCATTCCGAAGCATTGGATAAAGCTTGTGATGCCGAAAACTGCGCCGAGCACAAGGCCACCCTTCATACCCGAAAGGGCAATTCCCACAATTACGGGGATTGACATCAGGGTTATTTCTATGCCTGTGCCGATTCGGATATAACCCAGGGGGGTGAAAGCCATAATAACCATAATGGCGATAAGAACGGAATAAACCGTTATGTTTTTGATTTTGTTGTTCACTAAAATAACCTCCTTGCTGTTGCTCGTGAAGATGCAACGCTGAAAATGAATTTAGTTCTGAATTCTGTCTTTGTTTTTGTTGTAAATAGCTTTGAGTCCGTAAAGAAGTAAAGCATCGTCGTGGATGATGTCTTCCTTGCAGTGCTCTATAATGCTGTTGCTGTAACCGCCCGTTGCTACAACGGAAGCAACCTCGCCAAGCTCTTCCTTAAAGCGCTGCACCATTCCGTCAACCATAGCCGCATTGCCGAAAACAATGCCCGACTGCATACAATCAACGGTGTTTTTGCCGATTGCCTTTTTCGGAGCGCAGAGTGAAACCACGGGAAGCTGTGAGGCTGAGGATGAAAGCGCATTTAGAGATACGCCCACACCGGGAGCAATCATTCCGCCCTGATAGCTGTTATCCTTGCCGATAACGCTGATTTTACTTGCTGTGCCGAGATCTACCACAAGGCAGGGCAGAGGATATTTTTCAATAGCCGCAACAGCACCCACCAGAAGGTCTGCACCAAGCTGAGCAGGGTTATCAATAAGAATGTTTACCCCTGTCTTTATTCCGGGACCTATGAGCATAGCGGGAGTTCCTGTGAGATTAGCGATGGTCTGCATAATGACGTCCGTTAATTCAGGTACAACCGAGCTGAGAATACCGGCGGAAAAATCAGATGCCCTGACTTTGTTGAGCTTGAAAACCTGATTGAACTCGAGCGCATACTGGTCAACGGTCTTTCCCCTGATGGTTGAAAGCCTGGCAGTAAACTTAAGTTCATCCTCTTCAAAAGCGCCGATAGTGATATTTGTGTTGCCCATATCAACGGTAAGAAGCATTATAAATCACCTACTTGTTTTTAGTTTGCGGTTAGAGTATAATATATATCGGCTGAAAAGTCAAATTTTCTTCAGGTGGTGAGGCTTTGGTCTGTGATATATGTCCCAGAGAATGCAAGGTTGACAGAAGTGTGAACCGAGGGGTATGCGGTATGCCTGAGGCCTTTGTTGTGGCAAGGGCAGCAAAGCATATGTGGGAGGAGCCCTGCATCAGCGGAACAAAAGGCTCAGGTACGGTTTTTTTCTCAGGCTGCAGTCTCAGGTGTGTATTCTGTCAGAATTATTCCATAAGCACCGAAGGCTTCGGCAAGGAAATATCCGACAGTCAGCTGATGAATATTTTCGATTCCCTTATTGAAAGCGGAGTGCATAACATAAATCTTGTCAATCCTACCCACTACGCCGCAAGGCTTGAGAAGGTGCTGAGAGAGTATAATTCTCCAGTACCCGTGGTGTACAATTCAGGTGGCTACGAAAAGGTTGAAACGCTTAAACGCTTAGAGGGACTTATCGATATTTATCTGCCCGACCTGAAATATATAAATGATGAAAAGAGCAAAAAGTATTCAGGGGCACCTGATTATTTTCGCTTCGCCTCACAAGCAATAAAAGAGATGATAAGGCAGACGGGAAATGCCGTTTTCGACGAAGAAGGAATTATGAAAAAGGGTACGGTTATTCGTCACCTTATTCTTCCGAAAAACACAAACCAGAGTATTGAAATAATTAATTGGCTCAAGGATAATGTACCGAATGATACATATATCAGCCTTATGTCTCAGTATACACCCATTAAACAGAATGAAAGCTATCCGGAGCTGAACAGAAGAATTACCCCAAGGGAATATGCAAAGGTTCTTGATTATCTTCTGGATAGCGGATTTGAAAATATATTTGCTCAGGAAGCATTATCAGCTGATGAAGCGTATATACCCGATTTTGACCTGACGGGAATATGCGAAATTTAAGGCTTTACAGATTTCGACAAATGTGGTAGAATTAGCAAAAGAAAAAAGCTCTGGCGTTAACTTCAGAACAATGGATGAAATATTGAATTTATAATTAGTGTCGCAGACCCACAATATTTGCCTTTAAAGGCAAATATATCATATCGGCTTGACGATATTTCATATTGCGATAGCAATATTTCATATAACTGCGGTTATATATCATTGCAATGGCGTTGACGACATTGCCTAACGGAGGATTTTAGTTATGAAAAAGATAATGAACGAATTCAAGGAGTTTATAATGAGAGGAAACGTAATTGATCTTGCAGTCGGTGTTATTATCGGCGGTGCTTTTCAGGCAATCGTCAATTCGGTTGTAAAAGATCTTGTAACACCCCTCATCGGCTTACTCACAAAGGGTATGGATTTTACAAACATGTTTGTTGTTTTAGGCTCTGATCAGGAATTTGCAACTCTCGCCGATGCTCAGGCTGCTGGTGCGGCAACACTTAACTACGGCTCCTTTATCACAGCAGTTATCAACTTCCTTATTATGGCTGTTGTTATTTTCTTCCTTGTTAAGGGTATAAACAAGGTAGCAAACATGGGCAAGAAGAAGGAAGAGGAAGCAACAGAGGAAGAACCTACAACAAAGGTTTGCCCCTACTGCAAGAGCGAAATTGCTATTGATGCCACAAAGTGCGCTCATTGTACAAGCGACGTAGAATAAGCTGAAAATTCAAAGTGAATTCAGGGGATGACACAAGTCATCCCTTAATTTATTATCTTTGGTTTCAAATAGCGTTAAAACATTGACAAAGCGGAAATAATAGTCTATAATAATTAGCGAAAAAATTTACAAAGGAGACATTTGTCATGGCATTAGTAACAACTAAAAAAATGTTTGAGGATGCATACAAGGGCGGCTACGCTATCGGTGCATTCAACGTAAACAATATGGAAATTATTCAGGGTATCACAAGAGCTGCTAAGAAGCACAACTCTCCCGTTATCCTTCAGGTTTCTGCAGGTGCAAGAAAGTATGCATCTCACGGTTACCTTGTAGCAATGGTAAAGGCTGCTGCTGAAGAAACCGGTCTTCCCATCGCTCTCCACCTCGACCACGGCCCTGACTTCGAAACATGCAAGTCATGCATTGACGGCGGTTTCACATCAGTTATGATCGACGGTTCACACCTTCCCTATGAAGAAAACGTTGCTCTTACAAAGCAGGTTGTTGACTATGCTCACGCACACGGCTGTGTTGTTGAAGGTGAGCTCGGTCAGCTTGCAGGTATTGAGGACGACGTTAACGTAAGCGAGGAAGATGCAAAGTTCACAGATCCCGAACAGGTTTACGATTTCGTTACAAGAACAGGTGTTGACTCACTTGCTATCGCTATCGGCACAAGCCACGGCGCATACAAGTTCAAGCCCGGTCAGAAGCCCCAGCTCCGTTTCGACATCCTCAAGGAAGTTGAAGAAAAGCTCCCCGGCTTCCCCATCGTTCTTCACGGTGCAAGCTCAGTTAACCAGGATGACGTTAAGACAATCAACGAATTCGGCGGTCAGATGCCCGATGCTATCGGTATCCCCGAAGAAATGCTTCGTGAAGCTGCATCAATGGCTGTTTGCAAGATCAATGTTGACTCAGACATCCGTATCGCTATGACAGCTGCTATCCGTAAGCACTTCACAGAAAACCCGAAGCACTTCGACCCCAGACAGTACCTCACACCCGCAAGAGATGCTATTGAAGGCGTTGTTTCACACAAGATTGAAACAGTTCTCGGCTGCGAAGGCAAGGCATAAGATATAATAGAATTAAACCTCCCGACTTTACTCAGGTCGGGAGGTTATCTTTTTGGATATTCTAAGTTTTCGGGTAATTCTAAAATATAATCGGCTGAAACACCGTAAAATAAGCAGAGTTTTTTTAATGAGTCTATCGGTATTTGACGTTTTCCACTTTCGTATTGCTGATAAGTGTTTTGCTTACAGCTTAACACATCAGCAATATACTGCTGTGTCAAATCTCTGTCCTCTCTAAGCTCTCTTAATCGCAACACTATCACCTCTGAAGGTATTATATTAAATCTCGATATGAGATATTGACGATTACCTCAACTTGTGATAGTCTTTCATTAAAAGAATAGCTTATTCGTGAAATTTTCAATTCATATTAATGGGCGATAATTAAAAGAAAAGGAGAATTAAATTTATGGAAAAAATCAGAGCAAATAAGAGGTTAATATCAATTGTAGTTTTGGTAGTTGTTGCCTTAATTTCAATGTTTGTGCTTTCGACAGCAGCTTCAAGTCCGAAACTTAATCAGTGGACAATAAATGAGTTAGATGAAAAAAAGACAAATGTTATGGAGTTTACGACCATAACAGCGGCAACGGCAACTGCTCTCGCAGCAGCCCCTAGCGACTTTACAACTCCTGTTGCTCAGCAAATAATGGAGATAGGAGGATATTTATTTATTGTTGTTTGTCTTATTGTTATGGAGAAAATAATAGTAAGTTTAACAGGGTATATTACCTTCGGTGTTGTAATACCAGCCGCTTGTTTCCTGACTGTTGTTTATCTGCTAAAAGGAAAAGAGCAATTAAAATCTTTGGCAATAAAGTTAGTTGCCTTCGGTGTTTCTATTTTCTTGCTTATTCCTTCCAGTATATTTGTAGGAAATGTAATAGAGAATACATTAGATATAACTGTTGAACAAGCAATTGAGCAGACCGAGATCGCAAAAGCCGAAATTGATTCGTGGGATTCATTTAAGGAGAGTGTTTCTGACAATGGCTTTTGGAATACAATTACAGGTAGTGTTACTGGTTTTACAGATAAGATAACGGAAAAATTGAGTAACTGGTTAAGTAGATGTATAGATACAGTTGCGGTTCTTCTTATAAGCAACTTAGTTATACCTGTTGGAATATTGTTTTTATTTATATGGCTTATAAAAGCCTTATTTGGCATCAACGTAAATGTTAAGAGTGTTGCAAATATGGTTGTTGCACAAAACAAAAAGTTTGCCAAATCCTCTACCGGAAAAATCGGAAGTATTACATGGCAAAAAGATGATGATGAGAATTCGAACGAGCTTATTATAAAATAGTAAAGATGAACGAATTTATATCGCCCCTAACACAAACCCACGGACTGAAATCTCAGTCCGTGGGTTGCTATATATTCAGCTTTACTTTGTTACCAATTCTTTTTCTTCTTTTATTCCAAGCTCTTTTCGGGTGTCCTTCAGAACCTTCTGATAAGGCATTGCCATACCCTCGTTCATTTTGTTGCCCATTTTTGATTTCATCTTTTCGTTTGCAAGAAGTGAGCCTACAAGATACATAGCAATGAGCCTGCCCTTATGCTTCTGTGGGAAGTCATACTGACCGTGAGCCTTGTAGAACTTGTGGTCGGCTCTCATAAGACCCTGCATAAGATAGATAAGATCTCTGAATATCTTCATACCGCCAACACCAAGGAAGTTTGAGGGCTGAACGTATTTGTTGTCAAGAGCGTAAACCAAGGTTTTTGCAAGACGGTCAATCTGCTTATCGGGTTCAAATTCGTCAGTTGCAACACCTGCAAGGAAGTTGCCGCCAACCTCGCTTCTTCCCTCAACAATCATCTGCAGATTCATTTCCTTACTGTAAGGTCCGCTGATAAGATAGCCCACAGGCATACCCATGGTAACGGTTCTGTGACCGTTGCAGAACTGTCTGTCATCATATGTTTTGAAAACAGCACCCATTGAATGATCCTTTATTGAGAAGGCGTATACGATTGATGAGCAGGCCTGAATTTCATTTCTCAGGAACTCGTCAAAGTTGTCCTTGTAAACGCACTTGCCCGAAACCGCACAGTTGAAGCAACCGAGACAGCCACCCTTGAAGGGGTACTCACGGATATTGATGAGCTTTGTCTTAATGGGCAGAACTGCCTGAAAACGAGCAATCATAGCCTTGAGGGAATCATCGTTTTCACCGATATCGGCAACAATGGCAATCTCTCTTTTATCTGTGAGGTTGATTTCGTTATCTATATCTGTATTTGTCTTAATCGGGACAAACTTATCGGCTTTTTCAGGTATGCGCTCGTAGCTGTCGTTTTCTGTGCACCATAAAACATAGTTAAAGAAGTTTTCTGCATCGGCTCTGCCCTTGGGCGTTGTAAGGTCGTCCATATCTGCCGACAAGCCCTTGATATATTTCATTTCCATATCAAAGCAGTTGTCACGGATATAGTTGTGAGCCGTAACGTCATAGAAATGCTTTGAGGTTGAAATCTGAGTGACGAATTTGCCCTTCACCTCAGCATCCGATGCTTTAAGAAGCTCAATGAATCTGTGGAGCTGGCTTGGTGCAATGAAGGTGTAAACAGGGTATGAAAAAATGAGCAGGTCAGCCTTATTGATTTTTTCTTCTGCGAGGCTGAAATCACGCTCAAACTTCTTGATGCCGATACCCACATTCAGCACATCAAAGGTATGCTCGGGGAATTTCAGCTCAAGGTATTTGCTTGTGTGGAGAGTAACGCTGTAATCTCCACGGGGGCTTCCGTTGATAACGAGTATCTTCATAATTTTTCCGTCCTTTGTATTATTTATAAATTTTAAACTGTTCTTAATCCCTTAGGGTAATGATTTTTTGCCTTGCCCGAAACCACTTTTGCGCCGCCTATGGTACATCCGTTGACGGTTACTACTGCCCAACCGTTTGGAAGATCAGCTTCGATTTCTTCACCGTGAAGGTATTTTTTCAGATTTTCACTATCGGGAGAAAGATTGATTTTCCGTTTGAAATCCTTTCCCATAGCCATAAAAAACTGGTGATGAGGCTGGATGTAGTTCTTACGTATTTCGCCAACGGTAACACCGCAGGAAAAATATGCGTCGGGTATTGGGAAACCGGCTGTAAAGTGATTGACCTTGTCGCCACTTACAATAACGTTGTCCTTATCGTAATTGGTGAGAACCGAATCAAGAAATTCCGTTACAATGGGATTTTCCTTGATTTTACACTTTTTCGGATTTTCTTTTCTGTGCGAAGGTTCAATTTTGCTTTTCAGCACTGCCATAAACTGACCTTCTCCCTTACTTTTGTGGGGATAAAACCTTCTTGCAAGGCTGATTTTTTCACATTCGCAACCGTCAAAGCAGACTCCGTCGCAGGTGTTTTCTCTGACTGCGGGTGTGACTTCTTTCAGCTCAAATTCAGGATGTTTTCTGAGAAAGCTGTCAACAACCATTTCGTTTTCTTCAAGTGAAAAGGTGCAGGTAGCATAGACTATATATCCTCCGTCTTTGAGAAGCGGGACAGCATTGTTGAGAATTTCAAGCTGTCTTTCGGCGCAGAGACGGACATTTTCCTCGCTCCATTGATTTACAGCTTCCTCGTCTTTTCTGAACATTCCCTCACCTGAGCAGGGGGCATCAACCATAATAAGATTAAAGCTCTTATGAAAAAATCGGCTAAGATGTCCTGTGTCTGAGCAGGTTGTGATGACATTCCGTAATCCGAGACGCTCTATATTTCCTGTCAAAATTTTACAACGGGACGGAATTATCTCATTTGAGACAAGAACGCCTGATTTCCCAAGCTTGTTCTTTAACTGTGTGCTTTTTCCCCCGGGTGCGGCACACATATCAAGTATATGCCAGTCAGGTTGAATTTCTACACATTCTGCAGGTGCCATAGCGCCCGGCTCCTGAACATAAATCATACCTGCGTGGTGGTAGGGATGATTTCCGATTTTATCGGTGTGCAGATAAAATCCGTTTTCAACATAGGGAATTCTGTCATTTGAAAGGGTATTTATTTTTTTGAAATCTTCCACAGAGATTTTATCTGTGTTGACACGGAAGCCTTTTACAGGCTCCTGCTCGAGAGCTGCAAGGTAAAGAGGATACTCATCACCGAGAAGCTTTTTCATTCTTTCGGCAAATGCTTCGGGTAAATTTTTCATTCCGTCACCTCGGGTAAACACTGATTAAATCGGGTTGCGATTATCAGCAGGATAGTTTTTTGTCAGAACCGTTAAAAAACGCAGTCAATACTTTGTGTATTAACGAGTATTTTTGGCGGTTTTGACGGGAAAGTAGCCGCTGAGAATTGTGACTTCGATTTAATCAGCGGTTACCTAAAAGCTCGATATGAAGCATACACATACCAAGGGCTGTTATTGCGGCAGTTTCCGTGCGGAGAATTCTTTCGCCCAGTGAAATCGTTTTGCCGCCGATTTCCTCTGCAAGGGCAATTTCTTCTCTTTCAAAGCCGCCCTCAGAGCCTATGAGAATGCCCACACTCATATCTTTCTTTATGAGACCGAGAGCTTCTTTTGTAGCTTCCATTCCTCTTTCATTTTCATAAGGCACAAGAAAAAGGTTAAGCTCCTGAGCCAGCTTTATGGCTTCTTTATATTTTAAAGGCTCGTTGACCTTGGGAATAATGTTCCGTTTGCTCTGCTTTGCGGCGCTTTCGGCAATTGCCTGCCAGCGTGTCTGCTTACTCTTTTTGCGTTTATCATCGAGCTTCACAACGCATCTTTTCATTTCAACGGGGATTATTTCATATACCCCCAGCTCCACTGCTTTCTGGATAATCAGCTCCATTTTGTCGCTTTTCGGGAGCCCTTGGAAAAGATACAGCTTAACGGGAAGCTCGGCATTTTTGAAGTTTTCTTCAATTATCCTGACAACAACGGTGCTTTCATCAATATCTTCAATTTCGCAGAGATTACTCATACCTCCGTCACTGACAAGAAACTGTTCGCCCTTTTTCATGCGCAGAACGTTTCTTATGTGGTTATGGTCAGAGCCTGAGATATAGTAATAATCGCCCTGTCTGTTGCTGTCGTCAACAAAGAAGTTATACATAGCTTCACTTCCTTCTGATAGATTATTTTACTATTATAGCAGATAATTTCCCATAAGACAATATCACTGAAAGTTCTTTTTGTCGGATATGCCACTAAATATTGACTTTATCCCCTTGAAGTGATATATTTACATAGTAAATAACTTTAAAGGAGACAGAAATATGTTAGAAACAAGCAGATGGGTATTACACGTTAACAACCCCTTTATGCAGCAGGACCTTACAGCTCAGATACACGCAAACGAAGACGGTACATACGATTTCTTTGCAGTAACCCCAAAAGGACTCAGACCGTTTCCTCAGGAAATGAGAGATATGCTTAAAATTGACGGCGACACGGTGACAGCCGACATCGCTCACGAACAGCTCAAGGGTATGAAAATTCAGGTTTCGATTACCTTTGGTGAGGATAAGGCTGAGGGCTATTTCAAGGTACCCATTTTCGGCAAGATGAAGTTTGACGGTGAGAAAATCGAAATGGATGATCTCCCCATTCTTGACGAAACAACGGAAGAAGCTGCTCAGGAAGCAGAAGCAACAGAATAATATTACGGGGCGATACTTCGGATGAAGTATCGCCCTGAGTTTTTATATGTCAATTTCCAATTCAACGGGGCAATGGTCCGAGCCGAAGATATCGGTGTGGATTTTTGCCTCTTTTATTTTATCTTTAATGCTGTCTGAAACGCAGAAATAGTCAATACGCCAGCCTGCGTTGTTGGCTCTTGCGTTGAAGCGGTAGCTCCACCAGGAATAGGCACCTTCTCTGTCGGGATAAAGATATCTGAAGGAATCTGTGAAACCGCTTTCAAGAAGCAGAGAAAACTTTCCTCTTTCCTCATCGGAGAAGCCTGCATTTCCTCTGTTTGATTTCGGATTTTTAAGGTCGATTTCGTTATGGGCAACATTTAGGTCGCCGCAGAAGATAACAGGCTTATTTTTATTGAGGGATACAAGGTATTCTCTGAAGCTGTCCTCCCAATCCATTCTGTAATCAAGTCTTTTCAGACCGTCCTGAGCATTGGGAGTATAGCAGGTGATGAAATAGAATTTCTCAAATTCAAGGGTGATCAGTCTGCCCTCTGTATCGTGTCGGGGTATGTCAAGACCGTAGAAAACGCTTATTGGCTCTTCCTTGGTGAAAATTGCTGTGCCTGAATAGCCCTTTTTTTCGGCGTAGTTCCAATATTGATGATAGCCCTCAAGCTCGAGCTCTATCTGTCCTGCCTGAAGCTTGGTTTCCTGCAGACAGAAGATGTCTGCATCAAGGCTTCTGAAGGCATCAACAAAACCCTTCTGCACGCAGGCTCTTATTCCGTTTACGTTCCAGGAAATCATTTTTTTCATATATTTCTACCTCCGATTTTTCTCTGTGTTTCAATTAAAACCCATTTTTATTTTTATGTCAATACGTTTGTCAAATTTCCGTCACAACTAGGCTGTTAATTTATTATTAATTAAACTTTATTTAATTGATTTATCATTGAGTTTGAAGTATAATTGTATGCGTATTGTTATAACCGAAATTTTTGTTTTTTTAATCGGATATAAATATCTTCTCAGAAAAAAAGGAGTGAAATTTCAAATGAAAAGAACAGTTGCATTATTTCTGTCTTTGATTATGATTTTTTCAGTATTTCAGGTGGCATTTCCTGTTTTTGCCGCTGACTATGGCTTTGCAGGCATAGTTCTGTCGGACAGTGAGGTGACGCTGAATACGGATAGTGGTGGTAAGGGTAAGCACACGCTGACCGTGACTTACGTTGACGCAGACGGAAATTCTGTTGATGTTCCTGACGATGCTGCTATTTTCTGGAGTGAAAGCAGTAACTCGTCTGTAATAAAGGTTGACAGTAAGGGTGAAATAGTTGCCGTTGCCAACGGTGAGTGTACTGTAACTGCAACTGTGTGGATGGGACTTACTGAAACGGAAATTTCTGCTCAGTGCAGTGTAACCGTAAGAGATACCGTTGAAAGCTACTACATAAGATTGCAGTCAGCTCTTGATGCCGTACCCGAAAATTATGAAACATCGGGCATATATCTTGAAAATACGGTTGAGGCACTTAAAAGCTGTATTGATGCAATAGAATACGGCCTTGAAGATACAAAAGAAAGCTGCGAAAAGGTTGAAAAGTGGACTGAGGATGTTCTTTCAGCAACAGAGGGACTCAGAAAGCATACAACGGCAATCGAAATCACTGATTATCCTGAGGAGGTAACCGTAGGTGACAGCTTCAGCATTTCCTTTGAGGTTACGGGCTACGATGAGGTCGTGTGGCAGTCAAGTGATGAAGATGCAGTTACCGTAGATAAGGACGGTAAAGCAACGGTTATAGGCGGCTGCAGCGATGCTGAGAATAATTACGTTACAATCACAGTAAGCTCTTACGGGTTTGCTGACAGCTGCACAATAAAAGTAAACAATCCCATAGAAAAAATTGAATTTGATAAAAGTGAATACAGCATCTTCACGGGTGAGACAGGCGGCCCCGAGGCAATTGTTTCGGGCAAGGACGCAAATGCTCCCATAACCCATGACTACGTTCTTGAATGGACATCAGAGGATGATACTGTTGCAGTTGTTGAAAACGGTAAAGTAAAGGCCCTTAAAGAGGGTGAAACAAAAATCACGGTCAGATACAGTGACGGAATATATGCAAGCTATATTCTCAAGGTAACAGACCCCACGCTTATTACAAGCGTTGAAGCAGATAAACAGCCTTCAAGAGTAACAGTTGATTTTGATGTTATTGCAAGTGTTAAGGTGTTCCCCGCAGATGCAACCTATAAATCAATCGAATGGACATCATCACGTGACGATATAGCAAGGGTTGAGTTCTCAGGTGCAGAGGATAATGTTATTTCTGCAAAAATTACCGGTGTGGGTGTGGGTAAAGCCACGATCACATACAGAACAACAGACGGCTCAGACATTTCAGGCGCCTTTGAAATTGAGGTTATACCATACAGCGGAATTAAGTTCCTTGACGAAAAGGTAGTCATCAATACAGACGAATACGGTGTAAATGAGAAGAAGCTGACGCTGCTTTATCTTAACGATAACGGTGAAACAGTGGAATTTGACGGTGAGTCTGACATTACATGGGAAAGCGGTAATTCTTCCGTAGCAACAGTTGACGGCGAGGGTAACGTGGTTGCAGTTTCAAACGGCACGTGCGACATCTATGCAACAGATTCCCTTACCGGAAAGACAGCAACCTGCAAGGTGGTTGTAAGATACAGCATAAACAAATTCTATGCTGATTTTGAAGCAGTCAGAGCAACCATTCCTGCCGATTATAAAGATGCAACAAGATATCTTCCGTCAGTTGCTCAGGCAGTTGATACCGTGCTTGGCAGATATAGTGACGAGCTTGAGGATACAGCTGAAAACTGTACGGCAATAGCAAACCTCACCGCAAGTCTTGAAAATGCAATAGAACAGCTCAGAAAAGCTGAAATCGCTTCTCCCTCTGATGAGGAGTTCTGGGGCAAGTGGAATCAGGCATATGCACTTATGCCCGTAAACAAGGATGCATACTTTGAGGACGGCATAGCTGCTCTTGAGGCTATCGCCGAAACAGTTTACGGCGAGGACGGAAACAAAATCTGGCTCAAGACCGATAAAAATGCTCTTGATAAGCTTGCTGATGATTTTACTCAGGCTTTTTCACAGCTGAAGCCTCACACAACAAGAATTGAAATAACAGATGCTCCCGAAAGCGTACTGTTTACAGAAGGCGGCTTTACCCTTTCATGTGATTCTGACGGTTATGACGAAATAACATGGTCATCGGATGATGAGGAAACAGCAACCATCGATAATAACGGTCAGGTAACAATTCACCGTGCAAGCCGTAACGCAGAGGATCCCACGGTAACCTTCACCGCAACATCGGCAAACGGTGTAAGTGTTTCCTGCAAGGTAGGTATACTCAATCCGGTGAAATCAGCTAAGATGAAGGAATCAACGAAGGTTCTTTTTGTAGGTGTACCTCTTGATCTTAATCAGAATATGGAGCTTACGGGTGTTGACGAAAATGCCCCCGTTACAGCTCCCTTCACAGCAGAATGGACCTCAAGCGATAAAGCAGTCGCCATCGTTGAAAACGGTATAGTCACAAACGTGGCACAGATAGGTCAGAGCGTAATATACTTTATGATTGACGGTGTGGGCTCGGATTTCTGCACAGTTACCGTAAACAGAGTAGTCAATGCTGAATATTTCGGCACAAGCACCTGCCCGCAGAAGGTTACGGCAGGATATAAGGTTCAGGCTATAATTGAGGTGCTTCCCACAAACGTAAGCTTCCCTGAGCTTGAATGGACGTCCTCAGATAAGGATATTGCAACGGTAAAGAGCACAGGCACCGACGGTAACTATGCCTTTGGCGAGATTACCGGTGTCAGCGAGGGTCTCGCAATTATCACATACAGAACAACAGACGGCTCGGATATTTCGGGAACTCTTGCTATCAAGGTTGTTCCCGACAGAGACGTAAGCATTGTTCCCGCCTTTGTTACACTCAATCTTGATTCATACGGTGTCAAAACAGCCGCACTTACTGCTATGTTTACCGATGCAGAGGGAACTGAGGAGGCTCCGGAGTCTCTCATAAGCTGGAGCACGTCAAACACGAGCATAGCAAGTGTTGAAAACGGTGTTGTAACGGCAAAGAAGAACGGCATATGCTATATTTATGCAACAGATACGGTAACGGGTGAAAAAGCTCAGTGCGAGGTTATAGTCAGAGATACGATAACCTCTTATTATAACAGATTAGAAACAGCTATCGGATATATTCCCTCTGATTATGAGGACAGCAACAAGTATTCCCAGGATGCAATAGACAGACTCAACGAGGCTGTTGAAAGCATTGAATGGGACCTTCCCGATTCCCTTGAAAACTGCAACAAGGTTGAGCTTTGGAAAAACAATATTGACAGATACAGACTTGCTCTTATTGATGCAGAATATGCACCGAGAGAGGATGAAGAGTTCTGGGAGGAATGGAATAAAGCAGAGGCAGCCTATTATGAGCTTCCGCCCTTATCCACCTTTACGGAGGAAAGTGCAGCAGCAGTTTACGGACTTCTTGAGGAAGTGAACGGAGAAGACGGGGAAAAGAAATGGTACAGATCCCAGAAGGCTGAAATAGATGACCTTGCCCGTCAGCTTCTTGAGGCAATAGAAAACCTCAAGGTCAGAACCTCCTCCATAGAGATAACCGAATATCCCGAAAAGTGGAGCGTGGGCAATGAACCCTTTGCAATTTATTATGATATTGAGGGCTATGATAAGGTTGTCTGGACAACAAGTGACAGCAATGTGCTGACAATTGAAAACGCAACAGACGAAAACGGTGTAGCCTACGGTAAGGCAACGGTTCTGGGCGGCTGTGAAAATGCGGCAGATCCTTATGTTACGGTAACGGCAACCTCAGGTGATTATTCGGCAACCTGCAAAATAAAGATACTCAATCCTGTGGCAAGCATTGAACTGAGTAAGTCTATGCTGGTGCTCTTTATGAACCGTACAGAGCAGCTTGAAATAATAGCAACAGGTGTTGATTCAACAAAGCCCGTTGTTGAGGACGATTCGGTTGTTCCCGTATGGAGCAGCTCTAACGAAAACATATTTACCGTAAGTCAGACCGGCGTTATAACTCCGGTTACAGACGGTGTAGGTCAGAAGGTTACCGTAACCTACGGCTCTCTGACCGCAAGCTGCAGAGTCACGGTTCAGAAGATTGAGCCCGTAAGCAAGCTCACACCTTACAGCATACCTTCACACGTAACCGTAAACGATAATACGGTTGCAAGTGTTATCGTCAGCCCCTCCAAGGCTACGATAAGAGATATAGAATGGAAATCAGCTGATGAAGGAATTGCAACGGTTGTTTCCGCAGGCACAAACGGCTCTTCACTTGCAAGCGCCGCTATAAAGGGTATCAAGGCAGGCAAGACCACAATCACATATTCCGCAACAGACGGAAGCGGTGTATCGGGCTCCTTTGAAATAACGGTTAATCCTCTTGTTTCAAGTGTGGCTCTTGATAAGACTTCATTGATGGTTTATATCGGAGACAGTCAGACCTCCTATAAGCTCACCGCCACCGTTTTACCTGCAGATGCAGGTAACCAGATACTCCGTTGGGAATCAAGCAACGAAGCAGTTGCAAAGGTTGTTAACGGAAAGATAGACATTCTTAGTGTAGGATCAACGGTAATCACAGCATATACAACAGACGGAACAACATGTTCTGCCTCCTGTGAGCTGACAGTTCTCGGCGATGCAGCCTCGATGACAATCGACAAAACGTCGGCAACGCTCAAGACCGGTCAGACCTTACAGCTTTCGTCAAAGGTTACAACCAAGCAGGGCGTAACCTATGATGCGGCTGTCTGGGAAAGCTCTGACACCTCAATAGCAACTGTTGATTCAAAGGGCAAGGTCACAGCAAAGCTGCCCGGTTCTGTTGTAATAACGGCAAAGTCATATGACGGAACTGCAAAGAGCTGTGCGATTACAATTACGGCTGACCTTTACGGAATTTCACTTCCCGGCTCAATGACACTTGCCATAGGAAGAAGTAAGATTGTAACACCCACATATGACCCCTATTACGCAACAAACAAGAAGGTTACATGGAGAAGCTCAAATTCAGGTGTTGCAACCGTTGACTCCAACGGTAAGGTTACTGCAATAGCTACGGGTACTGCAGTTATAACAGCCACATCTCAGGAGGGCGGATACGTTGCAGTATGCACGGTATCGGTTGTCCGTCCCGTAACTTCAATTTCAATAAACAGAAGCTCCTATTCACTTACCATGGGTGAAAAGACCTCTGTAACACTTACGGCAACAGTAAATCCCTCAAATGCAACCAATAAGAAGGTTGTCTGGAAATCAAGCAACACAAAGGTTGCAACCGTTGATTCGAACGGCAGGGTAAAGGCTGTGGGTCCCGGTAGTGCAAACATTACTGTTACAACTGTTGACGGAGGATACAGCAGAAGCTGTAAGATTACTGTTATTCAGCCCGTAACCGATGTGGAATTTGACAATTCATCAAAGACGATGTACGTGGGACAGAAATCAACCTTCAAATATGAAATCAAGCCGTCAAATGCAACGGATAAGGGTGTATCCTTCAAGTCATCAAACAAGAAGATTGCAACCGTTGATTCAAAGGGTAAGGTTACAGCAAAGAAAATCGGAAGCTGTAAGATTTATATAACAACCGATGACGGAAGCTATAAGGATACGGTAAAGGTCAAGGTTGTCAAGAAGGTAAACGTAAAGAGCGTAAAGCTCAACTATACAAGCAAATCTGTTGATAAGGGCAAGACAATAACCCTCAAGCCGACAATCAAACCCTCAAATGCAAGTAACAAGAACGTTACCTGGGAGTCAAGCGATACAGCAATCGCAACCGTAAACTCAAAGGGCGTTGTAACTGCAAAGAAGGGTGGTACAGTAAAGATTACCTGCACCACAAAGGATAAGAAGAAGGTGGCAACCTGTAAGGTCACGGTCTATGAGGCAGTTTCATCAATCAGCCTCAGCGTAAGCTCAATGTCTCTTGTTTCAAATAAGAGCAAGACACTTACGGCGACGGTCAAGCCTTCATCTGCAACAAATCAGGGAGTTAAGTGGTCATCAAGCAATACAAGTATTGCAACCGTATCCTCAAAGGGTAAGGTTAAGGCTCTCAAGGCCGGTACCGTATATATTACGGCAACGTCAAAGGAAAGCGGAAAAATCTATGCAAAATGCAAGATAACCGTTCTTCAGGCTCCCACAAAGATTACTCTTAATCAGACTGAGGCAGAAATCAGAACAGGCGGTAAGCTCACTCTTACGCCCACGGTTACGCCCTCAAGCAGCTATGATAAATCCGTAACCTGGTATTCAAACAAGCCGTCGGTTGCAAAGGTATCCGATAACGGAGTTGTAACCGGTATGAAGGCAGGTACAGCTACAATTACCTGCACGAGTGCTGCCGATTCAAGCGTTAAGAGAAGCTGTGTCATTACCGTAACAGAGCCCGTATTGGGCGTTACACTCTCATCAAAGAGTATGACTATGACGGTTGGAAGAACAAAGACTCTCACAGCAACGATCAGTCCGTCAAACGCTACAAATAAGAGCGTTAAGTGGAGATCAAGCGATAAGTCGGTAGTAGAAATCAATAAGAAGGGCAAGGTAGAGGCTGTCGGACCGGGTGAAGCAACAATCACCTGCACCACAAATGACGGACTTTACGTTGCAAAATGCAAGATAACCGTTATTCAGCCCGTTATTTCCGTAAGGCTCAATAAGACATCAACAACCATTGCCATCGGTGATACAAAGCAGCTTACAGCTAAAATCAAGCCGAGCGATGCAACTAACCAGGAGCTTATCTGGAGATCGAGCAATTCAAAGATCGCAAGAGTAACACAGAGTGGCAGAATAACAGCTCTCAAGGAAGGTACAGTCAAGATTTCCTGCATCAGCGAGGACAGCGGTGTAGTGGCAGTATGTACAGTCAAGTGCGTTATTCCTGTTGAAGGCGTTTCACTTAACAAAACGTCAGTAACGCTCAAGAAGGGCAAGACCTTTAAGCTCAAGGCTGAGATTTATCCTTCAGATGCAACCATTAAGGATGTAACCTGGTCATCAAGCAATAAATCAATAGCTACCGTTAGCAAAAGCGGTAAGATAACAGCCAAAAAGAAGGGCACGGTCACAATAACCTGCAAGACAAAGAACGGCGGTTATAAGATTAAGTGCAAGGTAAAAGTTAAATAAACAATAAAAACACTCGGCGGCTGCCGAGTGTTTTTACGTATACTGTAATCAATTATTTGTCGGATGCAAGTCTGATATATCTCTTAAAGAAGGCGACGCTGTCCTCCATACATTCAACAGGTAATCTTTCGTTCGTTCCGTGAGTTGTGAGAAGGAGGGAGGTGTCAACCCTGAAGGGAGCAAAGCGATAGATGTTATCGCATATAGGCTGATAGAAGCAGGAGTCTGTTCCGCCCATAACAAGATAGGGGGCAACTATTGTGTCGGGATTGTTTCTCATTGAAAGATCTTCAAGGATTTTATAGCATCTTGAATCTGTGGGAGAGAACCTTGAGGGCTCCTTGCCCTTGAGGAGCTTTACTTCAATATCCTTGTTTCTTACAACCTTACGGATGTGGGTTTCAACATCCTTTATGGATGTGCCGGGCATCATACGGAAGTTGACCGTGATAGAAGCCTTCTGCGGGAGCACGTTTGCACTGGGACTGCCCTGAGCCATAGTGACACCCGTTGTTGAACGGATAAATGTTGCGGCAGGGGGTATGAGCTTCATTATCTGTATAACCAGGGGCTTGAGTAACCAGAGATTGCAGGTTATGATTCTTACGGGATAGGTTGTGTTTTTGCCGATAAGTGAGAACAGATCGTATACACCCTTGCTCATTTTAGATTTGAACTGATGATTTTCAATGTCCTTGATAACATCAGCGAGCTTACCGACTGCCGTATGCTTTGGAGACTGAGATGAATGTCCGCCCTTGGCTCTGACAGAAATCTCATAGTCAGCATAGCCCTTTTCTGCAATACCGATACCTGCAAGGAGCTTGTTGTTAATGATGCCCTTGATGTTAACCGGAAGCATTGCTCCGCCCTCGTCAAGAACGCTGTCAAGGTGTATGCCTCTGTTCTTGAGAGTGTTCATAATAGCTGTGGCGCCGTTATTTTCGGAGGCTACGATTTCCTCGTTTTCACCAAAGAGAAGATATACGTCTCTTTCAGGCTCGAAGCCCTCTGCGATAAGAGTTTCAACAGCCTCCATAACACCGATAAGGTGGTTCTTCATATCAAGAGCGCCTCTGCCCCAGATGAATTCTCCGTCGTCCTCTCCGCTGAATGCGGGGTGAGTCCAATCCTGCTCGGTTCCCTGAGAAACGGGAACAACGTCCTGATGGCTGAGAAGAGCAATGGGGTCAAGTGAAGAATTTTTACCCTTCCACAAATATATAAGGTTTGATTTTCCTACGATTTCCAGCGATAATTTTTCGTTGGTAAGGGGATATGCATTTTTCAGAAACTCTCTGAATTTTTCGAATTCACCCCAATCAATAAGCTCCTCATCAGCGTATGAGATAGTTTTGATTTTAATTGCCTCACTGAGGTTTTTTCTGTATCTCTCCACGTCTACGTTTTCCTTTTCAAGAGGAGCATACTCTTTCTTTTTCGGCACAAAAAATATAGCTCTGACAAGGGTTATAACGATGAAAACCGCAAGAGCAATAAGTATTCCGTAAAGAATTTTCATTTTTATCAGTCCTTTCTGGGTTTTGATAATTATACACGCTTTTTTTATATATTACAATAAATTTTCAATAAAATGCAAGAAAATATACATACTTATAAACTTTGTTTTATAAATATAAATTTTTCTGATTGACAAACAAATTTCTAAGTGATAAAATTAATTGAATATGTTTAGGAGGATTTTTTTATGGCTAAAAAAGTAATATCTCTTTTACTGTCAGTAGTTCTTGCTTTCTCGCTTTCAGCAAACGTTTTTGCGGCGGGTACTGTTATCGGAAACTTCAAAGAGCTTGCTGATGAAATCACATCAAATGTAAATACAACCAAGGAATCTTTAGCTGAAATCGCAAAGCTTTCAGGTAAGCTGGCTATTAAGCTTCAGCCGGTTGTTATGGATTTTGTTCTTGATGCAGACAATTGGGAAGCAGCAGGAAAGATTATGATGGATGTTATCGTTAAGATTTATGATAAGATTATTCCTGATCAGCCTCCTGTTGAACCTGAACAGCCTGTCGATCCCGATCAGCCCGTAGATCCTGATCAGCCCGTAGATCCTGATCAGCCTGTGGATCCCGACCAGCCTGTGGATCCCGATCAGCCTCCCGTTGACCCGGATCAGCCGGAAGAACCCGTGGTTCCTGAGGCACCGAGCATTCTTGATGCAATCAAGGAGCTCACAATTGAGGATTGGATGAATCTTATCAAGACATACTTCTTCATCAATATCAAGGATATCCCTGAAACCTCAACAGATATCATTGAGATGGCTGAGTTCACTTATGTTCTGATGGAGGACGGCAGAGAGACGGTGTTCATTGCCGTTAACATTGAAGAGCATCCCGAGCTTCTCAACCGTGACCTTTTAATGGAAGCAACCGAAAAGCTTTATGAGGAGCAGAAGAGACTTTATCCCAACATTCCCGAAGAAAACCTTATGTCCTATGATCATATTGCAGGCGAGCTTGCTCTCCACGCAGTTATGTATGCCGCATCAAATGAATATCTCAAGCTTACCGGCAAGACAGAAGGTACAATCTTCAATCTCTGGGAGAGAGCAAGAATTGCTGATCTTAACATAACCGAAAGCAGAATTCCCGTTGAAGCTATTAAGATTATGGGAACATATATTATGGGTGTTTTCATTGTTGATATCTATACAATATTCAAGATATTTAATAACTGATTAAACAGAATAAAAGCTAAGGCGTTGTGTCTGAGGACACAACGCCTTTAATGTTTGCCTTTTGAATTATTCGTAATACTTCTGCACCAATCTTACCGCATCCATAGCATCCTTGCCGTAAAAGTCTGCACCTATCATCTGTGCGTAGTCCTCGTTGAGAACCGCACCGCCTACCATTACTTTTACATCGGAAATGTTTTCCTTCAGTAGCTTTACGGTTTCAGCCATTGCAGGTACGGTTGTTGTCATTAATGCGCTGAGTCCTACAAGTCTGCAGTTTGTCTGCTGTACCCATCCGAGTATTTTTTCGGGTGAGATATCTCTGCCCGCATCGTAAACGGTGAAGCCGTAGCTTTCAAGCATAACCTTTACGATGTTTTTACCGATATCGTGAATGTCTCCCTTTACCGTGGCAAGAATAACCGATTTATTTCCGTTTCCTTCGCTCTTAGGCATAACGGCTTTGATTTCCTCAAAGGCTGCCGATGCGGCTTCGGCGCTCATAAGAAGCTGAGGAAGATAAGCCTTTTTATTTTCAAAAGCAACACCGATTTCGTTCAGAGCAGGTATAATCTGCTCATTTATTATGTCAAGAGGTGAGTGATGTTCCAGCTCATTCTTCACAAGTCGGGCTGATTGCTCCTTCATACCCTTCACGATGCTTACGTGTAAGGTAAGGCTGTCTGATTTTGGAGTTGCTTCCTGAGCTATATCCTGAGTGTCAGCATAGGTTATATAATCAATGCAGTTATTGTCAAGTCCGTGAAGCACACGGTATGCGTAATAAGTATCGGTCATCGGCTGTGAGAAGGGATTCATAATTGCACAGTCAAGACCGTTTTCAAGTGCACAGGCAAAGAATGCAGAGTTTATCTTATCTCTCTGAGGAAGTCCGAAGGATATGTTTGAAACACCGAGGCTTGTGCGAAGCCCCATATTCCTGATGAGTCTGATTGATTCCAAAGTAATATTTGCACTATTTGTATCAGATGAAACAGACAATGCCAGAGGATCTACGATTATTTCCTTTTTATCAATGCCGTATTTTTCTGCTTCAAGAGCAATTTTTGCTGCTATCTCCGCTCTGCCCCGAGCAGTATCGGGGATGCCGTTTTCGTCAATGGTGAGAGCTATCACACAGCCACCGTATTTCTTCACAAGAGGAAGAATACTGTCCATGCTTTCCTTCTTGCCGTTGACCGAGTTTATAAGAGCCTTACCGTTATAAACCATCATAGCCTTGTCAAGAACCTGAGGATCCGATGAGTCTATCTGCAGGGGCACATCGGTGACGGTCTGAATTGCCTTGATGCACTCAAACATAACCTCTGCTTCGTTAATTTCAGGCAGTCCCACATTTACGTCGAGAATGTGGACACCCTTATCGGTCTGTCTGACAGCTTCATTGAGAATATAGCTGATATTGTTATCCTTCAGTGCCTGCTTCAGCTTGGGCTTACCTGTGGGATTTATCCTTTCACCGATAAGAACCGGCTGAGTGCCGATTTTTACCGAATGAGTGTAAGAGGAAACAACG
The DNA here is from genome assembly GCA_017435665.1 of Clostridia bacterium. Classification (GTDB taxonomy): domain Bacteria; phylum Bacillota; class Clostridia; order Oscillospirales; family Acutalibacteraceae; genus UBA6857. Next base: position 47,829 of record JAFSEP010000041.1, on the reverse strand, counting down.
GTTGTGTTTTTCTTTTCGGGTATGCGATAGGGAACCGTACTGACCCTTTTCTTTGTTTTTCTTATATATTCGGGCGTAGTACCGCAGCAACCGCCTAAGACGCAAGCACCTGCTTCAGCCATTTTAACCATATAGTCGGCAAAGGTGTCTGCATCGGTTCCGAAAACAGTTTTACCGTCGATTACCTGAGGTAAGCCGGCATTGGGATTTACTATAATCGGAACGGATACGTTTTCCGCAAATTTCGGAATTATGTCAAGCATCATATCGGGACCCATTGAGCAGTTCATACCAAGTGCATCAACACCCAGTCCTTCAAGCAGGGTAATCATGGCTTCGGGTGAAGCGCCCGTCATAAGCTTTCCGGTTTCGTCATAGGCGTTGGTTACAAATATGGGTAAATCACAGTTTTCTTTAGCGGCAAGAACTGCTGCTTTGGTTTCATAGCTGTCGTTCATTGTCTCAATTAAGACAATATCAGCACCGTTTTCTTTGGCGATGTTTATATTGGCTGCGAACAGCTCAACAGCATCCTCAAAGGCAAGATCTCCGAGAGGTTCAAGGAGTCTTCCTGTGGGACCTATATCGAAAGCGATATATGCATCCTCATAGTTCCTGACTGCCTCTCTGGCACACTCAAGTGCGGCAACTATCATTTCAGCATAATTGCCGTATTTGTTTTTATTTATACCAAAGGTGTTTGTTTTGATTATGTTACAGCCTGCTTCAAGATAGCTTTTGTGAAGTGCTGTGATTTTTTCGCTGTTTGTCAGATTCCAGCTTTCAGGTGTTTCTCCTGCCTGAAGTCCCATACTCTGAAGGACGGTACCTGTACCGCCGTCAAAAAACAGACGCTTTGTTTTAATCAGTTCTCTTATATCAGTTTTCATTTTTTATCCCCATAATTGCAGTTATTGTTTTCGTAGGAGTCATCATAAGACTCTCGTTAAGCTTTATGCCCAGAAGCCTTTCGGCATTGAGAAGTTGCAGTATACCGGGCTGTACCGAAAGCGAAAGATCGCCGTATCCGGGACTGAAGCGTGGATTACAGATGAGTTCTCCCTTTATGCGTTTTTCGGCTTCGTCGCAGGCACTTTCAACAAGTGCGGAGGCAAGACCGTCGGTAATGAATAAATCGGCAGACGAAACAAGGGAAAGACTTTTGAGAAGTCTGTCAACACCTGTGCCGATAGTTACCGCAAAAATAAAGGCTTCATTGCAATTTCTGAGATTTTTGGTAAGATCCGTGCTGCGAAAATTCCCGAAGCCCAAGTCAAGCTCTCCGTTTTTTCCGCAGAGAACGGGCACCTTCACAACGGAATATTTGACGCAGGAACAGGATTGCAGGGAATTGAGACATTTCTCAATTTCGGGTGAGGTGAAGCCTCTTTCAGTTTTCAGTCTCAGGGCGACTTCGTTTTTATTAAGTTCAATATTTTCAATGTCAATGACACCGTAACCAATGCTGTGAATACTCATAAATTTTCTGATTAAGCAATAATGTGTGAAAGATTGTTTTTGATTGCCTCAGCCACGTCAGGCTTGTTCATTGAATAGACGTGAACAGCGTTTATTCCGTTGGCGTAAAGGTCGATTATCTGCTGAGTTGCATAGGCGATACCCGCCTGCTTCATAGCAAGGGGATTGTCACCGTAACGGTCAACAAGCCTCACAAACTGCTGAGGCAGAGCGTTCTGTGAAATTGAACAGATGCGCTTTATCTGACTTGCATTTGTAACAGGCATAATTCCCGGCACAACGGGCACATTAACACCCGCCTTATAAAGCCTGTAAAGGAAATTATAAAGAATATTGTTATCAAAAAACATCTGTGTTGTGAGAAACTCACATCCGTTTTCCACCTTGATTTTAAGGCTTTCTATATCCTTTACACCGTTTTCACTGTCGGGATGTCCCTCGGGATAGCAGGCTCCGCCGATGCAGAAGCCTCCGAAGTCACGGATTTCCTTGGCCAGCTCACTTGCATAGCGATATTCGGGATTGGCACTGACGAGTCCGTCCTTAGGGATATCGCCTCTCAGAGCAAGGATGTTTTCAATGCCCTTTTCTTTAAGGTTTCTGAGAAGACCGTGTACCTCCTCCCTGGTTGAAGATATGCAGGTCAGGTGAGCAAGGGAGGTGACTCCCATTTTCATAAGTGAGGATGCAATTTCAGCCGTGTATTCCGAGGTACCCCCACCGGCACCGTAGGTTACGCTCATATAGCTGGGTGAGAGCTTTGCTATCTCTGTTGTGGCTGCCATAACAGATTCAAAGTTATCACTTGTTTTGGGCGGAAAAACCTCAAAGGAAAGGCTGGGCTTATCAGCCTTGATTATATCAATTATTTTCATTTCTATCGCCTCCGTGAAACAGGGAAATCTCTTTTATGATTAAGACATTTTATCATAATAAAGCGCTGAATGCAAGTTTTTAAAACAAGAAGGCTGTTTTATTTTGCTCACACTTGACCGAACCGGAGATATAAGGTATAATTTTTAACAATAAAAGCAAAGGAGAAAGAATATGCTTGAAATAAAAAACGGTAAATTTTATCTCGACGGTGAGCCGTATACCATCTATTCAGGCGCTATGCACTATTTCCGTATTCTTCCCGAATATTGGGAAGACAGACTTATGAAGCTGAAGGCCTGCGGCTTTAATACGGTTGAAACCTATGTGTGCTGGAATCTTCATGAGCCTAAAAAGGGAGAGTTTGATTTCAGCGGAAGACTTGATATTGTCAGATATATTAAAACAGCCGAAAAGCTCGGACTTAACGTTATTCTCAGACCGGGCCCCTATATCTGTGCAGAGTGGGATTTCGGCGGATTTCCTGCATGGCTTCTCAAGGATAAGAATATAAGACTTCGCTGTAACGATGAAATATTCCTCGGTCATGTGAGGGATTTCTTCAATGAGCTTCTTTCCCTCGTTGCTCCTCTCCAGAAAACCAGAGGCGGTAATATTATCGCTATGCAGATAGAAAATGAATACGGAAGCTACGGTAATGATAAAAAGTATCTTGAAAGAATAAGACAGATATTCATTGATAATTCAATAGATGTTCTTTTCTTCACATCTGACGGTGATGAAAAGAGTATGATACACGGCGGCGGATTGTCGGGCGTTTATAAGACACTCAATTTCGGCAGCAGGGCAGCAACCGTTTTCAAAGCTCTCGACGGAATTCAGGACAATATGCCCAAGATGTGTATGGAATTCTGGTGCGGATGGTTTGACCATTGGGGCGATAAGCATCACACACGTGAGTATCAGTCAATCATAAAGGAAATCGAAGCCTTTTTTGCTCAGGATGCCAGCTTTAATTTCTATATGTTCCACGGCGGCACGAACTTCGGCTTTACCGCCGGTGCAAACCATAAGGATGTGTTTGAGCCAACCGTAACAAGCTATGACTATTGCGCTCTGCTCAATGAATACGGTGATTATACACCTGCATATCACGCAGTCAGGGATATTCTTCACAAGAAGCAGAATCTTCCTCTCAGTGAGCTTCCTCCCAGTCCGCAGAGACAGCATATCGGTATTGTAAAGCTTGAAGAAAAAACAGGTCTCTTCGAAAATATGGAAAATATCGGTGAGAAGCACTATTCACCTCTTCCCGAGGGTATGGAATACTTTGGTCAGAATTTCGGTATGATTTACTATAAGACTGTGGTTCAGGGTGCATATGGTCTTATGGAGCTGAGAATAAAGGATCTCCACGACAGAGCATATCTTTATCTTAACGGCAAATATAAAAAGACCTATGAATATAAGCCTGTTAAACAGAATTTTATCAGCAAGCTTCTTAATAAGGCTTCGAATGCCTTTAATTTCAATAAGGATGCTAATGAAATCGGAATTCTTGTTGATGCCATGGGACGTGTCAACTACGGTGAGCATATCACAGACCGCAAGGGCATCAGCGGACTCTTCCTTAACCTTCAGCAGCTTATGGATTTTGAGGTTACCTGCCTTCCTCTCGATAACCTTGAAAAGCTTGATTATAACCTTGGCGCAGAGAAGTATCCTATGTTCTTTAAGGGTAAGTTCAGAGCTGAACCGGGCAAGGAATGCTTTGTACGCTTTGACCATTTCACCAAGGGTAATATCTACATAAACGGTTTCAATCTCGGCAGATTCTGGGATATCGGTCCTCAGAAAACACTTTATCTTCCCGGATCCTTACTTAAAGAAGAAAATGAAATCGTTGTTCTTGAACTTGAAAAGTGCGTAGAGCCTCAGGTGATTATTACAGATAAGCCTGACTTAGGTTAATCATCACTCTGATTCTATACGGAGCAGTTTTCTGCTCCGTATTTCACTTTTATATTGACCTCAGAGCTTTTCTTTGATAGAATATATTGACTGTTTCGGAGGTATGTGTATGAAAAAAAAGAATAATATCGGCAGCTTGTATCATACTGTCGGTGGGATTGGTGATTATGTCTGCATTTTTGATAAACGATTACCTGAAGGTCAAGGAGTATAAGAACTTGCCTCTTTCCTTGCCCCGGGGCTTTACGGTAACTGCACACACGGGCTGTGAAGGAACAGAGGAAAATTCATTGAACTTTCTTGAAAAAGCACTTTCTCTGGATGTGGAAATTATAGAGTTTGATGTCAGCTTTGATGAAAACGAAAACCCCGTTCTTGCTCACGATACACCCAAGGGTGGAGAGGTTGAGCTTTCGCAAGCATTTGACCTTATCAGCAAGCATCCAAATGTCAGGGTAAACGTTGATATCAAGGAAACAACAGCTCTTGATAAAATTGAGAAATGCGCTGAAGAATACGGTGTTCTTGATCAGATATTCTTTACGGGAGTTAAGGACGAGTTCCTTGATGCAGTAAAGGAGCAGACGGAAAATGTGGAATACTATCTTAACGTGAACGTCAACAAGAGAAAGGCTAAAAGCAGCGATTACCTCAGGGAAATATGTGATAAGGTAAAGCAAAGCGGTGCAATCGGTATTAATTTCAAATATACGGGTGCGACAAGGGAACTTGTTGAGTATTTTCATAATGAGGGCTTACTTGTCTCAATATGGACAGTTGACAAGGAAAAAGCAATGCACGAAATACTGTCACTCTCGCCTGACAATATAACAACACGAAACCCCGTTAAGCTCAGAGAAATAATTAACGGACGAACAAATATATCTTAAAAATAAGGAGCAGACAGATATGGAAAAGATTAAAATGAACACCATCGTTGAGATGGACGGAGACGAAATGACCAGAATTATCTGGAAGTCAATAAAGGATGAGCTTCTCAGTCCTTTCGTTGAGCTTAATACAGAGTATTATGATTTAGGTCTTAAATACAGAGATGAGACTAACGATAAGGTTACCGTAGAAGCAGGTGAGGCTATCAAAAAGCACCGTGTAGGTGTAAAGTGCGCTACAATTACCCCGAACGCACAGAGAGTAGAGGAATACAGTCTCAAGGAAATGTGGAAAAGTCCTAACGGAACAATCAGAGCAATCCTTGACGGAACAGTTTTCCGTGCACCTGTACTCGTCAGCGGTATAAAGCCGGTTGTGAAGAACTGGTCAGAGCCTATTACCATTGCCCGTCACGCATACGGCGATGTATATAAGTCAACCGAAATGCGTGTGCCTCAGGGTAAGGCTGAGCTTGTTTTCACCGATAAGGACGGTAAGGAAACAAGAGAAACTATCTATGATTTCGAGTGTGACGGCGTTCTTCAGGGACAGTATAACAAGGATTCTTCAATCCGCAGCTTCGCACATTCCTGCTTTAAGTATGCTCTTTCTACAAATCAGGACCTCTGGTTCTCAACTAAGGATACAATTTCCAAGAAATACGACCAGACCTTCAAGCTCATTTTTCAGGAGATTTACGAAAATGACTATAAGGCTGACTTTGAAAAGGCAGGTCTTGAATATTTCTATACTCTCATTGACGATGCGGTTGCCCGTGTTATCAGGTCAAAGGGCGGCTACATCTGGGCTTGTAAGAATTATGACGGTGACGTTATGAGCGATATGGTTTCAACAGCCTTCGGCTCGCTTGCTATGATGACAAGTGTTCTCGTAAGTCCCGACGGAAACTATGAATATGAAGCTGCTCACGGTACGGTTACAAGACACTATTACCGTTACTTAGAAGGCGAAAAGACATCCACCAACCCCATTGCAACAATTTTCGCCTGGAGTGGTGCCCTGAGAAAGAGGGGCGAGTTTGACGGTAACAAGCCACTTATGGAGTTTGCCGATAATCTTGAAAAATGCTCACTTGATGTTATCGAAAGCGGCTTTATGACCAAGGACCTTGTGGGTCTCTGGGAAGGCAGTGAGGCTACTGCAGTAACCACAGACGAATTTATTTCACTTATTGCCGAAAGACTTCATAAGGTTTACGGTAACTGATAGTATCAGTAAAGCTGAGCAAAGAATTTTACTATAAAATTTAAACAGCCTGTATCACTCGACGATGCAGGCTGCATTTTTTATATCTATTGATTTAAAAAAATGAAATTGCAGTATCAAATCCTCAAAAAAGGAAAAGCTTTTTCAAAAAATTTCGAAAATTTTGTCCTCATTTTCCGTTTTCAACTGTTGTATATAGTGAAGGGTGGCAAAAAGCCACTAAAAAAGGGGCGATTTCAATGACTTAGTAATTCGGGATTAAACAAACGAAAACAAATTGAAATATGACAGGAGAAATTAAAATGAGTAAGCTAAGAAAAATATTTTGCATATCATTATCGTTTATAATGTTACTTTCCGGTTCGACGATCGCTCAGGCGACTGAGGCAACGATTGAAACAGAAACAAACAGCCAATGGTATCGTGATGCGATTGAAAATATGAACACGATAAAAAGCGAAAAGTACGAATACACAATTACAAATGCTAACAAAAAAGAAATTATGTTGCTCCGTGCTTATGTGTTAGAAGTCGATGAAAACGGAACTTATATTATTCCTTCAGAGTACGATGGTTATAAGGTTACGGCACTTAATTACTTCTTTCTTGAAGAATTCCGCGGTTATCTATATCAAGAAGAAGACAGATCGGATGAATTGAATAAGATTAAGAAGCTTATTATTCCGGAAGGAATACGAGAAATCAACGATCCCGAATATCCGCTGGAACCGGATGAAAAGATCGGATTTTACGATTTGTTCAATTTAAAGGAAGCGATTCTTCCGTCAACAATGAAAGTTGTTCCACGATATATGTTTGCAGATTGTAAAAAGCTTGAAAAAGTAACTTTATCCGAGGGGTTAGAAGAAATCGATTTTTGTGCATTTTATAACTGTAAAAAGCTTAAAAAAATAACCTTGCCGAAGGGATTAAAAGTTATTAGAAGCAAGGCATTTTATAATTGCAAGTCTCTCAAAAGTATAAAACTACCGAACTCATTGACTACAATCGATAGGTTTGCTTTTAAAAACTGCAAGGGTTTAAAGGGCAAATTCAGGATTACAAAAAATGTAGAAATAATTGAACACGGAGCTTTTGAGTATTGCTATAATCTTAGCGGATTCAGGGTGGCAGAGGGAAATAAACACTTTTCTCAAAAGGGTGGAGTTCTCTTTAAGATTAACAAGAAGGGAGAAAAGATAGAGATCGTAAGCTGTTTACCTTCAAAAAAGACCGAAAACTATAAGATTCCGTCAACAGTAAAGAAAATTGATATGTTTGCTTTTGCAGGCTCTAAATACATTAAGAAAATTATCTTGCCGAATAAACTTGATGTAATTAATGTGAGAGCATTTATTAATTCAAATATAAGAAGTATAGACATTCCCAAATCGGTAAGATACATTGGTGACCGTGCATTTTACAAGTGTGACAAATTGGAAAAAATAGTAATCAGGGGCAATCCTGAGTATATTTACCAAGAGGCAATTATTGAATGTAAAAAAGTTACCGTGTATGACCACGGAAATAACTTTACATATAAGGATGCTAAGAAATGCGGATTCAGATTAGTTAAAGTTTAATTTCAAACCGTTGCAATTAAAGTGAAATTAAAACAAGGAGAAGCTTCCTTCCGAAGCTTCTCCTTAAATTTTTTCTAATCTTACATTCCGAGCTGTCCGCCCATAAAGCCATTCTTTTTCTTTTCCTTCTTGGGCTTATAGGGAGGGGGATTGAGGAGCTTTTTCTTTGCTCTCTTACCTGCAGAGCTTGCAAGGTACTTGTTCACGTTGATAACAACGGGAGTCATAATATCGCTCATATAGTCGATGCAGTTTGCAAGGATAATCTGATCGTTGTCAATCTCACCGAGGATTGTTACTGCAACAACGTCCTGAACTTCGTTTGAGCCGTTTTCGTAAATATCGTTAAGCACGTTGAAGAGCTTCTTCATCATCATGGGGTCGTTTGCCCTGAGAGTATCCATGATGTACTTGTTAGCGTGATTTACAAAGAAATCTTCACCGAGGAACTCGTCATACTTTTCAAGGTTTTCCTTGTATGCGTCCTTGAGCTCGGGATAAACACCGCAGATTCTGTTTGCAAGAGTGTTTGTATCATATGCAACGCTGCCGCTTCTTGCCGCTGTCTTTGAAACAGCCTTGGGCGTCTTGTAATTGTTTTTCTTTACAACCTTCTTATCGGCATATGTATCGTTTATTGTCTCTGCAAAATCACTTGCAATATACTTGATATCCTTAGCTGTGCTGTCCTCCTCAATAAGAGAAAGTGCCATTCTCTTGTAATCACCTTCCTGAGCCTCTTCATAGGAAAGGTCAGATGAATAAAGAAGAATTTTGCTGTCCTCGTATACGATTTTTATTGTGCCTTTTTCGCTTGTGTAAGCGTATTCGTTTTCGCTCTGTGTGTTGACTGAACGAAATCCGTTCACGTCAAGAGTTTCCTTTAAACCGTCGATTACGGCGGAAACGTTTTCTCTGATGTCTGCCATTTGCATACACTCCTTAAATTTTCATACTTAGTCATTTTATCATAAAAAGAACATTTTGTCACTATCAAATTGAAAATAATTTCTTAACACCTTTACTTAATTGATTAAAATTGATATAATTTCAGGTAGTGATTAAAGAAAAGAGGAAAATATATGTCAGAAAATATTATTTTACCTGCAATACTCGTTCTCCTTTGCGTATGCGTTGTGTTGCTTCTGGTGCTGATATTCAGAAAAAAGGATTCGGGTGCGGCTGAGAAAATACTCAGCGAAAATAAAAGTCAGCACGAGGTCCTTCTCTCGCAGATAAACTCCGTTGCAAAGGTTACTGCCGAGGAATTCAGCAGAAACAGAGGGGAGCAGTCACGTAACGAGGAAAGACTTCGCCGTGAGCTTAACGAAAGCATGAGCAATATGAATGAGCATCTGAAAAAGATGACCGAGGGCAATTATGAGCAGAGACTTGTTCTTATGAAAACCCTTTCAGGCTCACTTGAAGAAATCCGTAACGCCAATGCTCAGCAGAATGAAAAACAGAATACCATTCTTGAAAAGTCCATTGAAAAGCTTCAGCTGAGCAACGAGCAGAAGCTGGAGCAGATGAGACAGACCGTTGACGAAAAGCTGAACACCACTCTTGCCACAAGGCTTGATGCCTCCTTCAAGAGCGTATCCGAACAGCTTGAGAATGTTTATAAGTCACTTGGTGAAATGAAGGTGCTTTCAACAGGCGTTACCGATAATGTAAGCTCACTTAACAGAATTCTTACCAATGTCAAGGCAAGAGGCACCTGGGCTGAGGTACAGCTCGAAAATATCCTTGACCAGACCATTCCCGGAATGTTCGATAAGAATGTTATGACCAACCCCACAAGCCGTGAACTTGTTGAATTTGCAGTACGCATACCCTCAAATGACGATAAGGAAAGCATAACATATCTTCCCATTGACTCAAAGTTCCCCATGGAGGATTATGTAAGACTCTGTGAGGCAGCCGACAGGGGAGACTCAGTTATGACCCAGGAGGCACGTAAGGCACTTGAGCGCAGAGTAATCGGCTGTGCAAAGGATATAAAGAAATATATCCACGAGCCTGATACCACGCCCTTTGCTATTATGTATCTTGCCACAGAGGGTCTTTACAGCGAAATTATCAGCTCACCCGACGGTGTTGCTGAGAAAATACAGAGCGAATACAGCGTTATGATTGCAGGCCCCAGCACCATAACAGCACTCCTTAATTCTCTTGCCATGGGCTTCAGGGCTATTGCCATAAACGAAAAGGCAAAGGAGGTCAGAATCCTTCTTGCTGCCGCAAAGGTGCAGTATGACAAGTTCGGTGATGTTCTTGCCAAGGCTAAAAAGAAGATTGAGGAAGCAGGAAGAACTCTTGATGATGCACAGAGCAGAAACAGTATAATTCAGAAAAAGCTGAAAAACATTGAGGAAATTGATGCGGCCTCCGCAACGGATATACTTGGAATTGAGGAATAAACTCATATTTTCAAAAAAATGCAGACAAACGGAAAATTATGTGATATAATATGTAAATGCGTATAACAGTCCGAAAGTATATACTGAAAGGAAAATCAAAATGAAACTTGGTATTGTAGGCTTACCCAACGTAGGTAAAAGTACACTTTTTAATGCTATAACAAATGCAGGCGCTCAGTCTGCAAACTATGCCTTCTGCACAATCGAGCCGAATGTGGGCGTTGTTGCAGTTCCCGATGCAAGAATTGATGCTCTTGCAAAGATGTATGATCCGGTGAAAATTACTCCCGCAACAATCGAGTTTGTCGATATAGCAGGTCTTGTAAAGGGTGCATCAAAGGGTGAGGGTCTCGGAAACAAATTCCTCTCCCACATCAGAGAGGTTGATGCAATTATCCACGTTGTACGTTGCTTTGAAAATGATGATATTATCCACGTTGACGGAAGCATAAACGCTCTTCGTGACGTTGAAACAATCAATCTTGAGCTTATTTTCTCAGACATCGAAATGGTTGACAGAAGAATTGACAGAACAAGCAAGGCTATGAAGGGTGACAAGTCACTTGCAAAGGAGCTTGATTTCCTCAAAAGGCTCAAGGCAGCTCTGGAGGACAGCAAGCCGGCACGCTCGCTTGAGTGTGACGAGGACGAGCAGGCTGTTATCGATACAACTGCACTTCTTACAAGCAAGCCTGTTATCTATGCCTGCAATATGAGCGAGGATGACTTCATTAACGGCATCGACTCAAATGAAAACTATAAGGCGATCTGCGCTATGGCAGCAGAGGAGGGCGCTCAGGTGCTTCCCATCTGTGCAGAGCTTGAAGCACAGATTTCCTCTCTTGATAAGGATGAAAAGGAAATGTTCCTTTCAGACTTAGGTATACAGCAGGGTGGTCTTGACCTTCTTATTCAGAAGAGCTATGACCTTCTCGGTCTTATGTCATATCTTACCGCAGGTAAGCCTGAGGTAAGAGCCTGGACAATCAAGAAGGGCACAAAGGCTCCTCAGGCTGCAGGTAAAATCCATTCAGACTTTGAAAGAGGCTTTATCCGTGCTGAGGTTATTTCCTTTGATAATCTTATGGAATGCGGTTCACTTGCCGCTGCAAAGGAAAAGGGTCTTGTAAAGAGCGAGGGTAAGGAATACGTTATGAGGGACGGAGATATTGTCCACTTCCTGTTTAACGTATAAAATCTGACTGATATTAAAATTTTATCCCGCCGATTTGTTCGGCGGGATATTTTAGTTTATTCTGATTTCAGGTTTCCCCGTGCGGCTTCGCCGCACACCGCCCACGATTGCGGGCGGTTATTTTTTTATCACTTCTTAAATCTTATCACGTTAAAGCTCAACGGCTTCAGCTTTGCTGTTACATATTTGCCGTCAGAATCGGGAAGAGGATTCGAGTGCATACATACCTTTTCACAGTTGAAGGTGTTTTCCTCATTTACGCCGTAACCGTCCATAGAATCAAAGGCAATGGGCTTGTAGCCTTCAAAATCAAGAAGAGAAATATCAAGCTGCATTTCTTCATCAAGTGAACGGTTTACACAGAATACTGCCATTTCGCCGTTTTCTTCGTCATAGGAAACAACGCTTTCAAGATATGGCACATCCGTAAATTCCTTGCAGTCATACTTGTCTGACTCGATAATCGGTCTGATTGCATATCCCTTAGCGTGATTTGACATCTGTTCAAAGGGATAGAATATGGTCTGACGGAAGGAGCCTCCGCCGTTTTCCGTGAAAATGGGAGCGATTACGTTTACAAGCTGTGCCAGACATGCGATTTTAACTCGGTCAGCATGGCGCAGAAGCGTGATGAGCATACAGGCCACAAGGAGCGCATCCTCGAAGTTATAGATATCCTCAAGCTGAGCAGGTGCTGTTGACCATTTTTCAAAGGGCGTGCCGTTTGAGTGGTACCAGACATTCCATTCGTCAAAGGAAAGGTTGATGGTTTTCTTTGAACGCTTCTTTGCCTTTATGTAATCGCAGATGCAGATAACGCTGTAAATGAAATCGTCAAATTCCAGCGACTTTGCAAGGAAGGAGGCTGTGTCCTTGCTGTGATTGCCATAGTACTGATGAAGGGACACGTAGTCGATGCTGTCGTATGCAATATCGAGAGTTGTTGCTTCCCAGTCGCCGAAGGTGTTCATCTGCCTGCTTGACGAGCCGCAGAGAACGGTCTCGATAGAGTTGTCTGTCCACTTCATAAGCTTTGAGGCTTCAAGGGCAGTTCTGCCGTATTCGAGGGCGGTTTTTGCACCCATTTGCCAGGGACCGTCCATTTCGTTACCGAGACACCAGAGCTTAACGCCCCAGGGTTCCTTGTAACCGTGTGAGACACGAAGGTCGGAAAGTGCTGAGCCGCCCGGATGATTGCAGTATTCAACCAGTCTGCGTGCATCCTCAGGACCTCTTGTACCCAGGTTTACCGCCATCATGGGAGATGTGCCTGCCTTTTTGCACCACTTCATAAATTCGTTGGTACCCACAAGGTTGGGCTCGGTTGTGCCCCAGGCAAGGTCAAGTCTTTTCGGTCTGCTTTCAACAGGCCCGATACCGTCCTCCCACCTGTATCCCGAAACAAAGTTACCTCCGGGATAACGGACAACAGGGACGTTGAGCTGATTGATAAGCTCAATAACGTCCTTACGGAAGCCGTCCTCATCGGCAAGAGGGTGACCGGGCTCGTAAATGCCGCCGTAAACAGCTCTGCCCAGATGCTCTATGAACGAGCCGAATATTCTTCTGTCAATATTGCCTGCTTTTAACTCACGGGCAATGGTGATTTTTGCTTTCATATTGTTTTCTCCAATCCTTTTTAGGTTGCTTGCAGTCTCAGTTTATCACAAAAAAGCCTGTCAGTAAATAGGAAAAGCTTGTTAATTTCTTGACAATATTGAGAAAATTGTGTGATTTCAACAAAAAATATATAAAATAATAATAAATGCTGTAGACATTACAAAACTTCAGTGCTATAATAACTACCGTAGATTATTGTCCCTTACTATGGGGTTTTCTTATAGATTGTAAAAAAATTCAGGTGAGAATAAATGACGGAAAAACAGTTGAGAAAGCTGACCAGAGCTGAATTGCTTGAACTTCTCATTGAGCAGACAAAGAAAAATGCCGAGCTGGAAAAAGAAATTGCAGATTGCAGAGCTGAGCTTGAAGGAAGAGAAATAAAAATCGAAAACGCAGGCTCAATAGCTGAGGCGGCATTACAGCTTAACGGTATATTTGAGGCTGCACAGAAATCGGCCGATCAGTATATTGAAAATATAAAGAAGCTGGAAGATGAGGTTGCCCTTAAATGTGAAAAAATGGAGGAAGCAACAAAGAAGATATGTGTTGAGAAAATTCAGCAGGCAGAAGCTGAAAGCAATACTTATTGGGAGGATGTCTCCGTAAAGCTTCAGAAGTTTTATGAGGATCACCCCGGACTTGAAGAGGCTCTCATAGAAAGAAGAGCTCGGAGAGAGCAAAGAAAAAAGCAGGATGAGAAATGAGAAAGAAAAAATTATTGGAAGAGCCTCTGGAACTTGAACTGCTGGAAAAAGAGCTTAAAAGGGAAAAGCATAAGCGTAAATATGCCCTGGTAATGAAGAGCACTGTTTATACTCTGATTACCGTTGCGGCAGTTGCGGTGCTTATAGCCACACTGTGGCTTCCCGTTCTCCAGATTTACGGAAGCTCTATGACTCCGCATCTTGCCGACGGTGATATTGTTGTTTCAACGGTCGGTAAGCAGTTTAAGCAGGGTGATATAATCGCATTTTATTATAATAACAAGGTTCTTATCAAGCGCGTTATTGCTAAGTCGGGTGACTGGGTCAATATTGCGGAAAACGGTGATGTTTACGTAAATGACGTTTTGCTTGACGAGCCTTACGTTTCGGAAAAGTCAATCGGTGAATGTGACGTGGAAATGCCTTATCAGGTGCCCGAGGGAAAATGGTTCGTTCTCGGTGACCACAGAAGTGTTTCCGTTGACTCACGAAACGCCGCAGTCGGTTGTATCGGAACCGAGCAGGTGGTAGGAAAGATTATGTTCAGAGTGTGGCCACTCAAGTATATAGGGCCCATTGAATAAATTAACACACTTTGCGGATTTTTTGTATATTCGGAGGATTGCCCGTTACTGCATACCGCATACGGACAAAGCCCCTTGAATATAAAACGGTTATGTTCTTAAATGAACAAAAAGGAGGAAACGTATGAAGAATATTAAGGGAATTATTGCAATGTTGCTCACTGTTGTCATTATGGCAATGTCCGCAACGACCGCTTTTGCGGCAGAGACAGGTGCCATCCTTCCCGACACAGGTGGTATCGGTACAACTATCTTCTATATAGTGGGTGGTTTGTTGGTTGTCGGTGCAGTCGTTTTTCTGATTACAAAGAAAAGAATGTCAGACGACGAGGAATAAACACATTTTAATTTAAGTGTATAATAGGTGAGTGCTTACACCTCTTATATAAAAGAAAATTTATTTTCAGAAAGGAAAATTATCATGAAGCAGACAAAAAAAATATTCAGCATCGTGCTTGCAATCGCTTTAGTATTTGCTATGGCAATTCCTGCATTTGCAGCTGAAACACAGACAGGTACAATCAAAATTAACGGCGTTGAAGGTTATCCTGTAGCTGACAGAACTTTTGAAGCTTACAAGATTCTTGACGCAGTAGCAGTTGATCCCACAAACCCCGGTGCAGGTGTTCTTTATTCAGTTCCCGCTGCTATGGCAGGTTTCTATGCTGATTACTTTGAATCAGTAGGCAATGATGAAGCAATTGACGATGTTGTTGCTGCAATCAATGCATTAAAGGATGACACAGATGCACTTCAGGCTTTCGCACAGGCAGCTCTTGAGTTTGCTGATGGCAAGGTAGAACCCGTTGCATCAACAAAGACAGGCGACGAAGTTGCAATTGAAAATGCTCCCTTTGGTTACTATCTTATCAACGATGTAACAGTTGTTGGTAAGGACGAAGTTGTTTCAGCTCTTATGCTCAACACATCAGCTCTTGAAGTAACACTCAAGATTGACCAGCCCAAAATCGAAAAGAAGATTGACGGTGACAAGGACTTTGACAACACTACAACAGGTCTTGTTGATTACAACACAGCTAAGGTTGGCGAAGTTGTTCCCTATGTCCTCTTATCAGAGGTTCCCAAGACAATAGGTTATGAGACATACAAGTACATCGTAAAGGATTCTCTTTCAAACGGTCTCACATTTGTTGACGGTGAAGATGACGGTGCTATTGTTGACGTTGTAATCACAGTTGGCGGTAACGCATTCGCTGACTATGTAGTTGAGCAGGACGGTCAGAACATGACAATCACATTCAATGATATGACTGCACTCACAGAAGGTGATGAAATCAGAATTGAATATGCTGCAACAGTTAATGAAAATGCTATTGTTGGTGTTGAAGGCAACCCCAATGAAGTATATCTTGAATACTCAAACAATCCTCAGGATGACAGTTCAACAACAGAAACTCCTGAAGACGAAGTTCGTACATATCTTGTAAACCTTGTTATCGAGAAGGTAGACGGTAGCGGCGCTCCGCTTGCAGGCGCAGAATTTACTGTAACTGATAAGGCTGGTAACGTTATAGGTAAGCTCACAACAACAGATGCTGAAGGTGGAAACATTCTTACCTTCACAGGTCTCAAGGACGGCGAAGAATACACAATCGAAGAAACTGTTGTTCCCGCAGGTTACAACAAGGCTGACATTATCAAGTTCACAGTTAATTGTACAGATCCTGAAAATCCTGAAATCAGCACTGACTGTGTTTGGGCTGTAAAGGAAGAAAACTCAGATGTTACTTTTGATGTAACTGATGAAGTATTCGAAACAAGAATCGAAAACTTAACAGGTTCTCTCCTTCCCGAAACAGGTGGTATGGGTACAACAATGTTCTACATGATCGGCGCTATGATGGTAGCAGCTGCTGTAGTTCTTCTCGTATCAAAGAAGAGAATGGCTTTCGAAGCATAATTAAATTTATCTGTATATAATTTTTAAAAATAAGCACAGATTACATTTACTGTATCCCCGGGGCATCTGCCCCGGGGTGCAGAGGTAATTCTGATTGAAAATTGAAAATGTAAAATTGAAAGCGGTTTTATATTTTCAATTTCCAATCGGGAGAATAAATATGAAAATCAAAAAGCATTTGTCAACAATAATTCTTGTGCTGATATTTGTGGTGGGCCTCGGTCTTCTGCTTTATCCCACACTCAGTAACTATTGGAACACGCTTCATCAGTCAAGAGCTATTGCAACCTATACGGAGCAGGTTGACAATCTTGAGGATGACGAATACAACAGAATACTCGGTGAAGCCAAAGCGTATAACGCTATGATTTCCGCAAAGGGCAACAGACGTTCTCTTTCTGATGCGGAAATGCAGGTATATAACAAGCTTCTCGACCCCTCGGGAACAGGCGTTATGGCGTATATTGATATTCCCATTATCGGTGTTTCTCTGCCCGTTTATCACGGTGTATCTGATGCGGTGCTTCAGGTTGCGACGGGACATCTTGAATGGTCGGCACTTCCCGTTGGCGGTGAAAGCACACACTGTGTTCTTTCAGGTCACAGAGGTCTGCCTTCAGCAAAGCTTTTCACAAATCTTGATAAGCTGGGCGAAGGTGACGTATTTATGCTTCACGTATTGAAGGAAACCTTCACATATCAGGTTGACCAGATACTTATTGTTGAGCCTCATGAAACAGAGGATCTTAATATTATCTCGGGCGGTGACTATTGCACACTTGTTACCTGCACTCCTTACGGTATCAATTCCCACAGACTTCTTGTCAGAGGTCACAGAATTGAAAATCTTGCAGAGGATGAGGTTCTTATTATAACTGCAGATGCAAGTCAGATTGACCCTGTTCTTGTGGCACCTGTTGTTGCGGCGCCCATATTGTTCGCACTGTTTATTTATCTTATGATTAAATACAGAAAACGTAAAAAATAAAAAGTAAAGTCCGAAGGAAAGGCGGTGAGTTCTTGAAAAAGCTGAAAAAACTGACCGTTGTGCTTCTGTGTTGTATGCTTCTGGTGGGACAGATGCTTGTAATCACTGCATCTGCGGCACGGAAAATAAATCTGACGGTTGATTATAAATATGAGGACTTGCCGTTATCTCAGGCACAGTTTGATATATATAAGATTGCAACCGTTAACGGTAACGGCGAAATAAAACCGATATCGCCCTTCAGCTACTATGCACTTGATTTCAGCAAAACGGATAATGAGACCATGCACAGCCTTGCTTTGACTATGGCTTCATATATTGCAAGAGACGGAATAAAGCCGTATGATTCTGCTGTTACCGATGCAGACGGTAAGGCTGCTTTTCCGAACAACAGAACGGGAATAACGGGGGGGCTTTATCTTGTTATCGGTCACGACACCACCGTTAACGGAGTTAAGTATACCACGGAACCCTTTATTGCTCAGCTGCCCGCAAAGGGTGCAGACGGAGCAGCAGACTATGACGTGACCGCAAGGCCTAAGGCAAGTGATACCGATCAGGCAGGCCGTGGAAAGCTCAAGGTTCTCAAGGTCTGGGATGACAACGGAAGCACAAACAGACCTGATGAAATTACCGTTGACCTTATAAAAGACGGAAAGGTAGCAGACAGCGTTATCCTGAATAATGAGAATTTCTGGAGGCACACATGGAATAATCTGGATAAGGAAAGCAGATACTATGTGGCAGAACGAGGTGCTCCTGACGGATATACGGTGCTGACATCCTTTGAAGGAATTACCTTTATAATAACCAACACAAAGGAAACACCCGATGAGCCTACAACTGTGCCTGATGAAACCGATACTCCCGAGGATACAACCTCATCAGACGACACAACAGATAGCGAGGAAGCGACCACGGGCGATAAAAAGCCGAATCTTCCTCAGACGGGTATGCTCAGGTGGCCCGTTCCTTATCTTGCCTGCGCAGGTCTTGTTTTGTTTATGGCAGGATGGGTAAGACACAGAAAAAGTGAGATTGAAAATGAAGAATAAAAAAGGATATATTCTTATGGCGGCAGGGCTGTGCCTTATTATAGCAGCCCTGAGCCTTATTGCTTATAACCGTTATGACGAAAGCAGAGCGCAGAAGGCATCGGAGAATATTCTGGCACAGCTTGATATGTCTGTTACGGAAAGCAAAGATGAAAATGAAATTCCCGACTATATACTGAATCCCCATATGGAAATGCCCACACGCACCGTTGACGGTAATGAGTATATCGGAATTCTGAAAATCAAGTCCATAGGGCTGACGTTACCCGTAATCAGTCAATGCGATAATTCAAAGCTGAAGATTGCCCCTTGCAGATATTCGGGCTCGGCATATCTTAATAATATGATAATCGCAGGTCACGACTACGTTTCTCACCTGGGGCATATGTTTGACCTTGAAGCCGGAGATAAAATCACCTTTACCGATACGGATAATAATGTGTTTAATTATGAGGTAACGGAAATAGGTTATCTTTACAGCAATCAGACAGAGGAAATGCTGGCTGAGGGCAGTTGGGACCTGACCCTGTTTACCTGCACATACAGCGGCAGGCAAAGGTTGACAATCAGGGCAAGACTTATCGGTCAATAAACAGTAACGGCAGTAAAATTTTACATAATTTATAGTTTATTGATTGACTTTATTTTTCGCTGATGATAGTATATAATCAAAGAAAAAGAAGCGGAAAGTGAAAATTTATGAAAAAGAACAAAAAGAGAATTATTGCCGCACTTTCTGTCCTTCTCATCGGGATTGTGACAGCTTGTGCGGTGTTTTTTATCAGGACTTATGATTTCAGTCTTGAGGAAACACAATTCACCACGGAAAACAAAAACGGTTATATCCGTATCATTTGGGACAATACAGAAGGTGCTGACGGATACTATATTTTCAAAGAGCATAACGGGAAAAGCAAAAAAGCGGCAACCGTTATTAACTCGGACAGCTATAATGACGAGGAAATTGAAAACGCAGGAGAATATACTTACAGTGTTGTGGCGTTCAGCTCCTCAGGAAAATCCTTTTATAAGAGTGAGAAAAAGCAGGTTTATGTTGCTCCGCCTGCCATAACGGGCTGTGACAATACCGTTAACGGAGTGGCACTGAAATGGTCGGCCACGGAAAAGGCTGACGGGTACGGCATATTCAGGAAAACAGGTGATGAAGGAGAAGCCCAGCCTGTGGCACGTGTTCAGTGGGGAGTTACGGAATACTGTGATGCCTCCGTTATCCTTGCCGATACATATTGCTACACCGTTGTGGCATACATAGGAGAATACAGCAGCGAATCTGCGGGTGAAATTAAAATCGACTTTATTCCTGCAACGGAAAACGTAAAAGCCGAAAACACCTTAGAAGGAATAAAAGTTTCGTGGGATGAGGTCAGTGCTGTTGAGGGATATGAGATTTACAGACGAAACGGTGAAAATGATGAGTGGAAAAGGATAGCCACCGTCAGTGACCCGAAAACCGTAAGCTTTTGCGACAAGGATATCGGCGACAGAACGTTTTACGAATACAAGGTAAACACCTATGCAGGAGAGCTGAAAAGCAATTATAACAATATAACTGCCAAAACCTTCTTCATTTCTCCGACATTGATAAAGAATGTTGAGCTCAGAGAAAACGGCTTTCACGTCAGCTGGTATAAAAACGAAGGCATAGACGGATACATAATTCTGAGAAAAACTCAGGGGGAAAAAGAATGGATTCCCGTGTGGGCATCAGCTGACGGAAATCAGGAGGCATATACAGATACTACGGCGGAAAGCGGTAAGAGTTACAGCTATACCGTAAGTCAGGCGATAGGAGAGTATGCAAGTGCATACATCGAAAATGATGAAAGCCGTCTGTTTGTTGCAACTCCTGTTCTGCAGGTGAAAAATTCTCCCTCGGGAGTAAAGCTCAGCTGGACAAAGTCATCGGGCGCAGCCGAATACCGCATTTACAGAAAAATGTCCGGTGAAGAGGAATGGACAGAAATCGATGCCGTAAAGGGTGACGGAACCGTAAGCTGTATTGATAAAAGCGTTACCTACGGAGAAAAGGCGAGATACAGAATAAAGGCATGGGTTGACGATGAAAATGAAAGTCTTATGAGAAAGTCGGTTTCTCTCTATGCAGTTGACCCCGATAAGCCCATGGTGGCTCTGACATATGACGACGGGCCTTATGCACCTGTAACAAATTCCATAATAAAGACACTAAAAAAGCATAATGCAAGAGCAACCTTCTTTATTGTGGGCTCAAGAACAGAGGAATTTGAGGACTGCATTAAGAAGGCGGATAAGGCGGGCTGTGAGATTGCAAACCATACCTTTGCACACACCAATCTTACAAAAGCAAAAAAGAAAGAAATACAGAGCGAAATCAGCAAGACAAATAAAGCAGTTGAGGCTGTTATCGGCAAAAGCCCCGTGCTTGTAAGAGCCCCGGGCGGTGCGGTGGATGACAAGGTGAAAAAATACGTTGAATACCCACTTATCAACTGGTCTGTGGATACGCTCGACTGGAAATACAGAAATGCATCCTCAGTTATTGCGAAAACTAAAAACGGAGTAAAGGATGGCTCCATAGTTCTTATGCACGATTTGTATGAGTCTACGGCAGCGGCATCGAAAAAGATTATTCCGTGGTTGATTGAAGAAGGCTATCAGCTTGTAACGGTTTCGGAAATGATGGATGCGAAGGGAATGAATATCAAAAAAGGCGAGCTTTACACCAAAGCTGAGCAGAAATAATGAAAGGAAGCTGACAAATGAACAGAATGAGAAATATTTTATGGGGTCTTGTGTTTGTGGCAGTAGGTGTGGTTTTCGGACTCAATGCCCTTGAAATCACGGATATCAACCTCTTTTTTGACGGTTGGTGGACTTTATTTATCATAGTGCCCTGCACTATTGAGCTTTTCAAAACCCATGGCAGACTGGGTAATCTTATCGGTGTTATCATCGGTGTGGTGCTGCTTCTTGTCTGTCAGGATCTTCTTGACATTGAGCTTATGGGTAAGCTCCTTGTACCTGCCATTCTTGTTATTATCGGTATCGCATTTATTTTCAAGGATGCCTTCAGCGGACAGGCAGGCAAAAAAATAAAAGAGCTTCATAAGGGCAAAAGCGGAAACAAAGCCTATTTTTCAGCCTTTTCCGGACAGAAGGTTGATTTCAACGGACAAACCTTTACAGGCACAGACCTTTCGGCTATTTTCGGTGGTGTTGAATGTGATCTGAGAAATGCCGTAATAAATGAAGACGCTGTTATTGATGTCAATGCCATATTCGGCGGTGTGGATATATTTGTTCCCGATTACGTCAGGGTAAAAATCAGGTCAACGTCCATATTCGGCGGTGTGTCAGAGAAGGGCGTTCACGATCCCGTAGGAGAGGCACCCACCCTTTATGTTAATGCGGTATGTCTTTTCGGAGGAGTTGATATCAAATGACAACGGCTCAGAGGATTATAAAGTATGCCGCTATGGCCTTGGCTGTGGCGTTGATAGTAGGTATTTTTTCCGGAATTGCACAGCTTATTCTCGGTATAACCCTTATAACCGATTTTAAGGACAGAAACGAGACCGTAGGAGAAATGACGGTTTATGATATCGGTCAGAACATAGAAACGGTGGAGATTACCGTTGATACTGCAACCCTCAGGATAGAAATCGGTGAAAAGTTTGAGGTTCACAGCAATTTCAATAAAATGAGTATTGATGACGAAAACGGAAGGCTCCGGATTAAAGAAAAAAGCCATAACATTTTTGATGTGGGCAATAACGGCACTGTGCTGCTGAAGGTTCCCGACGGGGAAACGCTTAATAAGGTTTTGATCAATACTGGTGCAAGCTCGCTCTTTATTGAAAAGCTCGGGGCTGAAAGCATTAATTTCGATCTCGGTGCAGGAAGTGTAAACATTCAGGATATCACCGTTACTCAGAACGCAGAAATAGATTGCGGAATAGGTGAGTTGAGCATTGAAAGGGGTAAGCTGAATAATCTTGAATTGTCTCACGGTGTCGGTAAGGCTGAGATAAATGCAGACATAACAGGAAAAAGCGAAATAGACGCCGGTGTCGGTGAGCTTGACCTTAATATGCTCTCGGGCAGGGAACTTTATACTGTTGATGCCGAAGCCGGTATCGGTGTTCTCAAAATTGACGGTGAAAGAGTGGATAATGAGGTTACCACCGGAAACGGAAAGCATTTTATCAAGGTTGAGGGCGGAATCGGAAACGTGAAAATAAATTTTGATACAGCTGAATAATGTATATGACAAAAGCCGCCGTTTTAAAAACGGCGGCTTTTGTGTTGGTTATTAAGAGGAATCGGGAGTTTCAACTGTCGCTATCTTATGCAAAAAATCCCGAGAAGAAAGCGAATATTCTTTGGAAGAAGGCTGATATTGCTGCGAAAATTCCGCCTGAGCTCTGAACAACCTCATAGTCATATTCAAGTATGCTTCCGTCAACTGCAGAGACATTAACGTCATATTCCTTTTCTCCGTAGGTGAATGAAATCTCGTATTCATTATCATCATATTCACTGCGGAGTCTTTCAACGTCCGAAGCTTTTGCGCCCGCAAATGAAAGTGCGGCGCTCTTTGCAGCTTCAGCATCAAGACTTCTGCTTCCGTTTACTCTCTTGTTTGAGTCATAGGATACGCTCAGGATTTTTCCGTCCTTTGAAATTTCATAATCGTATTCTGCCTGACCTGAACGAAACTCAATATCAAAGCCCTGTCTGTCAGCTTTTGCTTCTGAGAAGAATACTTCTGCCGAAGATAAGCCTGCATCATCAAGAGCGATTTGCTTTGCTCCGTCAATGTTTAATGCGGCATATATTGTGATAGTCATTGCAAAAGCAATTGTGAGTGAGAATACTAAAACTACTGAGAGTGCGAGTGATAATGCTTTTTTTGTTGTTTTTGCCATTTAAAACACTTCCTTTTTTTATTTTTTACAACCGTTTTTACCGGCCTTCGTTATAATAATGCGTCAACGCTGAGTTTTATTGCAATAATTTACAGATTTTTTCAAAAAATTTTTTCGTGCGAATTCCGAACAGCTTTGTTTTTACTTTTCAGTTTGCAATCAGCCTTATTTTATTCATATTTTTAATTGCGGTGTTGACGCATCAGGTGCTAAGGAGCTCTATGAGTTCATCGACACAGACTTTCCTGTTTTAGTTTTATAATTTCTGAACATTAATTATATTTTTTTATGTGTTTGTATTATTCTTGATTTGCCTGAAGTCTTGGGTTATAATGGAAATATAAGAGGCAGTATCGCTTCTGAGAATATAAAAAGATAAAGAGAGGAAAAGAAAAATGAAATTATGGAGCGAGCTTTTTCAAAGCGTTGTTGACATGGAGTATGACGAGCTTGTCAGCGAAGCAAGGAAATGCTATGAAAGAATCAGAGAGTTCGGAATTGTTTATAAGGGAGATTCCGACCCAAAGAGCTTTGTGACGGGACTTGCTGTTGCAGCCGTTGCAACAGACAGACAGTTTTCCGTTCTTGAACAGTCCTTTGTTATGGATGTGCTGGGGATAGATGATGATGTGTTCTTCAACTATATCTGTGAAACAGACGAAACCCTTGTTGATATTCTTGAGGATATAATCGACACTCTGGACATTGAAGCCAAAAGTGAAATTGCTTATTTTCTTTCACTTCTGTGTGCCTGCGATATGACGGTAGCACCTGATGAGAATGAGCTTATCAGAAGGCTTATAGTTTAGAAATAAGAATACATAAAAACGTGAAGTGTCCCATGGTCACCCTTGGACTTCACGTTTTTATTTTATAAGATTCCGGTATTTTACGATTACCTGTATTATCTGTGATGATAAATACTTTAAATATTTTAAAAAAGGTATTTATTATTTGTCCGATTTGTTGTATAATTAAATTGATATATTATGGATAACTATGTTCAGGAGACACATTATGTTTGTAGATAAGGTGAAAATCAAGATAAAGGCGGGCAATGGCGGCGACGGTGCCGTAGCCTTTCACAGAGAGAAATTTGTTGCTTCGGGAGGTCCTGACGGCGGCGATGGAGGCAAGGGCGGAGATATAGTTTTTAAGGTTGATGATAATCTTTCCACACTTGCAGATTTTAAGTATAAAAGAAAATACAAGGCTGAAAACGGAAACAACGGTCAGGGCGGCAGACGAAACGGAAGAAAAGGTGAGGACCTGATTATTTACGTGCCGAGAGGTACCATAATCCGTGAATGCGAAAGCGGTGTTATTCTTTCGGATATGTCCTCGGACGAGCCGTTTATTGCTGCAAAGGGCGGCAGAGGCGGTTGGGGTAATCCCCATTTTGCCACTCCCACAAGACAGACACCCCGATTCGCAAAGCCGGGCACGCCGGGTGAAGAATGGGAGGTTGTGCTTGAGCTGAAGCTTCTTGCAGACGTTGGTTTGCTTGGCTTCCCCAATGTAGGCAAATCGAGCTTTATTTCGGTTGTAAGTCAGGCAAAGCCGATTATTGCCGATTATCATTTCACAACAATTACACCCGTGCTTGGTGTTGTATCCCTTGGCGAAGGCACCTCATTCGTTATAGCAGATATTCCCGGTCTTATTGAAGGCGCAAGTGACGGTATCGGTCTGGGTCACGAATTCCTCAGACATGTTGAGAGATGCAGAATGCTTATTCACATAGTCGATGTGGCGGGAAGCGAGGGAAGAGACCCCATTGAGGACTTTGAAAAAATCAATCTCGAGCTTGAACGCTTTGACAGCGAGCTTGCAAAGAGACCTCAGATTGTTGTAGGAAACAAGATTGACCTTGCAACAGACGAACAGCTTACAGCATTCAGAGAGTATATTGAGTCAAAGGGCTACGAATACTATGAAATGTGCGCCCCCATAAGTGAAGGTACACAGCCTGTCATAAACGCTGCTGCCAAAATGCTTGCAACGCTTCCGCCCATAAAGCAGTATGAATCCGAGGAAATTCCTATGGAAACTCTGCTGAAAAAGGCAAATACCGGCTTCACTATCACTGTTGAGGACGATGTATATATGGTTGAGGCACAGTGGCTTATAAAGATACTGTGCAAAACGGATCTTGATGACTATGAATCCTTACAGTATTTCCAGAGAGTACTGCAGTCAAGCGGTATTATTGATGCTTTGAGAGAAAAGGGCATTCAGGAAGGAGATACCGTAAGCATTTACGATTTTGAATTTGATTTTGTGAACTGACGGCTTGTTCCTGTCGGCTGGAGGAAAACTTGGATAGATTATTTAAAGATTATAACTGCGATGCGGATCAGCTGAGTCCGCTGACACTTGCCTTTCTCGGCGATTGTGTTTACGATTTATTCGTTCGTGAGATGCTTGTCTGTCAGGCAAATCGCTCCACAAGGAAGCTTCATTCCTGCGCTGTTGAGAGGGTGAAGGCATCAGCTCAGGCAGAGGCCTGTGAAAAAATACTTCCTTTGCTGACAGAAAAGGAAATGGCAGTTTTTAAGCGAGGAAGAAATGCTCATCCTCATCATATGCCAAAAAACGGTAACCCCAGAGATTATCATTTTGCAACTGCAACCGAGGCTCTTTTCGGATATCTTTATCTGAACGGAGAAATTGACAGACTTCGTGAACTGTTTTCGGTTATAATCAAGGAGGAAGCCTATGAAGAAAGCGAAAGAGCGTAAGCTCAGCGAAAAAGCCGTTGAAGCGCTTGATTTCATAATTGATATCATCTGTTTCTCTGTCGGTTCGGCAATTTTTGCTTTGGGGCTTAATATGTTTGCCCTGCCGAATACGATTATCTGCGGCGGTGTTACGGGAATTGCAACAACTGTAAATCACTTTTTCCCGAACTTACCCGTGGGTACGGTTATGCTTGTACTGAATATACCCCTTTTTGCGGCGGCGTTTGCTTTTCTCGGAAAAAAGCTCTTTTTCCGTTCTTTTGTTGCAACAGTCATTCTTTCGGTTATGATTGACCTGTTTGCAGTTTTTGTTCCTGCAGGAACTCAGGATAAGCTCCTTGCCTCAGTTTTTTACGGAGTATGCTCCGGCGTCGGTCTTGCTGTGATTTATGTGAGAAACGCTACCAGCGGCGGAACAGACATTCTTGCAAAGCTGATAAAAAAACGGTTTCCGCATCTTTCGATGGGAAGGCTTGTTTTTGCAGTTGACCTTGCAGTTATTGCAGTCTCCAGTTTTGCACTGAAGGATATCGAAAGCGCACTGTATGCGGCTGTTGTGGTGTTCATATCGGGTGAGTTTATTGACCAGATACTTTACGGAACGGCAAATGCAAAGACTTTTACCATAGTGACAACAAAGCCCGAGGAAATGAGTCGGGAGATAATATCAAAGCTCAATCGGGGCGCCACAATGCTCAATGCCAAGGGTGCATACACAGAGGAGGAAAAGGGAGTGCTTATCTGCGTTGTAAGAACAACGGAGGTGAGAAAACTCACCAGGCTTGTGCGTTCGGTTGATGAAAATGCATTTACAATAGTTACGGAAGCCGGCGAAATTCTCGGCGAAGGCTTCAAAAGTCTGAATGAGGAGGAAAAATAATGAATTTTATAGAACAGAAAAACGGTAACGTTGACGGCTTTGCGCTGATTAAAAGTATTGATAAAAAAATCAATGTTAAGGGTGCGGCTTATCTTGACCTGATACTTTGTGATAAAGACGGGGAAATTGCCGCAAAGCTCTGGGATTATAAGGAGGATGTTCACGGCGAATATGCTGTCAATGACCTTATCAAATTCAGAGGCTTACTGTCCCAGTATAACGGTGCTGACCAGCTTAGAATAGACAGAATAAGACATACAACGGAAATCGACGGGGTCAGAGTAAGCGATTTTGTTCCCACAGCAGAATATACGGGAGAGATGATGCTCGGTGAAGTATATAACATTATTGATACCTTCCGTGATGCTGACCTG
Organism: Clostridia bacterium; assembly: GCA_017435665.1. GTDB lineage: Bacteria > Bacillota > Clostridia > Oscillospirales > Acutalibacteraceae > UBA6857. The sequence goes on along the minus strand of JAFSEP010000041.1, from coordinate 20,428 downwards.
AGAAAAATCACAAAGGCTCTTGTTGATGAAAACACGGAAAAGCTGCTTTATTGGCCTGCTGCCTTCAAGCTTCATCACGCTATAAGAGGCGGGCTTCTCTATCATACCCTTTCAATTCTCAGAGTCGCCGAAGCTGTCTGCAAGGTTTATCCGAATATTGACAGAGAGCTTCTTTTGTCGGGCGCAATTCTTCATGACCTTGCAAAAATTAAGGAGTATGAGGTCAGCGAAACAGGTGTTGCCACAAGTTACAGCGTGAAGGGTAATCTGATAGGTCATCTTGTTATGGGTGCTATGGAGATTGAAAAGAAGGCTGAACAGCTTGGCATACCCGAAGAAAAGGCTATGCTTCTTGAACATATGGCAATTTCACATCACGGCGTACCTGAATTCGGTGCTGCTGTAAGACCGCTTTTTATCGAGGCTGAGGTACTTTGTCAGCTTGATACAATGGATGCGGTTATCTATGAAATGTCACAGAGCATCGGTGAAGTAAAGCCCGGTGAGTTTACTCAAAGACAGTGGGCACTTGAAAACAGAAAGCTTTATAATCACGGCAGACTTGAGATAAAGCCCAAGGCAAATCTTGAATAATTTCTGACAATATAAAATATAAAATATAAATTTATCGCAAACGGTTGCTTTTTTGGCTGCAAAATGTGATAATAGAAGGGAGAAAGCTATGAGAGTCATAACAGGCAGTGCAAGAGGCAGACGCCTTATAACCTTAGAGGGTGAAGACGTAAGACCTACAACCGATAAGGTCAAGGAGGCTCTGTTCAGCATTATCCAGTTTGAAATAGAAGGCAGAAAGGTGCTTGATCTTTTTGCAGGCTCGGGACAGCTCGGCATTGAGGCCTTGTCCAGAGGCGCAAAAAGTGCGGTCTTTGTTGATTTGTCGAGACAGGCTGTTGAGGTTGTCAAGAAAAATCTTGAAGCAACGGGTTTTACCAAAAGTGCCGTTGTGCTTAATACCGACAGCATTGCCTTTGCAGCAACAAGAGCTGAGAATTATGATATAGCCTTCATTGACCCGCCATACGGTAAGGGATTGCTTCAGAAAGCGCTTCCCCTTGTTGCCGATATAATGAATGACGGCGGTGTTATTGTTTGTGAAGCCCCCTATGATGAGGAAATACCTGAAGCAGCAGGGGAGTTTACCTTGGTTAAAACCTATAAATACGGTAAAATCAAACTTGCCACATACCGAAAGGAAGTGTGATACTGTGCAAAGAAAAATAGCAGTATGTCCGGGCTCCTTTGATCCTGTGACTATCGGTCACCTTGATATTATCAGACGTGCATCCAAGCTATTTGATAATGTTATCGTGGTGGTTATGTCAAATTATAAGAAGATGGGCAATTATTCCTTCACCCAGGCAGAAAGAGTGGAAATGCTTATAAGATGCACCAAGGATATGCCTAATGTTGTGGTGGATACCCATTGCGGACTTCTTGCAGAATACGCAAAGGAAAAGGGTGCAGTGGCAATTGTGAAGGGACTCAGAGCTGTGTCAGACTTCGAGGATGAATTCCAGCAGGCTCTTATCAATAAAAAGCTCAATCCCGACGTTGAAACAATGTTTCTTGCCGCAGAGGCAGAAAGTATGTATCTGAGCTCAAGCGTTGTAAAACAGGTATCGGCTCTGGGAGGGGATGTTTCTCCCTTTGTGCCCGGAGAGATACTTGAAGATATAATCGAAAGATTGGGATTATAATTACAGTACAATGGATAAGCATTAAAAGAAAGGAATTAATAAAATGCATATTGAAGAATTACTTGATGAAATTATTGAAACTATCGACAACGGATTTAACCTGAAAATCTTCCACAAGACAATCGTTGACGGAGATAAGGTTATTGACCTCTCAAACACCGTAAGAAGCAGTCTTCCTGCTGAGTTTGAAAGTGCAAAGAGAATTACTGCAGACAGAAATAAGATTATTGAGTCAGCGGAGCAGTGGGCTATTTCAAAGAAAAACTCAGCCGATAAGGAAGCTGTATCCATAGTTGAAGGAGCAACAGCAAAGGCAAACAGCATTGTAGCTCAGGCAGAGGCTCAGGCTCAGCAGATTATTGAGAATGCACAGCTTCATGCCGAACAGCTTATCTCAGAGAACAATATCACAAGAGTTGCAAACGAAAGAGCAACAAATCTTCTTGAAACAACAAAGAATGATTGTGATATGCTTATGAACTCCACAAGAGCAGATTGCGATGAGCTTACATCACAGGCAAAGCAGTGGGCTGATGACGTGAGAACAGCTGCTTACGATTATGCTATGAGAATGGTTGCAGAGGTTGACAATTTCCTTCAGGGCTCAGTCAGCGACCTGAGACAGACAAAGGGCAACCTTGAGAATATGCAGTGATCTGAATGCAGAATAAATTGAGTATACCCGGAATAGGACTTCGTAATATTAAAACAGCTCTGGCAGTGTTTCTCTGTCTCATTTCCTATGCCTTTGCGGGATTTGTGACGGAAAAGGCTTCAGCCGCAGGGCTTAGTGTGCCCGGATTTATTGAGACACTTATAAGCAGGGAGACTTCCATCTATGCTTGTCTTGCTGCTGTGGTGGTTATGGGGAGCAGTGTGTCAAAATCGTTTCGTTCAGGAATTTCCCGAATTATCGGAACTGTAATCGGCGGTCTCCTCGGCAGCGCATACCTTCATATCGGAGGCTATCTGAATTTTGACAAGGCAGCATTTATTCTCATACCTCTGGGACTTATTGCGCTGATTTATTTTCTTACCCTTATTAAAGAAAAGGATGCGGTGGTTATCGCTGCAGCCACATATCTTATTATTGTAATAACTCTTGACACGGGAGCACCTCTTTTGTATGCGTTTAACAGGGTGCTCAGCACAAGCTACGGTGTTATAATTTCGCTTTGTGTAAACAATTTTATCGGCAGACCGAAAAATGAGGAGAAGATAAAGAATGAATAAAAAAACGAAAATAGCAGTCATAGTAGTTGCACTTGTTGTGGTTCTCAGTGCTGTTGCAGGTGTGATTTATAAGGAAGTTACTACGGTTAAGCCTATAACAGTAAAGGAGACCGTATCCGTTTCTCAGTCACAAATTGAGGATTTATCAAAGGTGAAGCTCATTGCACACAGAGGTCTTTCGGGCATAACACCCGAAAACACAATGGCTTCAATAAAAGCTGCCTGCGATGCGGGATTTTACGGCGTTGAATTTGACATACGTCTCACAAGTGACGGGCAATGGGTTGTTCACCACGATGAAAGTCTTAACAGACTTGCAGGTGTTAAGACAAAGATTGCCGATATGACTCTTGAAGAGGTACAGGCAATCAACTTCAATAACGGTGCGAATATCGAGAAATACGACGGTATTACAGCTCCTTCTTTAAGAGAAGCTCTTGATTATATTTCAACCACGGATACAATACCGGTAATTGAAATCAAAACCGAAACCAAGGATGGTATAAGAGAGCTTGTTGCCATTCTCAAGGAATACGGTTATCTTGAAACTGCAAGAATTATATCATTCTATGAGGAGCCTTTAAAGGAATTCAAGAGAATTTGCAACAGAACACCCATAAGCTTTCTTGTTCACGAAATCAATGATGAAGTGGTGTCAATATGCACCGAAAATGAATTTGATGCCATCAGCTTCAATCACAAAAACGTAAAGCAGAAGCACATTCAGAAGGCTGTGGATGCAGGGCTTATTCTTCAGACCTGGACGGTTGACAATCCCGAAGCACTTGCTGAATTTTACGGCTACGGTGTGGAATATTTCACCACTAACTGTATTATTCCTGACCTGCAGTAAGGGCGAAAAATATTTCGTAAAAAAATAAAAAAATTTGAAGAAATCTATTGACAATTCCGTAAACCTTTGTTATACTACATAGGCACTTGCGAGAGTGGCGGAATCGGCAGACGCGCACGTTTGAGGGGCGTGTGGGGCAGCTCGTACGGGTTCAAGTCCCGTCTCTCGCACCATATTGAGTATTCATAAGGGATTTGACCTGTGAATACTCAATTTTTTTGCTTAAAATAGAGTTTAATATATATTTTTGTAGTTTTTATGTATCGTCGCATTCCTTTCGGAGTGCGACTTTTTGTTATGCTAACTTTTCTGTAGGGTTTGCAATATATCCTATTGCTACTCCCTGACGGGTATCTGCCGTGAAACAAGGTTCATCATTTTCAGGTATTTCAAGATAGCCTACAAAGTTGTAGTGAATCACAACTCTCTGAGTCTTGTTCTTACCTTTACCCTCTGCCTCATAAACATCAATGTGGTCAATGAGCTCGTGGATTAGTGGTGCTGTGATTGTTTCCATATCCAAGAACTTTCTTACCGCACCGATAAACATATCCTTACTGTGCTGAACTGTCTGCATATTTGCAACCTGTTCTCTCAGGTTAAATATCTTGATTTTCAGCTCTGCTCTCTCAACCTCATACTTGTGAGACATGTGGGTAAACCACTCATCCGTAACCTTACCCGTAGCATTATCCTCATACAGCTTCTCATAAAGAGAAGCAACTGTTTGTTGACGGACTATGGCTTTCTGCAATTCACCTTCAAGAAATTTCTTCTCATCATAAAAATCCTTATGGGTTTTCTTTTCAAGAATTTCTGCAAGAAGCTTTTCATCCTGTTGAAGCATAATTGCAAGGCGTTTCAGCTCAAAGATGACTATCTGTTCAAGAGCATCTGCACGGATATAGTGTCGTTCAGGGCAAGTGCCACGGGTATCTTTAACATAATTACCGCAACTGAAATAGTGAATATCCTTGTTGACAGTGTTTGTGTGATACCTCATATTACTTCCGCAATCAGCACAGCGTATAAGACCGCTGAAGATATGCTTTCTTGCATTTTCTTTTTTCGGTGCTCTGCGTTTTGTTTGAGCAGTGTGCTTCTGTACCGTTTCCCAAGTATCACGGTCAATAATAGGCTCGTGAACATCCCTGAAGATTTTCCAATTCTCCACGGGATTATCAATACGGGTTTTGTTCTTAAAGTTTTTGGAATAGGTCTTAAAGTTGATTACATCACCGCAGTATTCCTGTTGACAGAGGATTTTCTGAACAGTAGTTTTACACCACTTATACGGATTCGGTTGAGTTTTCTTACCACCTCGGTTAAGACCTTTGCTTTGCCAATACGCCATAGGGATAAGCACTTGTCTGTTCTGCAGTTCTCTTGCGATTGATTCATTCCCCATACCATCAAGGCACATTCTGAAAATGTCCCTGACCACTTCTGCAGCTTCGGTATCGATTATCCACTTTTTCTTGTTTTCAGGACTTTTCATATAGCCGTATGGTGGCTGTGATAACGGTTCTCCCATATTTCCGCGAATACGATGAGCACTTCTGACCTTACGGCTGATATCTCTCGCATACATTTCATTCATAACATTCTTGAAAGGGGCGATTTCGTTCTCACCCTCATCACTGTCAACCATATCATTAACAGCGATAAACCTTACATTATACTCAGGGAAATAGTTGTCTGTATAATGACCAACCGAAACATAATCTCGTCCTAAACGGGAAAGGTCTTTTACGATAACAACCGATATATATCCCATTTCAATATCGTCAAGAAGCTCCTGAAAAGCAGGTCTGTTGAAGTTTGTTCCCGTATAGCCGTCATCAACATAATACTTAGTATTTGTTAAACCTAATTCCTTTGCCTTTTGTGTCAGCATTTTCTTTTGGTTGCCGATTGAATTACTCTCTGTCTCTGCACCGTCATCTCTTGATAATCGGCAGTAGATAGCAGTAATTCCGATGTTTGCTTCAGACTGCATTAATCCTCCTTCCCGGCAGTCAAACATACATATTCTGCATTCATTGTATTTTTATCATCGGCATTTGTCAAATGTGCAAAATCACTGCCTACATATTTTTGTGCTTTGTCACTTATGGTGTTTTCAATCTTACAAATATTCACGGGTGCGAATTTGGAAGAAACCTTGTAAAGTACACCGTCAATTACATATTCACTATCAGAAGCGAGTCCATAAAAATCTTTAACCTTTTTCATTATCTCGCACCTCTGTCTTTCTGCTTCATAAGATGCTTACCATAATACTCAACTGCCTTTGCAAGAAAATCTTCCTTTTCTTTTACGGTAGCAGTAGATTTCATATATTTACTGATTTTATCTTCGGGGATTTTAACTGTAACGACCTGATTAGGTTTTGGCTGTTTAACCATACTAAGAATTGTACCGACATTAAGATTTCCTTCTTGTTCCAACTTCTTCAATTTCTGTGCCTGTGCAAGGGACGGTGTAGCGAGCTCTTTTTCAATAGCCTCAGCCAAAAAGTTCTGATGGCCTTGGCTGAGATATGAAAGCTCAACAGCAGGACCAAATGCTATTTTACCGCTATCTACCAAAGCAAGAAGCCTCGGAATCAGGTTGGTAAGGCGGATATATCTTTTCACCTGAGAAGCACTGTCGGTATCGGATATTTCATCCGCAGACAACTTCGGTCCGACTTGGTCTGAAGTTAAATCTGTGCGTTTACCTTGTCTTTTAATGGCATCCATTTTCATCTTGTATGCAAAGGCTTTCTCCGAGGGCAAAATATGCTCTCGGTGCAGATTACTGTCAACAAGGATAATATCCGCTTCCTCTTTGCTTATGTCCAATACAACAACGGGCACCTCTGTCAGTTTAAGCCTTGTTGCTGCAAGGAAACGTCTGTGACCTGATATGATTTCGTACACATCCGCTTTATCATCCTTTCGTACTATAAGAGGCTGTATGATACCATTTTCACGGATACTGTCTTCCAACGGCTTCATATCCTCTTCACGGCACTTGTACGGATTCTTAAAATTCGGAACAATACTGCTCATAGGCATCTTTATGATTTCTGTTGTCTGAGGCTTTATAGCCTCTGTTTCTTCTGCTTTCTCAAACAGGGTGTTAATAAAATTATCTTCTTTTTTCATTTAATTACCTCTCTTTTTTTATTTCTATATTTTTGTTGGTTTTCTCTTTTCGGACAGTTTTCAGCACATCCGAGATAAATGCTTTTACTTTTTCAGGCATCAGCCTCAATGCCTCAAGATATGGTGCACAGACTTGTTCAAGTTCATGAAGTCTTTCACTCAATCTGTTTATCCTGCATTGCAAATCCCAAACCTTGCTTTGTAGCCTTTTGTTTTCATGTTCAAGGTTGTATATTTTGCTTCGTGCTGCAACGGACTGCTTTGCCATTGTACTTAAATCTTCAAAATCCTTAGCAGTAACAGTAACCTTACCGGTTATGGACTTTTTACCCATACCGTCAATCTCATAGAAGGTTTTATTCACGGTCTGAACTTCATCGTATCTGATTTCTTCCGTCTGCAATCGTTCTTTGATTTCCTCAAGGCGTTTCTTATCCTGTTGAATTTCATATTGCAGACAAGACAGATGCTCAGCCGTACTGCCTTTTTCACCACGGATGAAATCATTGAAACCGGCTTTTTGCATATGGTTGAAGAAATCATCCTGCAGGATACTGTAAGACGGAATCAGTACAGGCTTGCCTTTTTCGTTGAATACAACATTACCGTTTTCATCCACAGCCTGAGGTGATTTCCATTTCTTTGAGTGGCTTATCTGATTGACGTTTTCTTTCACAGTACCTACAAGCGATTTGTCCTTACACCGCTTTGTCCATAAGATTTGCTTTTCTACAACAGGCAAAGCTACAAGATGCATATGATAGTGATACACAGGTTTTCCATACTGTTCCGTGAGAGCTATATTCAGTTCATCGGCATGCATTACGGCAGAGATGATATTCTGTTCGCCGTAGAGATTGACTGCGAAACGATAGGCTTCCTCATAAAACTCTTTGGCATATTCATAACCGCCGTGAGTTTCAAAGTAGTCTGTGTTGACATCGAATATGACTTCATCAAAGACTTTCGCATCAGTTTTCAGGCCACGCATACAGACTCTCTTTTCGGCTATGAGCCTATTCAGTTGTTCATAGTAGGTCAGTTCACCGCAGCTCTTGAAATGCACATTCATATCACACCGAGCCATATCAACATTCATATTTGCGTAAGACTCATTCTTTCTCTCGTTGTGCCTTTCACATTTGCCGATTGAGCTTTGTGTGTGAGTGACAACTCTTGCTACACTGTAATTTTTCTTTGACATAGGTTTTTACCTCCTTTCTGCATTACTGCTTTATTTGTTCCGCACTTTTCCAAAGTACGTAACCCACTATGACACTTTCAGCCTGAACAGCTGCAAAGATGTCAGTGGGCTCTGCGAGGCTCATAAACTAAAATTTCTCGCTTATCAAGGGAGCGACAAACTTTAGTTGCGGTATATACCGCAGACGAGCTTCGCTATGTAGGGTGGCTGTAGTATCCTTTATACCGTGTTACGTTTGTGGGGGCAGTTATTATATAAAGAAATTGTCCCTAAAAGTAATGGGAACAAGCCACATAAAATTGTTCCTGATTTTCAGAAATACTTTTTAGAAAACAAAAAGCCGTCACATAGACAGCACAAATAGCGGGAAGACATTTCATCCTCTCGCACAGTTTGCACTGAAACTATGTAACGGCTTAAACTTTAAGCGCTGATTGTCCGTATGTTTCCCGACCAAGTATTCGGACAGATACTCTTCAGGTCAGTACAGTGATTTCCGACTCACTATAATAGACACTAATAAATAGGTGTTTCAGTTTATATGTAGTTGTAACGCAAATACATTATTTACTAACTTATCATTGTAATGAACCTTTGTTTCTTTGTCAAGAGTTTTTTACAAATTTCAATTCTAACCTCAAGAATCTAACGCAGTATTCTTACAACAGAATTTGGGTGCTTTGAAGTATACAGTTTTCGCTTTGAACACCTCTATTAAACGACATTCAAAAAATAAAAATGTTCCTGTATTCTGTAAATAATCTGAGTAACAGTTTTTACAAAAATCCCCAACAGATTTTACTCCGTCGGGGATGATGTTATTTGTTAAGCTCATCTGTTATGATTTACCAATAGACAACTCCGCATTCGCAAATTAAGTTTATTGCAATCTACAAAACATTTTGTAATAGCACAAAATGTTTTGTTCACGGAGCGATATATTCATCAACTGGATTTTTGTTTGCATAATCAAGTTTTTCATTAATAAGGTCTTCTAATGATTGCCCCGTAACTTTTTTAATAGATGAATTTGATTCCTCATATATTTTTTTATTTATTGAGCTACCTAATGATTGTTCTGTAACGTTGTCAATAGATGAATTGAATTCTTCATATATATTTTTATTTACTGAACCATCACCGAAATTTACATCTGCATATGCTAAATAATGAGGATATTCAATGGGTGGGGAAACTTGATTATTTATATATTGAATGTATTCATTATAAATTTTTGTTTCACTATATATTCCATCAGAATTGCATACAAAAATTGTTCCGTTTTCGCCACCGCCAGTTATAGTACCATCATATTGACCATAGCCCATAAAAATATATACTTTATGGGCTTCAGGCATTAGATCGTTCTTATAAATTTGTAAAACTTTTCCGTCGCTGCTCAAACCACAATCTTTATAAAACGTAATTATTTCTTCTTCTTTGAGATTTCCCTTCATATTTTTTAAAACCTTAACTATACATCGCGTCATTGGAGTATCAAATTCAATTATTGAATCAGGTAACTCATCTTTAGAAATCTCTGTATTACAGTCTTTTACTTCTAAAACTTCACAAATAAATACATAATCTTTTGCACCAACAACTGCATAGGGATCATTGATATCTATAGCATAATTTCCTTCAATATAAGAAACTTTTGGCTGTTGATTTTTAAATGATACTGTACCGATAGTGAAAACGCAAATTATAGTTATAAATATTGCAGAAATAACACTTTTTTTCATGATAGCCTCCTAATATTTTCAACTCTATGTGAGCTTATATGTCGCAACATCGTCCAAACTAATCGATGTGCCATACGCCAAACCACCCTGCGTCATTATATTTCCCTGTTGACTACTTTCATACAGCCCTAAACAATGCCCGAGTTCATGTGTCACAGTATGCATTCTAACCACATCTCCTGGAAGTGCATCCATAGGAATTGTATAAAATGTTATTTTTTTAGTATCTGCTGAAGTAGTTGCAAAAGTCTGGGTATTCGAGGGGTTTTGGAGTGCATCAATAATTTTTACATCTTGCACAACACTTAATGAATCTTTTCTAAAAATAGTTGCATTTAATCTGTTATTCCAAGCATATGCTGCTTCAGTAACCATATCTGTATATATTGATGATGAGTCCCAATCACAGTGTCCACCACTATCAACTAAATCATATGCCCATTTATATGTTGTTCGGGTTGTGCTTTCTATAACCCAATATTGATTACGTGCTGCATCTATACCTTCATGCGCATCATAATTTACAATGTTTGTTCCATCACTAATTGAACCGCCATAAGCCTCTAAAACTTTTATCATAGCATGCTCAGCTAATGTACTCTTATTAATTATATACGTTATACCCAATGAAGCATCGCCAATAAACATAAAGATGGCTCTTGATGGTATTGCTGTTCCCGATGCAAAATATTCTATTGTTAGTTTTGCATTATTCGTTGATGTACTGTTCTTGAGTGAAAGATAATAATTTGAATTAATCGCAGAACGTATAATACTATAGCCATCAGAATAAGTATATATATGCCATCTTTGAGATGCCGTTACATCACCACTATAAATCTTTATTTCCTTTCCATTGGATACGGTTCCGTTTGGCACTGTTATGTATTTTCCACTTTTTACTGCACGTATATAACAATATTCATTGTTTGGTGCTGTGGGGCCGTATGAATATGCCGTGACAGCACCAAACAAAGAAAATAGCATTACAATTATCAATATGCAAGAAAATAACTTTAAACGACTTGATTTCATTATTAAAACTGTCCTCCTATTATAATAATCTGGTTTAGATATTTAGGCAAGTAGTTATCCTTTTCGTGAAGCAGTAAATTATACTGAAAGCTTCATACTGGACTAAAATAATACTTTTCAGCCATTAATAAACTTCATAATTCAACTATCAATTGTAAATTGCAATATTATATTGAAACAAATACAAATCAGTACATTGGATTCACATCCTATTTTTTCAGCTAAGAAAAACAAATCTTTCCTTTCATTATTATAGTCTTGAAAATTATGCAATCTTACAAGGTAATACTGTATAAATATTCCGTTGTGAGTTTGTGCATTTTAACGTGGATGGTGTTAATTTTTAGCAAAAATTTTGGTGATATGAAATCGGGTCACCAAAGTATTTTTTTAAGTCTAAAAATATATCAAATTATCAGTAAATTCATTACTATGGCTGATTATAATTATGATTGAATGCTGACTTAGTTTTATTAAACAATTCTTCAATTTTTGAATATGAAAAACATCTAGTGCAGTATCTGGTTCATCCAAAATATAAACATCAGCATTTTTAAGAAATGTTTTTAAAAGACCTGCAAGTTGTTTTTGTCCCCCAGACATGCAATTACATTTTTTTTGCATAAAACTATCGAGTTCATCTTCATTTTGAAAAAAACCATATAACATACTGTCTTTGATTCTTTGTTTTAAATCTATATCTGTTATGTTAAGAATGTTTGAAAGATACATAGCAACTGTTAAATCCGGGAAGTACTCATCCTGTTGTAATACTGATATTTTATTTTTTCGCATTGTATAAAGATCAATTTCTTTTAAATCAATTCCATTAAATGAAACAGTTCCTTTATTTAACTTTTGATATATGCCCAGTATGATATTTATGCAAGTTGATTTTCCTGAACCATTTCTTCCAATGAATTGATATATGCTTCCCTTTTTAAATTTTTTGACTTCATTTGTAAGATTTAATCCAACATCCGATTCTCCATAGCCAAATTTCACATTATATAAAGCAATTTCATCTATAGCATTTAAAACAACATTTCCATTATTTTCATTTTTGATTTTAGATAGTTCATTTAATCTTTGTAGTGATGCATTTGCATTTTGGCTTACCTGTGCGAAAGAAAAATAAAAACTTATAACATTAAATAGTTGTCCAAAATATGAATTTGTTGTTGTAAGTCCACCAATTGACATTACTCCATTTAATGTTTGATATGCACTTACAATCAGCATGCTACTTAATGCAAAAACAGAGAGCATACTGCTTATTAAGGAAATATTTTGATTTAATTTTGTATTTCTTAAATTAGCTGAAAACACATCATCAAATGAGTCTTTCATTGTATTGTTGCTAATATCAAAAAGAACATCGGTTTTTATATTTTTTATATATTTTAGTTGCTCAAACAATTTCTTGTAGAATACAGTATTAATTTCTTTTACTTGTAGGTTTGAATTAAATAATTTTTTCTTTGATAAAAAGAAACATAAAATATAAATAGGAATAAATAGCAATGCAATAAAAACAATTTTTGTGCTTATTTTTTGCATTGCAATAATCAAAAAAATAAAATATATAATGTTTACAAAAAATTGAATTATGTAATTAAAATAAAATGATACAATTGTTTTTGTATCAGCGGTTATTCGTTGTGTCAATTGCGAAGCATTGAAATTGGTGAAAAAATTATCCATTGGTATTTTTTGTATATGATTAATATTTGCACGAAGAATGTTAAATTCAAGATTGCATATTACTTTCATATTTATTATTTTAATTACGTAATTTAAAATAATACAAAATGCATTTAAAATAAATATAAAAACAATAAAACGCAATATACTATTCATATCAACTGGAGATATCAATGAATCAATGAATATTCCAATATAATATGGAATTATTGCAGAAATTCCAGTATTTATAATTGATAAGAAAATTGAAACAACGAACAATTTTTTTGATTTATCTAAAAATTTAAGAATATATCTACCTAATTTTATCATCTATTTTCATCCTTGTCATCATTTTCTTTGTTGTTGCGAAAATATGGACAAACATTAACTAGTATTACTAAAGTAACAACGCATATCATTTCAACAGCTTCTAAAATATTTTCAATATTTTTATAGTCACCAAATTGTAACCTGTCTATTAAAAAAAATATAATAATCTGAAGACCTATAAAGAAAAAAACAGGAGCTATGGCTTTGGAAACTCTTTTTTTGTTGAATCGATTTTCCGCTTGTTTATATCCAGCAAGGAAGATTAAACCTTTTGAAGAAAACAGAATTATTCCATATATAACAAATACTATTCCCACATATAATCTAAGCAAATACCTCACCCCCTTACATTTTTATAAATCCATCCTCACATATGAGTAACTAAGACTTGGTTAAATATGTATTAGCATAAAGAACAACATTATATATGGCAGCAGCAATTATAACTGCTGATATTAATATAAATATGCTACCACCAGATGGTTCATCATCGGAACTATAGGTTGAAATCCCATCATTTTCAAATAAATCAGGACTATTATACTCGGAAAGGTAATCGTCATTCATAAAATCAACTCCATGTAAAAATATTATATGTGAGGATGGAATTTATAAACTATGATATCACCAAATTTTGATTCTTGTTTTAATGTTGTGAAATTCTCAAATCCTAATTGGATTAGATCTATGCAATCCTGTTTTTTTGAAATAATATGAAATAAAATATTATACTTATTAAATTCGTTTTCATTTATACCACGAATACCCAGTTCAACAATTATACTTTTTTTTATGAATTCATGCATAATGTTTTCTTGACTTTTAAAGAATAAGGTGTTAATATCAACAATTCCATTAAAAGAATCAATACTGAAAGATATCATTGCTAATATATCATTTTTAGTTTTACTTAACAAAACATAAATATTATTTATATTGTAAAACAGTTCTGCATTTATAGTATTACGATCCGTTAACTTTTCTATCGGGGTATAAGCATTGTTAAAAAAATGTATGTTAGAATTTATGCATTTCATATATTCAGTAGTCAATCCAAAAACATTTTTTTTAATTAATAAATCATTATTAAAATCATATATATAATCATTTTCGAATGGATTTTCATTTTCAAAAGAAATGAAACCATTTTTCCATAATTTTTTTATAACTTTTAATATGTCATTAGAGATTACATCTTTATCTATTGATTTATATAATTCACACATATTATTTATTATGTCATTAATATTTAACCCTTTTTCAATACTTTTCCAAACTTCAAAACCTGTTTTATTTAAACTGAATGTTCTGTTTGGTAGTAATGAGGAAAATAAAACATATTGACCTGATTGAATCGTATTTCCTTCATAGTATGGGCCAATGATTGGTTTGAAAATGGTTTTCATGATTAATCTCCTTTAGCAATTTATATTAATAATGACATTCTCACTCGATTGCCGATAATAGTAGTCAAATGGTATTCTTCTAAGAATCCATTTTGAAGAAGAAAATTTGCCAATCGCTCATTGTTGTTAACAAAGGCAACTATTTTTTTTATACAACATCCTGCCAAAATCGTTTTTAGTTTAATTAACATTTTTTCAAAGAAAGTATCATTGTTAATAGAGAATAGAATAAATTTAGATATTGTTAAATTATAAAAATCATCTGGCAAAAGTAATAATGCTATATCAATTATTGTTCCATTTTCTACATTTGCAAGACATAGTACTCTGCCAGAAAACAGTAAAAACCTCAATTCCGTATTAGTGAAATAATTAAATTTATCTTGAATTTGATCTGATATATACATTTTTTCATGATTAGCTTCAATAAAATTTTTAATATCACTATATCTGTTTTCTTTTAATAAACAAATATTCATAATGTTTCCCCTTTTGTGTATCTTTGTACAAACATTAATGTTTTTTCTGAAAAATTCTCGTCTATGATATCTATTGAAATATCATTTCCTGTAAATATTTCAGGTAAAACTTTTCTAGATTGCTCATCCATTTTTGCTGCATCTGTTATCAATGATGTAATCAGCCTTATGAAATCATTATTTAATACATCTGTTAATCCTGCATTTATATAATCAAATATATTATGTCTGGTAATATTACCTAATTTTAGAGGCAAATAAGGCGATATTAGCAAATCGCCATAAGCACTTATTTCAATAAATTTTAATCCTGAAAAACCACTACAATATGCAAAAAGATGCTCAATCGGATCCCCCCATTCTATTTGAATATGGCTGTTACTACTTCTTTTTGAATCAAGTTTTCTGGACAATACAAAATATTCTTCATCATTTAAAAAATATTGCTCCATATTTTTTCCTCGTCCGAGACTCATTAGTGGTTGAAATCTTATTCTGTTGACACCTAATTTTTGACACAAATCAATTAATTCTGATATTTCATTAAAATTCTGCTTATTTGGAACACATGCAACACTAACATCAATATCCGATTTTACTAAAAAATCAATGGCTTTTATTGCATGTTCATATGCATCTGTATTATTTCTTAACCAATTATGGGTTTCAGCAGTGGCACCATCTAAACTTATTTGAACAGAATTAATTCCAGCACTTTTTAAATCATGGGCAGTCTGTCTGTCTATATAGAATCCGTTGCTTACCATATTAAAACCTTGTATAGGATTGCTTGATTTATATAGATCAATAATTTCTAATAAGATTTTTTTTCGCAAAAGTGGTTCTCCTCCGCAAATACATGCTCCTCTTAAATTTAACTTTGAAATATCATTTACTAATTGCTTCAATGTTTCGTCAGTCATTTCCTTTGCAAAATTATGTGTTCCACTAGAATTAAAACAATGTTTGCATCGATAATTACAATTATATGTAATATCTATACCTATAGTTTCAAGAACACTTCTACTCATACAATCAACCCCTAGTTAAACTAAAATTTTCATTCTGATAAAAAAATCGGTTTTCAATAATATAGTCCTCAATAATTTAAAATCTTACAAAAACATATTGCATAAATATTTCTTATTAATTTTGTAGGATTTGTAAGAAAAACGTTTATTTTCAGACACAATAAACCCCATACAATTAACACAAATTGTACGGGGTTTATATGAAACATAAAAATATATAATCAAAACGCTAACGAAGAGGTTACATTATAACTTGTTTCCGTTTCTTTAAAAATTAAAAGTTTGGTTTTCTCAGCATAATGTTCACAAATTACACGATAGGTATATCCTGTAGGGGCAGTAATAGTTTTTGAAAATGTTTTTGATGTCGATTCGGAGTATTGGTCATAATAGCAGTAAGTAGTGTAGTCTGTCCAAGTGCCGTTAATTAATCTCTGTAATTTAATATAAGTAAAACCACATTTTTTTACATCAGCATTGCCTACTGTTGTAGCAGTAATTATTAAACCATTTGAGGTTTTTGATAATTTCAAGGATTTGCTCACTATCAATCCCGTTGACATTAAACTTATATTTGAACTATTGTTTGTGTTGTATAATCCATATACTTCTTCAATAATGTCATCTTCTATTACAAGTATATCCTCACCAACTAAATCCACTGCAAAAGCATTAATTGACATCATACTTGAAATTGATAATAAAACTAAACATATTGATATAATTTTCTTCAAAACAAACACTCCTTATTTAATAGTTTTTGCAAATTCTATTGCATCATCTAAACTTAACGGGATTTGAATGAAATAAATAAATAAACCATCCCTATAAGTAATTGCCGTAGCATCATCTTGCATAAAACAGTATACAGTTGTATTACCTATTGTCAGTTCTTCAATATTACTTGTGACGTTAAGAAATTCAACATCCGGCACAATTTCATTCATAGAATATTTGCTTATATTAATGTAACCATGTTTATTTTCATAATTAAAAGTTATATTTGCAGTTACAACGACTTCAGTAACATCATACTCCATTTTTTGAATTTCATAATATTCTGAGAAAAAAGCTTCCGGTAAAAGCACTTCATTAAACCCATTATCAGCAAGTTCTTTGGCGAGTTCTGTACCGAGGAGTTGGTATTCATCAGCTTTATCATCGGTTTTGTCAAAATTAATACGAATATAATCATTATATAGTTCAACAATACCATCAAACAAATTAACATCAAATACAACTGCAGATACCGACAATGTGCCAACGAGAAAGACTGCAATTGCAGCGGCAACTGCAATAACCTTTTTTAATTTGAGTTTTATGTGTTTACCATTGGAATCACCATTACCTTTCTTTTCTTCTGTAGCAGGTGTTTCAGCTTCGAGCTTGCTTAATTTGTCTAAACAATACTCAATAAGCTCTGCATCCATTTCTTCTTCGGACTTTTCCATCTCTTCATCAATTATTTTGTTAAGGTTTTCTTCTAATGAACCGTCAAGTGATTTGTCGTTGATGAAGGATAAAAACTCTTTATCTGTAAGCATTATTCATTCTACCTCCAACTATATAGTCTAACATATTTAGATTTCTTACAAAAAAATTATTAATTTTTTTCGTTTAATACATTTTCGATTAACATCTTGGTCTTTTGTTTCAATCTAAATAGTTTCTGATAAATGTTATTCTCTGTAGTATTATGCTCTTTAGCAATTATAGAAATAGCTTTCTTTAATGTGTATCTGTCATATAGTAATTGCTGTTCATTATCATCAAGCATATTAATAACTTTTTCTTTAAGAACCGGAATTTCCTCATCTTTAATTGTGAAATATTCATCATAAATGACACCCGAGTAAGTGTTGTCAAGATTTTGAGAGTCAAGGGGGATAAGTCTTTCTGCATCCTTTTTTACTTGCGTATAAATATCTTTAATTTTATTGTTTGCTACCTTTGTCAACCAAGCTTTTGGATATTCTATTGTTTTTCCTTTATTTATGGCATCGGATAAATCAAGAAAAACATCTTGAACGCAATCATCAACATAATCAGGTAAACTTTTTAGTTTATATGTACATAGTTTGCGAATATACGGCTCATGCTCTTGCCATAACTCGTTTACTATTTTTTTATTATAATCCATTTTCTCTATATCCTCTTTTCAAATTATTCCCATATAATAGTAATCGTTTTGATTGTCATAATGTGACAAGAAAATTTAAGATTTGACTGTATTTATATAATTATAACATATTATTTGTGTTATTTGTTATGCAATTTTGACTTAATTTTCTACTTTTTTGCAGTATTGCTCATTAAACTAAAAAATATAGATATTTTAAGGCTTTTATTTTTTGCATAAAACTATAATAGAAAGTCACGAAACATTTTATAAAAAACATTTCGTGACTATATACCTTAGAATTATGTTTAATCTTTTATTTTGATTCGATAATCTTCAATTCTACATATAAAACTTCACCATTAGGAGAGTGTTGCCTTTTTGTAAGAATAATATTGAAATTATCAGTTAGTAGCTTCCAAAGATCAGCAGAGTATTCGTTAGGCACTTCAATATCATAGTTTACACTCATACATATATCAGCTCCTTATATACTAGCTCATTTGCTCTTGACTCAATGTTTTGCATACTACATACCCACTCCATCTGATTTTCTTCTTTCAGTTGCTCCGTTACACCTTCAGCCTTTTTCAGTTGTTCAACAAGAGTATCAAACATCTGTTGTGCCTGAGTATCAATATCTGCGAGGCACTGCCACAGTTTGCCTTCTGCTAGCAGCGTCGCAAATACAACCTTCTTATGTTTCAGAAGATAATTTTTATGTAACATTCCCCATCTGCTGAGAGTGGTATTTGTTTCTTCGGATGGTAATACAAGGTTAGGAATATTGTAGTCGCCAACTCGTCTGTAAGAAATATTATTAGTTTTCATAGTATTTGTCCTTTCTGTTTACTCTTTTAAGCAAGGTAGGAGTGCAGAATACTATGTTTGAAGCCGGTTTTACTTATATTTTGAGTAAATCCCTTATGAACACTCGCACCATAGTGAGTATTCATAACACAAGTGAATACTCACTATTCTTTTTTTCATTTCCTCACAGTTTAATTTAATATGATTTGTTATGTATCGAGCAGGTTTTAAGCCTGCTCTTTTTTGTTATGCCGTGAGATATTCAACGGCAACGCCTTGTCTTGCTTCAAGGACTATATTTTCCTCTTTAATAGGATTGTCAATTACTCCCACAAAGCGATAATGAATGATGATTTTCTGCGTTTTGTTCTTACCTTTACCCTCAATAGAATGGACTTCGATTTTTTCAATCAGTTCATTTAAGAGTGCAGGTGTTAGTGTTTCCATCTGCATAAACTTACGGACCGCAAAAGTAAACTGCTCTTTTCTTGTACGAAGATTTTCGATTTCTGAAAGTTCCTCTTGGCACTGCCTAATTTTCAGTTTCAGCTCGTCACGCTCAGTTTCATACTTCTGTGATAACTGCATAAAGCTTTCTTCATTGACAATTCCGTTGATGTGCTTCTCAAAGAGTTTTTCATACATTACGGCAACTTCCTTTGTTCTTGCGGTTGCCTTATCAATACTACTTTCAAGAAACTTCTGCTGACTGAGGATACTTTTGTTGGTCTTTGCTTCAAGAATATCTGCGAACGCTTCTTCATCTTCAATGAGAAAACTTGCAAGACTTCTGAGTTCAAGCATCACAATCTGCTCCAAAGAATCAGCTCTGACATAATGTGTACCCTCACAGGTGCCTCTGCGACCTTTGTAATTGGAACACATAAAATACTTGATGTCAGTATTAGGATGATTGACATTGAACCATAAGGGACTGCCACAATCTGCACAGTATAACAATCCGCAGAACATATTTTTTTCGGCATGCTTTGGATTTGGCGCTCTGCGTTTTGCTTTGGCTTTCATTTTCTGTACTGTTTCAAATGTATCTCTGTCAATGATAGGCTCATGTACGCCCTTAAACACCTTCCAATTCTCTTCAGGATTAAGAATCCTTTTCTTGTTCTTAAAGCTCTTAGAATAGGTCTTAAAGTTAATAACATCACCGCAGTACTCTTGTTGGGTTAAGATCTTCCTTACGGTTGTCTTGCTCCATCTGTAGGGGTCAGCAGGCATTTGCTTGCCGCCTCGGTTCAAACCCTTACCCCAATGCTCCTGTGCCCAATCGAGCTGTGCGAAGTTTTTGAGTGGTACTGTGATTTTTCTAAGGTCCTTTCCCTTATCATCTGTGCCGACAATAGAAAGGAATCTTTCATTCTCGGCTCCGTTGGTACAGGTAATATCCTCGGTTATCCTCGCAAGGAAATTGCTGAGCTTAATGTTGACCGGCTTACCGTTTATCGTCTTTTCTATATACAGTGCATTGTTATATGCAAAGAACGGGTCTGAATAGTATAAATAGTTTTCCAAATTTTCACCTCATTAATGGATTTATTTTCCGAACATCCGTACAGACATTGCAAGCACCCAATTAACATAAAGGCTTTTGTGTTCGGTCTGTATCCGT
>JAFSEP010000007.1 GCA_017435665.1 Clostridia bacterium | reverse complement strand
CTCGGTCTTGCCTGTCCTGGTGCAGGTGGCAGCTACTGCCTTAAGGGTAGTTATGTTTTTATGGCTGTTCGCATTGAGTGAGCCGTATTCCTTTTCGCAGACGGTGCATACCGCCTTGCTTTTACAGGTTGCTGTGCCGCCCGTGTGGTTGCCGGTGGCAGGAACGAGGGTCTGTGCTACAGTCACAGTACCGCAGGCGGTACACTTTTCACCTGCTGTCTTGCCCTCCTTATCGCAGTTGGCGGCTTCCGCAGGGATAACAGTTAGAGCAGTGTGGTTATTCATATTGAGTGAGCCGTACTGTATTCCGCAAACTGAACACTCTGCTCTTTCCATACAGGTTGCCGTGCCGCCCGTATGCTCACAGTCGAAGCTTAAGAGCATATCAAAGATGTCACCGTTACAGAAGCTGCCGACATACAGAATATAGCTTTTATCTTTTTCGAGGGTGCATACAAGATTAAAATTGTAATCATCATAGCTTATATCATAATTAGAAGCAACAAAATTATCGTTTGCATCGTAAATAATTATATAAGGGTCTGCATAATCGAAAAGGACAGAGGTAAACGTGTATTCGCCGCTTGCGGGGGCAACGAAACGAAGCTCCGTGTCAAACTCACCCATAATAATTCTCTTGCTTATATCAATCATAATATCGGAAACAACTGCCTGACATTCATCGCAGACCGTATCACCGTTATTATCCTTATGAGCAAAGGCTAACTGCTTGTGTCCCTTAAGCCATTCATTACAGTCGTTACAGTAAATACCCTCAGTATAGCCGTAGGTATTACAGCCGGGAGCTACGGCAGCCTTGTTCTCGGTATTTTCGTGGGGACAAACATAAAAGTTATATTCTATAGTGTAGGCTGAAAAATCGTTGTTGCCCTTTAATATCTGATTCCACTCCGCCTCGGTGCCCGTAAAGCAGATTTTTGTAAGATTCGGGCAATCGTTAAAGGCATCGTCGTCTATACTCACAAGACCCTTATGTATTACCACGGTTTCCAGGGAGTGCTCGTTTGAAAAGGCATACTGGGCGATTGATTTTGTGCCCTTTCTTATCACATACTTTGCAGGCATACTGTAATAGCCGCCGTTAATAAGATGGTTGCCTATATAGAGCATATCCTCGTCATAGTCGTAGTCGTCATCATAGGGAGTGTAATAGATAAGACCGCTTTTGATGCTTACAAGGCTGTCGGGAAGGGTGATTTCACGGAGATTTTCGCTCCAATAGAACAAGCTTGAGCCCAAGTGTGTGACACCCTCGGGAATAGCTATGGCGGTAAGGGCCGAGCATTCGCTGAAGGCTCCGTCGCCGATGGTTCTCAGGGCGTTGCCCTCAAAGGTTACGCTCTCTGCCGACGAGCAGGCACCGAAGGCACTTTCGCCCAAAGATACTACCTTGGCGGGAATCACTATTTCGGTAAGAGCGGAGCAGACGCAGAATGCACGGTTGCCGACAGCTTCGAGATTTGCAGGGAGCTCAAGCTCGTTGAGAGCGGTGCACCTGTAAAAGGCCTCGGTACCGATAGCCCTGATATTGTCGCCGAGCACTACCTTTTCCAGCTTACTGAAGCTTCTAAACTGATAAGCGGCTATTTCCGTAATGCCGTCACCGATTACGATTTCCTTTAAATATTCTCTTTTTATAACCTCGGCGGGAAGAGCCGTGAGACCGTCACCGACTGTAAGCTTTTCGATATGAAGCCAATCGTCGGGAATGTAGTCAGATTCTTTCTTATCCTGCAGCTTAAGAAAATTCTCCGGATAAGAGGTAAGAGAGTCACCTATAGTAAGATTTTTAAGTGCGGTACAATCGTAGAATACCTTATCAGCTACAGTGGTTACTCCGTCACCGATTACCACAGTTTCAAGTTCTTTACATTCCTGAAATGCACGTAAGTCAATAGCTATAACATTGTCGGGAATAATTACTTCAGTTAAACCGGCTCTATAAAATGCCTGCTGACCGATTGTTTCCACTCCTGCACCGATATTTACGGTTTCGAGAGCCTTACAGTAGCTGAAGGCACCCAAAGAAATTACCTCAACCTTATCGGGAACGGTAACCTCAGTTATCGCAGTATTTGAGCTGAAGGCCCAATCACCGATAGTGAGAAGGCTGTCCGGCAGAGTAAAGTTGCCGAGGTTTTCACAGCCGTCAAAAGCAAATTCGCCTATACGCTCAAGGCCTTCACCGAAATCTACGGTAAGAAGCTTACCGCAGTCAAAAAATGCTCTTTCACCGATTTCCGTTACGCTGTCGGGAATAACAAGAGATTCTATGGTTTCATTGTTGCCGAAAACCCATGTTCCGATTCTCGTAACACCCTCGGGGATAACAACATCCCTGATAGGCTCGGTGCTGTCACCGAAATAAATCTCCGTAAGAGGGTCTTCCTCGTCATCGTCCCAATATACGGGAGTAGCATGCATACCGTCAAAATCAATCTGCACCCATTTGGCAAGGTCGGGGTGGTTTACCCGTAAAATCTCGCACGATGCAAAGGCACTGATGCCTGCAAAGGTGAGAGTTGACGGCAGAGTGACTTCTTCGAGTGCATAGCAGCACCTGAATGCTTGGCT
The DNA here is from genome assembly GCA_017435665.1 of Clostridia bacterium. Lineage (GTDB taxonomy): Bacteria > Bacillota > Clostridia > Oscillospirales > Acutalibacteraceae > UBA6857. The sequence continues at coordinate 632 of JAFSEP010000007.1, read as the reverse complement.
GCCGATTGTTCTGACACCCTCGGGTACCACAACAGAGGGCATATCCCACTGATATTCAAACGCCGAGTCACCGATTGCCGTTACGGGATATCCGCCGAGGGTGGATGGAATGACCAGAGCCTCCGTAATTTCTTCGGAAAAGCCCGTAACGGTTGCCTCGCCGCCGCTGACACTGTACAGAATGCCGTTTTCATTTGCAGCTGAAGTGCCGAAGGTGAAAAACACTATACCGAGCAGAAGCACAAATGAGAGGGATAAGATTTTAAATGCTTTATTCATAAGAATTTTTCCTTTCTTTAGTCCACAAACGGGCAGTCGGCAGCAATGCCAACCGCCCGTGGTGGTCTGGTCTGGTCTGTTTAATGTTTATCTCCTTTTAGCCGCCGAGTGCTTCCTTGATTTCGTCTTCGTTTTCCTCAAGAGCCTGTTCCATATCATTCAGAGTATCGTCAAAGCTCTTCTGAAGTCCCACGCCGATATCGAATTTTACACCGTAGTAATAAAAGAGTCGGTTAAGCTCACTGTCCTTGTCATTGTCATAAATTTCGGAAACATACACAGCCATGCTCTTTCCGTTCTTTCGGAAGCACCAGCCCTGCAAAAATCCGTTCAAAGCATCTTCCAGGGTAGTT
>JAFSEP010000040.1 GCA_017435665.1 Clostridia bacterium | reverse complement strand
TAATGAATTTTTCTTTTTCAGTCATTTTATCGGCTTCCTTCCATGGCATTTTTTACACCGCCTTTCGATGTAATTGTACCACAGGACTTACCGATGTGCTGACACATACACTTACCTATCCGCTGACACATCCCACTTACCGATGCGCTGAAACCGAACACACATGCACAATTATTCCGATTTGGTTGGTGCTGATGTAAAGAGCCTTCTCTGAAAGGGAAGGTGCCCGATAGGGCGGATGGGTGTACAAACAGCACCGTAAGGTGCTGAGACATACCGTAGGTTTTATACAGTTTCCCCCAACGCAGAAAGCGTTGTTAAAACACCCACCCGTCACAGCTAACGCTGTGACACCCTTTGTCACTTCGTGACATTTCCCCTAAAAGGGGAATTCCCTTTCAGAGAAGGAGCAACGAAGAATTGAAAAGTTCAAAACTTTCTCTCCGTAAGTATTGCTAAAAGTATAGTTTAGTGATAAAATATTTAGGTTATATATATTGAAATAAGGTGAAATTAATGGACATCAGAAATGAAGTAAGAAATGTCGCAATTATTGCTCACGTTGACCACGGTAAAACCACAATGGTTGACGAGATGCTCAAGCAAAGCGGTACCTTCCGTGAAAATGAGCAGGTGCAGGACAGAGTTATGGACTCCAACGACCTTGAAAGAGAAAGAGGCATCACAATCCTTTCAAAGAATACCTCAGTTCACTATAAGGGCACAAAAATTAACATAGTTGACACTCCGGGACACGCTGACTTCGGCGGTGAGGTTGAGCGTATTCTTATGATGGTTGACGGTGTGCTTCTTCTGGTTGACGCATTTGAAGGCTGTATGCCTCAGACCAGATTTGTTCTTAACAAGGCTCTTGCCCTTAAAAAGAAGGTAATCGTTGTTGTAAACAAGATAGACAGACCCGGTGCAAGGCCTGCCGAGGTTATCGATGAGGTCCTTGATTTGTTTATCGAGCTCGGTGCAGATGAGGATCAGCTTGAGTTCCCCGTGGTATACGCTTCTGCAAAGGATGGCTATTCCTCCCTTGACAGCAGCGTAAGAGAGGGCGATATGCGTCCCCTTCTTGACTCTATTCTTGATAACATCGAGGCTCCCTGCGGTGAAAAAGACGGACCCTTACAGATAAGATTTTCATCTCTTGACTATGATGACTATATCGGAAGAATAGGTATCGGCAGAGTTGAAAGAGGTAGGGTAAGGAAAAATCAGCAGGTTGTGCTCTGTCACGCAGACGGCACCACGAGCAACGTAAGAATTTCCAAGCTTTATCAGTTTGAGGGTCTCAAAAGAGTTGAAACAGAAGTTGCAGAGCTGGGCGATCTGATAAGTGTTTCGGGCATTGCCGACCTGAATATCGGTGAAACAGCCTGCGACCCGGAATGTGTTGAGCCTCTCCCCTTCGTAAAGATTGACGAGCCCACAATTTCTATGAACTTTATTGTAAACGACAGCCCCTTTGCCGGTCAGGAAGGCAAATTCGTCACATCAAGAAATATCCGTGACAGGCTTTTCAAGGAGGTTGAAACAAACGTAAGTATGCGTGTTGAGGAGACCGACACCACGGATACCTTCAAGGTAAGCGGCAGAGGCGAATTGCACCTTTCAATTCTTATTGAAACTATGCGCCGTCAGGGGTACGAGTTCCAGGTTTCAAGACCTAAGGTTATTCTCAAGCAGGAAAACGGAAAGACACTTGAACCCATTGAGCTTCTTATAGTGGAAGTGCCTGAGCAATATGTGGGTGCGGTTATGGAAAAAATCGGTTCTCGCAAGGGCGAGCTTGAGAATATGGGCACAAGAGAGGGAGGTATGACTCACCTTGAGTTCAGAATTCCCGCAAGAGGTCTTATCGGTTACAGAAGCGAGTTCCTGACAGATACAAACGGCAACGGTATTATGAACCAGATTTTCGCAGGCTACGAAGAATACAAGGGCGACATACAGACCCGTGAAAGAGGCTCAATCGTCGCTCACGAAACAGGTGAAAGCACAGGCTACGGACTTTTCAATACTCAGGACAGAGGCAGAATGTTCATCGGACCGGGCGTACCTGTTTACGAGGGCATGATAGTGGGCGAATGTGCAAAGTCTGAGGATGTTACCTGTAACGTCTGTAAGAAAAAGCAGATGACAAACACCCGTGCTGCAGGCTCCGACGACGCTCTGAGACTTGTCCCCCACTCAGTTCTTTCTCTTGAACAGTCAATGGAATTTATCAAGGATGACGAGCTTCTTGAGGTTACCCCCGTATCCCTCAGACTCAGAAAGAGAATTCTTTCCAAGGAAATGAGACTCAAGCAGCAGTTCAGGAAAAAGTAAGCAGTTAAAAATATCTTAACTTTTATCCCATAATATTAAAAAGTTATTATGCAGATGAAAATTAAAATGCATTTACTTGCTTTTTACGGTGAAATAGTATAAAATTATACGGAACTACAACGGATTATATTCGTTAGCAAAATACAATATGAAAAGGATGAAAACAGTAAAAATGGCTAAAAACACAGAAAAGACACAGGCCGAACTTTACCGTGAGCAGCGCAAGGCTCGTCTTGCTAAGGCTGCGGCTAAGAAGGCAAAGAAATCAAAGAGCGTTTCTTTATCAAAGGGCGCAAAGACCACAATAGCAGTTCTCATTGTTGTAGCAATCGTTGCAGGTATTGCAGGCTATGCAGTTTCCGCTTCAGGTGTGCAGAACAGAAGAACAATGGTGCTCAACATCGGCGGCGGACTTGCTGAAGTAAGTCAGGCTGAGTATTCATTCTATTACAGCTCAGCATATAACAACTACTTCAATATGGCATATTATTATGAAACCAATTACGGCGAAGGCTACGGCCCAATGTTTACAAACGGCTTCGATTATACGACAGCTCCCGACCAGCAGAAGTATACAGAAGAGCTCGAAGGCTATGAGAACCCCACTTGGGCTGATTATTTTGAGTCATCATCAATCGATACAATCAAAAACATCAAGGCTCTCAACAAGCTTGCCAACGACAAGGGTGTAGCTCTTGACGATGAGGATTATGCTGAAATTGACAGCTATTTAACCCGTATTGAAGACGAGGCTTCAAGCATCAACTACTCAACCTCAGCATACCTTAAAACCTATTACGGTGAAGGTGTTTCAAAGAAGCTTGTCAAGAAGATTCTCACAGAACAGACACTTGCTTCAAAGTATGAGGAAACAATGAGAACAGAGTTTGCAGATTCTCATACCGACGAAGAAATCGAAAAGGAATACAAGAAGGATACAAAGGCTTTTGATAAGGTTGGCATTGCTTACTATCTTGTAAAGGCTGAAACAGTCAAGGAAAAGGACAAGGACGGCAAGGAAGTTACAAAGGTAACAGATAAGACAATGGCTGAAGCCAAGAAGTCAGCTCAGAAGCTTGCAAAGAGTGAATCACTCAGCGCACTTTCACTTGCAGTTGATAAGCTTGCAGGCAAGGCAGATTCTCTCGCAAAGGTTCCTGCTGCAGACTATGATACAGTCAGCGGTAACATCAGCGAGGACGTTGCAAAGTGGATTTACGGTAAGGATATCAAGGTCGGTGATATGAAGGTTGTTGAAAATAAGGATACAGGCTACTATGTATGCTATGTAACCGCAACTCCTTACAGAGAAGACAGATTACCCGTTAATGTTCGTCACATCCTCATTAACTTCGCAGAAGAAAAGAAGGAAGAAACAACAGATAAAAAGGACGATACATCAACAACCACAACAACCGCACCCACAACACAGCCTGCTGAGGAACCCATTGACGACACAAAGTTCCCCGCACTTGATACCTTCAAGGATGCACCTCTTTATATGGATATCAGTGCTGACAAGGCAAAGCAGCCCGATACCTACAAGAAGGCTGAGCTTATTCTCAGAGAATATCTTTCAGGCGACAGAACAGAAGACAGCTTCGCAGCACTTGCAACAGCTAACACAAACGACACAAATTCAAAGGAAACAGGCGGTCTTTACGAAAACGTTGACCCCGGTGAAATGGTAGAAGAGTTCAACGATTGGTGCTTCGACGAAAGCAGAAAGCCCGGCGATGTAGGTATGGTTGAAACAACCTACGGCTATCACATTATGTACTTCGTTGACAAGGCAAACGATGAACCCACATGGAAGTCAACAATCAGAGAAACAATGGGTGCAAAGGATTACACTGATTTCAAAGAAAAGAACGTAACAGATGAAAAGTTCCCCATTGAAAAGCTCAACACAGCAGCTCTCGACGAAGCTGAGGAGCACACCCTCAAGCTCGCAAGAAGACAGGTTGCTAACCTTTCAGCAGCAAGTTATTAATCAGTAATATAGACGGCACTTCCTGAAGAAGTGCCGTCTTTTTTAGTTTGTTCAATGTGCCGATTGGGTGGGGGCGAAGGTTTGCGGCGCAGCCGCAAACAAGCACGCCGCAGGCGTGCTTCCCCCGACGGAGTCGGGGGAAGCGCCCCCGCCCCACCGGCCTCCTGCAGAAACCCGAATAAAAGAAACAGCTCCCTCGGCATAGCCGAGGGAGTCTCTGTATTAACCTGAAATTACTTGCAGCCGTGAGCTGTGATGTAGCTCTTGATTTTCTCTGAAGGATCAAGAAGCTTACTTACAGACATATCGTGGTTAAGAGTGTCAATGATGTATGAGATATACTTTGACATTTCAACCTCAGCATACCATTCTCTTGAAAGAAGCTCGGGTGTTCTGTAAACAAGATTTGTGGTAAACACCTTATCAATAAGGCCATCTTCATATGCCTTGTCGAATGTCTCAAGACCGTTGCAGAATAAACCGAAGGATGCGGCAACGAAAATTCTCTTTGCCTTGAGAGCCTTGAGCTTTGTGGCAACCTCAATCATTGAGTCACCGCTTGAAATCATATCATCAATAACGATAACGTCCTTGCCCTCAACATTGTCACCGAGGAACTCGTGAGCAATGATGGGATTTCTGCCGTTTACGATAACGGAATAGTCTCTTCTCTTATAGAACATACCAAGCTCAACGCCGAGAACCGTTGAAAGATAGATACATCTGCTCATACCGCCCTCATCGGGAGAGATACACATAAGATGATCCTTATCAACCTTCAAGTTTTCAACATTCTTTACCATAGCCTTTACAAGCTGGTATGCGGGCTGAATATTCTCAAAACCGATAAGAGGAATAGCATTCTGAACTCTGGGATCGTGTGCATCAAACGTGATTATATTATCAACATGCATTCTCTCAAGCTCCTGTAAAGCAAGAGCGCAGTCGAGAGATTCACGGTTTGATCTCTTGTGCTGTCTGCCTTCATAAAGCATGGGCATAATAACTGTAATTCTGTGAGCCTTACCTGCTGAAGCAGCAATCACTCTCTTGAGATTTGCGAAATGCTCGTCAGGTGTTACGGGAACTCTCTGACCGTACATCTCATGTGTTACGCCGTAGTTGAAGCAATCGCAGATAACGAAAAGGTCATAGCCTCTGATTGACTGCTCAATAACGCCCTTACCTTCACCTGTACCAAAACGGGGGAAAGAAGTCTTGATAATGAAAGAGTCCTTATGGTAACCGTCATAAATGAAGTTTTCAGGTCTTTCATTTCTCCATCTTACAAGGTAGGCATCGATCTTCTCTGCGATTTCTTCGCATCCCGGCATAGCAATAACACCGAGTCTTCCGTAAGGAATTGAATTAAAAAGATTCTGTGTGTCAGACATTGTGTATCCTCCAGTTCAAAATGTTACATATATATTGTACTATATTTTTGTGTTTTTTCAAGTAAAACAGCACATTTTGTGGTTAAAAAAATAAATAAAAAACAACAACCCAATTTGTAGATTTTCCACAAATTGAGTTGATATACGATGAAAACCGTTACGGGACTTACTTCGTTCCGAAAATTCTGTCGCCTGCGTCACCGAGACCGGGCACGATATAGCCCTTTTCGTTGAGCTTTTCGTCAAGTGCGGCGCAGTATACGTCAACATCGGGGTGAGCCTTGGTAAGTGCCTCAACACCCTCGGGAGCAGCAATAAGCCCCATAAACTTAATGCTCTTGGGATTGCGGAGCTTAATCTGTGTTACGGCATCAATCGCCGAGCCTCCTGTTGCAAGCATGGGGTCAACAACGATAACCTCTCTGTCAGAGATATCCTTGGGCAGCTTACAGTAATACTCAACCGGCTGAAGGGTCTCCTCATCACGGTAAAGACCTATGTGTCCGATTCGGGCTGAAGGAATCATCTTCACAACGCCGTCAACCATACCTAAGCCCGCACGGAGAATAGGTACTACTGCCAGCTTCTTTCCTGCAAGCTTCTTTGCCTTTGTTGTGCAGATAGGTGTATCCACCTCAACATCCTTTAAGGGAAGATCTCTTGTGATTTCATAGGTCATAAGCATTGCTATTTCACTTACAAGCTCTCTGAAATCCTTTGAGCTTGTATATTTATTTCTCATTATGGTTAATTTGTGCTGAATAAGCGGGTGGTCAAAAATTACTACCTTTGACATTTTATCATTTCCTTTCATTATGTTTTCTTTCTGTTTAATTATATAACATTTTTTTGCGTTTTTCAACGGATTATCTGTTTTATTTTTTACCAACAGGGCAAACCTTTATGCAAATTCCGCATACTGCTCCCCTGCCGATATGCTTGAAATTCTGCTTCATATAGTTACTGCATCTTTCGGGGTAAAACATTTCCTCACGTGTTCTGCTTTCGTTCCATTCTGCTCCCGTTATCGCCTTTGCAGGACAGGCATTGACACAAAGGTCGCAATTTTTGCAAAGACTCTCCTTTAAAGGCTCACCGCACACGAATTCACAGTCAGTAAAAAGCGTTCCCAGTCTTACGGCTGTTCCGTAGTCTTTATGGATGAACATTGAGTTTTTACCTATGCTGCCGAGACCTGCAAGCCTTGCGGCCTTCTTATGGGAATAGCGGCCCTTATAGTTCCAGCCGTCCTTATTGATGCTCTGGGAAGCGGCAACGGTTATATAGCGGTATCCCCTGCTCTGCAGAAAAAGACCTGCCTTGAGCAAAAGCCGGTCAATCAGCGCATTAACGGTGCGATAATGATTGAAATAGGTGTGGGTAGGCTCACCGTCAATTTCGTCTATTATTTCATCCGAAAGACGCACAACTATGCTGACGGCATTTTTTAAGTTACAGTCATTATCCTCAGTTCTTGCAAAGCCCACGTCACTTGCACCCTGAGACAAGAGGTATTCTTTAAGTTCTTCCTGAATATTCATTTTCTCCTCCGCGTGTTGTTTTATCACATATTTCAAGCCTTCTTGGGCTTTTTTATTCTCTTTGAAAATTCTTCTTTAAGACGGTTGATTTCCGCATCATCCGTATGTATTGCTTCAATTTCTTCCTTCCACATTTTAGTGTACTTTCTGTCAGGAAGGTATCTTACGATAACCGCAAGGGCAAAGCCCTTCGCATAGATATTATCCGATTTCAGCCACTCACTTACGTCATCCTCCAGCTCGGGAGGCTTTCGTCCGAAGATACGTGGAATCATATTAAGACAGATTTCCGTATTATCGATATGGGGCAGAAATTTATTTATAGCCTTTATGCAGGAGGGATATTTCTTACTTCTTGATATGAGAATTGCGTGGAGCAGATTTTCTTCAAAGTAATAGTGGGGTATGCTTCTGAGAAAATCCCACCTTTGATTTTTCCTGATAAGCTCCGTTGCATATCCCCAAAGCCTCTGCATCTCAACGCCCATTATTCTGTCCGGGTCAATTTCCGTATGAAGCTGAGCCAGCCTGATGAACTCCTCTTCCGTCCTCATTGACATAAGGTGATACGTTACCTTTTCCGTAAACTTACGCTTAGGCTTCTTCTTTTTGTTTTTCTTATCCTTCTCGCTTCTCACGTTACAGCAGCTCTTTACGTCGAACTCCCTTATAAACTTCTCCGTCTCGATCCCGCTTTCAAGGTAGTGCATAAACAGCCTTGCGCAGCCCTCGCTGTCGCTTCCTGCGTGGTGATGATTAAGCTCAAAGCCGATGTGCTCGCACAGCACGTCAAGACTGTAATGCTCAAGGTGAGGATAACAGGCTATACCCATATCACAGGTGCAGGCATACCTGACCTTTTCTTCCCACTCAATACCGTAGTCCCTCAGGCAGGCGCAAAGAGTCTTCATATCACCCGGAGCACCGTGGGCAACAAGAAGTCCGCTGCTCATAATCTCCTTGATTTGCCCCCATATTTCGGGAAACACGGGCTTATCGGCAACCATCTCAGGTGTGATGCCTATGAGCTTTATAACATATGGATCGAAGTCACATTCGGGGTTTACCAAAAAGTATTTTTTATCTGTAATCTCGCCGTTTTCAACAACGGTTATACCTATGGCACTTATCCTCGGCTCGTGCTGTCCGGGCATTTCAAGGTCAAAGGCTATAAATCTGTCAGGCATCTGTTTCACCTTCTTCTGCTGACAATATAATCGAACCAATACAGTATAGCAGAATGAAACGGGAATTTCAATGGAGAATGAAGTCAAAAATCATTTTCGATTTTCTTTTTCACATAAAAAAGCACTTCCTGAGAAGTGCTTTTCATTGTATCCTAAGCCGTTTATCTTTCCTCTCTGAAATATGAGAGACCGAGATGTGCCGGAGGCTGGTTTTCTTTTTTGTTGCGTATGCTTGTAAAGATAAGAACAACGATTGTTACCACGTAGGGAAGCATCTTGAAGATTTCCTTACTTGCAAAGCTGACACCCGTAATATAGCTGCTGGCGATATATAATGCGCCGAAGATAACCGAGCCGAGAATTGCGAAGTCGGGCTTCCATACCGTGAAAATAACAAGAGCAATGGTCAGCCAACCGATTTCATCAATACAGTATTCCCAGTTACCGTTAAGGTAGTCCATAATGAAGGAAAGACCGCCGAGACCGGCAATAGCACAGCCTGTACAGGTTGCGGCATATCTGTAAAGAGAAACGTTTATACCTGCAGCGTCTGCTGTTGCAGGATTTTCACCCACAGCTCTGAGATTAAGACCGATACGTGTCTTTGAAAGCACAAAGCTGGTCACAAGAGCTATAACAATAGCAAGATAAATAAGAATACCGTGGGAGAAGAATATCTCACCGAACCAGCCAAGGTCGTCGGCAAAGGGAAGAGACATTGTGAAGTAACGGCTTCCTCTGCTGTAAATTGAGCCGGTTTCAGCTATCATATAGTCAGAAATACCAACACCGAAGGTAGTCATTGCAAGACCCGTAACGTTCTGGTTTGCTCTGAGAGTAACGGTGAGGAAGCTGAATATGAGACCCATAATTGCACCGCCGAGAAGTGTGGCAATAATGGGAATAAGAACTGCAAGGAAATAGTTTGCACTGTTCTTTGCTGCTGTAAGATAGAGGTATTCGGCGAAGCAGCCGCAGGAAGCACCAACACACATAACGCCGGGAATACCGAGATTAAGGTGACCTGATTTTTCGGTTATGGTTTCACCCGTTGAGCCGAAAAGGAAGGTCATACCGAGTCTTATTGCACTTACAAGAAAGGCTAACATCAATCATTCTCCTTTCCGTTTTTTGATATAAGGATTTTATACTGAAGGAAGAATTCGCAACCGATAATAAAGAAAAGAATAATACCGGTAACAATATCCGAAATTGCGCTGGGAAGACGGAAGTCCGTTGACACCTGACCTGCACCCTTCTCAAGGAAAACTATAAGGAATGAGGTAAGTATCATATAAATGGGGTTGAACTTGGCAAGCCAGGATACCATAATTGCCGTGAAGCCTCTGCCGCCTGCCGTTGTGGTGCTGATGGTGTGGTTAGTACCGCCAACGAGAATGAGACCTGCGATACCGCAAAGAGCACCTGATACAACAAGGGTTCTTACAATAACCTTGCGTACATTGATGCCGATATATCTTGCCGTGTTTTCGCTCTCACCAACAACCGATATCTCATAGCCCTGCTTTGTCTTTTTGAGATAAACATAAACCACGGCGGTGAGAACTGCAACGGTTATAATATTGAGAAGGTAAGGCTGATTGAAAATTACGGGCAGACCGTACTCGGGCATGGGTGTGAGAACACCTGAGCCGCTTTTTACAAAATACTTCAGGAAGAATGCCACAAGCTGAATTGCAACATAGTTCATCATAAGGGTAAAGAGGGTTTCGTTTGTGTTCCACATAGCCTTGAAGAATGCGGGAATTACTGCCCAGATTATACCTGCAAGCACAGATGCAAGTATCATAACTGCAACAAGTGCCGGATAAGGCAGCGAATCACCCAGGAACATCATAACCGAAACGGTGGCAAGACCGCCCACGAGAACCTGACCCTCGGCACCGCAGTTCCAGAATTTCATCTTGAAGGCAGGTGTAACCGCAAGTGAGATACAGAGCAATACCGCTATATTCTGCACAAGGCTCCATATTCTCAGGCTTGAGCCAAAGGCACCCTTTATCATTGAGGAATAAATAGCAATGGGATTCTTTTGTGTAAGCAGAGTGATTACAACAGCTGAAACAAGAAGTGAAGCCAGAATAGCCAACGCTCTTATAAGAAAGCTGTATTTCCAGGAAACCTGGTCACGCTTGACAATATGAAAATTCATTTTCTTCACTTCTCTTCACCTCCCTGAGCATCTCTTACCTTTGTCATAAGAAGACCGATTTCTTCCTTTGTTGTTGTTCTTGCATCAACAATACCCGTGATACTGCCTGAGCCGATAACGAGAATTCTGTCACAAAGCTCAATGAGAACGTCAAGATCCTCGCCGACAAAGATAACTGCCACGCCCTTTTCCTTCTGCTTATTGAGAAGGTTATATATTGTGTATGAAGCACCGATATCAAGACCTCTTACGGGGTATGCGGCCATAAGCACCGTAGGCGATGCGGCAATTTCTCTGCCCACAAGCACCTTCTGAATGTTACCGCCCGAAAGACGGCGGACGGGTGTTCTTGCGTCGGGAGTGACGACCTCAAGGTCCTTGATGATCTTTTCTGCAAGGTCCTTCGGAGCCTTTCTTTCAAGGAAGGCTGACTTACCCTTACGGTAAGAACGGAGCATCATATTATCAATAATGTCCATATTGCCCACAAGACCCATACCGAGTCTGTCCTCGGGAACAAAGGAAAGACGTACGCCCAAGTCTCTTATCTGAATGGGGGTCTTATCACGGAGATTATCGTGTGAGCCTGTCTTGGGGTTGTTGTATACAATCTCGCCCTTATCGACCTTCTGGAGACCTGCAATGGCCTCAAGAAGCTCTCTCTGACCTGAGCCTGCAATACCTGCAATGCCGAGAATTTCACCTGAATAAGCGGTGAACGAAATATCGTTGAGAATTTTTACGCCATCACGGTCAACACAGTCAAGATGCTCAACCACAAGTCTGTCAACACAATCCTTGGGCTCACTTCTTTCAATGTTAAGGGAAATCTTTTTACCGACCATCATTTCCGTAAGCTCAGCTTCGTTTGTCTTTGCCGTTTCAACTGTGCCCACATATTCGCCCTTACGGAGAACGGCAACCTTATCTGAAAGTGAAAGCACCTCGTGGAGCTTATGGGTGATAATAATAATTGACTTACCGTCATCTCTCATCTTGCGAAGAACAGCAAAAAGCTTCTGAGTTTCCTGAGGAGTGAGAACGGCTGTGGGCTCATCAAGGATCAGAATATCTGCACCCCTGTAAAGCACCTTAATGATTTCAACGGTCTGCTTTTCGGAAACAGCCATTTCGTGAATTTTCTTCATCGGGTCAATTTCAAAGCCGTATTTACTGCTGATATCCTTGACCTTCTGAGCCGCTGCCTTCAGGTTATATTTACCCTTCTCGTTAAGTCCGAGAATAATATTCTCAGTTGCTGAGAAAACATCAACAAGCTTGAAGTGCTGATGAATCATACCAATCTTATACTGAAAAGCATCCTTGGGAGAACGGATAATAACCTCATTTCCGTCGATGAAAATTCTGCCTTCATCGGGGAAATAAATTCCTGCGATAATATTCATAAGAGTAGTCTTACCGCTTCCGTTTTCACCAAGAATTGACAGTATTTCCCCTCGGTTAACAGTAAGGTTAACGTCCTTATTAGCCATTTTGTTACCGAAGGATTTGGAAATATTTTTAAGTTCAATTGCCGGTACCTGTTCCAAGTCAATTCCTCCATTCCGTATGTTTTAAACTATATTCAGTCTTTAAACACTTAAAAAACAGCCTCCTGAGAGACTATTTTTTCAATGTTTAAAAAGAACAGTAAGCGGGACAGGTTATGTCCCGCTTATTAAGTTTCAGATCCGATTAAATCAGAACTTTTCGTTGAGAAGTGTGATACCGTCGATTCTGAGATCGAAGTAGGGAGCTGAACGATATTCTGATTCGTGGAAGTAACCGTCAGCGATAACCTCTGTGTCAGCCTCGAAAGCTGCATCTGTGTCAACGTCAGCCTTGTATGAATCAAGAGCCTTGCCGCCAACTGTGAAGTTCTTTGCATCAAATACATTGAGTGTGCCTGCATTGAAGTCAGCAACTGCCTTCTTGATAGCATCTGCTGTGCCTTCTGCTGCAACATCCTGATTGATACCTGTGAGAACTACTGAGCCTTCCTTGATACCGCCGCACCAGTCAGCAGCAATCTTTTCGCCCTTTACAGCCTGACCGATAATGTAGTTGTAATAGGGAGCCCAGTTAATAGCAGATGAAATGATGAATGTGTTGAAGCATGAATCATATGTGCTGCCGTTGTATGAAACGTTGGGTACGCCTGCAGCTTCGCAAGCACCGGGAGCGCCCATTGAGTCAGCGTGCTGGCTGATGAGCTTGCAGTCCTTAGCGATGAGAGCTTCTGCAGCATTCTTTTCTTCTGTTGCGTCATACCATGAGCCTGTGAACTGAACGTCCATTGTAACTGTGGGGCATACGCTCTTTGCACCGAGATAGAATGATGTGTAGCCTGAGATAACCTCTGCATATGTGAATGCGCCTACGTAACCGATCTTAGCTTCTTCAGCTGTGAACTTGCCTGCTTCGATCATTTCATTGAGCTTGAGACCTGCAGCAATACCTGCAAGGTAACGGCCCTGATAAATTGAAGCAAATGCATTGTGGTAGTTGTCAAGACCCTCTGTGTGAGCCTTTGTACCTGTTGCATGGCAGAACTGAACCTTCGGGAATTCCTTAGCAGCCTTGATCATGTAATCTTCGTGACCGAATGAGTTAGCGAAAACTACTGAACAACCCTGGTTAACGAGATCCTTAGCAGCTTCATAGCATTCGTTGCCTTCGGGTACGTTTGTCTTAACGATAACCTGAGAATCAGCGAGCTTTAACTCTTCCTGGATCTTATCAACTGCATTAAGGAAGTTGAGGTCATAGGTTGAGTTTTCGTCGTGAAGGCAGATGAAGCCAATCTTGAATTCAGCGGGCACTGTGTAATCAACGTTAAGTGCTACTGCATCAATGGGAGATTCGCTCATACCCTTTGTCTTGTCTTCACCGCCGTTACCGCCACATGCTGCAAGAGAGAGGCAGAGAACTACAGCGAGAAGAATTGCGAGAAATTTTTTCATTGTGTGTTCCTCCGTTTTAAATTTTTTATAAATCACGTCCCGGTGCAATCATCGGGGCAAAATTTAACCTGAAATCTGTTTTCAAAGGCATATATTATAAATGTATTTACGGGGAAAAATCATCATTTTTCAACATATAAAAGATATCACAATCACTATTTAAAGTCAACAGATATTTGCCCCTCAAATCAAAGTTTGTTATTTTAAACAAATTACGACTTGTTTTTGCAGATAAAAACTGCCACTTTTTTATTCATTTTGACTAATTGTATTATTTTTCACTAAATGTTGTGTTTCGAAGCATCAAAACACCCTATATATGCCAAAAAGATTTTTTTAAAAATTTAATTAATTTTTGCCTGCGGGATTGTTTTATTTAAAAATATGTTATATAATGTATAAAAGCGATTTTCGCTACTGTCAGAAAAGTGAATGGAGGGAGAATTATGACAGATAAAACCATCAAGTTTACGCTCAAGCTTGATAAAGAAGATGAAATGAAAGAGATACTCTCTATTGTTTACAACGCACTGAAGGAAAAGGGATACAATCCCATAAGCCAGATTGTGGGCTATATTCTTTCGGAGGATCCCACTTACATCACAACTCATAACAATGCACGCAGCCTCATCTGCAAGCTTGACCGTGATGAACTGTTACAGGAATTACTTGTAAGCTATCTCAGCAAGTAAGCCTGCATAAAAACCAAAAAAGGAGACTGACTATGGCAGCTAAAAAGGAAAGCAAATTTCTGACTTATAAAAATAAGCCACTTGTAAGAAACGGCAACACTCTTTACTACGGAAATATGGACGACAAGTTTGTTGTTATGTTTCAGATTCTTACAACAAAGGACCTTGACGGTGTAAGCGTTGCAGACAAGGTTTCTGTTCAGCTTATCAACACCGATCCAGAGGTAAGACCTCACGACAGAATTGCACAGAAGACCGAAAAGAAGGGTCTTTACAACGCAATGGACATCGGAAGCATCTGGCTTGAAAGAGCACTTGCCGAATAAGACGGAAAAGAGACAGCTGTGGCTGTCTCTTTTAAATTGAAAATTGAAAATGGAAAATGGAAAATTATGGGAAGCAAAGCTCCGATTATATCCGCTTCGGTCAGCGCAATTCAAGGCTTGATACCGCCGAAAAAACGCACCTGTAGGGGACGACGTCCTCGGCGTCCCTTTTAAAAGCCCCTTCCGTCAAATGCTATACGCATTTGACACCTTCCCCTAAAGGGGACGGCTTTTATAGGCTCCCCCTTCAGGGGGATGCTGTCACGAAGTGACTTGTTCGGTTTCAGCGCATCGGTAAGTGGAAAGTGTCAGCGGATAGGTAAGTGTATGTGTCAGCACATCGGTAAGTCCTGTGGTACAATTACATCGAAAGGCGGTGTAAAAAATGCCATGGAAGGAAGCCGATAAAATGACT
>JAFSEP010000039.1 GCA_017435665.1 Clostridia bacterium | reverse complement strand
GGTGTGTTGAGAATGCGATACTCTCACAGCGGCTCGCGGTGATTTGATTAGAGTGTCAGATAAGTTGAATTTGGTTGTGCTTGATTCTAAAAACATCGTCCCCTACTGTTTGCATAGTTTCAGATTAAACTTTCAGCGAAGAAATGAAGATGAGGTTTTTATGAGAACAACCAAGCTTGAAACAACTGCTGAACGGATAAAGTATTTCAGGCTTTTGAGAAATATGAAACAAAATGAAGTTTGTGAGTATATCGGTGTTTCGAGAAATACGTATCTGAGTTATGAAAATTCAGACAGGACAAGCTATCCGGAGGGTGTGTTAGAAAAGCTTGCGGAATGTTTTGGGGTTGGGGTTGAATATCTAAAATCATAGCCCAATAATCTGTTTATAAAAAAACGCTCCCACAAACATGGGAGCGAAAAACCTTAATATTACATTGTCGTTCCTGTATATAGGATAAGAAACATTATATCCTATTTTAAAACTGCGACTGCATCGCTGATTGTTTTTTCGAGTGCTTCTTTTCCGTATACATCAACTTGTGCTTTGTTCTTTTCTCCGTGAGTAAGGCATCCTGCACCGCCGATACAACCGCCTGTACAAGCCATACCTTCGATAAAGTTTGCATCAAGAACATTCTTGCTCTTCTTAAGAAGGGCTGTTTTACAGGCTTCGATACCGTCACATACAGCAGGCTTCACCGTAAAATCAATCTTCTGTTCAGTCAGAGCCTGAACGACTGCATCAGAAAGACCGCCTGAACGAGCAAATATTCTGCCAAAGTATGAAGCGTTATCAAGCACATCTTCACCGAGAGTTGTGATATCAATGTCCTTGCTGTCAAAGAGAGCCTGAAGCTCTTCAAAGGTAAGTACTGAATCAACATAAGGTTTGACTGTTTCCAGCTGTGCTTCTGCTTTCTTTGCAGTACAGGGTCCAATAAATACGACCTTTGCGCCCTCGTCAGTCTCTTTGATATATTTCGCAAGCATTGCCATAGGTGACAGGTTATGTGATATATAAGGCACAAGAGCCGGAAAAGCTGACTTAATATACTGCACAAAGGCAGGACAGCATGAACTTGTCAAAAACTCTTTTTCGCTGAGTTCTTTTGATTCTTCCATAGCTACCATATCTGCACCAAGAGCCGCTTCAACAACAGTGAAAAATCCGAGTTTCTTTAAGCCTGTAATTACCTGACCGAGTTTTGCATAAGTAAACTGGCTTGAAATTGAAGGAGCAACAACTGCATAAACCTTATACTTTTCATTATTCCTACTCTTTTTAATAATGTCTATAACATTAAGAATGTACGATTTATCACTGATAGCACCAAACGGACACTGATATACACAAGCACCGCATTGGATACACTTATTATTGTCAATTGCAGCAGCATTATCTTCATTGATTGAAATTGCTTTAACTTTACAAGCAATCTGACACGGACGCTTACGGTTTACAATAGCCGCAAACGGGCAAACCTTTGCACACTGACCGCATTCAACACACTTCGATTTATCGATATGTGCGACATGATTATGATCAAAGGAAATCGCACCGCGTTTGCAGACATCCTCACATCTGTGAGCAAGACAGCCGCGGCAAGAATCCGTTACCTCGTAACCTGCAGCGGGACATTCATCACAAGCGATATCGATAACCTCAATAATGTTCGGATTTTCCTTGTCTCCGCCCATTGCAAGCTTTACACGCTCACCAAGGATTGCGCGTTCTTTATAAACACAGCAGCGCATAGTTGATGTTTTGCCCGGCACAATCTTCTGCGGAATGTCAAGAAGATTCTGAAGAAGTGTGTCATTCCACGCCTCTTGAGCAACCTGGCGTAAAACCTTATATTTAAGATACTGTACTTTCGTATCGAATTTTCTCATACTGTCATCTCCTTAGAAATAACTTACTTTAATTCTTTTACCCATTTTCTTCAGTGACCTTGAAAGCTCTTCAACGAGATTCATTTTTATATTGAAATTTATGGGCAGGTCGGGGTTCTGATGAGCAGGGTTAATCGCACGACCAACATAAAAGTTGATATCCGTAGCCTCTTCAAACAGAAGACGGCAGATGAGAGATGCACCGTCTCTTTTAAAGCTCCAATGCTCATAATGCTTATTTTCGCCCAGATAGTCTTCAGCATACTCAACAACTTTATTAACGGTGATAACACCTTCTGTTACAAGGTCAACTCCCTCGAGTTCCGCTGTTGGAGGAACATCACTCTGCTCAAATATAAGCGATGGCTTGAGAGGTTTTCTCAAGAATTTTGCGGCAATCGAGGAAGTTGTTCCTCCGCAAATGATGTGCTTTCCTTCCTTTGAGAAGAAGAGCGACATCATTCTGTCGGCATCGTCACGGTTAGACGGAGGTCCGAAAAGCATATTCATCGGAACTCTTTTTCTGATTCTGACAACACAAGCCGTTGCGTCATCGCCCGGCTTATGACCGTAAAGCTTATCACACTCATCAACAAGCATTGTTGAAAGTGTTTTTGCCGTATATCCTGCAGGAACAAGAGTTTCAACAAAATCGATGATATCCTCCCTTTTCCAACCGAAATTGTATGACATACCTATTCCGGCGTGAGGACAACCGTCACTCATCGCAACAAAAACATCGTTTTCCTGCAAATTAATAACAGATTTAAATATCTTTTTACCGCCGATATTCATTTCTGTTTTTGGGTAATCCCAATTCTGTTCATCACGGATAATAATCGCATGAGGATTATCGTACTGAATAAGCTCAGCAGTCTGATTGTTTTTAAGATGAATGATTGTGAATGTTGAATAAGCAACACCGCGCACTGAACAGACGGGCAAAGTTGCCGCAATTGTTTCAACGCATTCTTCAAGTGACAATCCTTCTGCGAGCATAGTTGAAATAATTTTGGATGTAAGAGTAGAAAGAATACTTGCCTTTACTCCGCTTCCCAAGCCGTCCGAAAGAACTATAACCATAGAGTCATCGTTGGGCTCAACTATATCAACATGATCTCCGCAAAGCTCTTCACCGTGATGATTTATACTTTTATATCCGATATCAGCACATAAATCATTCATTGGTTATTGACTCCTTCAGCTTTGCAAGAGCGATTTTTGTTTCTGCGGCTGTTTCGCCGAGAAGTGAAGCAATTTCCTGGACAATACGCATCTGCTTTTCAACAACCTTGTCCGCAACCTCAACGGTCTGCTTACTGATGTTGTCCTTTCTTTCCTTTGCATACTGTTCATCTGTTACATCACGCATAATTCCGACAAGAAGTCTTGAATCACGGTCATATACGATTGTCTGTTCAATGTAACGCTTATATTCTGCAAGGTATACACGCTCATTATGAATTTCCCTGCCTGTATCGCGAACCTTCATAAACGGAACAGGATCAAGAATTCTGATAACCTGCGTGCCGAGAACATCGGATGCATAACGGATATTCATAATCTCTCTTGCAGCCTTGTTGATCTGTTGAACCTCAAGCTGATCATTAAGAACAATAAGTCCGTTGGGAGAGCTGTTAACAATTGTATCCGAGAAGCTTTCTGCTTTATCCTTAAGGAACGGAAGGCACATTGAGCTTTCCGCTTTGCCCTGAATGATAGCAATTGCTTTTTCACGGCAAGTGTTGTAACCGCAGGAACCGCAGTTAAGCTCCTGTGAGGGCTTGAATTTACCCATCTGGCGAAGGACACCGTTAATCTCCTGTTCTGAAGGTACAGGTGAACGCTGTTCGATAAACTCAAAATGCTTTTTCAGATCCTTTGCCTTGGGCTGAGAAACCTCGAAATCCTTTGTACCTGCATAATTGGCAATAGCAATATAATCTCTGACTGTTTCTGTATGGTGATATTTTTCCATAACCGGACCGCCCATACAGCTTCCGACGCAAGCAGACATTTCAATAAAGCATTTGTGGATTTTTCCGCTTTCAATGTCCTTTAGTGCAGCAATACAGTTTTCAACACCGTCAAGGGCTAAGTATGTATAGCCTGTATTCTCCTGTGCCATTGTTTTAAGCACACCGCCCGTTGTCGGGAAGAAACGCGCACGAGAGCAGATGTCATTATCCATTTCCTGCTCAATCTCAATATTTTCAGATTTTAACCATTCGGTCAATTCTTCAAAAGTAAGCACTGCATCCACAATGCCTTCATAATGTTCTGCTTCATCCTTTTTCGCAACACAAGGTCCGATAAAAACCGTCTTTGCTTTCTGATATCTCTGCTTTATATCGTTACAATGCGCCTGCATCGGAGATACAACATCGGCAAGATACTCAAGAGCTGACGGATAGTGCTTCTGGATGAGAAGGTTTATTGAGTGACAGCAGGAAGAAATGATAATATCTCTTTCTTCTTCGTCGATCATTCTTTCATATTCGTTTTTTACGATTGTTGCACCGATTGCAGTTTCTTCAACATCATAGAAGCCAAGCTTTTTAAGTGCTTTACGCATTGAATTGATTCCTGCACCGTCATAGTTTGCAATAAAAGACGGAGCAAGAGAAACAATAACAGGCTCGCCCGACCGAAGAAGCACCTTTACCTTCTCTGTCTCGTCAACAATCTCCTTTGCATTCTGCGGACATACAACAAAGCACTGACCGCAGAGAATACACTCGTTACCGATGATGTGCGCCTGGTTGCCTGAAAAACGGATCGCCTTTACAGGACAATGGCGGATGCATTTATAACAGTTTTTGCAGTTTGATTTTTTAAGTGTCAGACAATTAGGCATTATCCGTTACTTCCCTTCGTTTAATTTCTGAAGTACATTTTCCTCAAAAAACTCTTTGAAGCTTTCTTTTGTTACGCCTGTGTAAATATCATCATCGACCTGCAGGGTTACACCAATACGATTGCACTTGCCGATACAGAAACTGCCGGCAAGCGCAACCTCGTCTTCAAGATGATAATCACTGACGGCTTTCTGCAGAAGCTCCACGATTTCGGGTGAACCCTTCAAGTGGCAAGAGCTGCCTACACAAACCTGAATCAGCATATTATACCTTTTCCTTTACATTCTTATTGAAGAATTCTTCTACTGTTTCTGGAGTAACTGAGAAGAAATCGTTGTCTACTGTTACACAAACACCCTGCTGACATTTGCCCATGCAGAATGTGCCGCCAAGCTCAACCTTATCGCCAAGATTATTCTCTGCGATGAGATACTGAAGCTGTTCTACTACCTGACGAGAACCTTTGATATGACATGAACTACCGATACATACTGTTACTTTCATATTAAAATCTCCTTATTCGTAATCTACAACATCAACCCATGAAAGAAGGAATTCTCTTTCTTTCTCATTGCCCTTTACTGACTGTGAAGCGGCAACAATCGGCATCCACTTCTGAACATACTGCTTAGCTGTGTTACTCTTCTTGCAGAACATATCAAGATATGTCTTTGCTCCTTCGATATCACCGTTAAGCCAGAAGAGAAGGTAAGTTCTTGCTGCATCGGCTGAAGCGTTACCCTGAGTAGCGTGTGCCCAGTCAAGGATGTACGGTGTACCGTCCTCAGTGATGATAATGTTTGAGGGGTTAAGGTCGCCATGGCAAACCTTCTTGTGCTTCGGCATACCCTCAAGGCGTGTATGAAGGTCATAACGGGTTGTTGCATCAAGCTCGCTGATGCTGATTTTTCTGTTCATCTTATCCTTGAGCTTGTTGAGAAGTGCACATTCCTTTGAATGAATACCGAGCTGAATATCAACAAGAAGTTCAATATATTCGTTCTTCTTTTCCTCATCCTCGTCCATAAGCTGCTGAAGTGTTTTGCCCTTGATATATTCTGAGACAATTGCCCATTTGCCGTCGAGCATTGTTACTTCAAGAACCTTGGGGATGTTAAGGCCTGTTTCTTCAATACGAGCCTGATTGAGAGCCTCGTTGAGAACATCTGCTTTTGAATAATCTTCATTAAAAACTTTAACGCACTTGTCACCGTCACGATAGATAGTTTTGTTATTTCTTACTGCTATTACTCTGTCAAGTTTCATTTCAGTTTCCTCCCTTAATTATGCTTTTTTACCTTTACGGTATGTTACTTTAACTTCGTCAACCTTTGCGCCTTCTTCAATATCGGCAGCTGTAGGCATTTTTTTCTCAACGAAGTGCTTTCCGTAGTAAGCATTGAGATACATCTGCTTGATTTCACTCATAAGAGGATAACGGGGGTTAGCACCTGTGCACTGGTCGTCAAATGCCTGCTCAACCATTTCATCAAGATTATCAAGGAATACCTTTTCATCAACACCATAGTCCTTGATTGTTTCCTTGATTCCAACCTTTACTTTCAGGTCATTGATAGCCTTAATGAGGTTTTCAAGCTTTTCGCTGTCGTTCTTACCGCCAAGTCCGAGATAATCAGCGATTTCTGCATATCTTGCAAGAGTGTGCGGATGGTCATACTGGGAGAATGTACCCATCTTTGCAGGAGCTTCACTTGCATTGAAACGAAGAACTTCTTCAATCATAAGTGCATTAGCAACACCGTGAGGAAGGTGGTGGAAAGCACCGAGCTTGTGCGCCATTGAGTGACATACGCCGAGGAATGCATTGGCGAAAGCCATACCTGCCATTGTTGCGGCATTTGCCATTTTTTCTCTTGCTTCAACATCAGTCTGACCGTTTTCATATGCACGGGGAAGATACTTGAAGATATTTTTGAGTGCCTGAAGTGCAAGACCATCTGTGTAATCTGTTGCAAGCATTGCTGCATAAGCCTCTACTGCGTGTGTTACTGCGTCGATACCTGATGCTGCTGTAAGTCCCTTAGGAGCAGACATATGGAAATCTGTATCAATAATTGCCATGTTGGGAAGAAGCTCATAGTCAGCAAGAGGATACTTGACACCTGTTGCTTCGTCTGTGATAACTGCAAAGGGTGTAACTTCAGAGCCTGTACCTGCTGATGTGGGAACTGCGATGAAGTATGCCTTTTCACCCATCTTGGGGAATGTGTAAACTCTCTTACGGATATCAATGAATCTCATTGCCATATCCATAAAGTCTGCATCCGGATGCTCATACATAACCCACATAATCTTTGCTGCGTCCATTGCTGAACCGCCACCGAGTGCGATGATTGTATCAGGCTTGAATGCTGCCATCTGTGCAGCACCTTCTTTTGCGTTGCCAAGTGTCGGGTCAGGCTGAACATTAAAGAATGTTGTGTGAGCAATGCCCATTTCGTCAAGTTTATCTGTGATGGGCTTAGTGTAGCCGTTTTCATAAAGGAATGTATCTGTTACGATAAATGCTTTCTTTGAACCGCGTACTGTGCGAAGCTCATCAAGAGCAACAGGCAAGCAACCTTTCTTGATATATACCTTTTCAGGTGCACGGAACCAAAGCATATTTTCCCTTCTTTCTGCTACTGTCTTAATATTGATAAGGTGCTTAACACCAACGTTGTCTGATACCGAGTTGCCGCCCCATGAACCGCAACCGAGTGTGAGTGACGGAGCAAGCTTAAAGTTGTAAAGGTCGCCGATACCGCCGTGTGATGAAGGTGTGTTAACAAGAATACGGCAAGTCTTCATTCTTGCAGCAAATTCGTTGATTTTTTCTGTTTCTGTTACTTCATTAAGGTAAACAGAAGATGTGTGACCGTAACCGCCGTCAGCAACAAGCTGTTCTGCCTTATCAAGTGCATCTGCAAAAGAAGTTGCTTTGTACATTGCAAGAACGGGAGAAAGCTTTTCGTGTGCAAATTCTTCGCTGATGTCAACACTTTCAACTTCACCTATAAGAATCTTTGTTCCTTCCGGAACTGTTACGCCTGAAAGCTCTGCGATTTTTGCTGCAGGCTGACCAACGATTTTTGCATTAAGAGCACCGTTGATAATGATTGTCTTTCTTACCTTTTCTGTTTCTGCAGGATCAAGGAAGTAGCAACCGCGTGCTGCAAACTCAGACTTTACTGCATCATAAATACTCTCAAGAACGATAACTGACTGCTCTGAAGCACAAATCATACCGTTGTCAAATGTCTTTGAGTGAATGATTGAGTTGACTGCAAGAAGAATATCTGCACTGTCATCGATGATTGCAGGTGTATTACCTGCACCAACTCCGAGAGCCGGTTTACCGCTTGAATAAGCAGCCTTAACCATACCGGGACCACCTGTTGCAAGGATAATATCTGCTTCCTTCATAACTGTGTTTGTCATTTCAAGAGAAGGAATATCAATCCAGTCAATGATTCCTTCGGGAGCGCCTGCTGCTACTGCTGCTTCAAGAACAAGCTTTGCTGCGGCGATTGTGCAACCCTTTGCTCTGGGATGAGGAGAAATGATAATAGCATTACGTGTCTTAAGAGCAAGTAAGCACTTGAAGATTGCTGTTGATGTGGGGTTAGTTGTAGGAATAACCGCTGCCACAACACCGATAGGCTCTGCTACCTTCTTGATACCGAAAGCCTTGTCTTCTTCAATAATGCCACAGGTTTTTGTTTCCTTGTATGCATTGTAAATATATTCTGAAGCATAGTTATTTTTTATAACCTTATCTTCTACAATACCCATACCTGTTTCTTCAACAGCCATTTTTGCAAGGGGAATTCTTGCTTTGTTTGCTGCAGAAGCTGCTGCAAGGAAAATTTTGTCTACCTGCTCCTGAGTGTAGGTAGCGAACTTCTTCTGTGCTGCTCTTGTTTTAGCGATAGCTTCCTGAAGCGTTTCAACGCTATCTACAATTGCGTAATTTTTAGTTTCCATTTGTATCCTCCTAAAAAATTATTTACTTAAACTTATTTAATCTGATTATTCAAATACGCTAATGAAAGCGCCAGATTTTCATTTTCAAGAATTACCCCGTCAGGTACATTCAACTTACAAGGAGCAAAGTTCAGAATTGCCACAATTCCGCATTGCACCATTTTGTCACATACTTCCTGGGCTGAACCTGCACCGACTGTGATAATACCGAGCTGTATGTTGTTATCTTTGCAAAAATCTTCAAACTCATTTATAGGCTTAACTTTGATTTTTCCGGTTATGCTCATTTCCTTGTCGTTGCTGTCAAATGCTGCTGCGATTTTAATGCCGAATTTCTCAAATTCATCATAATCAAGAAGTGCCTTGCCAAGCTTTCCTGCACCTACTAAAACTGCAAGTGCGTAGTTGTTGCAACCAAGACTGTTTTCAAGATTTTCAATAAGTTCTGATGTAAGATAACCAAGCTTCGGTTTGCCTGCACCGCTGATTGATGCAAGGTCCTTTCTGACCTGAACTTCGCCAAGCGAGAGCTTTCGTGCTATGGTTGTTGCCGATATATGTTCATATCGTTCTTTCGGCAAGTCCCTGAGCAAATCAAGATACATCGGTATTCTTCCGAGTGTTGCTTTTGAAATACCGTTTTTACACACAAGAAAACCTCCCTTGCCTGACATCGTTAATATTTTAACAGTACTCTTGCCTTTTGGGAATTCTTAAAATATATAATCAGTATTATCATTATCGATAACACCTTTATCGAATAGCAAAATCATAACCACCCGTCAAACGGGTGGTTTGCACAAGGGCTATAAGCCCTGATACTAGCCCGCGTCTCAAGGCGCGGGCTTTCACTTCGTTCAAGCCTTATTGCTTTTGCCGCTTTGGCAGACCTCTAAAGAGGTTACC
>JAFSEP010000038.1 GCA_017435665.1 Clostridia bacterium | reverse complement strand
CTTGAAACAGTTTCACGGTAATTGCCTACAGGATTTCTGAGATAGGCTTTTACCATCAATGTCAGCTCCTCGGAATCGTTGGGATACTGCATAGCCGAAGCATTTGCAGATATATTGTAGTTCCGTGTTTCGGTAATAATATCGGGTAACAGTTTGTACCCGCCGAAACGGAAATCAGCAAAGATATCGTAATACTCTCTGTATTCTTCTTCGGGCAGATGCTTTATGAGAAAGGCATATCTTTCATTCTCTTTCATAAAGTGCCAATTCTCATTTCTTACTGCAAAGTATATTTCGTTTACTCTTTCTTCGGGCAGGTTGATGAATACTGCGGCAAGCTCATCGGCTTCATAATCATTTTCCTTGTTCTGCATATACAGAATACGGTTAATATCATTGTGCTTTGCTTTTATCTTGCTTGCGGCTTTTCGTCTTGCCCGTATTCTTTTAAGGCACTCTTCATAATCAGAGATTACTCTGCCTACATAATCAAGAATCTTCGGGTCAAGCTTTTTCTCCCAGCCGGGCTTGCTTGCAAAGGTGAAGAGCTGACTCGCATCAGCCTGATGAATTTTCGCCCTTGGTGTATGCTTTTTCATTTCTCTTGCAAAATACGGGAGTTTTTCAAGGTTAGAGCTGACTTCATCCCAATTCTTACCTTCAAAGAATTTCTTAAAGCGTTCATCAAAGGTAGGCTCATACCAACGGCGCTTGCCTTCTGCCTTTTCAATAAGAGCCTTGTATTTAAGGAAGGATGTTCTTTCTGCTTTGTTGGTTTCAAGATATTCTGTCAGATCAGGCTTGATACCACTTTTGGCTGAGTCTATCTCAAGACCGGTTAATATTTCAAGAACTTCCGTTTCCTTTCGGTATTGCTCCTTCTTTTCATCATCGGTGTTTTCGTCATAGGCTATTATACTTCTGTCAAGAGCCGCATTTGAAATCTGACCGACACGGGATGAAAAAGTATTTCGTATTGTTTCAAAGCGTTTGTACCAATCGTTTGCATCTGCGATGATTGGTTCGGCGGACGGTATGCTTAAAAGAGGCAGATTACCACCAAGTGAAAAATCATCCTTACTGTAATTGCTTTTAATACAGCTTGTCAGCATAGGCTCGGCTACTGTCTTAATCATATCACCGTCAAAGTCTGCACCGCCAAGTCTTTCGGCAAGAAGAGATACAGAGTTTACCATAATTACATCCGTAAGACCTGAAAGGTACTTTTCTCTGTAAGTGCCGACATTTTTTAACGGCTTAACAGGTGCTTCTTCATTTCTTGCAATATGTGGATTACGAAGTAGTGCATAGATATCCTGCTCTGAATATACTGCACCGGGAGCATAAAACTCATTTGTATCAAGAAATTCGTTTCTAATGTCTGCATAAATGTCAGGTCTTCCGTCGTTATCTCTGATAAGCTCATAGAATAATTCCATAATATCAGCCGCAAAGAAACGGTTATCACCGTCAACAAGTAAACGACCTATGGAGTAATCTTTAAGTAAGCTCTCTGCTGCATCGTTAAGCTGACGGACAAAATACGGCTCATTAATAAACTTGGGATTTTTTCTCAACAGCTCTGCAAGATGATAGCTACGACTTTTTCTGCCGAAGGTCCATTCATCTGCCTTATCGGTAAAATACCTTATACGCGCGTTTACATCACGGCGAAGCTCATAATATCTCTGCTCTGTCGGCTTGGTCAGCCACATTCTTTCATCCTCTGTGGGAGAGTGTTTCCAGCCTAAAGGCAAATCATCGGGTCTGAATTCAGATGAAAGCATTTTTACCGTATTGAGGAACTGATAGTTAAGCTCGGTTGTATCCTCAGCTT
>JAFSEP010000037.1 GCA_017435665.1 Clostridia bacterium | reverse complement strand
CTCCTAAGGATTAGATATCGGTTCGATCCCGGTAGGGGGTGCCAGAAGCGGCGAGATGAATCTCGCCTAAAAGAAGAATGAATAAAGAATAAATAAGAAATAATAAAAGTTCGGCACAGCCGCTTCTGTATTATTCTTTATTCTTTATTCTTTTTTCTTTATTCTTTTAATGTAAGGAAATATGATTATGAAAAAGGAAAATCCGTTACTTGATAAATCATTATTGTTTGCTGCGCGTATTGTCAAGCTTCATAAGTATCTTGCAAAAGAGAAAAAAGAACATATAATTTCAAAACAAATTATTCGTAGTGCTACTTCCATCGGCGCAAACGCCAATGAGGCTGTTTACGGTCAAAGCAAGGCTGATTTTATTGCAAAGCTTCAGATTTCGCTTAAAGAAACCTCTGAAACGGAATATTGGATAAGACTTTTGGTATTATCTGAATATATAACTGAAAAAGAAGGAGAGTCGTTACTCAAGGATTGCCTTGAAATTAAAAAAATACTTATTTCTACACTTAACACGGCTAAAGAAAACAAATAATAGTAACAGTCACCGCTTTACGGTGACTGTCTTTTTATTTTCGATTATTACTGTCCCGTCGCTTTCCGCCTCACTCCGGATAATACAACTTTGCGGGCTTCCAGCTTTCCAGGACCTCATACATCATCTCTGCTTCCTTCTTTGCGCCCTCAAGGTCGTGGTCTCTCCAGTTACCGCATTCCTTTTCGCTTACACCGGGGATCTCTCCCTCATAATTCTTTATGAATTCGAGTGTATCCTGAGTGAGCTTTATGGCGTCTCTGTGTCCCACATTGTTTCTCACAAGGAAGTAAAAGCCTGTTCTGCAGCCCATGGGACCGAAATATATAATATCATCAGCAAAAACGCTGTTTCTTGTAAAGGTTGCAAAAAGATGCTCAAAGGTGTGGATTGCACCGTTTGACATAACCTCCTCCTTGTTCGGACGGCGTGTTCTTATATCATATGTAATGATATCGCCGTCAACACGGGAGATATACATGCCCTTGGGTAAGATTGTGTGATCAATTCTGAAACTTGCTATTTTTTCCATTTCGTTGCTCCTTAGTATTAATCTGAAGTATATGTTGTGTCCCTGAAAAGAAGCTGAACCTCTCTGTTCAGGGCTCGGTTTTCCTCTTTTTCAAGCTGTGGATCCGTGCTGAGTATTTCCTTTGCGGCTTCTCTTGACTGATTGCATAATACCACATCGTCAAGCATATCGGCAATTCTCATTTCGGGAAGTCCGTGCTGCTTCTGCCCGAAGAAATCACCGGGGCCTCTCAGCTTCAGGTCCTCCTCTGCAATAACAAAGCCGTTGTTTGACTTTCTCATTGTTTCAAGGCGCTTCCTTGAGTTTTCCCCTGCACCGTCTGATATAAGTATGCAGGAGGATTTGTTCTTTCCCCTGCCCACACGGCCTCTGAGCTGGTGAAGCTGAGAAAGTCCGAAGCGTTCAGCATTTTCTATGACCATAACCACCGCATCGGGCACGTCAACACCTACCTCGATAACGGTTGTGGAAACAAGAAGCTGAACCTTGCCCGAAGCAAAATCGGACATGACCTTGTCCTTTTCCTTGGCCTTCATCTTTCCGTGAAGAAGCCCGACGGAATAATCCCTGAAGCTTTCGTTTTTCAGCTTTTCCGCATATTCCGTGGCAGAGGTCAGCTCCATAGTCTCACTTTCCTCAACGAGAGGACAGACTATGTATGCCTGCAAGCCTTGGTCAAGATGCTTCTTTATAAAATTATATACTCTTTCGTGATAGCTCTCGTCAACCACGTAGGTATCGATTTTCTGTCTGCCGGGAGGAAGCTCGTCAAGAACGGAGATGTCAAGGTCGCCGTATACGATTAAGGCAAGAGTTCTGGGTATGGGCGTTGCAGACATAACAAGGGTATGGGGATTGTTTCCCTTATCCTTGAGTGTCATTCTCTGCTTTACGCCGAAGCGGTGCTGCTCGTCCGTAACAACAAGCCCCAGCCTTGCAAATTCAACATTATCCTGAATAATTGCGTGAGTTCCTATAAGCAGGTCTATCTCGCCGTTTTTCACTCTGCGCTTGATTTCTTCCTTTTCCTTCGCCCGGGTTGAGCCGGTAAGCAAGGCGACTTCGATATCGGTTTTGCTGAAAAATCTGCATATTGTTTCATAGTGCTGTGCCGCAAGAATACTTGTGGGCACCATGAGCGCACTCTGCATACCGTTATATTTTGCGCTGAAAATAACCGAGGCGGCAACGCAGGTTTTACCTGAGCCCACATCCCCCTGAAGGAGTCTGTTCATAGGCTCGTTGAGACCCATATCACGTATGCAGTCGGCAACTGCATTGACCTGAGCTCCCGTCATCTTAAAGGGCAGCATCTCTTCAAATGTCTCTGAATAGCAATGCCTGAGCTTATACGGGGTATAGCCTCTGTTACGCTCCCTCAGCTTACCCATCCCCAGCTGAAGCACAAGAAGCTCCTCAAACATAAGTCTGCGCCTTGCGATTTCCATATCGTTTCGGTTTTGGGGGAAATGCACATTATGAAGTGCGTAACCCAGAGAACATAGCTTGTATTCCTCTCTGATGCTCTTAGGGATAATATCGTAGTCGGGTGCAAACACCGTCAGGGCATTTGTCATAACCCTCTCAATCGTCTTGCTGGTAAGCCCTGCCGTCTGCGGGTATACGGGTCTGAGCTTGCCTATGGAAGAAAGAGGCTCAACCGTTGGAGAGCTCATCTCATAGCTTCCGTAGGACATAGTTATTTTTCCGCAGAAAAGGTATTCCTGCCCTTCCTGCAGGGTTTTTGTTATATAAGGATTATTGAAAAAGGTCAGATGAACTATATCGTGACCGTCCGTGGCAACGGTTTTATACAGGGTCATTCCCTTTCTTATGCGGTGCTCAACGGGGCTGTGGTCAACGATTGCTCTGATTATGCAGGTTTCCCCCAAGGGAGCGTCTGCGATTGAAAAAATGTTGCTGAAATCCTTATACTGCCGGGGGTAGAGATGAACCAGGTCAGAAACCGTTTCAACGCCCAGCTTGGCAAAAAGCTTTGCTCTTGCCTCTCCTACGCCCTTGACATACTTTATACTTGTATCTGCCTGTAACATTCTATCTCTCCTTTCCCGTAAAAATTGTCATTTATCGGAACTTCCACTGATAAATATTTTCAAAAACGTCGTTTGGGTTTGCCTTGATATTATCCTCAAACTCATTTGATACTGCCATATATCCCAGTCTGTAACACAGCGGAACAAAGGGCATATCTTCATTGAAGGCGTTTATAAAATCTGCAATATCCGTCTTGCCTGATATCATTTCATTATACGCATCAATACAGGCCGCATTTTTCCCGGTACCCGTAACAGAGCTGTCAGAGAAGAAGCCTGACAGAGACATATTCTCGCTGAGCTTTATCTCGCCGACATATAAATCGAACTTACCCTTGCGTATTGCCTTCCTCAGCTCTTTTCCGCTGACCTTGTCAATGACGGCTTCAATACCGATTGCCTTGAGCTTTGTACGTATAAATTCGGCTGTGCTGATTCTGAAATCATTATTCTTATTCACAAGAAGCCTCAGCTTCAGCGCTTTTCCGTTCTTTTTCCTGACAGTATCCGTATCATTGGCATAGACATATCCGTTCTTATCGAGCTGTTGGGTCAGCTCAAGAGGTGAATAGGTCACAGTTTTAACCTCGGTTTCCTTCATTACCGACCATGCAGGATTGAAGGGCGCTTCAGCCACACGGGCATACCCCTGAAAAGCATTTTCCGCTATATCCTGCTTATCAATAGCATAAGCGATAATCTTTCTCAGGTTACCGTCGGAAAGCAGACTGCCCTTGTTTGCGTTCATTCCGAGGAACACAAGATTGTTAAGCTCAACGGTGCGTGTTATTGCGGTTATGCGCTCAACCTTGCAGTCGCTCAGGTCGCTGTACATAAAGCTGATGTTGCCTATCTGCAAGGCACTTGCATCGCCCGTGTTATCCTTTATATCATAAAGCTCAACAGTTTTTATTGTCGCCTTTTCTCCCGATATATGATTCTTGTTGTATTTCAGGCTGCCCGAAGAATAAACGTATCTGCCTGTGCCCAAGGGATTGGCTTCGTCCCCCTGACCGTATCTGATTATGGGGAAGGTCAGGCAGTTTTCGGCATAGATATCCTTTTCCTCAAGCTTAAATCTTACCGTGTCCCCGTCAATAGCCGTTGCCGTAGAAAGGTTTTCAAGCACAGGCGAATAGTATGCACTTTCCTTGGCTCTGTTGAAGGAATAAACAACATCGCTTGCAGTAACGGCTTTTCCGTCGCTGAAAACAGCCTTGTCGCTTAATGTAACCGTCAGATAGCCCTTTTCGTTCACACACTCCTCAGCAAGCACCTTAACGGGATTATAGCCTTCGTCAAGTCTGAAAAGTCCGTCATAAAGAAGCCTTATGATGTTTTCGTTCATCAGGCTTTCTGCCTTATAGGGATTAAGGCTGTCTGCCGCAGAATAAGGAAGTATCAGACCTTCGCTCTTTACATTCTGCGAATTATCCTGCGGAACCTCTTCCGCAAGAGTTGTTTCCTCTTCTGTGGGTGTGTTCTCTGTTTGTCCTCCCGAACAGGCTGTAAGCATACCTGTCAGCATAAGCATAACAAGTAAAACCGATAAAACTCTTTTCATTGCTTTTCCTCTTTTATTCTTTTATAAGTATGCGCTCAACACTTGTTGTAACGCCGTTGCTGTCAATATCAAAAATACATCCCCCCAGCACACAGGGACCGTCAATATGCTCAAAGCGGTTCTTTTCGCCGCTTTTGAGCCTTTCGATAACACATTCGGGCTTTACGCCCAGACAGGACATAAATGTTCCCGTCATACCGAGGTCTGTTATATAGCCTGTGCCTTCAGGCAGTATACATTCATCGCTCGTCTGCACGTGAGTATGTGTGCCCCAGATTGCCGAAACTCTGCCGTCAAGATAAAATCCCATGGCTCGCTTCTCCCCCGTTGCCTCTGCGTGAAAGTCCACAAGGATAATTTTCACTTCGTCACCGATTTCCTCAAGGATACCGTCAATACATTCAAAGGGATTGCTTACCCCCTCGGTAAAGGCGGCGCCCATAAGATTGATAACCGCAACCGAGCATCTGCCCATATCCACTACCGTATAACCCTTGCCGAACTGACTCTGAAGCAGGTTTGCAGGTCTGACAATATCGTCTCTTTCCTCAAGATATTCTTCAATCTCTTTTCTGCGGAAGGTGTGGTTACCGTTAGTTATAACGTCTGCACCAACGGAAAAAATGAAGTCTGCGCTCTCGGGTGTGATCGCATTGGAAATGTGAGAGTTTTCTCCGTTCACCACACACAAATCAATTTTGTATTCTCTTTTTATTCCGGGTAACACTTTTCTGAGAAAGCGGCATCCGTTATCGCTGACCACGTCTCCGACAGCTAGTATTCTCATATTTTAACCTCATTCATTAATATATTCGGATACGTCAAAATCCTCATCAGTAATGTCGGGATAATAATCCCAGCCGTCATAATAGTTTTCCTGTTTTCTTTCGGGGGCGGGAATTTCTTCAATAGCCTCAACCTTCTGCCCTGCCATCCAGAGGGTCGGTGTAAGTCTCAGGGTGTATCCGCAGCCGTTAGGCGTCAGCCATTCGTGCATTGATGCTTCGGGAAGTGCGAAGGCTGCCATTATTGTCATAATAACACCGCCGTGTGTCACTATTACGGTATCCTCAGTTCCTGCCTTCATAACACCCTCGGCTATTGCGGCAAAGGCTGTGCATACACGCTTTGCAAAATCTGCGTTGCTTTCACCGAAGGGAGGCTCAACGTCTCTCTCCCCCCTGAGCCAATCGTCGAAAAGCTCCTCCTTTTCGTGGAGCTCCTCGGCTGTTCTGCCCTCAAATTCGCCGAAGTTATATTCAATAAGCTCATCAATGGTAACAATCTGAGCTTCGGGATAAAGTATTCTTGCCGTATCGGTGCATCTTGAAAGGGGAGAAGAAAACACAACATCGGCAACGGGATAAATATATTCCTCCTTCATGCTTTCAAGCTGTGCCACACCTGCTTCACTCAGGGGAACATCCGTATGACCGATATATTTTCCCTCCTGACTCTCGCTCGTCATTGCGTGTCTGATAAGATGTATTTTATATGTTTTCATAATTTCCCTCCGAATTGGTTTACATTTTATTATAGCTTATACAGGCGTAAAAATCAATGTTTCTTTTCAAACTTTGGTTTGTGCAAGCCCCCTGCAGCCACCTATTCCGCAAACTGAAAAGCGGCGGACAAAACGTCCGCCACAGTAATAACTCAGGTTTTGCTCAGTGCAATCTTTTTCCTGAACTGTCTTTCCTTTGTAAGATAAATCACTATCAGAGGAATATCTGCAAAAAGCCATGCCGCAGGTCCCGCATAACAGATTGCATCAAATCCGACAAGGGGTGTGAGAATGAATGCAACCGATATTCTGCCGATAAGCTCACCCGCACCCGCAATGGCGTTTGCATAGGTCGCACCGAGACCCTGAAGAGTGTTCCTCATGACAAAAAGAATTGCAACCATACTGTAGCAAAGGGAAATCGCCTTTATATACATCATCGCCGCATCCATTATCTCGGGATTTATCTCCGTCATAAACAGAGAAACAACGCTTTCCCCTATTGAATAAAGGGCAATACTCATAGCAACGGAGACGGAAAGGTCCAGAATGAAAATCTTTCTTACGGATTTCACTATTCTGTCAAACTTACCCGCACCGTAATTCTGTCCCACAAAGGTTTGCGTTGCCACGCCAAGCCCCGACATGGGAATGTTTGTCAGGCCTTCAACTCTGCCTGCGGCGGTAAAGCCTGCAATTACGGACGAGCCGAAGGAATTGACCACACTCTGCAGACACATTGAGCCGATTGAAGTTATTGTAAACTGAAGGGATACGGGTATGCCGAGGGTTATCTGCCTGAGTGACGTTTTGCCGTTAAGCCTCAGATCTTCCCGCCTTATGTTCACTTCTTTATTAAAATTCAATATGTATATTCCGTTGAGAACAGCCGCAACTGCGTGAGAAATAAGCGTTGCTGCCGCCGCACCCTCAACGCCCCAGCCCAGTTCCTTGACAAAAACCAGGTCGAGAATAAAATTAACAGCAACGCTGACAAGGAAGAAATAAAGAGGCTTTTTGCTTTCACCCACACTTCGGGCAATAGCATTGAAGTTATTGGAAAGCATCTGTATTGGAATTCCGTAATATAGTATGTTTACATAGGCGGAGGAAAGTCCGATTATATCGTCGGGTGTGTCAATAAGTCTGAGTAAGGGTCGGGAAAACAGATGCGCAATGACCGCAATAACCAGACCGACACAAAGAGCAAGAGAGATGCTGTTGCCTGCATAGTGGGAAAGCCTCTTTTTGTCCCCTGCTCCGAAGGCGTGGGCAACGGGAATTGAAAATCCGCTTGTCAGACCGAGAGCCGCACCGATAATAAATGAATTTATGGGCCCGACGCTTCCCACCGCCGCAAGTGCATAAGAATTAACATATCTGCCAACAATAATATTATCTACAAGAGAGTAGCTGTACTGGGCTGCCGAGGAAGCCATAATGGGTAACGCGAATAATATAATGCTTTTTATGGCACTGCCCTGCAGCATTGAGTTCTGTCTTTTCACGCCCGTCTCTCCCTTCAATAGATTTACGCAATAATTATATTATTTCGCGACAAAAAGTCAACAAGTAACAGATAGTTTTGTTGTTTTATTCATACAAAAAGCTTTATTTCTGACAAAAACCCGAGCAAAGAAACAATTGCTTTAGCACTCGTTTGTAACGAGTGCTAAAATTAAATATTTGTTAATTGTTTCGTAACAACTTTTCAACAACAGTATAGTATATTTAAGATGCCGAAAGAGAACAGGCAAGGTAAAAATAAATAAAGAAGAGAAAAATGAAAAACTGAACCTGCCTCTTTTGAAACCAAAAACATACAGGAGGTAAATAATTATGTTTGGTTTAATGCCCTATGAACGCAGAGGTAACATCGGCTACTACAATCCCTTCAAGGAGCTGGAGGAATTTGAAAAGAGACTCTTTTCAAATCAGAGTATAACTCCCCAGTTCAGAACAGACATCAGGGATACGGAAAAGGAATATATCCTTGAAGCTGACCTGCCCGGTTTTGATAAAGAGGATATTTCCCTCAGCATCGAAAACGGATATCTGACCGTCAGCGCAGAACACAAGACAAATAAAGAAGAGAAGGATGAAAAAGGCAACTACATCCGCAGAGAGCGCAGCTACGGCTCATATTCAAGATGCTTCGATATCTCAGGCATTGACGAAGATGCCATCAGCGCAAGCTTTAAAAACGGTGTTCTTGAGCTGAGACTCCCCAAGGAAACCGAAAAGAAAATCGCTGCAAAGAAAATCGAGATTAACTGAAACAAGCGACGGTCTGACGACCGTCGCTTGTTCTGTTTTGTGCTGAGCTGAAGTCAGGCGGAGCCCATCTCCCTGCTGACGCAGGGAGGGAGGTGCGGCTGCGCCGCACCTCCGGGCTCCGCCCCTCATCAAGCCATAATATACATCAGCGCCAGAAGCAGAATGTTGTCGCTGCTCTCCTTGCCCAGAAGCAACAGCAAGGGCAGTATAACAGCCTTATCCTTATCAAGATTGATAAGATTTCCCAAGGGATTCTGAGGCTTCGGCTTCTGCATAGGCGGCTGAGGCTTTTCTTCCTTTTTCTCCTGAACGGGAGTCGGCTCTGCAGGCGGAGCTTCCTCTTCGGTGACGGATGCCTCCTGCTCCTGAAGGGTGAGCCTTGCCCTCTCCTGCATATCCCTGACTCTGCGGATAGCCTGCTCCTGCATTCTTACAAGGTCGTTATATGAATATTCCTGTGCCATTTCTCACCCTCCGAACAAGCCGCCGCTGAATATGCCCGATTCCTTCAAAAGCGGAAGCATATCCATAAGCCTTATGATTTTTATCGCTTCGTCTGCCCTTTGCTGTCTTTCGGGACTGAGCATAGGCTTCAGCGAGGTTATAAGTCTGCAACGGGGATCGTCAGAGGGCCCCGAAAACGCAGAAAGCAAGGATGCCATACTTCCAAGAGCATTCAGGTCAATTCCGCCTAAGGGATTGGTCTGCTCCTTGGGCGGCTCGGTTTTTGTCTCCTGACCGTCGCCCGACAGAAGCGACGAGGCAAGTCCCTGAAGGTTTTTCATATCCTCCTCGGAAAGTGAAGATAAAATCTGATTTATGTCCATTTCATCAGCTCCCTTTGTTCTTCAGTCTGTCAAGCAGCTTCCGTGCCTGCTCGCTTTCAAGAAGCTGTTTTATCAGCTCGGGATTCTGCAGAAGCGAATTTACCGTCTTAGCCTGAGAGGGGGAAAGATTTTTGTTTATGAAATCGTTCACAGCTTTGCTGTCGTCAGGCTGACCTGAGGAAATCTTGTTCATAAGCTCGTTTATCTGACTGTTATCCATTGAAAAACCGTCCTTTCGGTGCTATACTGTTATATATATATTGCGAAAGGTGGGGAAATATGAATGAGAATACTTGTTATGAGTGACAGCCACGGTGAAAAATATGACCCTCTCCTTGCGGTGAAGCAGCAGCCCGAAGCCGCATACGTAATACACCTTGGCGACGGGGAATATGACCTTCAGAGGTGTAAGGAGAAATATCCCGACAGAATATATATTCAGGTTAAGGGAAACTGCGATTTCGGCTCACAGCTCAACGCTGTTGAAACAATCACCCTTGGGGGAAGGAAGATATATATCACCCACGGCTATATTGAAAACGTGAAATACGGCCTTACCAATCTCTTTTACAGAGCCAAGGAGCAGGCCGCAGACCTTGTTCTTTACGGCCACACCCACATCCCCCGCCACGATTATTACGATGAAATGCACGTTTTCAATCCGGGCAGTATCCGTGAAGGGAAATACGGTGTTATCGACATAGAGGAAAACGGGATTATGTGTATGCATAATCAGGTGAGGTATGAATAGACCCGTTCAAAACAAAATATCCTGCACAAACAAAATGACACATACCTTGCGGTATGTGTCATTTTGAAAAATAAAGAAGAGAAAAATGAAAAAAACAAAAAATCGGATAATTCTTAATCAATAAGCTATCGGGACTCCGATAACTGTGTATATATAATAACACATTAATTTCAGTTTGGCTACCCCTTTTTTAAAAATTTTTCATTTTTTTGTCTACAAAAACCAATATTTTTATCCTAAACACTCGAAAAAACTTATTTTTTGCTCTCATAAAGGCTGTATAAGCTGTAATAAACACCCTTCTTATCCATTAATTCCTGATGGGTTCCCTTCTCCACAATGCCCTCATCTGTCAGCACGATTATAACCGTTGCGTTCTTGATTGTGGTAAGTCTGTGAGCAATGGTGAAGGTGGTTCTGTTTTTCGCAAGCTCCGTAAGTGACTGCTGAACAATAAGCTCGCTTTCGTTGTCAAGAGCCGAGGTTGCTTCGTCAAGGATAAGTATGGGAGGATTTTTGACAAACACACGGGCTATGCTTATTCTCTGCTTCTGTCCGCCGGAAAGCATAACGCCTCTTTCACCCACATAAGTATCGTAGCCCTGAGGAAGCTGAGAGATAAACTCATGTGCTCCTGCAAGCTCGGCAGCCTTCATAATTTCCTCGTCCGTCGCCCCCGGCTTACCGTAGGCGATGTTTTCCTTTACGGTGCCTGAGAACAGATAAACGTCCTGCTGCACCACACCTATGTGTGAGCGCAATGAAGCCATTGTGAGCTGTCTTATATCCTTACCGTCGATATAGATGTTACCGCCGGAAATCTCATAAAATCGGGGAAGAAGATTACAAAGTGTTGTCTTACCGCTTCCTGACGGTCCCACGATAGCAACGTTTTCGCCCGCCTTGATTTCAAGTGTAAGATTGCTGATAACCTCGCCCTTTTCCTCGTTATAGCTGAAGGAAACATTATCAAACCTGACGTCACCCTTCACACTGCCCATATCTTCAGCATCAGGCAGGTCGCTGATTTCGGGAGCTGTATCCATAATCTCCGTAAAACGCTCAATGCCTGTCATACCTCTTTCAAACTGCTCGGAAAACTCTACTATCCTCTTTATGCTCATCAGAAGGGTTGATACATATAAAAGGTATGCGGTATATTCTGCGGGAGAAATTTTGCCCCTGAGCATAAACAGCGCACCGATAACCACAATGACAATATACATAACGCCGTCAAAAATTCTTGTGGTGGTGTGGAAGGCGCCCATATACTTATAGGCGGCTGCCTTTGCCTCAAAGAAGCGTCTGTTGCCCTTTTGGAACTTTCTGCCTTCCTCAGTCTCATTTGCAAAGGACTTGACAACCCTGATTCCCAGAAGACTGTCCTCAACCTGAGAGTTGATTTCGCCAAGCTCGTGCCTCTGCTCCTTAAAGGCGCTGCGCATCTTTTTTCTGCTTCTGCGTGTGCATACAAACATAAGGGGCAGAACTGCAAAAAGAATTACCGTAAGGGGTACGTTCATTGTGCAGAGAATGGCGAAGCTGCCGACAATCTTGATGCCTGCAATAAAAAATTCCTCGGGACAGTGGTGGGCAAATTCCGTAACGTCAAAAAGGTCGCTGGTTATTCTTGACATAAGCTGACCGATTTTCATATCGTCATAATAAGAGAAGGAAAGCCTCTGCAGATGAGAGAACAAATCCTGTCTCATATCCGTCTCAATTCTTGTTCCCATAATATGCCCGTAGGTTGCCATATAATAGTTTGCACCTGCATCCACAAGTCTGAGAAAAATATAAAACGCACCCACAGCAAGAACAATGCCTACACTCAGCTTAGATATATCCTCAATGGCGGCATTGGTTATATACTTGACTATCAGGGGAAGCACCAGATCGCATACCGTCGTCAGGGCAGCACAGAATAAGTCAAGGACCAATATGGGATAATATTTTTTGAAATAAGGCAAAAACCTTTTCATCAACGCTTTGTTTTTTCCTTTGGTTTCCATTTTGCACCTCTTATTTTTCACAAGTCTTTTATTTCATCTGTTAATCCCAGAATATAATCTGCCGACACATTATAAAATTCGCAAAGCATTTTCAGTTTGTCAACAGGGAGCTTTCTTTTACCGCTTTCATAAAGCTGATACTGCTGTCTCGTTATACCGAGAACTTTTGCAACGACCTCCTGTTTGAAATCATTATCTTCTCTCAGGTCTCTGAGTCTTTTGGTTAATATAAACAATTCTCCACACTTCCCTTTGTCAGTAATAAACAAATTTTATCACGCATTCAAACAAATGCTTGACTTAGCATTCGTTTGAATGCTAAAATGAAGATGTCACTGTTTTATATTTCCGAAAAAGCACCTCTTTTGTTGCGACACAAATGTGTAAGACCTCCGACAAAAATCGGAGGTCTTATATTTATGCTTTATAACCGTTGGGATTCATGCTCTGCCATCTCCATGTGTCTCTGCACATTTCTTCAATTCCTCTTTCAGCCTTCCAGTTAAGCTCTGCAAGTGCCTTTGCAGGATTTGAATAGCAGGTTGCAATGTCGCCGGGGCGTCTGTCAACTATTTCATAGGGAATTGTGATGTTATTCACCTTCTGGAATGCATTGACAATATCAAGAACAGAGTAGCCTGTACCTGTGCCTAAGTTATAGATATCAAGTGACTGTGTCTCAAGCACGTGGTCAATAGCCTTGATGTGACCGATTGCAAGGTCAACAACGTGGATATAGTCTCTCACGCCCGTGCCGTCGTGTGTATCATAGTCATTGCCGTAAACATTGAGCTTGGGGAGCTTGCCGATAGCAACCTGTGAGATATAGGGCATAAGGTTGTTGGGAATACCGTTGGGATCCTCGCCTATTCTTCCGCTTTCGTGAGCACCGATGGGGTTGAAGTAACGGAGAAGGCATACGCTCCACTCGTTGTCTGCCTTATATAAGTCGCTGAGAATAAGCTCAATCATAAACTTTGTTGTACCGTAGGGGTTTGTTGTGCCGCCTGCAGGCATTGTTTCAACAAGGGGTGAGGGGTTGTTCATACCGTAAACGGTTGCTGATGATGAGAATACCATCTTCTTACAGCCGTACTTCTTCATAACACGGCAGAGAGTGATTGTTCCGCCCACATTGTTTTCGTAATACTCAAGAGGCATTGCACAGCTTTCACCGACAGCCTTGAGACCTGCAAAGTGAACAACTGCATCAATCTTTTCTTTTTCAAAGATGTGGCTGAGGCCTTCTTCATCCCTGATATCACACTCATAGAAAGCAAAGTCCTTACCTGTAAGCTCAGACACTCTCACAAGAGATTCCTTGCAGCTGTTATAGAAGTTATCAATAACAACGATGTCATATCCTGCCTTGATAAGCTCCACACAAGTGTGTGAGCCGATATAACCGGCACCGCCTGTAACTAAAATTGACATATGTAATACCTCCGTAATAATATAATCTTTCCGAAATAATAGTATAACCCACTGTGAAATAAAATGCAAGATTTGGGATAAAAAAAGTGGGAGTTTTAATGAGAAATCGCAGAGTATGATTAAATTGGGAAGTGAGGGAGTAATTGTGCATTGAATCCCGCCCGCGGTCGTGGGCGGGGCGGAGCGAAGCTCCGCAGGGGAAACCGAAGGTCAGAAGAAAACAAATACATCTGCACCGTAGGGAAGTCTTTTAAACTCCTTCCACCGCAAGCGGTCCCCCTTCCTCAAAGAGGAAGGTATATAGCTCCCTCTCTGAGGGAGCCGTCAAAATCGGATTGCGATTTTGACTGAGGGAGTAATTGTGCATTGTGCATTGAAAACCCTTTGCAAGTGCTTTGCAACAATTTTATAATAATTGTAAATATTCAAATTTTAATTGAAAATTTACTCAGTTAGTGTTACAATAATGAGTGATATTTTATATAAGGGGGTTATACCTTGAAAGAGTTTGATGAGAACTTTAATCCCACAGAGGAAAGCGAGGAGCTGACCGCAGAGGCAGAACAGCCCGTTTCTCTTGAGGAAGAGCTTGAAAGCATAAAGGATATGTTCCAGACCGAGCTTGACAATGCTATGTACGGCGAGGCTGACGACAGCGAAGCAGATATTGCCGAATACTATAACGATTCTGACGAAGCCGACGGTGAAAACGAGCCTGAGGAGGAATACACCGTTCCCGAGGAGGATCTGTGCGAATGCTGCGGAGAAAAGGAAAGAGACAAGTCCCTCGGCGATGACTATCCCTACTGCAACGATTGCCGTGAGCTTATGAAGAAATATCCCTTGGGCTTCAAGGGCATTGCCACGCTTATTGCAGTTCTTGTGCTTATCGTGGTATCGGTTTTATATGTTTTTCCGCAGAACCTGACCGTTCTGAGCACTTCCCTTACAGCTGACGAATACATTTCTCAGGGAAAGCTCTATTCGGGTCTTTATACATATTACAGCGCACTTTCCTCAATAGATAAGGAAAATCCGCCTAAAAAGTTTGTTGCAAGATGCGCAAAAGCCTTTGCAGGTCTCAACGATTATATTGATGCTTCATATCTTGCAGAAACCTATCTTACCGAAGCAGATCTCAGGCTTCCTGCTTATAAGGAGCTTAACACCTATAAGTTCAAGAGTGAAAGTCTGCAGGCTGTTGAAAACGCAATTTATGAGCCTCTCTCAAAGACTGACCGTTCAGAGGAGGATATTGATGATATAATCGCAATCCTGGACTCTCTTGCAGAGCAGGAGGATGCCGAATACGACCCCTTCTATATTGATTATTACAAATATGTTGTAATGCATACCTTGGGTGCTGACCTTACCGAGCAGTTTGATAAGCTGGCTGAAATCGACGAGAAATACGGTGACACCGAGTGGATTCACTACTATGACCTTTGCAATGCCGCAGCACTTCTCGGTCACATTGATACAGCCGAGATATATTTCAACAAGATTATAAAAATCAATGCCGAGGACGGCTCAGCATACGCATACTATGCAAATGCTTACAGATACTCAGAAACACCCGATGCGGACAAAATGCTCGAAATCGTCAATAAGGGGCTTGAGGCTCAGGGAAATTACAGCTACGCCACAAGCGACCTTTACAGAACACAGGCTCTTGCATATCTTCTCAAGGGCGACACAGACAAAGCTCTCGAAAGCGCCGGCACAATGTATTCCGCAATTTCAGCAAGCAACTATTCTGTCTCTAACCTCTTTGAAAGCCTTTACACCTATGCTCTGTGCGCTCTTGCCGCAGATGATACGGAAGCATATAAAAACGTCACCGAGCTTCTGAAATACAATAAGTATGAGGTTCCCGATGAGGTTATAAAGGCGGCCAAAAGCGAAACAGGCATTGTTAATCTTATCACAGATCCGGAGGGCGTTTTATCATGACAACACTTTACATAATCACCCGATTTCTCACCTTCCCCGGTGCGCTTTTAAGAGGCTTTCTTGAGCAGCTTATCTGCCGTATTCACAAAAACCCCGTTGAGGACAACAGATACCTGCGCCGTGACGAGCTCTGCTCACACATTGAACACGAATTTATGCCGAAGCCCTGGAGCTCCTTTGCAATCTGCTTCTTCCCTATGCTCATTCAGCTTATTCTCGGCTTCCTTGTTTCAATAACCGCAGCTATTGACCTTCTTTATCTGGGCGTGTTCTCTTGGCCTGTGGGTCTTATTGATCTTGTATGCCTCTGGGTCGGCGTTTCCCTTTCGGTAAACTGCTTCCCCTCAATCGAGGATGCCATCAATCTTTTCGGTATTCTCTATCACTCGGATACAAGCATCCCTCTTAAAATCCTTCTCACACCCGGTACCCTTATCTGCTACGCAGGTGCATATCTGGAAAGATACTGCATCACCTTCCTGACAAGCGTGGGTATCACTCTTGTTCTGGCATTAGCGGTTTAAGATAGCTAGTATAATCCGAACCCTAAGCACTTGCGGATTTTACATAAATAGTGTATAATATCCCCGGACACAATGTTTGCCGCAAGGCAAATATATCATATCATTTTAAATGATATATCATACGCCTCTGGCGTATATCACATCTGCAAACGCAGATATATCATTGTAATATCGCTGTGCGATATTACTCAGGAGGTTGGTTTATGGCTCAGACAAAAACCAAAAACACCCGTAACCTTATTGTCGGCATCCTTGTTATAGCTCTCGCCCTTGTGGGTCTGTTCAATATATTGGGCGGCTGTATCCGTCTGATTTCGGGAGCTTTTGACAATTCCGATGAGGTTGCTCAATACAAGGCCTTCGTCGCTCCCGTTATAATGAACGACCCCGCCCCCTTTGACGACGTTATCAACGCAGACCGAAAGCAGCTTATGAGTATTGCGATGTGGTCTCTCCTCAGCGGAGATATCGACCCGGATTCGTTTCAGTATTCCGGCAGCGATATGCTTGTCAGTACGGCTCTCGTGGAGGCTGAGTTCTCCCGACTTTTCGGCACAGACGTTGCTCCCGTTCACCAGACAGTTGACGGCGGTGACGGTATCAGCTTCAGATATGACAGCAAGAAAAACGCATACATCGTTCCTATTACGGGTATTGAAGCTATCTATTCCCCCACTATTGAGGACATAAGCGAAAAGGGCTCAACCATTATTCTGACTGTCGGCTACCTTGCCTCAACGGACTGGACAATGGATGCTGACGGAAATATGATTCCTCCGGAGCCCGTTAAATATATGAGGGTTTATCTCCGTTCAAGTGATGAGGGCTATTATATCAGCTCTATCAAGGATATCGATGCTCCCGAGGTTATCACAACTCAGCAGGAAGAAACCGAAGCTACGGAAGAAACACCCACAGACAGCGAAACAAAAGCATAAAGGAGTATATCTCAGATGATGAAAAAAGTATTTAACAAGAAAACAATGATAATTTACGTTATCCTTCTCTGCTTCTCATTTGTAATGGGTTGCACAATGGTCGGTCTCAACGTTCACTATTCAAACGAATT
This sequence comes from Clostridia bacterium, assembly GCA_017435665.1. Lineage (GTDB taxonomy): Bacteria > Bacillota > Clostridia > Oscillospirales > Acutalibacteraceae > UBA6857. Next base: position 885 of record JAFSEP010000037.1, on the reverse strand, counting down.
TGAAAAGGCAACCACAAAGGGTGACAGCACAACTCAGGCAATCGTAAACGGTCTTTCGGGACTTCTTTCATCCATAGCAGGCGAGGAAACTGCAGACAAGCTCTCAGATGCCCTCAGCGGTCAGGATAAAGAGGAGGAATACGACGAAGCCACAAAGGCAATCCTCACAAAGAAGAATGTCACACTTGCATTTATAATTGTTTTCTATGTTCTCACAGCAGTATTTATGGCTGCCGCAATAACCTCAAGCGAATATGAAAAATACCTTGTTTCAGATAAATACAAGGCAAAGCTGAGAAGACTTGAAAAGGTTAAGAAGGCAAATAAAACAGTATAAGAAAAAGCACCCGAGAGGGTGCTTTTTTAATGGAAAGTTGAAAATGGAAAATGGAAAATTGTGGGGCTGCGCCGCAATTTATAGCTCCGTTCAGGCGGTGCTGATTTCAAAGCAGATGCTACCGATAAAATTCATCCGTAGGGGACGACGTCCTCGGCGTCCCTTTTGAATCCCGGCCCAAAAGGAAACGAAGGCTCTCCTGAAAGGAGAGCTGTCACGAAGTGACTGAGAGGTGCTTAAGGCAACGGAGAGCCGTTGCAGACAATCTTACTATTAAAATCGACCATGTCTCGGCACGAGGGCGTGCCGCTTATGTGACCCCTCAGTCAAAATTGCAATCTGATTGTGACTCAAAAAATGAAGCAAACCCATTCAGTTTTCTGAATGGGTTTATTGTTTGAATTTAATGTTCGGTTTCAGCGCATCGGTAAGTGGAAAGTGTCAGCGGATAGGTAAGTGTATGTGTCAGCACATCGGTAAGTCCTGTGGTACAATTACATCGAAAGGCGGTGTAAAAAATGCCATGGAAGGAAGCCGATAAAATGACT
>JAFSEP010000036.1 GCA_017435665.1 Clostridia bacterium | reverse complement strand
TAGGCACTTACAGAGAAAAGTATCTTTCAGGTCTTACGGATGTAATTATGGTAAACTCTGTTTCACTCCTTGCTGAAAGACTTGGCGGTGCTGACTTTGACGGTGATATGATTAAAACAGTAGCCGAACCGAAATTAACAAACTGTATTATGAGTAATTACAGCGAATCCGATTTAACACTCGGTGGCAATCTGCCTTTATTAAGCATACCCTCCGCAAAGCCGATTATTGCAGATGCTAATGATTGGTACAAACGCTTTGAAACAATACGAAATACCTTTTCATCCCGTGTCGGTCAGATTTCAAATGCGGCACTTGACCGTAGTATAATCGCTTATGACGAAAACACCGACGATGAAAAGAAGGAGCAGTACCGCAAAGAAACAGAGGTGCTTGAAATACTTACAGGTCTTGAGATAGACTCTGCAAAAAGCGGTATTAAGCCTGCTTTGACAGAATATCTTGAAACTAACAAAGCTGAAAGAACATCCTTCCTTAAATACAAGGCTCTTATTGAAAAAGCTGAAGGCAAACGTCGTTGGTACGAGCCTACTTTTGATGAACGCTTCAAAAAATTCTTTGAAGGTCAGAATTGGGATGAGGTAAGCTCTAATCTTGAAAAGCTCCCATATTTTGCAAGAGAACTGAAAAAGAATACTCCAAAAGCAGAATGCCGTCAGGCTGATGCAAGTGAGCTTTTCACATTTGCAAAGCCCGGTTGGGAAAAGAAACTTAACCCGAAGATACTTGACTATGTAGGCAGGGTAATCGGTGATTATGAAGAGTGTCTTGACAGAATAAGGTCAAGGCGACACGCTGCAAGCAACACTAAAATCAAGCACAACGACATTAACCGTATTCTGTATATGCAGAACAAGGAAAACGAATACGATGCTGACGAGCTTGCCGCTGTATTCATAAACCTTCCTGAAGAAAAGGTCAACGAGCTTTTCTATGCGGTAAGGAATGAGAATTGGCACTTTATGAAAGAGGATGCACGTCATGAATTTCTCAGAAGATTTTTACCAGAAGCAGAGTTCAGCGAATACTATGACATCTTTACTGATTTCCGTTTCGGCGGGTACAAGCTGCTTCCTGATGTCATAACAGAAATCCGCAACTACAATATAGCTACGGGTGCCTCTGCTATGCACAGAGCTGAAGATTCAGAAGCACTTACAGAGATGATAGAGGCTTACCTTAACAATCCCGTAGGCAACTACCGTGAAACCGTTTCTGCCGTAGCGGCAAAAATCATTGAGACACACGTTATTTCTCTTAATGCGTCTGTTAAATATATTGTAGCGCTCGGTAAGCGTGATTTCCTTTATGATGCTTATTACAGGCACATCACAAGATTTGCAAGGAAGGGAGAGAAAATATATGACTAACGAATGGCTTGAATTCAAGGCATATACAGACACTCCTGTTTTCCTTGCAGAAAACAAGCAAACAACTGCTTTCATAGGTAGATTTACAGTAAGAATGATTAAGCAGAACAAGGGCTTCAGTCGCATATTTACTATCCTGGCAAGGGGTTTTCTTTTTCATAATGCTGATGGTACCATTTGCACTGATGACCCATACGAAAGAATTGATAAGGCAAGAGAGTTTTTATGTGCATGGTGCAGTCTGCCTTATGAAACCGTATCAAATAAGGCTTTGGCTTTTCATACATCATTCCCTGAGCTTCACAGCGAGTTCCCTGATATTGTTGATGAAAACGGTGCAGGCTGGTATTACAGATATTTACACTCTCTTTCAGATTACATCAAAAAGAACAAAGAAAATGTTACAAAAAAGCTTCACTGCTTTGCCGAAAAGAAGACCTTGAAAATCATTGAAGAAAAATGGAGCAGAAAGCTGATACAGTTTCAGTATTCTGTTTACAATGATAGGTCTTCTGCAGATTTTCCTCTGCTTTTTGACACAGCTATTGCAGATGCACTTGTTCTCGGTCCGCTTCGTACTGAGGCAGTTGTACTTTCAGATAAGGAACTTCAAAAAATCAAGGCTTACGGTGTAAACGCGAAAACTGAAAGGCTTATGATTACTCTTGCCGAGTACTACATTGCAAACAAAGAGCCTGTCTCTGATTGGGTGATTATACCGAGGACTAACATCTCTGCTTATCTCGGTTCAGCAACATATATGGAAAGCTATGAAGGCAAAATTCCTGATGGGTTTATGGATAAAAAGCCTGAAATGGGCGGTGTGTCTGCGGTGAGGATTAATCTATAACGGAAAAAGCTCCCTGATATGTTTGATTTTGGTGCAGATGCAAGAGCAGAAGTCGGCGAAAACGGGCAGAACCAAAAAGGTCTTATTACTATTGACCGTAGGTATAAGAAGGATGCT
>JAFSEP010000035.1 GCA_017435665.1 Clostridia bacterium | reverse complement strand
GTGCTTGAGATTGAGCGTTGGAACGGTACTTTTGGTCGATGGGTAAACAAGGGTGCAACGGGTATTGCAGTCTTTGATGATGTGAGCAGAAGCAGACAGCGACTTATCCATTACTTTGATATTTCCGATACCCACGAAAGCCGATACTCAAGACCTGTCCCTATTTGGTCAATGAAGCCTGAGTATGAGGAAGAAATCATTGAAACCCTTGAAAGCACTTTCGGAGCGATAGAGGATAAAAGTTCTCTTGCTTCGGCAATTATGTGTGCCGCACGAAATGCAACGGAAGATAATATCCCCGACTATGTTGGCGATTTGCTCTATACAATCGACAACAGTTTCTTGGAAGATCTCAATGAGGATATGATTGCTTCTCTTTACAGAAAGACCGTTACAAATAGCGTGGCATATATGATGATGGAAAGGCTCGGCATTGATACGGAGGAACATTTCTTCCGAGAGGATTTTGAGGATATTGTTAATTTCAATACCCCTGAAACTCTCAATGCACTTGGCTTTGCCACAAGTGATATTGCCGAAATGGGACTTGCTGAAATTGCAAAAACGGTTATGTCCCTTGAGAAGCAAAATCGCATAATTGTCGAAAATCAAAATCCTGACTACAATATAGTCAAAGAAAACCAAACCGAAAGGAGTCTTGAAAATGACCGAACTGACCTACACGATGCAGGGCGATTACAGACTGCCCAATCTGACCTTACCGGAGCAGCCGGAAGCACCGATGGGAAGATTCGCTCAACTGAGAGCGAAGTACCTGAAGGAAAACCGAAAAGTTCTGTACTACAATCTCCTGACGAGTTGCAAGTTGAACGAGCATCTGACGGAAGTGGAACAGACGGCGACCGAGCTGACGGAACGCTTGACGAAAGAGCTTCAGGAGAAAGAGGGCGTGACGGAGAGCCTGAAAGCAACCGATATGATGAGTTGGGTTCGACAGATGAACAACATTCGCAGTCGGGTTCAGGAAACGGTGTTGAAGCAAGTAGTTTACGCTTAGACTACTATGACCGTTCCAATGAAGATAAAAGCCTACCGTTCTTTGGTGGCGATGATACAGTAAGAGAAATACTTGGAACGACGCCACACCTGAAAGCATCCAAAGATGAAATAAGAGCGTTCTTTGAAACCGTAGCCGATGACGATAAACGCACCGAGTATATCAAGAGTATTTTCAATAACGATTATACCGAAGTGATCTTGAGTGACGATAGGCGTGTCGGCTACAAAACTTATCAAAATGTCCTACACTTATGGGAAGGCAGTTATCTCAGCCGTACCGCACAGAGTTTTTATGATTGGCGTGTTATCACCCGACACTTTGAAGCAATGCGACTTCTCGGAGAGTTGCAGGACAAAATAAAACCCTTGCCCTCTATGGATGGGCAAATGAGCTTAATGCTCGACTATGAAGCAGAGGTAACAAAACCCTCTGCTTTTTCTTTTTCTCAGGAAATTATAGATGCTATTCTTTGTAGAGGTAGTAGTTTCTCAGAAGGAAAATTCCGAATCTACGAGCATTTCCAAAAGAGCTTATCAAAGAAAGAAAACGCAGACTTCCTGAAAAACGAGTATGGTTGGGGCGGTTCTTCTCCTGCTATAACCGGAACAGGCATTAGCGAAATGCACGATGGCAAAGGTATAAAGATTTCCAAAAAGGTAAATGGCAAAGAAGAAAAAGTCTTACTGAATTGGAATCAGGTGGAAAAGCGTATCTCTGAGCTTATCAAAATGGATAGATACCTGAACCCGAAAGAAAAGGAACACTACCCTGAATGGCTTGAACAACAAGAGATCCGCAGAGCCGAAGCTGCAGAGGAACGCAGAAAGAGAGAAATTCTTTCTACTGCACCGCCCGAAAAGAAAGAGGTTGAAGCAGTCGAAGAAAGATATGAATACCATCTTGGAAGCACCGTTTATCTCGGTGCAAATGAGTATGAAATTCTATCCTTTGATGATGACCGTGTTATGCTCTATGATTTGCAGTTCCCGTTATTCAACAAGGAAATGACAAGAGCTGAGTTCGATCAAAAGGTTCAGGAGAACCCGATGAACGACCACTTAAAGGTAAAGGTCGAAGCAACTATCACAGAACCTAATGCAGTAAATGAGAGCGAAACAAAAACTCTCTATGCAGTCCTTTCCGCACTTAAAATTGATGATGTCGAGTTGAACTATGATGATAATGGTCTTGTTGCGACTGACAGTATGGATAATGAGTGGCACGGTCAGGACTTCTATAAGTTCCTTGTAGAAGAAGCCTTTGTTTTTGAAGATAACGGCGGTGTTCTTGG
>JAFSEP010000006.1 GCA_017435665.1 Clostridia bacterium | reverse complement strand
TCAACATCCAAAAATCCATCAAAAATTCGCACTTTTGGGTCGTAAGATTTTTTGCGGATCGGATTTTTGGCATATCAAGGCACAAAACGCAGTAAATCCTGCCGGATTTACGAGTATTTTAACGAAGAGATGGCGGAAATCCGCACCGCAAAAAACAGGTTCGGATTACACTCGTCACCTTAAATATATTAAAGAGGTGCAGTAAAATGGATACAGCATTTAACAGAATTTTATTAAAGCTCAGCGGTGAGGTGCTTGCAGGCGCAAACGGTCACGGTATCGACTTTGAAACCGTTGACAGAGTATGCTCTGCAGTCAAGGATTGCTGTGAGCTGGGAACGGAAATTGCAATCGTTGTGGGCGGCGGCAACTTTTGGAGAGGCAGAAGCAGCGGCAATATGGACAGAACAAGAGCTGACCATATGGGTATGCTTGCCACAACAATGAACTCACTTGCTCTTGCAGACAGCCTTGAGCAGATGGGTGTTGACGTAAGAGTTCAGACAGCCATCACAATGCAGCAGGTTGCAGAGCCTTACATCAGAAACAGAGCTGTCCGTCATCTTGAAAAGAAAAGGGTAGTCATTTTCGGCTGCGGAACAGGTAACCCCTTCTTCTCAACAGACACGGCAGCAGCTTTGAGAGCAGCTGAAATCAATGCAGACGTTATTTTCAAGGCAACAAACGTTGACGGTGTTTATGATAAGGATCCCAATAAGTTTGCAGATGCCAAGAAATATGATAAGCTCACTCATACCGAGGTTCTTAAAAACAATCTTGCGGTTATGGACAGCACGGCTGCTTCACTGTGCAGAGACAATAAGATTGACATACTTGTATTCAATCTCAACGACCCTCACAATATAGTAAAAGCAATCAAAGGTGAACAGATCGGTACTCTTGTAAGAGAAGACTGATAATTTAATAAAAGGAGAAATAATTTATGCAGACAGTTTTTGCTAAAACACAGGACAAAATGAACAAGACAATAAATGCTCTTGAGGCTGAATACGGTGCAATCCGTGCAGGCAGAGCAAACCCTCAGGTGCTTGACAGAGTAACCGTTGACTATTACGGCACTCCCACACCTATCAACCAGCTCGCTTCAGTTTCGGCAACAGAGGCAAGAGTTCTCACAATTCAGCCCTGGGATAAGTCAGTTCTCAAGGCAATCGAGAAGGCAATCCAGACCTCAGACATCGGCATCAACCCCAATAATGACGGTACCGTTATCCGTCTTACCTTCCCGCCTCTCACAGAGGAAAGAAGAAGAGATCTTTGCAAGGATATCAAGAATATTGCCGAAAACTCAAAGGTTGCTGTCCGTTCGGTACGCCGTGACGCTATTGAAAAGCTCAAGGCTATGAAGAAGGAGTCAACAATCACAGAGGACGACCTCAAGGACGGCGAAAAGAAGATTCAGAAGTTCACCGATGACTTCGTTGCAGAAATTGATAAGATGGCTGCTGCAAAAGAAAAGGAAATAATGGATATCTGATTTTTTAAAATTATGAATGAAAACACCCAAGCTCAGTCTTGGGTGTGTATTCGTTCAGGTGTTTTGGGAGGTTTTGCTATGGAAAAGGCAGAATTACCGCATTTTGACGTTTTGCCGCAGCACGTGGCAATTATTATGGATGGCAACGGAAGATGGGCCAAAAGCAGAAATCTGCCGAGAACCGAGGGTCACAAGGTGGGCGGCAGAGTGTTCAGAATGATATGCGACTATGCCGCAGATCTGGGAATAAAGTATCTGACCTTTTATGCTTTTTCAACCGAAAACTGGAAAAGACCTCAGCAGGAGGTTGACGCCATAATGGACTTGTTCAGGGACTATCTTTTCGAAATGGAAGACAGAAAGGCCGAGAACGAGGAAAGAGGCTACAACATCCGATTTATAGGAGAAAAAACGGGTATGCCCGAGGATATTCTCAACCTTTTCGGAACGGTTGAGGGTGACAGCGAAAAACAGAATAAAACACATATAAATATTGCGGTGAACTACGGCGGAAGAAAAGAGATAGTTCACTCGGTAAAGGAAATAGCTTTGAAGGTTGCGGCAGGGGAAATCTCAGCCGATGACATAAACGAGGAAATGATAAGCGACAATATTTACACCGCAGGTCAGCCTGACCCGGACCTTATTATCAGACCCAGCGGCGAATACCGTCTTTCAAATTTCCTTACATGGCAGAGCGCATATTCGGAATTCTGGTATTCCGATATACTCTGGCCGGATTTTACAAAAGAGGACTTCAATAAAGCTTTAGAGGAATATTCAAAGCGTCACCGTCGGTTCGGCGGAATATAATGACGGCATATTCCCGAGGAGGACAAAATGGCTAACATATTAGAAAAAGCAAGTAAGAAATTCAAGGGAGAGAGAACTCTCGGCACCTTACTCGTTATCGGATTTATGCTTGTTTTCTGGGTATTTTTATACACGCCTTACAGATTGGTATTTACAGCCTGCGTGGCACTTATTGCCGTTGCGGCAACCTATGAAATTCAGCACGCAATCGGTGTGAAAAATAAGGTTTTATATGCAGTCAGTATGGCATACAGTGTTCTTGAGGTGTTTCTGATTTCATATAAGGCACCCGTTCAATGGAATGTGGTTCTGACGGCATATGTGCTGCTTGTGCTGATAATTACTGTTGTTATGCACGAAAAGACTCAGTTCAATCACGCAACAGCCGCACTTCTGGCTTCAATCGCATATTCCTATGCCTTCAGCTGCTTCATACTTATCAGGGATTACTATCTCATAAACGATAATTACACAAAGCAGGATTGCTTCTGGCTTGTTCTGGTGGGCTTCGGAGGCTCTTGGCTTACGGACAGCTTTGCCTTCCTTGTAGGCAGAAAGCTGGGTAAGCATAAGCTCTGCCCGAAAATCAGCCCCAAGAAGTCTGTGGAGGGCGCAATCGGCGGTGTTGTCGGCGTGATTATTGCCGCAAACGTTGTCTATGTTATCTATAATTTCATAATCACTAAGATTTACGGCTTCGGAACCTTGGGTGAGGGCGGAAGAAAGTTCCTTGTTATGTCTGCTCTCGCAGTTGTGCTTGCAGTTATCAGTATGTTCGGCGACCTGAGCGCATCCGTTCTCAAGAGAAATTACGGGCTGAAGGATTTCAGTAATCTCATCCCCGGTCACGGAGGAATTATGGATCGCTTTGACAGCAGTATCTTTGTTCTTCCAACTCTTTATATGCTTATAAGCTCATTTGAATTATTCTATTAAGAAAGGCGGTAAGGCTGTGACAAAAAGACTGTCAATTCTCGGCTCAACGGGTTCAATCGGCACCCAGAGTCTTGACGTTGTTGATAAAAGAGGCTATGAGGTTGTGGCTCTGACCGCACATTCAAATGCCGATATAATCGAAAATCAGATAAGAAAATATAAGCCGAAATATGCAGCTATGGTTGATGAAAAGGCAGCTCAGGAGCTGAAAATAAAGGTTGCAGACACGGACACGAGGGTGCTTTCGGGTATTGACGGTGTGTGCGAATGTGCCGCAGCTGAGGAGGCTGATACAGTTATCAACTCCGTTGTGGGTATGGCAGGTCTCAGACCCACCCTTGAAGCCATTTCTGCAGGAAAAACAATCGCCCTTGCAAATAAGGAAACTCTTGTTGCAGGCGGTCACCTTGTTATGAATTCTGCAAGAAATAAGGGTGTCAGCATCCTTCCCGTTGACAGCGAGCATTCTGCAATTTTTCAGTCCCTTCAGGGCTCACCGTCACATTCTGCAGTAAAAAGAATTATCCTCACAGCCTCGGGAGGCCCCTTCTTCGGCAGGACGAAGGCTGAGCTTGCTGAAGTTACGGTTAAGGAAGCACTCAATCATCCTAATTGGGCAATGGGTGCAAAAATTACCATAGATTCGGCAACAATGATGAATAAGGGACTTGAGCTTATTGAGGCAGTCTGGCTCTTTGACGTTGCACCCGAGGATGTTGATATAGTTGTTCACAGAGAAAGCGTTATCCATTCTCTCGTTGAATACGTTGACAATTCGGTTATCGCTCAGCTGGGCGTACCCGATATGCGTATCCCCATTCAGTATGCGCTTACCTATCCCGAAAGATATGAATCTCCCGTTAAGCAGTTAAGTCTTACGGATTACGCTAATCTCACTTTCTATAAGCCTGATTATGATACCTTCGAGTGTATCAATCTTTGCAGGGAAGCAATCAGCAGGGGAGGTCTCTGCCCGGCTGTTGTGAATTCTGCAAACGAAATGGCAAACTATATGTTCAGGCAGGGTAAAATCAAGTTTCTCGAGATTGCTCAGCTTGTTTCAAAGGCTCTGGAAACAGCTCCCTCGGTCAGTGACTATACCCTGGAGGATGTTCTGAAAACCGATGAGGAGACAAGAGCATACGTCAAATCCCTTATTTAATGCACTTAATAAAGAGGTAGAAAAATGAATTTATCAGCATTATTATCAATTCAGACAATCTGGGGTAAGGTGTGGCCCTTACTTGTTGCCATCCTTTTCTTCGGACTGATTATTTTTATCCACGAGTTCGGTCATTTCATCTTTGCCAAGCTTTTTAAGGTGAAGGTAAACGAATTCGCTCTGGGTATGGGTCCCACTATCTTCAAAAAGCAGGGCAAGGAAACAAAATATGCTCTGCGCCTTTTCCCCATAGGCGGCTTTGTCAGTATGGAGGGCGAGGAGGAGGAAAGTGAGGAGGAAGGCTCATTTTCAAAGAAGCCCGTATGGCAGAGAATGATAATCGTTTCCGCAGGTGCAATATTCAACCTTATTTTGGGCTTCATCATCTGCTGTATCATACTCGGCTCCGATGAGCTTATCTCCACCACACGTATTCACTCCTTCCACGAAAATGCCGTCAGCCAGACCTCAGGTCTTGCGGCAGGTGATAAAATCCTCAGAATTGACGGCAAGAAGGTCTATTCATCCTATGACCTTACCTTCCTTATGCAGAGAAGCGGCGACGGTGTTATGGATTTTACCGTTGAAAGAGAGGGGGAAAAGGTCGAGCTCAAGGACGTAACCTTCGAAACCAAAACTGAAAATGAAGTATTCACAATCATTTATGACTTCATTATCGTTGGTGTTGAATCGACGCCCCTGAACGTACTGAAATACTCCTTCGGTGAGGCTTTTTCAATCGGCAGAATAGTTTATCTCAGCCTCTTTGACCTTATAACAGGTCAATACGGACTTGCTGATTTATCCGGTCCCGTGGGTACCGTTTCAATTCTTGCAGACGTGGCAGTTGAATCTGCAAATAACTTTGACTGGTCATATCTGCTGACAATTATGGCTCTTATAACAATTAATATCGGTCTTTTCAATCTTCTTCCCGTTCCTGCACTTGACGGCGGCAGACTGTTCTTTATGTTTATTGAGCTTATTTTCAGAAAGCCCGTACCGGCAAAATATGAAAACTGGATTCACGCAGTAGGCTTGTTCCTTCTGTTCGGATTTATGATTATTATTTCCTTCAGCGATATATGGAAGCTGATTCAGGGCAAATCATTTGTATAAAGGGTGAGTAACCGTGTTTGAAAGAAGAAAATCAAAGGAAATCAGAATAGGTAATATTGCTATCGGCGGTAACAATCCCGTTGCCGTTCAGTCAATGCTTAACGTTGAGTCTCACGATATTCAGGGTAATATCGCTCAGGCTCTCAGACTTCAGCAGGCAGGCTGTCAGATAGTCCGTCTTGCCGTGCCCGATATGGATGCTGTAAAAACTGTTTACGAACTAAAGAAGCATATAGACATCCCTCTTGTTGCAGATATTCATTTTGATTATAAGCTTGCCCTTGAAAGCGCAGAGGCAGGGGTTGATAAAATCCGAATAAATCCGGGTAATATCGGCTCTGATGAAAGGGTTAAGGCTGTTGTTGACAAGTGCAACAGCAAGAATATACCTATAAGAATAGGCGTAAATTCAGGCTCACTTGAAAAGGAAATCTATGCAAAATACGGGGCTCCCGTTCCTGCCGCACTTGCTGAAAGTGCAATGTATCACGTGAGGCTTCTTGAAAAGTTCGACTTTGATAACATCGTGATTTCCCTTAAATCCTCAAACGTAAATTATATGGTTGAAGCCTATGAAACCATTGCTGAAATGTGTGATTATCCACTTCATCTCGGCGTAACGGAAACAGGCACTCAGCGTATGGGAATAATCAAATCGAGTGCAGGCATAGGCTCACTTCTCATTCACGGAATCGGTGACACAATTAGGGTTTCTCTTACCGCTGACCCCGTTGAGGAAATTTATGCAGGTAACGATATACTCAAGTCCGTGGGACTTAAAAATGACAGTCCCTACCTTATTTCCTGCCCTACCTGCGGACGGACAAAAATCGACCTTATCTCCCTTGCAAATGAGGTTGAAGACAGACTTCGTGACTGCAAAAAGCCGATTAAGGTGGCAGTTATGGGTTGTATCGTAAACGGCCCCGGTGAAGCAAGAGAGGCTGATATCGGCATAGCAGGAGGAGACGGCTGCGGCCTTATATTCAGACACGGAGAAATACTCAGAAAAGTAGATGAAAGTCAGCTTATTGATGAGCTTATGAAAGAAATAGAAAAGTTATAATGGTGAAATAATGGAAAAGAAAAGTTTTTTACACTTCTTCGGCAGTATGATAAGTGACGGGCTCAGAGATGCCCTTGCCGACTGCTTTATCGAAGAATGTATAATGAACAAAGTTAATAATAAAATGTACCTCAGGGTTTCCTCACATAAGGTAATCAGCTTTATGGTGTTCCGTGATGCTTCAAAATGCATCAGGGAGGCTCTGGGTATCAAGGACGTTTTTATTGAGCCGGAATTTATCGGCTGCGATTTCACGTCGGATTATTATCCGTCCCTTGTTTACGCTGCCTGCGAGAGCATTGCGGCGGCAAACGGCTTTCTTGAAGACAGCGAGGCAGAGCTCGAAAACGGCATACTGACCGTATCACTTTCCTACGGCGGCGCAGACGTGCTTGAAAACGAGGGCTGTGACAGCTATATGGCAAATCTTGTGAAAAGACGCTTCGGAAAAGAGATAACCGTGTCCTTTGCGGGAAGCACGGTCATTGAAGCCAATAATGAAACCCTACTTAAAATGCAGGCTGAGGCTGAGCAGGCAGTTATTGAGAAGCGTGAAATGGAGAGAAAAAAGAAGGAAGAGGAGGAAATGCCCAAGGAGCATAAAATCATTGACGGCTATCCTCTTTACTTTGAAACCCTCAAGCCCGTTCTCGGTAATGATATCAGGGATTTACCCAAGCCGATAAAGGAAATTGACCCTATGGACGGTGTGGTTACAATATGGGGCGATATCTTTAATTTTGAGGCAAGAAATACCAAGGACGGCAGATTTACAATAATTACCTTCTGCGTTACGGACTATACCAGCTCATATTCCTGCAAGATTTTTAACAGAAAAAATCTCTGTGAGCCTATTCTTGATAAAATAGGCAACGGCGTAACCGTACTTATCAGAGGAAGCATTCAGTTTGATAAATATGCAAATGAAAACGTTATAAACGCCGATGCGATTTCAACGGTTAAGAAAATTCCTCCCATTGACGATGCAGAGGAAAAGCGTGTTGAGCTTCACTTACATACCAAGATGTCAATGATGGATGCCGTTTCCGATGCAAAGGCACTTGTAAAGCGTGCAATTCAATGGGGACACAAGGCTATCGCCATAACCGACCACGGTGTTGTTCAGGCATTCCCTGAAGCAGCAGGTGCAGCAGGTAATGATATTAAGATTATCTACGGTATGGAGGGCTACCTTGTTGATGAGGCAAAGTATCCCGACTTCAAGAAAAAGGGTGTACCCAGATATCATATTATAATCCTTGCAAAGAACAAGGCAGGTCTTAAAAATCTTTATCAGCTTATTACGGCTTCAAACATACAGCACTTTTATAAGCGCCCCCTCATACCCAGAAGTGAAATTCTCAAGCACAGAGAGGGTCTTATTATCGGCAGTGCCTGTGAAGCAGGCGAGTTATACCGTGCTGTTGTTCATGGGGCACCCGAGGAAGAAATTCTGAAGATTGCATCCTTCTATGACTATCTTGAAATTCAGCCTGTGGGCAATAACCGTTATATGATTGCAAAGCCCGAATATCCTAATGTAAACTGCGATGCCGATATTCAGAATATGAACAGATATATCGTTAACATTGCAGACAGACTCGGCAAGCCTGTATGCGCCACCTGTGACGTTCACTTTATGGATGCAAATGACTCCATTTTCAGATCAATCCTTCAGGCAGGTCAGGGCTATAACGATGCTGACAATCAGGCACCTCTTTATTTCCGAAACACAAAGCAGATGCTTGAGGAATTTGCATACTTAGGCGAGGAAACAGCATATGAGGTTGTTGTTACCAACACAAACAAAATTGCAGATATGACTGAGGTTCTTCAGCCTATTCCTCCCGGAAACTTCCCGCCCAGTATGGAGGGCGCCGATGAGGAGCTGACAAAACTTTGCTGGGATACGGCAAAGCGTCTTTACGGAGACCCCGTTCCCGAATACGTTTCAAACAGACTTTCCCGTGAGCTTGATGCCATTATCGCCAACGGCTTCGGTGTTCTTTATATGATTGCTCAGAAGCTTGTTAAAAACTCCGAGGAGCACGGCTATCACGTTGGTTCACGAGGCTCTGTCGGCTCATCCTTCGTTGCCAATGCATCGGGTATTTCTGAGGTTAACCCTCTTGCTCCTCACTATCGCTGTCCCAACTGCAGATGGACAGAATTCTTCTTAAAGGGCGAATGGGGCTCAGGCTACGATATGCCCCCCAAGGACTGTCCCGAATGCGGAACACCTCTTGTCCGTGACGGTCACGATATTCCCTTCGAAACCTTCCTTGGCTTCAAGGGTGATAAGTCTCCCGATATTGACCTTAACTTCTCAGGTGACTATCAGTTCTATGCTCACAGATATACCGAGGAGCTTTTCGGCAAAACCCACGTTTTCAAGGCGGGTACAATAGCCACCGTTGCCGAAAAAACAGCCTACGGCTACGTTAAAAAGTATCTTGAGGAGAGGGGAATAGTCGTCTCAAAGGCAGAGGAGGAACGCCTTAAAAACGGCTGTACGGGTGTCAAGAGAACCACCGGTCAGCATCCGGGCGGTATGGTTGTTGTTCCCAATCAGTTTGATGCAGAGGACTTCACACCCATTCAGCATCCTGCAGATGACCCGGATAAGGGTATCCTTTCCACTCACTTCGACTTCCACGCACTTCACGATACAATTCTCAAGCTGGATAATCTGGGACACGATGTTCCCACACTTTATAAGCATCTTGAGGACCTGACGGGAATACCCGTTATGGATGTTGATATATGTGACCCTAAGGTTTATGAGATTCTTCTCAGCCCCGAGCCTCTCGGTGTTACTGCAGAGGACATTGACTGCCCCACGGGTACGCTTTCAATCCCCGAAATGGGCACACCCTTTGTTATACAGATGCTTCTTGATGCACAGCCCAAGAACTTCTCAGACCTTCTTCAAATATCAGGTCTTTCACACGGTACCGATGTTTGGCTGGGCAATGCTCAGGATCTTATCAAGGACGGTATCTGCACCATTTCCGAGGTTATCGGTACACGAGACAATATTATGACTTACCTTATGCATAAGGGCGTTGAGCCTCAGATGGCATTCAAGATTATGGAGATTGTCCGTAAGGGTAAGGCGACCAAGCTTCTCACTCAGGAGCATATTCAGGCTATGAAGGATAACGGAGTTGAGCAGTGGTACATTGACTCCTGTATGAAAATCAAATATATGTTCCCCAAAGCTCACGCCGCCGCATACGTAAGCGCCGCACTCCGTCTGGGCTGGTATAAGATATATAAACCTCTTGAATATTATGCCGCATTTATGACGGTACGTGGCGGTGATACCGATGCCGCAACGGTTGTTCTCGGCAGAGAGGCTGTCCGCAGAAAGATGGAGGAAATCAAGGCAAAGGGCAGAGATGCCTCCAAAACCGAGCAGGATCAATACGTTGCTCTGCAGGTTGTTAACGAAATGATGGCACGAGGTATAGAATTTCTTCCCGTTGACCTTTATAAATCCGATGCAAAGGTATATAAGATTGAGGACGGAAAAATCAGAATGCCCTTCGGTGCAATGTCAGGTACGGGTGAAGCAGCAGCCGAAGGCCTTGCAAAAGCCCGTGATGACGGTGACGGTCCGTATATTTCTGTTGAGGATGTCCGTCAGAGAGCAGGTGTTTCCTCGGCTATTATAGAAGCTCTGCGCAGTATCGGTGCCCTTGAGGGCTTGCCTGAAAACAGTCAGATAAGTTTGTTTATGTAATAAAAAATACCCTATATACCTTGAAATTCAGGTGTATAGGGTAATTTTGTTTTGTTTTAGTTATATATCATCCTCAGTCATATTGTGAGCCTTGGAAATATCAAACCAGAATTCAACGCCGTTATCTCTGTTGATAACACCGTAGCTGTTGTTATGAAGCTCCTGAATTGATTTGACAAAGGATAAGCCGAGACCGAATCTGCCTGTGGCTCTGCTGTGAGCCTTGTCGGCACGGTAAAAGCTGGACCAGATATTGTCTATATCCTCATCGGCAATTATGCTTCCCGTATTGAAGACGCTCAGTCTGTATTTGTCCCCGGCGGGCTGACAGTTAATTACAATAAGGTTTTCGTTTTTAACGTGGCTGACGGCATTTGAAACATAGTTATTTATGATAGTTTCGATTTTTGAAATATCACCGTAGCCTCTGTATTCGGGATTGATGTTTATAACAAGGGTGATACCGTCCTCCTTGAGAAGCTTTATTCTTCTTCTGAGATATCTGTAAACCTCATCATAAATATTGAAGCTCTGACTCATCAGCTTGTATCCGCCGCTTTCGTACTGACAGATTTCAAGCATACGGACAACGAGGGTGTTCATCTTCTGAGTTTCTTCCATAATGATATCGCAGTATTCATCGGCGCTGTCCTTATCGGCAATGCCCACCTTGAGACCCTCTGCATAGCCCTGAATAATAGCAATGGGGGTTTTCAGCTCATGAGATGCATTTGAAATAAACTCGGTTCTTGCTTTATCAAGCTGCTGCTCCTTCTGAATGTCAAGCTCAAGCTGCTTGTTTTTCTCCTGCAGGTCAAACAGAGCCATATCAAGTGAGGTTGACAGCAGATTGATATTTTTGCCCAGCTCATCCATTTCAACAATGCTTGAGGTCGGACACTTAACGTCAAAATTCAAAGCCGCAAGCTGCTTTGCGCTGTTGTTAATTGTGATAAGAGGCTTAGTTACAAGGCTTTCATAAACAATGTGAACGGCAATAAGAATTAAAATTACCAGCACACAAAGAATCATAATGAAGGTTCTGAAAAGCATCGCATTGCTTTCAATAACGTCAAGGGAGAGATAAATCTTTACCGCATAGTCATCATTGATAACCGAGTTGTAAACGATGTATTTTGCCGTTCCTCTGATTTCCTGCTTCTTGTCAAAGAAAGAGCCGTCAGGGTTTATTTCAGGTTGCTCAAGGATTTTCAGATTTTTTCCCTTGGGCTCGGGGGTAGATGCCGAATCGCTGTCTGAGTCGTAAAGATAATTGTTTGACTTTGTTGAATAGATGATGATATCGGGCAGGAGATATATTTCAATATATGCGTTTGTGGTAATTTCAAGCTGAGCAATGTTCTGATAAAAGGATTTGCTCATCAGGTCATATGTTTTTATCTCATCTGCGATTGACAGCATTTCATCCTTAGCCATATCCTCAAAAAAGCTTTCCGTCCAGTAATGGTTAATAAACAAGCCGGAAAAGGATATAAATAAGGTAATAGCAACCGTCATTGAAAGCAGACGGTTGCGTATACCGAGAGGTCTTGTAATAATTTTAATAAACTTATTCATTGGTGCCTTCCTCAATTTTATAGCCTATGCCGTAAACGGTTTTGAGGTGCTCGTTGCCCCAGGAGCCGAGCTTGGTGCGAAGTCTTGCAACGTGTGAATCAACGGTTCTCACGTCACCGACGTAATCATAGCCCCAGATACTGTCAAGGAGCTGTTCTCTGCTGTAAACACGTCCCGGTGTTTCCATCAGCTTCTGAAGTATGTTATATTCCTTTAAGGTCAGCTCAAGCTCAACACCGTTGAGATGTACCTCATGAGCCTCCTCATTGATAACAAGGTTACATACAGCTTTACCGTTGCGTGTTGCATTTGCACCGTTTGCTCTTCTGAGCAGGGCGGCAACTCTCTTCATAAGAACAGAGGGGCTGAAGGGCTTTGTGACGTAATCGTCGGCACCTGCCTCATAGCCTGTAAGCTCGTCAAACTCCTCGCTTCTTGCCGTAAGGAGAATAATGGGCACGTCAGAGGTTTCACGGATTTTTCTGCAAACCTCCCAGCCGTTATACTCAGGCATCATTATATCGAGAATGAGCATAGCAATATTATTTTTATCTGCTTCAAAAATATCAAGTGCCTGCTGACCGTCTTCGGCTTCAACGGGCTCATAGCCCTCGCTTCTGAGAAAGTCACCGACCAGCTTCCTGATACGCATTTCGTCGTCTGCAACAATAATTTTCTTCATAAAACCACCTCCTGATTTTATAGAATAATATTAACATATAATATTTTTCTTCACAAGGTTTTTTACAATGATTTAACAAAAGAACCAATATAATGCAAAAATCCTTATTAAACTTGCCATTGAAGGCATTTTATGATAAAATCAAGAAAAATAATTGTTTATGAGTGATGTTTATGTCTAAAAAGAAAACACGAAATACCAAGGGAAAGATTGTTTCGGCGGCATGGAAGCTCTTTTATGAGCAGGGCTATGACGATACCACAGTTGAAGAAATTATTGAGGAATCGGAAACCTCAAGAGGCTCCTTTTATCATTATTTTGAAGGAAAGGATTCGCTTCTCAGCTCGCTTTCATATCTTTTTGATGAAAAATATGAGGAGCTCAGCGAAACCCTTGATGACAGTATGAACAGCTTTGATACTCTTATGTATCTTAACCGTGAGCTTTTTGTTATGATTGAAAACAGCATTTCTCTTGATTTGCTTGCCCGTCTTTATTCCTCTCAGCTTGTTACCCGAGGCGACAAGCATCTGCTTGACCACAACAGAGTATATTATAAGCTCCTCAGGCAGATAGTTTCAAGGGGAATGGAAGCGGGGGAGTTCAGAGAGGAATTCACCGTCAATGAGATAGTCAAGGCGTATACGCTCTGCGAAAGAGCTCTCCTTTATGACTGGTGCCTTTGTAACGGCGAATACTCGCTGAAGCACTATGCGGAAAAAATGCTTCCGATGTTTATGGAAAAATTTAAAAAAGATTTGAAATAATTTTATTGTATTATTTTTTGTATAAAATATTGTATAGTCTGAAATACATTAATAATAAAGGATATATCGACAAAAACACAGAACAGAGTATAGACTTCGTTCTGTGTTTCGTTCTGTAAAAAAGTATGATATAATTTGACGAATTAAAAATCAGGAGGAATTTACAATGTCAAACACTATGATTGCATTGGCGATAGTGATATACCTTTCAGGTATGTTATTTATCGGTTTCAAGTCTTCAAAGAAAAGCAAAACTACGGATGATTTCTATCTCGGCGGCAGAAAGCTCGGTCCTTACGTTACGGCAATGAGTGCAGAGGCTTCCGATATGAGTGGCTGGCTTCTCATGGGTCTTCCCGCCGTTGCTCTTATGACAGGTCTTGCAGAGGCTGCCTGGACGGCTATCGGTCTTGCTGTCGGTACATATATCAACTGGCTTATTGTTGCAAAGCCTCTGAGACACTATACAGAAAAAATCAACGCAGTTACGCTTCCCGAGTTTTTCTCAAAGCGCTTCGGCGACAAGAAGAATATTCTTTCAATAATCTCTGCGATTTTCATTATTATATTCTTCGTTCCTTACACAGCTTCGGGCTTTGCTGCTTGCGGTAAGCTTTTCTCAAGCCTTTTCGGTATGGATTACGTTACGGCAATGATAATCAGCGCAGCCGTTATTGTTCTTTACTGTACACTCGGCGGCTTCCTTGCAGCATCTACTACTGACTTTATTCAGAGCATTGTTATGTCAATCGCTCTCTTTGTTGTTCTCGGTCTCAGCGAGGGTCTTATCGGTGGCTTTGATGCTGTTTTTGCAAACGTTCAGCAGCTTGACGGCTATCTTGACTTATTCAAGGGCTTCAACGTTGCAACGGGAACTACCGGAAGCTACGGTGCATTACCTGTTGCTTCAACACTTGCATGGGGTCTCGGCTACTTCGGTATGCCTCACATTCTTCTTCGTTTTATGGCTATTGATGATCCCAACAAGCTCAAGACCTCACGCCGTGTAGCATCAGTATGGGTTGTTATTTCAATGGCAATCGCAGTTCTCATCGGTGTTGTAGGTTACAGCCTTATGAAGGAAGGTATTGTAGGTCCCTACGACAGCGCTTCTGCTGCAGAGACAATAATTGTTGACATTTCCGCATTCATCTCAAAGAGAGGTTATATTCCCGCTTTTGTTGCCGGTATCTTCCTTTCAGGCATCCTTGCTTCAACAATGTCAACGGCAGACTCACAGCTTATTGCCGCATCCTCAAGCGTTACCTATGACATTCTTGTTAACGCATTCAAGGTTAAGATTTCAGAGAAAAAGATCATGCTTATAGCAAGACTTTCCGTTGTTCTTATTTCCGTAATTGCAGTATTCCTTGCACTTGACCCGAACTCATCGGTATTTGAAATCGTTTCATTTGCCTGGGCAGGCTTCGGTGCTGCGTTTGGTCCTGTTGTTCTGTTTGCACTTTTCTGGAAGAGAACAAACAAGTTCGGCGCACTTGCAGGTATGCTTTCCGGCGGTGTTATGATATTTGTCTGGAAGTTCATAATCCGCACAAGGTTTGCAGGAACAATTCTTGATATTTATGAGCTTCTTCCCGCATTTATTGTAGCCTGTGTTGTTATCGTGGCTGTAAGTCTTCTTACAAAGAAGCCCGATGATGAAATCGTTGAAGCTTACGAGCAGGTAAAAGCAATGAAATAAACCTGATATAACAGTAAATCGGTCAGCACATCGAATGCTGACCGATTTATTTTATACCTGTGCGGCTTCGCCGCACGCCGCCCACGACTGCGGGCGGCCTTTTCTCACTTCAACCCCTTCTTAATTCTGTCGGAAACCTTCAGAAGAATGGGGGAGACAACCAACTGAACGGCAATCATAAGAAAGTACTGAGGCAATCTTGAAAGGAAGGTTGCTTTGAAATCAGCACCGTAAAGAATGCTTATCCAGAGTGTGTTCAGCAAAAGACTGCTGACGGTCTGGGAGGTAACGGCAGCAAGAGCGATGCTGATAAAGGATTTGCTCTTTCTCAGGAACAGAGCGTAAATCAGACCGACCAATACAGCACAAAGGGTAAAGCCGGGGAAATAAGCACCCTTAGGGAAAAGGATTGCACCGATTAAATCCCCGAGACCGCCCACGAGAATACCTCCCGGAATACCGTACATACAGGCAGCTGTTACCGTTGCAACAAATGAGAAGCCGATATTTATGTTCCAGGCGCTGACCGAAGCAAAACGGTTGAGAACAACGTAGAGTGCGGTGAGCATGGCAATAACGGCAACCTGCTGCAGACTTAACTTTTTCTTACTTTTTTCAGGCATAAAAAAACATCTCCTTTTTATGCCCACTGCATAATAGGAGACAACACTCTTGTATTATCCAGCGGGATGCGATTTGTATACCGCAAGGAAAACCTTTTCGTCTCTCTGACAACTCCCCGTTCAGAGAACACTTTACGCATACAAATCTACTCTGTAATATTTGCTGATAAAAAATCAACATAGGTAGATTTTACAACCTATGTTGATTTTTGTCAATAGCTTTAATTGTTGTTATAATGATCCTTCATACATTTATTGTGGAGAAATGAAATTTCAGCTTCGTTGAAACGGGTAACGGCAAATCGGAGAATTTCCTCCTTGGTATACTTTTCGCCGTCAATAGCCCACCATCTCAGCATTGATACAACGCCGCCTGCATAATAGCTGGCAAGCATGGGAATCGGGGATGCAAGAATTCCTCCGTTCAATACAACCTTTGTAAGTCTCTTTTCAAATAAGTCGGTAAATGCACGAAGCAAAGCGCTGTTAAAAGCTTCCGAGCCGGGCGAGGTATTGATATCTTTTATAAATTTTCTGTTTTCGTGAACAAAGTTGATAACCTTTTTGCACATATTCACATAAATAACCTTTGATTCATCTCCCTCACCCAAAAGGAGTATATCGTTTGTCAGGTTTAGCTCATCAAGAAGTCTTGAGCAGCAGAAGCTGACAAAGTCCTGCTTATCAAGGAAATGCTTATAGAAGGTTGCTCTGTGAACATCTGCTTTTTCGCATAAATCAAGAACGGTTATGCTGTCATAGGGCTGACTTGAAAGCAATTCGAAAAATGCCGAATATAATTTATCATAGGTCTTTTTAACTCTGATATCGGGCTTTCTGACTGCTGTGTTTTTCATAAATACTTCCTCCGTTTATTATTCTGTATCCGATAGCTTGTTTTTGATATCCTCGGTGATTTTCATAATCTCCGACTGAAGTGTTTTCAGATTTTTAAAGTTCTTTTTATAGGCTTTTTTATAAACCTTCAGAAATTTTCTGAATTCTCCCTGAGCTCTGTCAAAGGTGGTTGAATGAAGCACCTTTTCTTCAAACTGAGAAATGAAATACTGTGCCTGCCAGATGATTTCATCTCTTGTCTGGTTGAACTTATTGTTACCCTTGTCAATGCTCGAATTAAGGTCGTCATACATGGCTTCAACGTTATATACAACCGTCTTGTATGCGCTTTCGGCATTATCTCTTACGGTATAATAAGCTGAATTGAACACCTTTAAGCCGTCCTGAGATGCGGAATTGATAACAGTCCTGAGCTCGGATACTTTCTTTTTCAGCTTACTGATGCCCACAGCTCTGATTGCAGAATATATGACGTCAATAACAAAAATAACAAGTATTACCGTCACGCAGGAGGCAATGTATTTCTCCGGTATCTGCTCAAACAGAGTGATGATTTTCGGATGAACAAACCTTACAAACAGAAGTGAGCCCACGCCCCAGTAAAGTGTATGCTTGAAGCAGATTCTTCCGTGTAGGTTGAGAAGCTCGTGTGTATAATCCCACCATCTTGCGTTGAAAAGCTTTTCCATAATAAGGCTTGTGAAGTATTCAACAATATCACAAAGAATCATACCGAACAGAAATACAAGCAGAGGCTTATCTCTGAAGGGGTTATACAGCAATACAGCCATAACCAGCGTGCCCGTACCGTAAATAGGACACATGGGCCCCACAAGGAAACCACGGTTGATGATTTTCTTTTCGCCTATTGAGCAGTAAATGCTTTCACCGAGCCAGCCCACTGCGCTGTAAAAGAAGAAATATAAGATATACATCAAAACAGTTTGTGTTGTCATAAGAATTATCCTTTAATCAATTTATCAAATTTCTTTTTATAAGATTTGCTGAAGGAATAGAGAACCTCTCTGTTTGCACAGTATTTATCGGCAAAAATAAGGATATAGCCTTCCTTGTGCCTCGGAAGTCTCAGGGTCAGGGGAAACATATGGCATTTTATCATTTCAATTTCGATATCCGTTATTTCCTTATTCAGTTCTATTGCGTTATATGCCGAAAATATGGGATGCTTATATCCGTGAGGACGGTGCCATTCGCCGTCTCCGTCACGCCAATCGTAATAGTTCAGGTCGTGCAGCAGGGAGCCTCTGGCAATAATGCGTGAGTCCCAGCCGAGTCTCTCAGCTATTACGTAGCTGAGGTATGAAACGCTTGTAACGTGCTGAAGGCGGTCAATTTCAAAGTGCTGCTCATACTGCTTCAGGCTCTGCACCTGAGGCGAGAAATACAAATCGGAAACAGCATCAAAAAAACCGGATGCATTCTCCCGATTAAGATTATATGATTTTACGTATTCAGAAAACAGTTTCATTATATCATTACTCGTTTCGCAAAAAACGGTTGCGAAAACCTTTCTTTGAGACTAAATTATATATCTGTCGCCGAACTATTATAACAGAAAATAAAAAAGTTACAATATTAATTTTGAAAAATTTATAATAAATATAAAGAATTATATACTTTAAGCAACAATGTTACAGATTTATGCTCTTCAGCATTTTAAAAAACAGACTTTTTTTTGAAATAATCTTGTATTTATCTCAGAATATTAGTATAATAGCTTCATAGTTTGTTTTTAGGCATCGGATACCTTTTAGCTGAGTCTCATATGTAAATATCGGGACGGGTGTTTAGCGGGTGCCTTGTAAGGAAAAAGGTGAATATTATGCTTGGAAGGTTTGTAAGGGTAAAGGTTACTGCGCCCATGCATTCGGTAAACAGGCGATTCGGCTACGAGTATAAGCTCAACTTCGGTATCGTTGAGGGCTATAACCGTGAAAGAACTGCTGTTCAGGGTGCATACATTATGGGTGTGAACCATCCCGTAAGAAATTTTGACGGACGTGTTATTGCGATAATCCGCAGACACGGAGGTCACGGTGTGGTCTGGGTCGTTGCACCCAAAAGCACACGCTTTATTGTGAACGATATAAAGCCTGCGATCTCCTTTGCGGAGAGGAAAAACGGCTATGATATCGAGTGTCTCTATGAGCGCTCCTGCGGTGCCGTTGTGTTTAACGGCAAAGGTGAGGACAGAAGTGTGCTTCTTATAAGGAACCGACGCAGCGCACATTGGGGCTTCCCTAAGGGTCATATTGAGCCGGGTGAAACTCAGCATGAAACGGCAATCAGAGAGACCAAGGAAGAAACAGGACTTGACATTTCAATTCTTGACGGCTTCAGCTGTAAGAGTGAATATACCATTCAGGGTAAGGTGGAAAAGGCCGTTGTTATCTTTCTTGCTGAAAGCACAAGCAGAGATGTGGTTATGCAGGAGGAGGAAATCGAGGAGTTTATCTGGACGGATTTTTCTTCAGCTCTCGGCTTGCTCAGGTTTGAAAACGATAAAAATATTTTAAAGAAGGCAGCTGGTTTTTTATCGGCTAATAACATCTGATGAGGTCGTAATATGTCAGAACAGTTAGCAGAATACTTTGTGGAATTATTCAGCGGAAGAATTTCCGAAGAGCTGATAGTGTTTATAATTTCAATGCTTCCCGTTCTTGAATTAAGAGGGGGGCTTATTGCGGCAAAGCTCCTGGGTCTGGACTTGCTCAAGGCGTTCGGAATATGTTTTATCGGAAACATAGTTCCGATTCCTTTTATTCTTCTGTTTATCAGATATATTTTTAATTTTCTCAGAAGATTTCCGCTTTTTGCAAGGCTTATTGACGGTCTTGAAAGAAGGACAAGAGCAAAGGGCGAAAAGGTTAAAAAGTATCAGGAATGGGGCTTGCTTGCTTTTGTTGCAATACCCCTGCCCGGAACAGGCGCATGGACGGGTGCTCTTATTGCAGATATTTTTGATCTGAGAATAAAAAGGGCATTTCCCATTATTTGTCTCGGTGTTCTTATTGCAGGTATTATTATGGCAATAGTGAGCTACGGCTTGCTGGGGCTTATTTTTTAAATAAAGGACGGTAATAATATGAAGAAAGAAATTTCTCTTGACACATCCAAGAAGGTGTTCCCGATAATTCTTATGGTTATCGGTATTGTTATTATGGCTCTCCAGCTTATAACAAGACTTAACCTCTTCACTATAATTTCGGCAGGCTATTGCTGCATTGTTTCTGCAGCCGTTGCTCTGAGCCTTATTATCAAGAAGAAGG
Source organism: Clostridia bacterium (assembly GCA_017435665.1). GTDB lineage: Bacteria > Bacillota > Clostridia > Oscillospirales > Acutalibacteraceae > UBA6857. The sequence continues at coordinate 9,125 of JAFSEP010000006.1, read as the reverse complement.
TTTACGCACCTATGATTTTTGCCTATGCTTTCTCAAGCCTCGGTATGGTTATATTCCATATCATATGGGGTGCAGATGCAGGCTTCGGCGCATTCTCAACGGGTAAGGCAGGCTGGTCATCAGCTGCAAATCCTCTTTTCAGCGGTGAAGGCAGCTTCCTGACAAGGCTCGGTGGAAACATTCTTCTTGTCATTCCCACAGCTCTTGCTCTTTGGGGACTTTTCTTCGTTGCAAGAAAAACCTTCAATAAGGGTGCTGCCAAGAAGGCTCTTTCCGGTATTCTCAGTGTGCTTCTTATGGGTACATCTATATTCTATATCTTCTCAATGAATATGAGAACAAAGCCTGTTGTAAGCAGACTCTGGAAGGGTCATGACGATTATCTCGACGGTATTGATGAGGCTGCACAGGATAACCCCAACGTGCTTGTCATTCTTATGGATGACCTGGGCTACGGCGATGTTTCCCTCAACGGTGCTATATATGATACTCCCAATATTGACTCTATCGGTGAAAACGGACTTAATTTTGAGAACTTCTATTCAAGCTATTCTGTTTGTTCACCTGCACGCTTTGCCTGTCTTACGGGCAGATATCCTTACAGAGGCTATGCCGATAACGTTATTTATCCCACAATTTCCACATATATTCCCTTTGCACAGACAAGAGTTTTCAATTCAATTGAGATGGGTGCAAACTGCGACGGTATGCTCGGTGATGAAATCACTATTGCAGAGGTGTTCAATAATGCAGGCTATGCTACCGGTTGCTTCGGCAAGTGGCATCTTGGCGATTACGGCGAATATCTTCCCACAAATCAGGGCTTCGATTACTTCTACGGCAGCCACCATGTAAACGATATGAAGCCTTATTATCACGTTGTTGAGGAAAACGGTGAATACGAGATAGTTCACGGTGCCGATGAAATGAAGGATCAGTCAATGACAACAAAGTGGATTCACGATGAAATTGACAAGTGGATTACCGATACCGTGACAAATACAGACAAGCCTTTCTTCGCATATTATACGACTCCCTGGCCTCACGCACCGATTTTTGCAGGTGATGACTTTGACGGCATCAGCGGTATGGGCACTTATGTTGACACCGTGGTTGAATTTGACACATATCTCGGTATGCTGTTTAACAAGCTTGAAGAGCTCGGTGAGCTTGATGATACGATCATTGTGTTTACAAGCGATAACGGTCCCGCACTTCAGGGCTCAGTCGGTGAGCTCAGAGGCGGCAAATACCTTGCATACGAAGGCGGTCAGAAGGTTCCCTTTATGATAAGATGGGATAACAATAACGATCTCTTTGAAGCAGGGGAAACAAGAAAGCAGAGCTCGACTCTCGTTGATCTGTTCCCCACACTTGTTGAAATGTGTAATATAACAGGTAACGGCGGAACTGAGAACTATCTTCCCGCAGACAGAGTTATTGACGGTGTGTCAATGGTTCCCGTTATTACTCAGGACAGCGTTATTCATACAAAGGATCACCCGATTTTACATATGAAGCGTGAGGATATCAAGGCAATTCAGTATACGGTTGCAACAAGCGACGTAAAGGCAAAATATCCCGACTACGATTACGGCGTTCTTAACGATAATGAAAACATTACCTTCAAGTATTTCGATAAAATACAGAACGATAACTCGGCATTCTGGGATAAGAACCGTAAGAATTGGTTGCATATCCTGACAGATGATATCGGTGAGAACTATAACAGAACTCCCGTATATCCTGAAATCTCGGATGAAATGCACGAAAAGCTCAATGAGGTTCAGAAGAACTTCAAGCAGAACAGAAGGGGAATTGTTAACTGATGCCACCGCTTTCAATTATGATAAAGCCGGCATCAAGTCTCTGCAACCTGAGATGTAAATATTGCTTTTACTGCGACGTTGCAAGTCAGAGAGAGGATTTTTCCTTCGGTGTTATGGAAAACGACACCGCACATAACTTAATAAGAAAGGCTATTGATTATGCAAAGGGCTGTTCAATAGCCTTTGCTTTTCAGGGCGGAGAGCCTCTCATTGCAGGACTTGATTATTTTAAGGCTTTTGTAAAAACCGTAAATGAGCTCAATACAAAAAACTCAGAAATTTATTATTCAATCCAGACAAACGGAACACTTGTTACCGATGAATGGGCAAGGTTTTTCAGGGAAAACAAATTTCTTGTGGGACTTAGTCTTGACGGTGATTTTGACGGAAATAAATTCAGGGTCGATGCCAACGGTCAGAATGCTTATTACAGAATTATCAATGCTGCAGGCAAGCTGAAAAGACATCAGGTTGAGTTCAATATACTCACCGTTTTAACGGGCTACTGTGCCGATAACGCCGAGCGTATTTATAAATATTTCAGAGCGAACGGTTATCACTATCTGCAGTTTATACCCTGCCTCAGACCTATCGGTGACGATACTCAGAGTGAGCTTTATATGACAACTGAGCAATATGCAAACTATCTCATACGCATTTTTAACCTTTACGTCAAGGACTTCGTCAGAGGAAACTATATGAGCATAAGAGTGTTTGACAATTATGTAAGAATGTTTCTTGGTGAAAGACCGGAGCAATGCGGACTTGCGGGTCATTGCACTCACCAGTTTGTCTGCGAGGGTAACGGCAACATCTATCCCTGTGACTTCTATTGCACGGACGAATGGCTGCTGGGTAACATCAATTCCCAATCTCTCAGGGAAATGGCAGAAGGGGAGAAGGCAAAGGCCTTCATTACGGAAAGCCTCAATGTAAAGGATGAATGTAAAAGCTGTCGGTTTTTCGCTATGTGCAGAGGTGGAGGCTGTAAACGGGATAAGGCAAGTGAAAACTATTGTGAAGCATATAAGAAGTTCTTTTCATCCTGTATGCCTCTGTTCAGCGTGTTCAGGAAATAATAAAAAAATTAACAGCTCATATGTCATCTGATTGCATATGAGCTGTATTTTTATTGGAAAATTATAGGATAAATATCCTCTACCGTAGGTGCAATATGTGTTGCCCGGGCATTTTCAAGCTCTTCACGGCTTCCGTAGCCGAAAAGAACGCCGATTGAGTCAAGACCGTTTTTCCTTGCACCGATTATATCGTGCTCACGGTCACCGACCATTACAACCTTTGATTTATCGGTAATTTTCAGTTCATCAAGAACGTAATCAATAACCTCAGCCTTATCGGTTCGGGTTTCGTTCATATTGGCGCCGCCTATATATGCGAAGTATTCCGACAGACCGAAGTGGTCAAGTATCTGCCTTGCAAAAAGCTCAGGCTTTGAGGTGGCAACAGCGGCAGTTTTGCCCTTGTCCCTTATTTCTCTGAGCAGTTTTTCAATGCCGTCGTACACAAGGTTTTCATAAATACCTTTTTTTCTGTAATATTCTCTGTAAACCGATACGGCATTACTTGCTTCTTCCTTTGTGAAGCCGTAAAACTTCTCGAAGGATTCATTGAGAGGGGGACCGATAAAGCATTCAAGCTCCGAATTGTCCCTGACCTCAATAGAGTATCTGTTAAGAGCATACCTGACGGAATTTGTTATACCGAGTCCTGAGTCAGTAATAGTTCCGTCAAGGTCAAAAAGAATTACATCATACATATTTTTACCTCAATAAATGTTATAAGTTGCGCCGGGGACAGTTTCAAAGGTAACGATGCCGTTTTCAAAGACAGTTTTAACGTCGTTGCCCTTTTCGTCGGAAACACCGATATATTTGCCCTTGTATGAAAGGCTGCATCTGCCGCCGCAGTTTGATTTCACCGTACCCTTTCTGAACTTCATATTGTTCCACTCAAAGCTTACCTCGAAGCCTCCTCGGGCGACTATGCCTGAAATTGAACCGTCCTTCCACTGAGTCGGAAGAGCAGGAAGAAGCTCAATATAACCTCTGTGGCTCTGCATAAGCATCTCAATCACGGCAGCTGTATATCCGAAGTTCGCATCAATCTGGAAGGGGGGATGATTTGCAAACATATTAGCATAAACGTTTCTCTTTATGAAGTCCTGAATAAGCTCATAGCACTTCTCGCCGTCGCCGATTCGTGCGTATTCGGCGGTTTTAAGCACCTGTGACCAGCCCGGTCCCTTTATACCTCTTTCATCAAGAGTTCTCTTTGCGGCATCAAGGTGGCTTCTTTCGTTTATGACGCTGAAGGGATAAACGCCGAGCAGATGAGAGGTATGTCTGTGATGCTTTTCAATGTTCAACCTTTTGCGGTCAAAGAAGGAGTATTCATCCTCGTTATACCATTCCCTGATATAACCCTTTTTGTTCAGGGATATTGATCTGAGCTTTGGAAGAAGATTATCGATATCTGCAAGGGTTTCTTTGTTTACGATATTACCGTAACCGTTTTTCTCAAGCTCATCAGCTGCCTCAAGGGTGTTTCTGAACAGATCCTCAACAATGGTCTGGTCATAAGTACAGCCGACGGAAATCGGTCCGTGCTCAGGTGAAAGTGAGGGTACGCAGACATAACGGTCACTGCTCTTATCGTAAATCAGTGCCTTTGTAAACAGTAGGGCACATTCCTCAAGTGCAGGATAAATCCTATCCCTGAGAGTGATGATATCCCTTGTATATTCGTAGTATTCATAGCAGTTGTGCATAAGGAAGGCTCCGTTCGTGGGTGCCCAGCCCCAATGCCAGTCACTACCGGGACCCACCATACCCATAGGCCCTGTCTGAGTATGCACCACCCAGCCCGTAGGCTTACTTGTATCGGGGGTGCCGTCAGCCTTGTTTTCACCTATGCCCATTGTGGTGTTTGCGACGTATCGGCCCGGCTCAACGAGTAAATTTGCATAGTCAAGCAGAGGAAGTGCAGTTTCAGCCATATTACCGGAAAAGGCGTGAAAATAGTTCATCTGCAGGTTTATGTTAAGGTGATAATCGCAGTTCCACTTAGGGTTGTTTATTGAATTCCAGATACCCTGAAGGTTTGCGGGAAGTGAGCCGTCACGGGACGAAGAAATCAGCAGATATCTTCCGTAATTAAAGAGCAAGGCCTCAAGATTACGGGGGTCTTTTTTCTTTTTATAGAGCTTGAGCTGAGCGTCTGTTGTAAGGTTTGCATCAACCTGACCGATATTGAGATTAACTCTGCCCATAAGCGCCTTGAAGTCCTGAAGATGTCTCTTGAAAAGCTGATTGAAATTCATTTCGCCTGCCTTTTCAACGCATACAAGACTTTCTTCAAGAGGGTCGCTGTCTTTTCTGTATGCAGGGAAAACGGGCGCATAATCAGTAGCGCAGCTCATAATTATAGTGGCATTGAAGCAATCGGTAACGGTGAGTCCTTTTTCGTCAGCGGTGACAATACCGTCATCGGTTATAACTTTTACTGCACAGCCGTATCTGAGGCTGTTGGCATCGGCACCGTTCCTGTTACCCTCGCCGATGTTTGCGTTGACGGTTCCGTATAAGAGTGCAAGGTCATCCTTATATTCTATTGTACCGTTTTGCTCTGACTGGAGAAAGAGGGTGAAATTCAGCATATCTTCACCCGTTGATTCAATTTTGCCAACGAAAACGTTATCGGGATAGCTGACAAAATAATGTCTGTTATGACCGTCAATGCCCTTTCTGCAGGCAACCATACACGAGCCCGTTGCTAAATCAAGGTCTCTGAGATATGTATTGTCTGAGCAGGGAACGGGGTCGTTGAAATTAATATAAATATTTCCGAAGGCCTGATAAGCACCGAAGGCGTTTTCATTTCCGCAAAGCCTGTCCATATCCTTAACGGCACAATCGTAATTGCCGTCAAGAAGCTGCTGCCGGATTTCTCTGAAAGCCTTGCCGTTATCGGCATTTGAAACACCGTGATTATAGCCCTGAACACCGGGACCGCCTGACCAGAGCGTTTTTTCGTTGAACTGAATTAGCTCACATTGAATTCCGCCGAAAACCTTGGCACCGATTTTACCGTTACCAAGAGGGAGAGCCTGCTTCTCCCAGCCGTTATAGTTATAGTCGGCAGGCTTTTTATAGCAAAGATACATTTTTGTTTCCTCCGTTTTATAAGGTGAAGTCTTCCTCGGTAAAGCCGCCTGCAATATGCGGTCTCCTCGGTCTTCGTTTCAGGGGATCATATTTATACTTTCTGCAGGTTGAATCGGGTCTCATAACTCCGTTTCTGACACATAAAACACTTTGTCCGTCAGCTGTCATTCGTCCGTTGAAGCAGTTTTCACAGACTTTGCTGTATGCATTACCGTCAATTAGCTTTTGTTTCAATTTGCAACATCCTTAAAATTTAATGCATATATTTTATCATACTTTTTCCTTTGTTTCAACACTATTGTGTTTATGATTTATGTTTCTTATTCTGTTGTTAATTGTATAATCTCCCAGAAGGAACAAAAAGCAGGTGATAAGCAATGCTACGCTTACGGGAAATGAGGCTTCGTTTGCGGCAAGAGTAACCGTTGAGCTCTGATTTACAGCCGAAATATCAACGGGAAATCTTTTCAGAAGCAAATCGCATATAATAACGCTCAAAGCACCTGAAAGAATGCGTGATGTGAAAAACAGTCTCAGGTCGGTGCAGGTTTCTTTTATACTGCTGAATACCTGAAAATGAACAGCCAGACCGCCCCAGGCAACAATACCTGAAATCAGGGGCAGGTTGTTAAGTCTGCTCAGTCTTTCACAGCCCAGCGTAACCTCGGTAACGCCGTAAAGGAAATCGTTTATGCCCGTGCTTTGCGTAAGGGAGGTGATAAGCGAAAGCAGGACTGAAAAAAGAATAACGTAAGCGCAGATTTTTATTATTCCCCAGGTTGCCGTATCGGCAGCCCTTGTAATTGCGGTGCCCGGGGAAATATCCTGATGTATATTAACAGATACCCTTTTTTTATCGTCAAGGCACCTTGAAAATAAAGCAAGAATTATGTTTGAAAGCACTGTGCTTACGAAGATTATTACTCCGGTTTTTCTGCTTGAAAACATTGAAAAGCCAATGGCGTTTATTGCAAAAGCAGGGCTTGGGTTTATGCAGAAAAGCATCATTCTGTTTGCCTGATTTACGGTAAGAGCCTTACTGCTGTAAAGCTTCTCAGTCATCATTGCTCCGATAGGATAGCCTCCGATGATGCTCATCAGAAAAACTGCTGCCGACCTTCCGGGCAGACCAAAGATTTTATATGTAATTTTGTCGGGAAGAGTGAAGTCTCTTTGAAGAATTCCCGAATTTGTGATAAAAGCCGAAAGAAACATAAAAGGGAAAAGTGACGGTATCAGAGTTTTTCCGCAGATATCAAGACTATGGGAAACAGATACGCCCGAAGCCTCGGAATCAATAAGAAGCATAATTCCGAGGAACAAAACCGCTGCTGCGGTGAGAAAAAATTTAGCAGAAATCAGCTTTTTGCTGTTTATTATTGTTGTCATCATAGGTCACCTCGCATTTGATTTTTATGTTCAGCCGATAATAAATATAATTGACGTAAGCATTTTTGTTTTTGCCGATTCATAGTATTTTATGAAAAAATACTGAGGTGATTGCTGTGCAGAAGCTGGACGGATACGGTGCGTATGCCCGTAAGGTTTACGCAACGGAAATATGTATATTTGATAATAACGAGGTTACTGTTGACGGAGCGAGGCAGATAATGGAATACAGCTCCGGAAACGTGAAAATCTGCCTTGGAAGAAACATTGTCAATATCGTCGGTGACGGACTTTGCATAAGAAATCTGTCATGTCAGAAACTGGTGGTCAGCGGATGTGTTCTGCAGGTTGATTTCTGCAAAATTTAATCGGGACGGTGCCTTTTTAATGAAGCTGAACGCAATTAAATATTTATCGGGAGGTCTGAGTCTGCGGGTATACGGCGGCTTTACCGAAAACTTTATGAATGACTGCGCCGATAAGGGGATTGATATATGGGACGTAAGAAGCATTGATGACTCCGTTTTCTTTTTCACCCGTGAGAAATTTCTTCCCGAAATTATGAGTATTTCCGCCCTTTCGGGCTTGACGGTTCAGGTAAATTCACGCTTCGGCATACCTAATATTTTACGTGAAAATAAGCGGCATGCGGTATTATTTGCCGGGATTTTATTTTCGGTGCTGTTTGTGATGCTTATGAACACCCGAATCTGGGTAATTGACGTCAGCGGAAACGATAAGCTTTTTGACAGCGAAATTCTCAGTATTATGGAGGATTACGGGGTACGCATCGGAGCAAGAAAGAGCAAAATCAATGCAGTTGAAATCCAGAAGGAATTTCTTGAAAGAACAAAGGACAGAGTGCTCTGGGTTTCACTGAACGTTGAGGGCATGTGTGCCGAAATACAGATCAGAGAAATAGAAAGCTTTGATGACGGCTCCATAGGTCAGCCCTGCAATTATGTGGCTGATTTCAGCGGTGTAATAACCACCTGCAGAGTGTTTTCCGGTACGCCCGTTGTAAGCAGGGGAGATTACGTCAGAAAGGGAGATATACTGATAAGCTCGGTCATTGAATACTATAACAACGGTCTTGACTTCGTCGAGTCACGGGGTCTGATTATTGCAAGACATAATAAATATGTAAACAGAAGGTCGGATTACCTTTCGGAAAAGAGAAAATATATCAGCAGTAGAAACAGATATTCTCTGATTTTCTTCGGCAAGGAAATTCCCCTGAGCATAAAGAGCCGGGAGAAAGAATGTGAAAGCTCAAAGGAATCACGGTTTCTGCTAATAAACGGTGTAAAACTGCCCTTCGGTATTTCTGTATACACCGACAGCTTTTATGAAAAAACCGAAGACAATAATCACACAAGACTGCTGACGCTGAAAAGCTATCTGTCGGATGTTGAGCTTCAGACACGCAGATCAAATGTAATATCCGTAAAAACTGAAGCAAATAAGTCAACAGATGTATATGAACTGAGGGGAGAAATTGACTGCTTAGATTTTATGGGAAGTAAAGAAGTGATAAATCTTGAAGGATAAGGTGACGAGTATAATCCGAACCCGTTTTTTGCGGGGCGGATTTCCGCCATCTCTTCGTTAAAATACTCGTAAATCCGGCAGGATTTACTGCGTTTTGTGCCTTGATATGCCAAAAATCCGATCCGCAAAAAATCTTACGACCCAAAAGTGCGAATTTTTGATGGATTTTTGG
>JAFSEP010000034.1 GCA_017435665.1 Clostridia bacterium | reverse complement strand
GCACCAGTTGTCACGCCAGTGGCACAGCTGGGCAACTAAGTGCGGATTGGATAAACGCTGAAAGCATCTAAGCGTGAAGCCATCTCCAAGATAAGATATCCCATAGCACAAGCTAGTAAGACCCCTCAAGGACTATGAGGTTGATAGGCTGCATGTGTAAGCGTGGTGACACGTTCAGCTAGGCAGTACTAATAGGTCGAGGGCTTGACCATAGAACTTGGTACAATGATTTTGGATGTAGAACTCAATCACATCAAAACGCTTTGTTTAGTTTTTAGGGTACAACATAATTACAGTCTGCTCAATAGAGTGGGCTGTTTTTTTATGTCAGGATTTCAGCTTTGATGAAACCGCATACCCAAAATCGACATAATTCTGGTATTTTGGCAAATGTCTTGAAAGTACAGCATAAAGGTGATATAATGTTCAATAGCACTTTATGTCTTAATTCAGTGCTGATTGGAGGCTTATCTTATAATGAAAGACTATAAATTTAAGTTTTCTATTATTATTCCGGTTTACAATGCTGAAGAATATCTTGTGGAGACTATTGAATCGGTAGTTGTGCAAACAATCGGTTTTAAGAAAAACATTCAGCTTATATTGGTCAATGACGGAAGTACGGACAGCAGTGAGGAAATCTGTAAGGAATATCAGCAGCTGTATCCCGAAAATGTAAAATATATCAAGAAAAGAAACGGGGGCGTAAGCAGTACACGTAACCTGGGTCTTTCCTATGTTGAGGGTAAGTATCTTAATTTCCTTGACTCTGACGATAAATGGGGTATGAACGTCTGTGAGACTGTTTACAATTTCTTTGAAGAGCACTATGATGAAATTGACGTTATCGGTGTCAGAATAAAGTATTTTGAAGCACGGGCAAGCTGGCACGCATTGGATCATAAGTTCCATAACGGTAACCGTGTTGCTGACCTTACAACGGAGGACGAATGCAGTACAATTCAGCTCAGTGCGGCAACGACCTTCCTTAAAACAGAAGCTATAACCGAGGATGACAGATTTGATGAAACAATAAAATACGGTGAGGACTCACTTTTCATCAACCGCATTATTCTCAGGAAGCTCAAGCTGGGTGTTCTGTGCGATGTTCTTTATTACTACCGTTTTAGAAACAACCAGTCATCTGCTATTCAGACACAGAAGTTTGACCCTGATTATTACGGATATGCCCCCAGAAGATATTATGATGGTATAATAAATGCATCAAAGGAGCTTTACGGTGAGGTAGTTCCCTATATCCAGCAGGTGCTCGCATACGATATCGGCTGGCGTGTGGGTATGCCGCTTCCCGAGGAAATCAGCAGCGATGAAGCCTTTTATAACGAGTATATGAACTTCCTCAGAGACCGTCTGCAGTATGTTGATGACAGCATTATACTCAAAAATAAGGTTCATAAGAATATAACAAAAAAGGAAGCCCTTATCAATGTGAAATATGGCGGCGGCTTTTATGAAAGCACCGAATTTGTTAAGGAGGATGAGGCTATCTGCTATAAGGATATTCCCCTTATCCACCTTTCGGGTAAGCACGGCTGCTGTCACGTTAATTTCTGCGAGCTTTTCAAAAATGAAGACGGCAAGGATTATCTCCGAATTGAAGGCTATGTGGCAAAATGGCTGTTTAACTGCTGTCAGGATAAGGAAAAGAGCTTCGTGTTACGAATCGGGAGAAACCGTATCCCCGTTCAGCTCAAGGAATATCCTTTCCTGCCCGAGCGAAACATTTTCGGTGAGAGACAGAGATATTTTTATTTCCAGGAGGAGATTCCCTTCGAGCCTAAGCTCGATAAAGACAATACCGTAAAAATCAGACTTGCTATGCAGATAGGCGATGATATTGCAAATCTTTCAATAAAGTATGGAAAATTCATTGCCGACACACGTATATGCAAGGCGGCATATCAGATTTACGGCAGATATGTATTCGTGTTCAACCGTAAGAGGATTGTTATCAGAAAACCTGATGACATAACGAAGGAGCACCGCAAGCTGGAGAGAAAGTGCATATCCTGGCTTATCAGAAACAAACTGACAAAGTATGCCCTGATAAGGGCAAGGGTAGCATGGCTCAAGAAGACAAAGTATAACGGCAAGCGTCTCTGGATTATTACCGACAGATTCGAAAAAGCCGGTGATAACGGCGAAGCCTTCTTCCGCTTCTTAAACAGCGGAAAGGTGGATTTAGGAAACATTGAACCGGTTTTCGCAATCAGCCGGGAGAGTGTAGATGTTAAGAAGCTCAAAAGTATAGGTAAGGTTATTTATCTGGAAGATAAGGATTATATTGTGAAGTTTCTTTGTGCAGATGCGGTTATTTCGGCATCCGGCTCTGACTTTGCGTTCAATCCCCTTGACAGACAGCAGAGATTTTATCTTACTGACCTCATTAAGCCTAAGCTTGTTTTCTTACAGCACGGTATAATCTATAACGATCTTTCAGCCTGGCTGACAAGATATAACAAAAAGATTGATTACTTTGTAACATCGGCTAAACCCGAATATGATTCTATTACCGGCGGCAATTATCTGTATACGGATAAAGAGGTTATTCTCACGGGTCTGCCGAGATATGACCTGCTTGAAAATAATGCTGAAAAGAAAATTCTTATACTTCCCACATGGAGAAAATCCATTAAGGAAAGCTACGGCAATATGAATCAGAGCGTTTATTTTGACGGCTTCAAGGAAACAGAATACTTCAAGTTCTATAACAACCTTATAAACGATGAAAGACTGTTGAAGGTTATGCGTGAAAAGGGCTATAAGGGTAAGTTCTGTCTGCACCCCGTTCACGAAAAGCAGAGCGTTGACTACGAGACAAACGATGTTTTTGAGGCAAACGCAGGCTTTGTCGATTATAAAAAGGTATTTTCCGAATCAGCGTTATTGATTACCGACTATTCTTCTATTTTCTTTGACTTTGCATATCTCAGAAAGCCGGTTATTTATTCTCAGTTTGACAAGGAAGAATTCTTCGAGGGTCAGGTTTTCGATACCGGTTATTTCGACTATGCAACAGATGCCTTCGGTCCTGTTTGCTACGATTATGATTCAACAGTTCAGGCTATTATCAATGCAATTGAAAATGATTGCGTAAATCCGCCTGAGTATCTTGAAAGAATAGAAAAATTCTATGCTTATAACGACAGAAATAACTGTCAGAGAATTTTTGATAAAATCAAATAATACTGCAAGGCCGTCTTTGGCGGCTTTGCGGAATTTCTGAAAGGAACAGGCTGATGCCTGCTGTGAAAATATGCTGATATTTGTAATTATTATGCTTCTGGTTATCTTTACGGGCTTTAAAGCAACCGGAGAAAATCAATTCAACAAGGATTACATATCTTATAAACAGACCAACGCAATTAACGGAATATTTGTTTTGCTTGTCTTTTTCAGTCACGCCTGTGCATACGCAACCTATAACGGCGTGCTTGACGGTCCGTATCAGGCTCTCAGAGGTCATCTGGGACAGATGATAGTTGTTCCGTTTCTTTTTTATTCGGGCTACGGAATAATGGAAAGCATCAAGAAAAAAGGTACGGATTATGTAAAACAAATTCCCGGTAAAAGATTTCTGAGAGTTTTTTATCACTACGATATTGCAGTTTTTCTGTTCCTTTTATTGAATTTATATCTGGGTAACGAGCTCAAGCTGAAGCGTACGCTTCTTGCTTTTACCACATGGACGAGCATAGGAAACAGCAATTGGTATATAACTGCAGCTCTGGGTCTGTATCTGATAACTTTTGTTGCTTTTATTATTGCGAGAAAGCACCACTATATCGGAGCGATACTGACCACGGCATTATCCGTAGCATTTGTTTATTGGCAGATAACAATGAACAGAGAGGCATACTGTTATAACACGATTATTTTGTATGCGGTTGGTATGTGGTACTCACTTCTCAAGGATAAAATTGAGAGGATTGTACAGAAAAGTGACCTTATATATTTCTTCGTGTGCGCTCTGGTCGGATGCGCATATTGGTATTCCTTCAATCACCGAAAAGACGGTGTAGAGTGGCATTCTGTTTGGGGTGTGCTTTTCATGGCTCTCGTTGTTCTTATAACAATGAAATTCGGCATAAACAACGAAATGCTCCAATGGCTCGGCAAGCATACCTTCAGTGTGTATATTCTTCAGAGAATGCCCATGCTGATACTTAAAGATCTGGGTATTGCAGCAACGAATAAATATGCCTTTATCGTTATCAGCTTTGTGCTTACGGTGTTCATCGCCGAGCTTTTTGACAGAGCTATGGCAAAGCTTGACGGCTTCATTTATAAACCCCGCAAAAACAAAGCTTCGGAAATTGCACAATAGTTATTGACCGCAGAATGCTGTTCTGCGGTTAATTTTTTAACAAACTCGGCATATTCACCATAAACAACCAACAAAATATGATAAATTTTCATATTTTAAAACCTTTACAATTTGATTTTTCCGTGTTACAATTACTAGTGGTGTATTTTAGTTTAATCTATTAACCATATACAAAATTAAGGAGGCTTTTTCCAATGGCAAGAAAATTCAAAACCATGGACGGTAACAATGCCGCTGCTCACGTATCCTATGCGTTTACAGAAGTAGCAGGTATCTATCCCATCACACCGTCAAGCCCGATGGCAGACTATGTTGATCAGTGGTCAGCACAGGGCTTAAAGAACATCTTCGGCACAAGAGTTAACGTTGTTGAAATGCAGTCAGAAGCAGGTGCTGCAGGTACAGTACACGGCTCTCTTGCAGCAGGTGCTCTTACCACAACCTACACAGCTTCACAGGGTCTTCTTCTTATGATCCCCAACATGTACAAGATCGCAGGCGAATTACTTCCTTGCGTATTCCACGTATCAGCTCGTTGTGTAGCATCACACGCACTTAACATCTTCGGCGATCACTCAGACGTTTATGCTTGCCGTCAGACAGGCTTCGCAATGCTCGCTGAAACAAATACACAGGAAGTTATGGACCTCGGTGCTGTTGCTCACCTTGCATCAATCAAGAGCCGTGTTCCCTTCCTCAACTTCTTCGACGGCTTCCGTACATCTCACGAGCTTCAGAAGATCCAGGTTTGGGATTTTGAAGACCTCAAGGAAATGTGCGATATGGATGCTGTTGAAGCATTCAGAAAGAGAGCTCTTAACCCCGAACGCCCCGTAATGCGCGGTTCACACGAAAATGACGATATCTTCTTCCAGAACAGAGAAGCATGTAACAAGTATTATGATGCTGTTCCTGCAATCGTTGAAGAATATATGGGCAAGGTTAACGCAAAGCTCGGCACAGATTATCAGCTCTTCAGCTACTACGGTGCTCCCGATGCAGAAAGAGTAATCGTTGCTATGGGTTCATTCAATGACGTAGCAGAAGAGGTTGTTGATTACCTCACAGCAGCAGGCGAAAAGGTTGGTCTTATCAAGGTTCGTCTTTACAGACCCTTCTCAGCTAAGCACCTGCTTGCAGCTATCCCCGCAACATGTAAGAAGATCGCTGTTCTTGACAGAACAAAGGAACCCGGTGCTCTCGGTGAGCCCCTCTACCTCGACGTTGTTACATCTCTTGCATCAGCAGGCAGAAGCGACATCAAGGTTATCGGCGGCCGTTACGGTCTCGGTTCAAAGGATACACCTCCCTCAAGCGTATTTGCTGTTTACACAGAGCTTGCTAAGGCAGAGCCCAAGAACCAGTTCACAATCGGTATTGTTGACGACGTTACAAACCTTTCTCTTGAAGAAGTTCCTGCTCCCAACACAGCAGCTGAAGGCACAATCGAATGCAAGTTCTGGGGTCTCGGCGGTGACGGTACAGTTGGTGCTAACAAGAACTCAATCAAGATTATCGGTGACCATACAGACAAGTATGTTCAGGCATACTTCCAGTACGACTCAAAGAAGACAGGCGGTATCACAATTTCTCACCTTCGTTTCGGTGACAAGCCCATCAAGAGCCCGTACTATATTAACAAGGCTGACTTCGTTGCATGCCACAACCCCTCATACGTTGTAAAGGGCTTCAAGATGGTTAACGACGTTAAGCCGGGCGGTGTATATCTTATCAACTGCCAGTGGTCTGATGAGGAATTAGACAAGCATATGCCGGCAGAAGCAAAGAGATATATTGCTAACAACAATATTCAGCTCTATACAGTTAACGCTATCGACCTTGCTGTTGAAGTTGGCATGGGCAAGCGTACAAACACAATTCTTCAGTCAGCATTCTTTGCTCTTGCAAATGTTATGCCCTCTGCAGAAGCTATCCAGTATATGAAGGATGCAGCAACAAAGTCATACTCAAAGAAGGGTCAGGATATTGTTGATGCTAACCACAAGGCTATCGATGCAGGTGCAACAGCATTCCACAAGGTAGAGGTTCCTGCTTCATGGGCAAATGCAACAGACGACGCAGCAGCAGCTAAGTCAGAAGGCGCAGAAAAGCTCGTTAAGATGGTTGATACAATTCTCAAGCCCGTAGGCGTTATGAACGGTTACTCACTTCCCGTTTCAGCATTCGAAGATCACGCTGACGGTACATTCGAGCACGGTGCATCAGCTTACGAAAAGAGAGGCGTTGCAGTTCTTGTTCCCGAATGGGATCCCACATCATGTGCTAAGTGTAACAGATGTTCATTCGTTTGTCCTCATGCAACAATCCGTCCCTTCGCTATGAATGAGGAAGAAGTTGCAGCAGCTCCTGCTAACATGAAGAAGGCAGAGAAGCCCGTTGTTAAGACAAACTACACATATACTCTTGCAGTATCTCCCATGGATTGTATGGGTTGCGGCGTATGTATCGGCGTATGTCCCACTAACTCACTCAAGATGGTTGCCCGTGAATCTCAGGAGGATCAGCAGCAGGTATTCGATTACTGCGTAGCTAACGTTACAGAAAAGCCTGAAACAACAGCTACAATGAACCTTGTTGCAAGCCAGTATAAGAAGCCTCTCCTCGAGTTCTCAGGCTCATGCGCAGGCTGTGCTGAAACATCATATGCACGTCTTATCACTCAGCTCTTCGGCGACAGAATGTATATCTCAAACGCAACAGGCTGTTCATCAATCTGGGGCGGCCCCGCAGCAACATCACCCTACACAGTTGACAAGAACGGTCACGGTCCCGCTTGGGCAAACTCACTCTTTGAGGACAATGCAGAGCACGGTCTCGGTATGTACTACGGTCAGCAGGCTATCAGAGACAGACTTATCGACGAAGTTAAGGAAATCTCTGAGTCAGACAAGGCAAGCGAAGCTCTCAAGGCAGCAGCTGCAGAATATCTTGCAACTGTAAACGACGGCAGCAAGAACACAGCAGCAACAGAAGCTCTTGTAGCAGCAGCTAAGGCTGAAAATGCTCCCGAGTGCCCGCTTCTCAAGGATATCCTTGCTAACAGCGAATATCTTTCAAAGAAGTCAGTATGGATCTTCGGTGGTGACGGCTGGGCATACGATATCGGTTACGGCGGTCTCGACCATGTTCTTGCATCAGGTCAGGACGTTAACGTAATGGTATTTGATACAGAAGTTTACTCAAATACAGGCGGTCAGGCTTCAAAGGCATCTAACATCGGTCAGGTTGCTCAGTTCGCAGCTGCAGGTAAGGAAATCAACAAGAAGAGCCTTGCTGAAATCGCCATGAGCTACGGCTATGTTTACGTTGCACAGATCGCTATGGGTGCTGATATGAACCAGACACTCAAGGCAATCCAGGAAGCTGAAGCTTACAACGGTCCGTCACTCATCATCGGTTACTCACCCTGTGAAATGCACTCAATCAAGGGCGGTATGATGAACTGCCAGGCTGAAATGAAGAAGGCTGTTGAATGCGGTTACTGGAATATGTTCCGCTTCAATCCTGCTCTCAAGGCTGAAGGCAAGAATCCGTTCTCACTTGATTCAAAGGCTCCCTCAGCAGAGTATCAGGCATTCATCAAGAATGAAGCTCGTTACACAAGACTTATGCGTGAATTCCCGAACAGAGCAGAAGCTCTCTTCGCAAAGAGCGAAAGTGTTGCTATGGAAAGATATGAACACCTTCTCAAGCTCAAGGAACTCTACGCTCCCGATGCTGAATAATCAGTCTCATATACAGACAACCCCGACTTTCGTCGGGGTTGTTTTACTTTGTGCTGATTTTCGGTTTCCCTGTGCGGCTTCGCCGCACGCCGCCCACGACTGCGGGCGGCGCTTTCTCAAAAATTTCCGCTAACCCCTTTATTTCCCCGGAAAATAAGTGTATAATGAAAAAAGTACAGTTTCTGACCAAGGAGGCAATGCTATGCGTATTATAGTTAAAATCGGAACAAGCACACTTGCATATTCAACAGGTCATATGAACATCCGCCGTGTTGAGGAAATCTGCAAGGTGATCAGTGATATAAAAAATGCAGGCAATGAGGTTATACTTGTTTCATCCGGTGCTATCGGAATGGGCGTGGGCAAGCTGGGCCTCAGCGAAAGACCCAAGGATATCCCCACAAAGCAGGCTGCTGCGGCTGTCGGTCAGTGCGAGCTGATGTATACATATGATAAGCTCTTCGGTGAATATAATCACACCGTAGCTCAGCTTCTTATTACGGGTGCCGATATTGAAAATGAAAATCGCCACGAGAATTTCAGCAATACACTTAACCGTCTGCTTGAAATGGGAGCAATCCCCGTTATAAATGAAAACGATACAATCGCAACAGAGGAAATAGTTATCGGTGATAACGATACACTTGCGGCGATTGTTGCAAAGAGTGTGGGGGCAGATTTGCTTATTCTCCTTTCCGATATTGAAGGACTTTATACTGCTGACCCTCACAAAAATCCCGATGCAAAGCTCATTCCCGTTGTTCGTAAGGTGGACGATGAAATTTATGCTCTTGCAGGGGGAATAGGAAGCAAGCTCGGCACAGGCGGAATGAAGACAAAGCTTGATGCCGCAAGAATATGCCTCGGTTGCGGCTGTGATATGGTTATCACAAACGGCGATACACCGACTCACCTTTATGATATAGTTGAAGGTAAGAGCATAGGCACGAGATTTGAGGTGGAAAGATGATTGATATGCTGAAGGCGGCAAGGGCTGCAAAGCAAGAAATAGCAGGTCTCGGCACAGAGGAAAAAAATCTTGCTCTGAATTCAATGGCTGATGCACTTGTTGAAGCACGGGACGAAATCCTTGCTGCAAATAGGATTGATATTGAAAAAGCTCAGGGTGTTATTTCCCCTGTTATGATAGACAGACTTATGCTCAACTCCCAAAGAATTGAAGCTATGGCAAAGGGTATACGTGACGTTGCTCTTCTGCCCGACCCCGTGGGACGCATACTTGACGAGAGTATCAGGGAGGACGGTCTGAGGATAACCAAGATATCGGTACCTATGGGCGTTGTTGCTATTATATATGAAAGCCGTCCCAACGTTACAAGCGATGCGGCGGCACTTGCCCTGAAAAGCGGTAACGTATGTGTGCTCAGAGGCGGTAAGGAGGCATTCAATTCGGCAAACGCCATTGTTAATGCTCTCAGGACGGGTCTGAGAAAAGCAGGCGTGACAGAGGATGCAGTCAATCTTGTTCAGGACACGTCAAGAGACAGTGCTACTGCACTTATGACAGCAAAAGGCTATGTTGACCTTCTTATTCCCCGAGGCGGTGCAGGTCTTATAAGCGCCTGTGTGAAGAATGCAACAGTACCCTGCATAGAAACGGGAACAGGTATATGTCACGTATACGTTGAAAAGACAGCAGACCTTGAGAAGGCCGTTAAGATAATTGTCAATGCCAAAACAAGCAGACCCAGCGTGTGTAACGCTGAGGAGGTACTTATTGTTGATAAGGAAATTGCAGAAGTATTTTTACCGATGATATACAAAGCACTTGTTACTGACAGAGCTGCAGAGGGCTTGAATACCGTTGAGCTTCGCCTTGATGATTTTGCACGCAGATACATCGACGGCAAAGAGGCAGGGGAGGATGATTTTGATACGGAATTCCTTGATTACATCCTTGCGGTGAAATGCGTTGACGGTGTCAGAGAGGCTGTTGAGCATATTTCTGCTCACTCAACGGGACACAGTGAGGCTATTGTTACTGAAAGCGATGAGGCAAAGAAATACTTTGTTTCATGTGTGGACAGCTCTGCGGTCTATGTTAATTCATCAACACGCTTCACAGACGGCGGTGAGTTCGGCCTTGGCTGTGAAATGGGTATTTCCACACAGAAGCTTCACGCAAGAGGGCCTATGGGACTCAGAGAATTAAACACTTACAAATATGTTATATACGGTGACGGACATACGAGATAAGTGCTGAAATGCCGCAAGTTCACACACCTTCGGAGTTTTTTCTTCTCGAAATACACATGGTATTCCTTCGTCGAAGAAAACCCCCGAATGTACGCAGACTTGTACACTTCAGTTGTTCGTAATCTTAAATAAGGAGAAAGAATATGAAATACGGTTTTATCGGTTGCGGTAATATGGGCGGAGCGCTTGCAAAGGCTCTCTCTCAAAGCACAAAGGATATAATGATTTCTGATTATATGCCCGAAAAAGCAGAAGGTCTTGCAAAAGAGCTTGGTTGTGCATACGGAGACAACAATGCTGTTGCAGAGGGCTGTGAAAGAATTTTTCTTGGGGTAAAGCCTCAGGTGCTTAAATCGGTTATTTCACCGATATCATCAGCCTTATCGGAAAGAAAGCCTCTGCTGATTTCTATGGCGGCAGGCATAAAAATCAGTCAGGTAGAGGAATATACGGGAAAAGTTCCCGTTATCAGAATAATGCCCAATACACCCGTATCAATCGGAAAGGGTATGATTCTCTACTGTGCAAATGAGCTTGTTACGGCAGAGATGATTGACAGCTTTGCAGGTGATATGAAGTATGCAGGAAGCTTTGATCTTATTGATGAAAAGCTCATCGATGCCGCAAGTGCCGTTTCGGGCTGCGGACCTGCATTTATGTATATGTTTATAGAGGCTCTCGCTGACGGAGGTGTGACCTGCGGTCTGCCACGAGACAAGGCTCTCAGGTATGCAGCTGAAACAATGGCAGGTGCTGCTGAGCTTGTTCTTTCATCGGGCAAGCATCCGGGTGAGCTGAAGGATGCAGTCTGCTCACCGGGAGGAAGCACAATAGCAGGTGTCAGGTCTCTTGAGGAAAACGGGTTGAGAGCCGCAGGAATAGAGGCAGTTGTGAAAGCCTTTGAAAGAACAAAGGAACTGGGAAAATAATTATAGTTATGCTGTGGGGCAGATGACGGTTCTTACGTCATCTGCCCCACATTGATTTTATTTGCAGAAGATATATAAAGCACCGATTTCTGCACACGCAACCTTGTGTTTTTTGACGTTTGTAATGTACAGGTAATTTATGGATAAAATTCCTGTTTTTGCACAAAATATGATAAAAGAGTGCAAAATTGCCCGGAAAACAAAAAAAATACCTGCAAAATGCAGGCTTTTTATGAAAAAATGCGAATATACCCCTTGACAACTTGACTTGCAAAAGGTATAATACTAAACTGATTTAAAATGTGATAATGGGTCTTTGTCGCCCTTTTGATATAGACACAATAACACATTTTAAACAAAAAAGTCAATACTTTTTCTGAAAAATTTTATCTGTCCTCTATCGGCAGATAGAGACAGTTTTCGAGAACAGTAAATTTTTAAGATTGGAGTAGTGAGAGCCTATGGTTAATGTAACCCCTGTAAATCTCGGAAAGAACACTCGTATGAGCTTCGGCAAAATCAAAGAAGTTATGCAGATGCCGAATCTTATTGAGGTTCAGAAGAATTCTTACAAATGGTTTTTAGAGGTTGGTCTTAAAGAGGTACTCAAGGATATCGGTGAGATTACCGAGCAGACAGGTAATCTTGTTCTGAGCTTCATTGATTACCGTATGGATGACAAGCCAAAGTACACGGTTAAGGAGTGTAAGGAGCGTGATGCAACTTATGCTGCACCTATGCGTGTTACTGCAAGACTCGTCAACAACGAAACAAATGAGGTTAAAATCAGCGAAATCTACATGGGCGATTTCCCGCTTATGACAGATAGCGGTACCTTTATTATCAACGGTGCCGAAAGAGCTATCGTTTCTCAGCTTGTACGTTCACCCGGTGTATACTACGGTATGACACATAACGTAACAGGTAAGAAGCTCTTTACAACAACAGTTATCCCCAACAGAGGTGCATGGCTCGAATATGAAACAGATCAGAATGATCTTTTCTATGTTCGTATTGATAAGAACAGAAAAATCCCCATCACAACATTCATCCGTGCTTTAGGTCTCAGCTCTGATACTGATATCATTGACTTCTTCGGTGCAGACGACAGAATTATCGCTTCACTTGAGAAGGACAGCACAAAGAATACAGAGGAAGCTCTTATTGAGGTTTATAAGAAGCTTCGTCCCGGCGAGCCTCCCACACTTGACAGCGCTCAGTCTCACTTATACGGTTTGTTCTTTGATGAGCACCGTTATGACCTTTCAAGAGTAGGCCGCTACAAGTATAACAAGAAGCTTGCTATTTCAGACAGAATAAAGGGCTTCAGAGCTGCGGCTCCCGTTGTAAGCAGTCTCACAGGAGAAATTCTTGTTGAGGAAGGCGAGCTTATTACAAAGGAAAAGGCTTTCGAGGTTGAGCAGAACGGCGTGACTGTTGTTTACGTTTCTGTTGAAGGCAGAGAAGAACCCGTTAAGGTTATCTCAAGCGGTATGATTGATATCAAGCCCTTCCTTCCTCAGTTTACGAAGGAACAGCTTGAGAGTGCAGGTATAAATGAGCACGTACGCTTCTCAGTTCTCAAGGATCTTCTTGACACCTTTGAGGCTCTTGAGGATGAGGAAATCCTTAAACTGCTGGAGGATAAGTGCGACGAGCTTATTCCCAAGCACATTATCTTAGACGATATTTATGCATCAATAAACTATCTTAACTGTCTTGCCTGCGGCGTGGGCAGCTCAGACGATATTGACCATCTCGGTAACCGTCGTATCCGTTGCGTTGGTGAGCTCTTACAGAATCAGTTCCGTATCGGCTTCACAAGAATGGAAAGAGTTGTTAAGGAAAGAATGATGCTTCAGGCTCAGGAAGCAGACAAGGTAACACCTCAGGCTCTTATCAACACAAGACCCGTTATCGCTGCAGTAAGAGAGTTCTTCGGTTCATCACCCCTTTCACAGTTTATGGACCAGAATAATCCTCTTGCAGAGCTTACACACAAGAGAAGACTTTCAGCCCTCGGTCCCGGCGGTCTTTCAAGAGACCGTGCAGGCTTCGAAGTCCGTGACGTTCATTACAGCCACTACGGACGTATGTGTCCCATTGAGACTCCCGAAGGTCCCAACATCGGTCTTATCTCCTATCTTGCTACATTCGCAAGAATCAACGAATACGGTTTCATTGAAGCTCCCTTCCGTCCCATTAACAAGGAAACAGGTGAGGTTCTTGAAACATATGAATATATGACAGCAGACGTGGAAGATGATTTCACTGTTGTTCAGGGTAACGAAAAGCTCGACGAAAATAACCGCTTTGTAAGAAACAAGGTTAATGCCCGTCACAGAGATGAATTCCTTGAAATTGATCCTGCTCAGGCAGATTACATGGACGTTTCACCCAGAATGGTTGTTTCTGTTGCTACATCGCTTATTCCCTTCCTTGAGAACGACGACGCTAACCGTGCACTTATGGGTTCAAACATGCAGCGTCAGGCAGTTCCCCTTCTCAAGTGCGACTCTCCCATGGTCGGCACAGGTATGGAATACAAGGCAGCTACCGACTCAGGTGTATGCGTGCTTGCAACACGTCCCGGTAAGGTTATCCACGTAAGCGCTGATAAGGTTGACGTTCAGTGCGACGACGGCACAATCGACACCTATAATCTTATTAAGTTTATGCGCTCTAACCAGGGCACATGTATAAATCAGAAGCCTGTTGTTGAAATAGGCGAAAGAATTGTTGCAGATCAGGTTATTGCTGACGGTCCTGCAACAAGCAACGGCGAACTCAGCTTAGGTAAGAATGCTCTCATCGGCTTTATGACCTGGGAAGGCTATAACTACGAAGACGCTGTTCTTATCAATGAAAAGCTTGTTCGTGAAGACGTTTACACTTCAATTCATATAGAAGAATATGAGCTTGAAGCAAGAGATACAAAGCTCGGCCCCGAAGAAATCACAAACGATATTCCCAACGTTGGTGATGCTCTCAAGGACCTTGACGAAAGAGGTATTATCAGAGTGGGTGCGGAAGTACGCTCAGGTGATATTCTTGTAGGTAAGGTTACTCCCAAGGGCGAAACAGAGCTTACTCCCGAAGAGAGACTTCTCAGAGCAATCTTCGGCGAAAAGGCAAGAGAATTCCGTGACACATCACTCAGAGTACCTCACGGTGAATACGGTATCGTTGTTAAGGTTGAAGAATTCACCAGAGCAAACAGCGATGAACTCAATCCCGGCGTAAACAAGGTAGTAAGAGTTTACGTTGCACAGAAGAGAAAGATTCAGGTCGGCGATAAGATGGCAGGCCGTCACGGTAACAAGGGTGTTGTTTCAAGAGTTCTTCCTCAGGAGGATATGCCCTTCCTTGAAGACGGTACTCCCCTTGATATCGTTCTTAATCCTCTGGGTGTTCCTTCACGTATGAACATCGGTCAGGTTCTCGAGGTTCACCTTGGCTTTGCTTGCAGAAAGCTCGGTTGGAAGATTATGACACCTGTATTCGATGGTGCTCACGAAAGTGATATCAGAGAAGCTCTCAAGCAGGCAGGTCTCAGAGAAGACGGTAAGTCAATACTTACAGACGGACGTACCGGTGAAAAGTTCGATAATCCCGTTACAGTCGGTGTTATGTACTTCCTCAAGCTCCACCATCTTGTTGACGATAAGATGCACGCACGTTCAACAGGTCCCTACTCACTCGTTACACAGCAGCCCCTCGGCGGTAAAGCTCAGTTCGGTGGTCAGCGTTTCGGTGAAATGGAAGTTTGGGCACTTGAAGCTTACGGTGCTGCTTATACACTTCAGGAAATTCTTACTGTTAAGTCAGACGATATCGTAGGTCGTGTAAAGACTTACGAAGCCATCGCAAGAGGTAACAATGTTCCCAAGCCCGGTGTACCCGAGTCATTTAAGGTTCTTATCAAGGAGCTTCAGTCACTTGCTCTTGACGTTAAGGTTCTTGACGGTGAAGGCGAAGAGATTGACCTGAAGCAGAACTTTGACGAGGACATCAGCTTCGGTCAGGTATATCAGGACAGAAACAGAAAGCCTGCTGAGGAAGCTGCTGTTGCAGAGCCGGAGGAAGAGGATGAAGATATCGACGGCGCATTAGGTGATCTCCTTGCTCACTTCGGTCTTGCAGAAGACGATGATGACGAAGAGGTTGAGGTTATCAATGATGACGATGATATTGAAGCATTCTTCAATGAAATGAACCCGACTATCAACGATGCATCATACGCTATGGGCTTCGTTGACGATCAGGACGAACAGTAAAACAAACTATTATATATAGATTATTACGGAAGGACGGCTTACATGGAAAACATTACCTTTGAATCAATTAAAATTGGTCTTGCTTCCCCTGAACAGATCAGAGAATGGTCGCACGGTGAAGTTACTAAGCCTGAAACAATAAATTATCGTACTCTCAAGCCGGAACCCTATGGTCTCTTCTGTGAAAGGATCTTCGGACCCATGAAGGACTGGGAATGTCACTGCGGTAAGTATAAGAGAGTCAGCAACAAGGGTCGTATCTGTGAGCGTTGCGGTGTTGAAATCACTAAGGCAAAGGTTCGTCGTGAACGTATGGGTCACATTGAGCTTGCAACACCCGTATCACACATCTGGTATTTCAAGGGCATTCCCTCAAGAATGGGACTTATGCTTGATATATCACCCAGAGATCTTGAAAGAGTTCTCTATTTCTCAGCCAATGTTGTTATTAATCCCGGCTCTGTTCCCAACGTTAAGAAGGGTCAGGTTATTACAGAAAGACAGTATGACGAATTAAAAGAATATTACTATGATGACGAAGAGTTCAAGGTTGGTATGGGCGCTGAGTCAATCAAGGAGCTTCTTGCAAACATTGATGTTGAGGAGCTCAACAGAGAGCTTCGTGAAGAGCTTGAAACAGCAAGCGGTCAGAAGAAGGCAAGAATCCTCAAGAGACTTGATGTTGTTGAAGCCTTCAAGAGCTCAGGCAACAAGCCTGAATGGATGATTCTTGACGTTATTCCGGTTATTCCTCCCGATATCCGTCCCATGGTACAGCTTGACGGCGGCAGATTTGCCACATCTGACCTTAACGACTTATATCGCAGAGTTATAAACAGAAATAACCGTCTCAAGAGATTACTCGAGCTTCACGCTCCCGAAATTATTATCCGCAACGAAAAGAGAATGCTTCAGGAGGCTGTTGACGCTCTTATTGATAACGGACGCAGAGGCCGTCCCGTTACAGGTCCCAACAACCGTCCTCTCAAGTCTCTTTCAGACATGCTCAAGGGTAAGCAGGGACGTTTCCGTCAGAACCTTCTCGGTAAGCGTGTTGACTATTCAGGACGTTCTGTTATCGTTGTCGGACCCGAGCTCAAGCTTTATCAGTGCGGTCTTCCCAAGGGAATGGCACTTGAGCTGTTCAAGCCCTTCGTTATGAAGAGACTTGTTGATACAGGTGCGGCAGGTCACATCAAGATTGCACGTAAGATGGTTGAAAGACAGGATAAGTGCGTATGGGATGCTCTTGAAATTGTTATCAAGGATCATCCGGTTATGCTTAACCGTGCTCCCACACTTCACCGTCTCGGTATTCAGGCATTCGAGCCTGTACTTGTTGAGGGTAAGGCTATCAAGCTTCATCCCCTCGTATGTACAGCTTTCAACGCTGACTTTGACGGTGACCAGATGGCTGTTCACGTACCTCTTTCAGCTGAAGCTCAGGCTGAAGCAAGATTCCTTATGCTTGCAGCCAATAACCTTCTCAAGCCCTCAGACGGTAAGCCTGTTGCTGTTCCTACACAGGACATGGTTCTCGGCTCTTACTACCTTACTTTGGAAAAGCCGGGTGAAAAGGGTGAAGGCAAGGTATTCAGAGATGTAAATGAAGCACAGATGGCATACGATGAAGGTGTTATCGGTCTTCATGCAAGAATAAAGGTAAGAATGACAAAGGAAATCAACGGCGAAAAGGTTACAAAGCTTGTTGAAACCACTCTCGGACGTATTATCTTCAACAATCCCGTTCCTCAGGATCTCGGCTTTGTTGACAGAAGCAATCCGGAAAATGCATTTGATCTTGAAGTTGACTTCCTTGTTACAAAGAAAACACTCGGTAAGGTTATCGATAAGTGTATCAGAAAGCACGGCACAGCAATTACAGCTGAGGTGCTTGACAATATAAAGAATCAGGGATATAAGTTCTCAACACGAAGCGGTATCACAGTTGCTGTCTGTGACGCAACAATTCCGCCCAAGAAGAAGGAAATCCTTGACAGAACAGAAGCTACCGTTGATGAAATCAACCGTAAGTACAACAGAGGTCTTCTCAGTAATCAGGACCGTTCAAGCCAGGTTATCAAGGCTTGGGATATCTGTACGTCAGAGGTTGCAACAGAGCTTACACAGAACTTCAGAGAGCACGAAAAGTTCAATCCCATCTATATGATGCTTGATTCAGGTGCCCGTGGTTCTGAATCACAGCTTCGTCAGCTTGCAGGTATGCGTGGTCTTATTGCCAATACTGCAGGTAAGACAATTGAAGTTCCCATCCGTGCTAACTACCGTGAAGGCCTTAACGTTCAGGAATACTTCATTTCCTCACGTGGTGCCCGTAAGGGTCTTGCAGATACGGCTCTTCGTACTGCTGACTCAGGTTACCTTACACGTCGTCTTGTTGACGTTTCTCAGGAGGTTATCATCAGAGAAGAAGATTGCGGATGCACAGACGGTATTGAGGTTTACGATATCATGGACGGTAACGGTGTTATCGAGCCTCTCAGCGAACGTCTCACAGGCCGTTATCTCTTCCAGAGCCTTGTTGATGAAGAAACAGGCGAGGTAATTATGGATAACGACCATATGATGAGTGAAGCTGATGCCAAGATCGTTGACGATTATCTCAATACTAAGTATGAAGCAGCTCTTGCTGCAGGCCTTGAAAAGGAAGAAGCAAGAAAGACAAGAAGAATCAAGATAAGATCACTTCTTACCTGTAAGACAAACCACGGTGCTTGTATCAAGTGCTACGGTTCAAACCTTGCAACAGGTCTTCCTGTTACAGTGGGTGAAGCAGTAGGTATTATTGCTGCTCAGTCAATCGGTGAACCGGGTACTCAGCTTACAATGAGAACGTTCCATACCGGTGGTGTTGCATCAGGTTCGGATATTACACAGGGTCTTCCCCGTGTTGAAGAACTCTTTGAAGCAAGAAAGCCCAAGAGTCTTGCAATGCTCAGTGAAATCGACGGTGTTGTTTCATTCCAGGAAATCAAGAAGAACACACACATCGTTGTTACAAATGAGGAAACAGGCGAAGAAAAGACTTACTTCCTTACATTCGGCGCCCGTCCCAGAGTCAGCGAAGGACAGAAGGTTGTCAAGGGCGAAACACTTACGGAAGGTTCAATCTTCCCGAAGGATCTCCTTGAGGTTATGGGTGTTGATGCAGTTCACGATTATCTTATCCGTGAAGTACAGCGCACATACCGTATGCAGGGTGTTGATATCAACGATAAGCACATTGAAGTTATCGTTCGTCAGATGATGAGAAAGATCAGAATTGAGGACGCAGGCGATACAGATATGCTTCCCAATGCAGTTGTTGAAAAGGCAGACTTCGACAGAAAGAATGCTGAAATTCTTGCAAGAGCAGAAGAAACAGGCGAGGATCTCAAGCCTGCAACCTGCGCTCCCATGATTATGGGTATCACAAAGGCGTCTCTTGCAACAGAGTCATTCCTTTCAGCCGCATCATTCCAGGAAACAACAAGAGTTCTCACAGATGCAGCTATCAAGGGTAAGAGCGATCCTCTCCTTGGTCTGAAGGAAAACGTTATTATCGGTAAGCTTCTTCCCTCAGGTACGGGTATGAAGTGTTACAGCGACGTTAAATTCAAGATGACTGACGAAGAAACCTTTGATTTCGGTAATATTTCAAGCGAAATTTTATAAAAAGTGTTGACATAAAAATTCTGCTATGGTAGAATAATTATCCGTGTGGATGTTTATGTTCACTGATTAAGTTGTCAAAGAGGGGATTCCGGGAGGATACCCTCTTTAGGGCATATATAAAATTTTTCAGAAAGGAGATGCACATATTGCCAACCTTTAACCAGTTAGTTCGTAACGGTAGACAGACTATCGAAAAGAAGGCAAAGGCACCTGCTCTTTTAAAGGGTCTCAACTCAAAGAAGAACGTTATGACAAATAACGATTCACCCCAGAAGCGTGGTGTTTGCACAGCAGTTAAGACAGCTACACCGAAGAAGCCCAACTCAGCTCTTCGTAAGATCGCCAGAGTACGTCTTACAAACGGCATTGAAGTTTCAGCTTATATCCCCGGTGTTGGTCACAATCTGCAGGAGCACAGCGTTGTTCTTATTCGTGGCGGTAGAGTTAAGGACCTTCCGGGTGTTCGTTACCATATTATCCGTGGTACACTTGATACTCAGGGCGTTAACGGCAGAATGCAGTCACGTTCAAAGTACGGTGCTAAGCGTCCGAAGGCAGCAAAGAAGTAATTAATACTTTTGCCGAAAATCCCTTTAGGTCAAAAGGGAAAAATTATTTGAATGGACAAATCTTCTTGCAGGCGGCGGTCTGATGACCGTCAATGCAGAGTGTATATATATTAATGTATGCCTCTGAACATTGGTGCCAACGGGAATTTGTCACTCGAGTACCTATGATATCATTAATATTGTGAAGGAGGGAAGCGCAGTGCCAAGAAGAGGCCAGATCGCAAAACGTGACGTTTTGCCGGATCCGCTTTATAATTCAAAGTTAGTAACACGCTTAATCAATAGTGTTATGTATGACGGTAAGAAGGGTGTTGCACAGAAAATTGTGTACGATGCATTCGATATCGTCAGAGAAAAGACAGGCAAGGAACCCCTCGAAGTTTTCGAGGCAGCTATGGAAAATGTAATGCCCGTACTTGAAGTTAAGGCTCGCCGTGTAGGTGGTTCAACTTATCAGGTACCCATGGAGGTTCGTCCCGAAAGAAGACAGACATTAGGTCTTCGCTGGATCACTCTCTATAGCCGTCAGCGTTCAGAAAGAACAATGAAGGAAAGACTTGCTAACGAAATTATGGATGCGGTTAACCAAACAGGTGCAGCATTCAAGAAGCGTGAAGATACCCACAGAATGGCTGAAGCTAACAAGGCTTTCGCACATTTCAGATGGTAATTCACCTGATTTAAAGAAATTAGTATTTGACCTAACGGTCGAATTTGTGGAAATTACGGGTGCCGCTTAGGCACGTGTTGGAGGTAATTATGCCAAGAGAGGTTTCACTTGAAAAAACCAGAAATATCGGTATCATGGCTCACATTGACGCCGGTAAGACAACTACAACTGAGCGTATCCTGTTCTATACAGGTAAGACTCATAAAATAGGCGAAACACACGATGGCGATGCAACAATGGACTGGATGGAGCAGGAGCAGGAGCGTGGTATCACTATCACATCTGCTGCAACAACTTGCTTCTGGAAGGAACACCGTGTTAACATCATTGACACTCCGGGTCACGTTGACTTTACAGTAGAGGTTGAGCGTTCATTAAGAGTTCTCGACGGTTCTGTAACTGTTCTTTGTGCAAAGGGCGGTGTTGAGCCTCAGTCAGAAACTGTTTGGAGACAGGCTGACAAATACAAGGTTCCTCGTATGGTTTACGTTAACAAGATGGACATTATGGGTGCTAACTTCTATAATGTTCTTGCCATGATGAAGGACCGCTTAAAGTGTAATGCTGTACCCATCCAGCTCCCGATCGGTGCAGAATCAGAATTCAAGGGCATCATTGACCTTGTAAGAATGAAAGCAGAAGTATATTACGATGATAAGGGCCTTGACGTTCGTGAGGAGGATATTCCTGCAGATATGGTCGAAATGGCTGAAGAATATCGTAATGCACTTATTGAAGCAGTAGCTGAGCAGGATGACGAGCTTATGGAGAAGTTCTTCGAGGGTGAGGAGCTCACAATCGATGAAATCAAGACTTGCATCCGTAAGGCTACAATTGATAACAGAATGGTTCCGGTTGTTTGCGGTACATCATACCGTAACAAGGGTGTTCAGCTTCTGCTTGATGCAGTTGTTGACTATATGCCGGCACCCACAGATATCGCTGATATCACAGGCGTTAACCCTGATTCAGGCGAGGAAGAAGCTCGTCACTCAGGTGATGACGAACCCTTTGCAGCTCTTGCATTCAAGATCGCAACTGACCCGTACGTAGGTAAGCTTTGCTTCTTCCGTGTATATTCAGGTGTTGTTGATGCAGGTGCAACAGTTTATAACTCAGTTAAGGGCAAGAATGAAAGAATGGGTCGTATTCTTCAGATGCACGCTAACCACAGACAGGATATCGAACGCTGCTATGCAGGTGATATCGCTGCTTGTGTAGGTGTTAAGAATACAACAACAGGTGATACTCTTTGTGATCCCAAGTTCCCCATCGTTCTTGAATCTATGGATTTCCCCGAGCCTGTTATCCGTGTTGCTATCGAGCCTAAGACTAAGGCAGGTCAGGAAAAGATGGGTATCGGTCTTGCAAAGCTTGCAGAAGAAGATCCCACATTCCGTTGCTACACAGACGAAGAAACAGGTCAGACAATCATCGCAGGTATGGGTGAGCTCCACCTTGAAATTATCGTTGACAGACTTCTTCGTGAATTCAAGGTTGAAGCTAACGTAGGTAAGCCTCAGGTTGCTTACAGAGAAACAATCACTCAGCCTGCTGACGAAGATTGCAAGTATAAGCGTCAGTCCGGTGGTAGCGGTCAGTACGGTCACGTTAAGATCAAGATCGAACCCAACCCGGGCAAGGGCTACGAGTTTGTTAACGCAGTTGTGGGCGGTTCAGTTCCCAAGGAATATATCGGACCCGCAGAAGCAGGTATCAAGAGCGCAATGCTCGCAGGTACTCTCGCAGGCTACAACGTTGTTGACGTTAAGGTAACTCTTTATGACGGTTCATACCACGAGGTTGACTCATCAGAAATGGCCTTCAAGATTGCAGGTTCAATGGCATTCAAGAATGCTATGAGAAAGGCTGCTCCTGTTCTTATGGAGCCCATCATGAAGGTTTCAGTTACAACTCCCGATGATTTCACAGGTGTTGTTGTTGGTGATATCAACTCAAGAAGAGGTATTATGCAGGGTATGGAAGCAAGAATCGGTGCAACACAGGTTAATGCTCACATTCCTCTTGCAAATATGTTCGGTTACGCAACAGACCTTCGTTCAAAGACACAGGGTCGTGCTCAGTACGTAATGGAGCCCAGCCACTATGCTGAAGTTCCCAAGTCACTTGCTGAGGAAATCGTAACAAAGAGAGCTAAGAAAGACTAATTTTTCTTGCAAAACACTTGCTTTTTCAGCAAGTTATTGGTAAAATAAAAAAGACGGTATGCCGTCAAAAAATAAGTAATTAAATTTTCTATCATAAAGGAGGAAATTTCCAATGGCAAAGCAGAAATTCGAAAGAACCAAGCCCCACGTAAACATCGGTACTATCGGTCACGTTGACCATGGTAAGACAACTCTTACAGCAGCTATCACAAAGACCCTCGCTATGAAGGGCGGCGCAGACTTCATTGACTACGCAAACATCGATAAGGCTCCTGAAGAGAGAGAGCGTGGTATCACAATTAACACAGCTCACGTTGAGTACGAGACAGACACACGTCACTATGCTCACGTTGACTGCCCTGGTCACGCTGACTATATCAAGAACATGATCACCGGTGCTGCTCAGAT
>JAFSEP010000005.1 GCA_017435665.1 Clostridia bacterium | reverse complement strand
TGTTTCGGGTGTTACTGAATGGAAGGCATCATCAACCGTAACACAAACACCCTGCTGACATTTGCCCATACAGAAGGTTCCGCCAAGCTCAACCTTATCTCCGAGGTTGTTTTCTTTAATGAGATACTGAAGCTCCTCAACTACCTGACGTGAGCCCTTGATGTGACATGAAGAACCGATGCAAACTGTAATTTTCATTTTTATCTCTCCTTTAATTATTCGTAATCAACAACATTAACCCATGAAAGAAGGAATTCTCTTTCCTTTTCGTTACCCTTTACTGACTGAGAAGCGGCAACGATGGGCATCCACTTCTGAACATACTGTTTGGCTGTGTCACTTTTCTGACAGAAAAGATCAAGATATTTCTTTGCTCCGTCAATATCACCGTGAAGCCAGAAAAGAAGATAGGTTCTTGCGGCATCGGCAGAAGCATTGCCCTGAGTTGCATGTGCCCAGTCAAGAATATATGCCTTGCCCTCATCGGTAATAATAACATTTGAAGGGTTGAAATCTCCGTGGCAGACCTTGTTGTGCTTGGGCATTGCCTCAAGTCTTGTATGAAGGTCATAACGGGTTGTTGCATCAAGGTCCGACTGACAGATTTTTCTGTTCATCTTATCCTTGAGCTTTCCTAAAAGAGGACTTACCTTTGAATGCACTTCAAGCTGAAGATCAACGAGCATTTCAATATACTTATCTTTGTTTTCGCTGTCCTCATCCATAAGCTGCTGAAGTGTTTTGCCCTTGATATAATCGGAAACAATTGCCCATTTGCCGTCTACCATTGTAACCTCACGGACCTTGGGAATGTTAAGGCCGGTTTCTTCGATTCTTGCCTGATTGAGTGCCTCGTTGAGAACATCTGCTTTTGAATAATCGTCGTTGAACACCTTAACACAAACATCTCCGTCACGGTAAATTGTTTTGTTGTTTCTTACTGCAATCACTCTGTCAAGTTTCATTTTATTCTCCTCCTTCTCTTATGCTTTCTTACCTACACGGTATGCTGCCTTGACTGCATCGGGCTTTACATCCTTTTCGATGTCGTCAGCCGTAGGCATATCAGGCTCTGTGAAATGCTTACCGTAATAAGCATTGAGATACATTTCTTTAATTTCACTCATAAGAGGATATCTGGGGTTAGCACCTGTACACTGGTCGTCAAATGCCTGCTCAGTCATTTCGTCAAGATTGTCAAGGAATACCTTTTCGTCAACACCGTAATCCTTGATTGTTTCCTTGATACCCACAGTTTTCTTAAGCTCGTTGATTTTTGCGATAAGGCCCTCAAGCTTTTCTGTATCGGTTTCACCCTTTACACCGAGATAATCAGCGATTTCTGCATAACGTGCAAGAGTGTGAGGATGGTCATACTGTGAGAATGTACCCATTTTTACGGGAGCCTCAGAAGCATTGAAGCGGATAACCTCTTCAATCATAAGTGCATTTGCCACGCCGTGAGGAAGGTGGTGGAAAGCACCGAGCTTATGAGCCATTGAGTGACATACACCAAGGAAGGCATTTGCAAAAGCCATGCCTGCCATTGTAGCGGCATTAGCCATTTTTTCTCTTGCTTCAACGTCTGTCTGACCGTTTTCGTAAGCACGGGGAAGATATTTGAATATGTTTTTAAGTGCCTGAAGAGCAAGACCGTCTGTGTAATCTGTTGCGAGCATTGCGGCATAAGCCTCAACTGCATGAGTTACAGCGTCAATACCTGATGCTGCTGTAAGTCCCTTGGGAGCTGACATATGGAAATCAGTATCGATAATAGCCATATTGGGAAGAAGCTCATAGTCTGCAAGAGGATACTTAACGCCTGTTGCTTCGTCTGTAATAACTGCGAAAGGTGTAACCTCTGAACCTGTACCTGCTGAAGTGGGAACAGCAATGAAATATGCTTTTTCACCCATTTTCGGGAAGGTATAAACTCTCTTACGGATATCAATGAATCTCATTGCCATATCCATAAAGTCTGCTTCGGGATGCTCGTAGAGTACCCACATAATCTTTGCTGCGTCCATTGCAGAACCGCCGCCCAGAGCAATGATTGTGTCGGGCTTGAATGTTGCCATCTGTGCGGCACCCTCTCTTGCAGAAGCGAGTGTGGGGTCAGGAGCAACATTTGAGAAAGTGGTGTGTGCAATACCCATTTCATCAAGTTTATCTGTAATGGGCTTTGTGTAGCCGTTTTCATAAAGGAAGGTATCGGTTACGATGAAGGCTCTCTTTTTACCGAGAACATTTTTAAGCTCGTCGAGAGCTACAGGCAGACAGCCTTTTTTGATATATACCTTTTCAGGTGTACGGAACCAAAGCATATTTTCCCTTCTTTCTGCTACTGTTTTGATATTTAAAAGATGCTTTACGCCTACATTTTCAGAAACGGAGTTGCCGCCCCATGAACCGCAACCAAGTGTAAGTGACGGTGCTAACTTAAAGTTGTAAAGGTCACCGATACCGCCGTGTGATGAAGGTGTATTGACAAGAATACGGCAAGTCTTCATTCTTGCGGCAAATACTGAAAGCTTTTCTGTTTCGGTAACTTCGTTAAGGTAAACGGAAGAGGTATGTCCGTAACCGCCGTCAGCAACAAGCTGTTCAGCCTTTGTGAGTGCATCCTCAAAATCCTTTGCCTTATACATGGCAAGAACGGGAGAAAGCTTTTCGTGGGCAAACTCTTCGCTGATGTCAACACTTTCAACCTCACCGATAAGGATTTTTGTGCCTGCAGGAACTGTCACACCTGAAAGCTCTGCAATTTTAGCAGCCTTCTGACCGACAATTTTAGCATTAAGAGCACCGTTGATGATGATTGTCTTTCTTACCTTTTCTGTTTCTGCGGCATTGAGGAAATAACATCCTCTTGCAGCAAATTCCTCTTTAACGGCGTTGTATATGCTTTCCATAACGATAACAGACTGCTCTGAAGCACAGATCATACCGTTATCGAAGGTCTTTGAATGAATAATTGAGTTAACAGCAAGAAGAATGTCTGCACTGTCGTCGATAATTGCAGGAGTATTACCTGCACCAACACCGAGAGCCGGCTTACCGCTTGAATAAGCAGCCTTAACCATACCGGGACCGCCTGTGGCAAGGATAATATCTGCTTCCTTCATAACTGTATTTGTCATTTCAAGGGACGGAATATCAATCCAATCAATAATCCCTTCGGGAGCACCTGCTGATACTGCTGCTTCGAGAACAAGCTTTGCAGCGGCAATTGTGCAGTTCTTTGCTCTGGGGTGGGGAGAAATAATGATTGCATTTCTTGTTTTAAGAGCAAGAAGACACTTAAAAATTGCTGTGGATGTGGGGTTGGTTGTGGGAATAACAGCGGCAACAACACCGATAGGCTCTGCGATTTTCTTAATACCGAATGCCTTATCCTCTTCAATAACACCGCAGGTCTTTGTATCCTTATAAGCATTGTAGATATATTCGGCTGCATAGTTGTTTTTGATAACCTTATCTTCAACAACACCCATGCCTGTCTCTTCTACTGCCATCTTTGCAAGAGGGATTCTTGCCTTATTAGCTGCAGAAGCGGCTGCAAGGAAAATCTTGTCCACCTGTTCCTGTGTAAAGGTTGCAAATTCCTGCTGAGCCTTTCTTGTGCGAGAAATAGCTTCCTGAAGCTTTTCTACACTGTCAACAATTTCATAAGCTTTGGTTTCCATTTTATGTCCTCCTAAAATAATTTATTGGATTAATTGGCTGTTAAGATATGCCAACGATAAAGCCAGGTTTTCCTGCCTTAAGCATATTTCATCAGGCACATTCAATTTGCAGGGAGCAAAATTCCAGATAGCCTTTATGCCGGATTTTATCATTTCGTCACAAACCTGCTGAGCAGAGCC